>NZ_CBDCOT010000009.1:2097500-2210000 GCF_965219885.1 Curvivirga sp.
GAGTTGCCAAAAAACTTTGATACCGGGATGTCCGAATGGGAAAACCCACCTCTTTGAGGTACCGGCATCTGAATATATAGGATGTTGGGGCGAACCCGGGGAACTGAAACATCTAAGTACCCGGAGGAAAGGAAATCAACCGAGACTCCCTGAGTAGTGGCGAGCGAAAGGGGACCAGGCCAGTGGCCTGTCATTAACAACTGGAACACTCTGGAAAGTGTGGCCATAGTGGGTGATAGCCCCGTACAGGTACAGTTGATGACAGGTCCTTGAGTAGGGCGGAACACGTGAAATTTTGCCTGAATATGGGGAGACCATTCTCCAAGCCTAAGTATTACCATGCGACCGATAGTGCACAAGTACCGTGAGGGAAAGGTGAAAAGTACCCCTATAAGGGGAGTGAAAGAGACCCTGAAACCGGATGCCTACAAACAGTCGGAGGGACATGAGTCCTGACGGCGTACCTTTTGTATAATGGGTCAACGACTTAATCTAGCGAGCGAGCTTAAGCCGATAGGTGTAGGCGCAGCGAAAGCGAGTGTTAATAGCGCGTATAGTTCGTTGGATTAGACCCGAAACCGAGTGATCTAGCCATGGGCAGGTTGAAGATGCAGTAACATGCATTGGAGGACCGAACCAGATAATGTTGAAAAATTACTGGATGACCTGTGGCTAGGGGTGAAAGGCCAATCAAACTCGGAAATAGCTGGTTCTCCGCGAAATCTATTTAGGTAGAGCGTCGAGTGAATACCCACGGGGGTAGAGCACTGGATGGGCTAGGGGGGCGCGAGCCTTACCAAACCTAACCAAACTCCGAATACCGTGAAGTACTACTCGGCAGACAGACTATGGGTGCTAAGGTCCATAGTCGAGAGGGAAACAGCCCTGACCACCAGCTAAGGTCCCTAAATCGTGGCTAAGTGGGAAAGGATGTGAGAAGGCCAAGACAACCAGGACGTTGGCTTAGAAGCAGCCATCGTTTAAAGAAAGCGTAATAGCTCACTGGTCTAGTTAAGCCGTCTTGCGCCGAAGATGTACCGGGGCTAAAGCCACGTACCGAAGCTGTGGACTTACATTTATGTAAGTGGTAGCGGAGCGTTCCGTAAGCCGCTGAAGCGGGCACCGTGAGGGTCCGTGGAGGTATCGGAAGTGCGAATGTTGACATGAGTAGCGATAAAGAGTGTGAGAAACACTCTCGCCGAAATCCCAAGGGTTCCTGCGCAAGGCTAATCCGCGCAGGGTGAGCCGGCCCCTAAGCCGAGAGCGAGAGCTGTAGGCGATGGGAACCAGGTTAATATTCCTGGGCCTGTGGATGAGTGACGGATGGCGTAAGTTGTATTTGCTTATCGGATTGTGAATGCAGCGAAGCTGTTCCAGGAAATAGCCTCCACATGTAGACCGTACCCTAAACCGACACAGGTGGGATGGTAGAGCATACCAAGGCGCTTGAGAGAACTGCGTTGAAGGAACTCGGCAAAATACTCCCGTAAGTTCGCGAGAAGGGAGACCTGTACTTGGGCAACCAGGTATGGGTGGCACAGAAATGGGGGTGGCGACTGTTTACTAAAAACATAGGGCTCTGCGAAGTCGAAAGACGACGTATAGGGTCTGACGCCTGCCCGGTGCCGGAAGGTTAAAAGGAGTAGTGAGAGCTGCGAATTGAAGCCCCGGTAAACGGCGGCCGTAACTATAACGGTCCTAAGGTAGCGAAATTCCTTGTCGGGTAAGTTCCGACCTGCACGAATGGCGTAACGACTGCCCCACTGTCTCCAACGCAGACTCAGCGAAATTGAATTCCCCGTGAAGATGCGGGGTTCCCGCGGTTAGACGGAAAGACCCCGTGCACCTTTACTACAGCTTCGCAGTGGCATCAGGATCTATATGTGTAGGATAGGCGGGAGGCTTTGAAGCGGGTACGCCAGTATTCGTGGAGCCAACCTTGAAATACCGCCCTTGTATATTTTGATGTCTAACCGCGGTCCGTTATCCGGATCCGGGACCCTGCGTGGTGGGTAGTTTGACTGGGGCGGTCGCCTCCCAAAGAGTAACGGAGGCGCGCGATGGTGAGCTCAAGACGGTCGGAAATCGTCTGATGAGTGCAATGGCAAAAGCTCGCCTGACTGTGACACCGACAGGTGGAACAGAGACGAAAGTCGGTCATAGTGATCCGGTGGTCCCGCATGGAAGGGCCATCGCTCAACGGATAAAAGGTACGCCGGGGATAACAGGCTGATACCCCCCAAGAGTCCACATCGACGGGGGTGTTTGGCACCTCGATGTCGGCTCATCACATCCTGGGGCTGGAGCAGGTCCCAAGGGTATGGCTGTTCGCCATTTAAAGTGGTACGTGAGCTGGGTTTAGAACGTCGTGAGACAGTTCGGTCCCTATCTGCCGTGGGTGTACGAGACTTGAGAGGAGCTGTCCCTAGTACGAGAGGACCGGGATGGACATACCTCTGGTGGACCTGTTGTTACGCCAGTAGCACAGCAGGGTAGCTATGTATGGACGGGATAACCGCTGAAGGCATCTAAGCGGGAAGCCCCCCTCAAAACTAGGTCTCGCTGAGAACCGTGGAAGACTACCACGTTGATAGGCTGGGTGTGGAAGCGTAGTAATACGTGTAGCTTACCAGTACTAATTGTTCGATAGGCTTCAATCCTTAATCGTCGCTTACAGTGACATTGATCTTTGAAGTATACATTCGCTGAACGAAATATAGATATCTGATGAAAATCAGAAACTCGTATCAAGCAAATACAACTTATAATCTTATTAAGTGGCACTTAGTGTCCTTCATTAACTTACCTTGTCTATCGATGGCTTGGTGGTTATGGCGGGGGAAGATCCACCCGATCCCATCCCGAACTCGGCAGTGAAAGCCCCCAGCGCCAATGGTACTTCGTCTTAAGACGCGGGAGAGTAGGTCGCTGCCAAGCCTTCCATAGACAAGATCACAATGATCAAATTACATAAACCCATTCAGTTAACGCTGAATGGGTTTAATCTTTAAAGATTATCGCGGGCCCTTCCCGAAGCAGCGTGAGCTGCGTGGGAAATCAATACCCTCCCCGCGATAATAAATATATTATCGCGGGGTGGAGCAGCCCGGTAGCTCGTCAGGCTCATAACCTGAAGGTCGTCAGTTCAAATCTGGCCCCCGCAACCAATATGTAAGAAGGTCGTCCTATAGGGCGGCCTTTTTACATTTTAGATTACTGAGATTAGGATTTGAATTGACGAATAAAGTCAGGGCAAACGCAGGGATAAGGAGGGCGGTAGAACGCCGCTTCGCGATAGCGAATAGACCAAGTACAAGGAGCATTGACGAAGTCAAGCGCACTAAAATCTGGCCCCCGCAACCAACGAAATAAGCCTCAGCAGGAATGTGGAGGCTTTTTTTATGGTTGATATCCAAGTAGATGCATAAAATACCTAGGACCTTTGGGGCACGTTGAAATGCAAGAAAATTTAGTGTTACTGTTCAGTTTAAAGATTTTACGTAACATATTGTCCCATATAAATAAGATTGTAGAATATATATCGTGATCTATCTTCCACTCCGTTTTGAAACAGAACTATGCCTTAAAGAGGAATGGCATAGCTTGAAGCTAACTGAGGCTAGAAAATATGAATTTATACTTTGTTAAAACATTTCTTGAAGTTGTTGCTGCAGGTAATCTAGTACAAGCTGCGGATCGGTTAAATGTTACTCAATCTACAGTGACAACCCGAATAAATTCATTGGAAGAATTATTAGGACAAAAGCTGCTTATCAGAAGTAGATCCGGTGTAGAACTAACATCGGCGGGTTTTAAGTTTCAACGCTATGCTGAACTGCTAATACAAACTTGGAAACAAGCGAATTACGAACTGTCTCTTCCGAGTGGGTATGACAATATATGTAACCTTGGATGCCATATGGACTTATGGAATGAGGTCGGTGATTATTTTTTAGAATTTATGCGAAATGAAAATCCGAATGTCGCGATATCTATTTGGTCAGGTAGTGAGAAAGAAATCACACATTGGCTTGATACGGGATTAGTGGATCTTGCATTTTCTTTTGAAGATACGCTTACAAGTACTTCTGTAGCCACCCCTTTATTTGCGGATGAGCTGATTTTAATTTCTACGAATGCTGATCAAATTGGGATCAACGAAGATGATTATGTATATGTGGATATGGGGCCAGAAATACGCCGACAACATGCGGAAGTATTTTCGGAAGAAATGAATTCTGGCTCTTTGATATCCACGCCAGGATGGGCCTTGGATTATATCCTGAAATTTGGGGGGAGTGCCTATTTACCTCGTCGTCTTGCATCAAAGCATTTGCAAGCAGAATTAATTTATGAAGTAGGTAATTGCCCCAGTTTTTATCGACAATCGTTTGTTATCAATAATTTGCACGCTAAGGATAATTGGCCTTGGTTGGAAAATGCTATTCATAAAATGCAATTGCATTTGAAACAATAATTTGACTATGTATATAAAAATTAGTTTGATTAATTTCAAGTAATCGCTGAATTAATTTCGTTTTCAAAAATTAAAAGATTGTGACAAGTTATCTATCAATGTTGAGCTTTAGATAGATTAGGAGCAATCAATGGATTTCTGTTTCCAATTATCCCCCATTGCAAACTCTCATGAATATACAGCAGATAAAGTATGTAATGAGATGGTTGAACAAGCTGTTCATGCCGAAAAGTTAGGTGTTGAATCTGTTTCTATTACAGAACATCATATGTTGAATATCTTGATGATGCCTGCTCCGCTGCAATTAGCAGTAAAAATTGCTGCACTGACAAAGCAATTGAACATCATCACATCCATTGTTGTTCTGCCTTTACATGACATGCGTACTTACGCAGGTGACGTGGCAATTGCGGATGCACTTTGTGAAGGACGATTATTACTTGGTGTAGGGCGCGGTGCTTTTAAATATGAGATGGAACGCCTTGGTGTCACTATGGAAGAGACACAGGCAAAGTTTAATGAATCTCTGGATGTTTTAAAGGCTCTTTTATCGGAAAAAGAAGTTTCCTGGGACGGTGAATATTATAAATTTGAACCGATGACATTAATGCCCCGTCCGGTTCAAGCTGGTGGTCCGGGAATGATGATGGCAGTGCTAAATCCAGAAGGAATTTATCATTGTACAAAGCGTGGCTTTCATATTCAGACAACGCCACTTTCTGGTCATCATCAACTACTGCTTGATCAAGTTGATGCTTTTAATCGTGCGAAAGAGGAAATGGGTGCACGAGGCGCACATTTGACCCTTTCATTATCGCGGGTTGGTTTCCCAACCAAATCGGAAAGCGATCGTCAGCGAAAGTTGGATTTGGCTTACGAATATTATTCGCGCTTCGATAATGTTTTTACGGGACCTGGTATTGTTGAGGAAGGAATCATCAAACCATTGCCACGAAAACAAACGCGAGATGAGATGGATGCATCTTTAATGATTTGCTCACCACAAGAAATGATAGATCGATTAGGTGTCTATCAAGACCTTGGCATTGACCGTGTGATTGTGAATAGCAACTTTGGTGCAGAACAGCAGGAAATACTAGATACAATGCAATTATTTGCAGAAGACGTCATGCCAAGTTTTCAGAATATAGAAACTGATGTGAAGAAGGCTGTGTAATATGTCTGTTGAGAATGATATTGTCGATTTTCGCCATCGATTTATTGATGGAATGCGTGGTGTTGCACAAGTTGTGACTGTTGTTACAACGGATGGACCAGCAGGACGACATGGAGCGACTGTTAGCGCATTTAATTCTATAACTGCGGATCCGCCATCTGTTTTTGTATGCCTTAAAGCAGATAGTCGAATTGCACAATCTGTGCGAATAAATGAAAAATACTGCGTAAATGTATTGCCCTACGATGGACAAGGCATAGCTAATCAATTCGCGGGAAGGATTGATCAGGAGTTTGAGGATAGATTTCAGGGCATACCGCTAAAGGATGGTGTGTCAGAGGCACCAGAAATCATTGGTGCAACCACGTTTCAATGCAAACTTGTTGAAACCGTTACGCATGGAAGCCACCACATTTTAATTGGCAATGTACAAGATGTGCAGAGGAGTTATCAAAAACCTTTGGCTTATTATGATGGTGACTATCACATCGTGAAACCACATAACTAAACTAAAAAGAGGAAGATTAAATAATGCCTATTATCAGAGTAGAGATGTTTAAGGGGCGAAACCGCGAGCAAAAACGCGAGTTAGTTAAAGAATTAACAGAGACATTTGTTCGTGTTGCAGGCGGTAACAAAGAAGGGGTGACCGTACTTCTAAGTGATGTAGATAAAGAAGATTGGGGTGTTCGTGGGGAACTATGTTGTGACTTGGTGCCAGATAAATAAAGGGGCAGGACATGGTTAAAGCATTGGAATGTGAATATACAATTGAAGGGAATGGGAAACCGTTATTTCTTATTCATGGGATAGGGGCTGCAAGAGACACCTGGCGATTTGTTATTCCTGAATTGGTGAAAGATTTCACAGTGATCAGCTATGATTTGAGAGGTCATGGTGAGTCACAAAAACCGACTGAGGAATTCGGCTTAGATGAATTGGTTGCTGATCTTGAACTGTTGCGTCAGAAAATTGGTATAGAGAAGGCACATTTCGCCGGTCATTCGTTAGGGGGTATGATAGGGCCTGCATACGCGCGCTTATATCCTGAGCGTGTTCATTCTTTGGGCATTCTTTCTACAGCTGCAGGTCGAACACAGGAAGATAGTGATAAGGTTTGGGCGGTCGTTCATGCTATGGAAGAAAAAGGGGTCTCCAATGTTTTACCTGCGTTAAAAGATAGGTGGTATACAGACGGCTTTTTAGATAAACATCCGGATATTGTAGAACGGCGACTGAAACAAGTAATCAACACTGATCCTGAAATATTTATGAATGTATTTCGTATTTATGCTGGCACGGAGATGTTGCCTTGGTTACATGAGGTTAAGGTCCCATCTCTGGTTTTAACAGGTGAGAAAGATGGCGGATGCAACCCGCGTTTGAACCAGTTAATCCATGATGAACTTGCCAATTCCGAATTGGTAATATTACCTGAATTAAAGCATTCGATCTTATTAGAAGATGGAGCCACGGTTGCGAAACACTTGATTAGGTTTATCCAAAAACTCACTAATTGATTACAGGTGGATCTGAGGCGAGCTAAGCAAGTAAGAAATATATTTTAATGATTGTTCCCATTTAGGGACAGTCATTGCTTACGATTTAAAGTACTTTTTGAATATGGCAAATTTTCTGTATTTCAATTTCTGAAGGGAATAGCTGATGAGAAAAGTACTTTTAGTCGATGATGATGCTAATCTGTTATCCGGATTAAAGAGACATTTTCGGAAGAAATACAGCCTTTTTACAGCTACAAGTGGTGCTGAAGCCCTTAAAATTGCAAATGAAAATGAAGATATTGCTGTTGTTGTAAGTGACATGAGCATGCCTGAGATGACAGGTTTGGAATTTTTGAAAAAACTGAAAGTTCAAAACAAGTCAATTATCGGTATCATGTTAACAGGTAATATTGATCAGCAAACCGCTGTGGACGCCATCAATGAAGGTGAGATTTTTAGATTTCTTAAAAAACCCTGTGATTCTGATGCATTATCCAAAGTGATAGATTCTGCGATTAAGCAATTTAATCTGATTAATGCAGAGAAGGAATTATTGGAATCAACACTTGCTGGAAGTTTGAAATTCCTTGTGGATTTGTTTGCGTTCACTGCCCCACGTGAGTCTGCCCAAGCGGGGCAGGTTCGCGAGTTGGTGATGCAATATCAAAAGAATTTATTGTTAGAAAATTTCTGGCAAGTGAATTTAGCTGCGATGCTATTACCATTTAGCAACTTTATTGCCTCAGAAGAATTACAAGAAAAACGCCGACAAAAATTACCTTTGAACGCAGATGATATTCAAGAAGCGAAAGATAGTTTAGGCGTTATGAATGGGTTACTGCAAAACATACCTCGCGTGAATGAAGTATCTTCTCTAATCAATGATAATGGATTATTTGACCTTGAAGGTGTCATTCCTCAAAATATGGAAAGTCAGCTATTAACGATTACAAATTATATTGTCAGTGAAACAAGTAGTGAAACTTTTCTTTCCACTAAGAAGCAAGAGTTTCTAGATAAATTTCAAGGATTTGATGAACGTATTTTAGATACGGTTTGGCATTATCATGCTAATAGCACCACTGCAGAAGATGTGGAAACGATCTCTTTGCCAATAGGTCTATTAGAAGCAGATTATCGCCTGATGGAGGATTTGATATCTGACGCAGGGAGATTGCTTCTCGCCAAAGATACAGTCATTTCGGCAGCACATTTAAAGAAAATAGAAAAAATTATTGAGGTTGAAAAAATCTCAAACCCTATTACTGTGCAGCGTCAAGTTTCTGATTAAGAGATAAGTTAGGCACTTGTTTGTAATTGTGGTGTTAACAAGACTGTCCGAATGAGAGATAACTGGCTGTTCGTATTGGTTTTCATAAATATACGTTTCAGATAAGTCCTCGCAGAGCTATCCGTTAACCCAACTTTATCAGCTGCATCTTTCAGGTTCTGTCCATTCACCAAATGATGAAGTAATCGAGCCTCTGATGGTGGAAGAGAATATAGGGATTGTAAGGTTTCAACAGATGGTGCGATATGCATATCAGGATCAGATAGGAGCAGGCATAAATCATTTGTATCTTCAAACCCCGATGCGATAATCGTCAACGTTGTATCGCTATGCTCTTTATCTAATGAAATTGCGGTTTCTTCAGCTAAAGGCACTTTCAGTATTTCTGTAATTTTATCGCGATGGCTAGCTTGAACCGCACGTAGAATATTATCGCGGTCGATAACGACTGAATCAGCCTTGTTACATATTTCCTGCCCATATTTGTTAATGGATGAAATTTTGCCAGATCGATCACATATAATAACACCAACAGACAAACGATCTAGGGCCGCTTTGTGATACATATCAGAACTTTGAGTTTTGGAACTGACCTCTGTCTTTTTTTCAAGTGAGTCTAGGATACAGCTTTGTAATTCTTCATTATCACAAGGTTTGGTGCAAAAACGGAAAATTTCGGTTGTGTTAATAACTTGGGTTACAACTTCTAAATCCGCCGTACCTGTTAACATGATTATTTGAGTTGTCGCATCTATCTCGTGAATTTTTTGTGCCAGTTGGATGCCATTTAATTGAGGCATGCTATAGTCTGTGACCACAACGTCAAATGCGTTTTCTTTCTGCATTTCAATAGCCTCAAATGGGCTGGCAGTAGATTGTATTATCCAGTCATTTTTATTTGATCTTAGAGTAGATCGAATGATCCCATCTAATAAAAGTTTTTCATCGTCTACAAAAAGAATACGTGGTTTTGCTGACATTCTACACTTTCGCTTTTGATCAAAAATTGACGAATGAAGGTCAGTCCTCAAATGGGGATGGATATCAAACAGCCAATTCTATTATTGTTTAATGAATTCTATATCTAAAATATAAATATTAGAAGGGATTAATGTTGTTTTGTGATTTAAAAGTTTATTGAAAATAAAGAATTTAGCAAAGAATAACTATCGTAATAATAGATTTTTAAGAATAAATACAATAAAATAGTAGCGAAAGATGAGGGAATAATGTCGCAGAAACCACATGTTTTATTTGTAGATGATGAAGAGAATATTCTTCAGGGATTGCGTCGTGGTTTTCGTGGGAAGCGTAAAGAATGGTCAATGAGTTTTGCTGTTGGTGGCAAGAATGCATTAGAGATTATAGAAGATAATGAGATTGATATCATCGTTTCAGATATGCGCATGCCAGAGATGGACGGCGCTGAATTATTAGAGAAGGTGAAAGAAAAGTCACCGGGCACGACACGTATTGTGCTTTCTGGATATGCTGAGAATGAAGCGATTTTGAAAGTTGTTGGACCAGCCCATCAATATTTTGCTAAACCATGCGACTTTGAAGTTTTAGAACAGAATTTAACTCGCATTCTGAACTTGCGTTCTATGATTGATGAAAAAGGCATTCGTGCCAAAATTACGGGCTTGGAATCTTTACCATCCCTGCCAGATCTCTTTTTAAAATTATTAAATACTATTGCTGATAAAGACGCACATGTTCAGGATATTTGTGCTCTAATTGAGCAAGATTTAGGCTTAAAAAGTCAAATATTGAGGATTAGTAATTCAGCATTCTTCAGTGTACCACAGCAGGTTACAAAAATGGAAACTGCGTTGAATTTACTTGGTTTAAACACCATTAGAAGTCTTGCTTTATTGGAGGGGTTTTTCAGGGTCTTTGAAAAACAGGATGATCTCATAAATATTCTGAGCAATCTGAGTGAAAACTCAATGTCTATTGCGAAACTATCAGGACAATTAGCTAATAAATTGGAGCTAAATGAGCAGCAACGTGACTGGGCATCTTCTGCAGGTGCTTTAGCTCATATTGGCACATTGTATATTGCGGCAGAAGAACCCGAGGTTTTTAAGCATGCTGCTAACAAAGCGGATACAACATCCAAGCCCATATTTGAATTTGAACAAGAATTTATAGGGTATCATCATGCAGCAATTGGCGGATATATCTTGGGGCTATGGGGGTTCCCAATAGAGATTTGCGAAGCTGTTGCTTATCATCATAGCCCAGATGACTGGCAGGGCGAAAATGCCGCGATCATCACTTGTGTTTATTTCGCCCAACTGCTTACCAATCTAATTTCTGACGTAAATCAGGACGAAACTGAAATTTTCCCTATACTAAAACAGGATAGTTTTTTGCGAAGCCAGCTCGACTTTGATGACCAAGAGATAGAAGCATTTATTCAAAAAATCATTCAGAATTTCAAATCTAATTAAGTTTGTCACCAAATGAGGATGTTTTCACTTCGGTGGATGTGGAAAGTTAAAGAAGATTTAAATTATAGGAGGCTGTCATGAAGAAACTATATCATACTGTAATCGCTACCGCGTTTTTGGGTTTAGCTATCTCTGCTTCCAATGTCGCATCTGCATCTGACAATAGATTGTATTTTGGTATTGTTCCACAGCAAGCGGCTAGTCGTTTAGCAAAAATGTGGGGACCGTTTATGAATGAAATCTCAAACCAAACTGGGATGACAATTCAGTTTGCGACCATGAAAGATATTCCAAGTTTTGAAAAATGTTTAGCAAAAGGCGCTTATGATATTTCTTATATGAATCCCTATCATTACACTGTTTTTAGTAAACAATCCGGGTATGAGGCTATCGCCCATCAAACAGAGAAAAAGTTAAAAGGACTGATCGTGGTTAGAAGCGATTCTGATGTGTTGACGTTAAAAGATTTACGAGGTCAAAAAGTCGCTTTTCCATCTCCAGCTGCCTTTGGGGCAAGCGTTTTACCACGCGCGGAAATGCAGGGGCAAAATATTGATTTTGAACCTATTTATGTAAAATCGCATGATAGTGTATATAAGGCAGTTGCAAATAAATTAATGCCGGCAGGTGGTGGCGTACAACGTACCTTTAACAGTATTCCTGATGATTTGAAGGACCAATTGAAAGTTATTTACCGAACAAATGGTTATACACCTCATGCATTTGCAGTGAAGGGCGATATGGATGAGAAAAGAAAACAGGCAATACAAGCCGCTATGATTTTAATTTCTCAAGAACATCCAGAACTTTTAAAGAATATCGGTATGAAAGGTATTCAAAATGCAACCAATGATACCTGGAATGATGTCCGCGATTTAGAACTGTCGATGGCTGATACGAAAATTGAACAACAAGGTGAGGTTAAATGTCGTTTCGATTAAAAACGATTTTAGGAATCGCACTGATTGAAATTGTTCTTTTATCCATCTTAGTATTCAGCAGTATGAAATATCTGCAGGATTCGAATGAAGAACAGCTTTTAGAACGTGCACGTACTTCCGCCCAATTATTTGCAACGATGACGACAGACGCTGTTATTTCTATGGATATCGCAACTTTAGATGCGATGGTTGAAAAGGCGCTCACTAACCCAAGTTTTCTATATTTGCGCATTATTCATGGATCTGGTGCGGTTCTATCACAGCAAGGCTCAGACGATATTCTCAATCGTGAATTTTTTGAAGACACTAGCATTAAAGATGCCCTTCAGGATCAAATTCTTGATGTCAGTTTTCCCATTACTATTGATCAGGAAGAATTTGGCAGAGTTGAGTTGGGATTAGATACAAGGCAATTGGAAAGTTTAATTGATGATGCAGGCCAACATATGTTGGTTTTAGCGTTAGTTGAGATTGCGCTTGTTGGTGTATTTGGATTCATTTTGGGTGGGATGCTTACCCGTCAGTTAAACTCTATACAAAAAGGCGCAAAGAAGGTGGCATCAGGTGATCTTGGTTACACAATCAAGGTTAGCGGAAAAGACGAACTTGCGGATACAGCTCATAGCTTTAATGAGATGTCAAAATCATTGGCACGCTATGCCTCTGAATTAGAAGATGCACGTCTGCAAGAAGAAAGTAAACGTGTTGTCGCTGAGTCCGTTTTATATGATGCCATTGCCAGTCTCTCTCAGGGAATATTAATCATAGATAGGGATGATAAAGTTATTCATATGAATAAATCATATGGAGATATTCATGGGGTCAGTGAAACAATACTCGAAGAGGAAGGCTTGAGTGAAAGTCTTGGGCAACAATTTGCGTCGCATTATCAAGATATTTTCGAAAAAGCATCAAAAGGTGAATTGCCGATTTCCAGTTTCCCGGGGGCGCGACATGTGATGCATAGCTTTCGGGAGATGTCGTCCGGTGGTAAAGTATATGTAGACACAGATGTGTCAGATATTATCGTTGCAGAAGAAAAAAATAGACAACTTGAACGTGACTTGTTGCAAAGTCAAAAGATGGAATCCTTAGGCACACTTGCCGGCGGTATTGCTCATGAAATCAATACGCCAATTCAATATATTGGCGATAATATCAGGTTTATGGGGGAAGCTGTTGAAGACCTTCTTGAAACATTGGATATGTATGTAGGATTAGGTAAAGAAGCAGAAGTAAATGAAGTTTGTACCGCTAAGCTAAAAGAGTGTCTTGAGGCCTATGAGGAAGCAGATATTGATTTCTTGAAAGATGAATTACCTCTTGCAGTTTCGCAATCGATTGAAGGGGTAAAACAAGTTTCAAGTATCGTCCTGGCCATGAAAGAATTTGCACATCCTGTGTCCAAGGAGATGTCTACCATCAATCTAAATAAGATTATTGAGCGATCCAGTGTCGTGTGTCAAAGCGAATGGAAGAACCGTGCTGAATTGAAGTTTAATTTGGATCAGGATTTACCATCTATTCAAGGTCTGGAAGGTGAGTTAAATCAGGTTATGTTAAATCTGATTGTGAATGCTGCTCATGCTATTGAAGAAAATGGAAAAGGGATTGGGGAAATTGTAATTACAACCCATTCCAATGATAATACTGTATCCCTTAAAGTGGAAGATAATGGCACGGGTATCCCCGAAGAAATTAAAAGTAAAATCTTTGAACCTTTCTTCACAACCAAAGACGTTGGAAAGGGCACAGGACAAGGTTTGTCTATTTGCCATGATATCATTGTAAACAAACATAAAGCCGAATTTTTAGTAGGGGATTCCGCTGCTGGTGGTGCAAGTTTTACAATCAACTTTTATATGAATAATTGATATTCGTGGATTAAAAAAGAACTTCCCCTGATTTGTTTGAGGGGAAGTTTTCGAGTCAGGGAAGGGGGAATAAATTATTCATTTGAGTCGATCGGCATATTTATAACGAAAGTTGTTCCCACACCGGCTTGTGTTTCAAAGTTTAACTCACCTGCATGTTTGTTGACGATAATATCATGAACAATGGATAGCCCTTGTCCTGTGCCTTTGCCGACATCTTTCGTCGTGAAGAACGGATCGAAAATCTTCGCGTGATGTTCTTCCGGGATACCACCCCCTGTGTCAGAGATACGAATTTCCACTTGGTCATCAAGCTTCTTGGTAGTAACCTTTAGCTCTCCCTGCACACCATTCTTATGATCCGCAATAGCATGTGCAGCATTCACAATAAGGTTCAAGAAAACCTGATTTATGGCGCCTGGGATGCATTTCACCGCGCCGATGTTTTCATCAAATTGAGTTTCAAGTGAGGCGACTGTTTTCCATTCATTGCGTGAGACAGTTAACGTGGTATCAATTGCCTGATTAATATCTATTGGTTCTTTGTCTTCTGTTCCGGGATGAGAGAAGTTTTTCATCGCCAAGACGATGCGGGATACTTGGGCAATACCTTCACTTGATTGTTGGAAGGCAAGTGGTAATTCTTCTAAGAGGAAAGGTAAATCATATTCCTCGATAGCTTCATCAATACTTTTAATTAGAGACGCATATTCTTCTTTCCCATTACAGGCGACTTTTAAGGACAGCGCTTTTTCCAAGATTGCGAAAACATCCTTGGAAGCGTCTGATAAGAATTTTAGATTATCGCCAATATACTGTGAGGGTGTATTAATCTCATGGGCAATACCGCCTGCTAACTGACCAACAGCTTCCCATTTCGCTACTTGTGCAAGTTCTCCTTCCATACGTTGTTGCTCACGCATCATAACCTTGCGTCGAGAAATATCGCGTAGAATATGTAACAGGTAGGTTTCTTCGTTATGTTGAAAAGATGAAATAGATAACTCGAAACAAGTTTGCTCATCATCATTGAAAAAGATTTCTATATCTTGGACCTCCGAATTTTCGTCCAGAAATTCTCTAATTAAATCTTGATATTGAGGAGGGTTGGATACCGGAAGCATTTGCAATAGGCTTTGATCTTTTAAGTCGGGCAAAGCTTTTCCTAAAAACATAATTGCCTGAATGTTTGCATCATGAATATTTAACTGCTCGTCAGTTGCAATAGCTATATCCTTCATAGAATTCATAATGGCATTCACACGGGCTGAGTCATTTTTTGCCTTACGTACTGCATCTTCCAAAGATTGATTGACCATATACAGTTCCAGAGATTTGTTTTCTAACAAATCTTCAGCTTGCTCACGTGCAGCTTTTTCACGTTCTAGCCGTGCTCTTAAAATAGCTTCCATGTCTTCAGGAGTATCTGTCATATATTAAACCTGTTTTGTTATACGAAAGAGTGCCTTGGAACCAACTTCCACCTCAAAATCCTCACGCTCAATAAGAACTTCTTCACCAAAATGTGCCTTCGCCCCACGTATCAACCCTTCTGCTACATCTGCGAAGGGGCGTTTCGATTGATATGTTAATTCTAACACATGCGGGAAGGGACGGGTATTTTCAAAAGTTGGTAGCTCAGCTTCCGGGTAAAGTTTTTTTACCTGAACATGAATAGAGTTTTCGATTTTCTCAAGGAAGGTGAATAGCGTATCATCATCCGTTTGGAACATAGGATATTTGGCGGCTAGTTTACCGAAGAGATATTCACCAAATATCTTTTGTAATTCATTTCCTGGCAGGTTCGTTTCTTTGCTGAGTGCAGTCACTAATGCCACCATTTCTTTGAAGCAGTAGGTTCCTACGCCAGTATAAGCGCCTTTGGAAGGAAGGTCACTTTGGGCAATGAGTTTTTCTGTCATCTCTTCCCCAAACTTCTCATCAACCATACCCGTGAAAACGTTAAATACGATACCTTTCATCTTCCTATCCTCAAATATTAATTGATGATCAAGTATTCCTTAAACTGAAAATAGAAAATATCCCCATATGGGGATGGTGCCTTAGAACAAAATGACATGATGAAATTTTAAGGAAAACGTATAGCTTTACTTGGGTTTTGCCCGCTAAGATCATGATTAATCACAAGAAAAACATAAAAATATTGTAAATATTAGTTGTTTATTAAGATTAGTAAGCTATGCTTTTAGGTGGTGGGGAACTTTTAAATAAAGTTAAAGGATCGAAATCGTGCTAGGCGACAAGAAATTCTGGACGTTACGCAAAATTCTTCTAACAATCGCTGTACTATTTACAATTGGCATATTTGCAGATGCAATCTGGACAGCCAATACATATAAAAAGCTTTTTTCTGAAACAGTTTCATCAAGCTTGGCAACCAGTTTACAGGGGCTGGTTAATGACAGGATTGAACGTCAATATTGGACAAAGATTAATAATGAGACGGCAAATTGGACCCGTCTGCCAGACCGTGTGAAGTCTGTTAAAGAGAATAATCTACGAAAAATTGAAACATCAGTGACAGCCATTGTGCAGGAACCAATTTTTGCTTCAGGCGAAATGATTTATGTAAATAGTGCCATCTTTGATAAAGATTTCAACTTGATTAGCCATTCAACAAAAGGCCAAGGGGAATCTATTTTTAATTCTCATGCGAATTTACTCGAAGAGTTAAAGGCAAGAGATAAAAAAGAACAACGTAAAGCGGTTGGTTATCATTGGACAACTGATCAAGGGCGCGCGGTTCATAGTATTGTGGCACCCGTTGGCGGTTTCCGTGTGATTGGTTTCTTGGAAGTCGTCACGGATCCAAGCGTTGCCTTAACAGGACTTTCTGATCCTTTAGGCGGAGGTTTCATTCTTAATAACTTATCGGGTGAGTTGGTTATTGATGAAGGGCTTGCGCAGGCATCTGACACATCTGCGCCTGAAGAGACACAAGGCTCTGAAGTAGACGAAACAGAAGCCGCTGAAGTGACAGAGGTCGCAGACCCGGAAGTTTTAGACCAACCCGGTTTAATTAGAACCAATGTGACGTTATTAAATGCCTTTGATCAACCTTGGGCAAATGCGATTATCGAAAGTGATATTGCTGATTTGAACGATCAGTTGAATGATCAACAATTCATCGCATTGGGTACGTTAAGTGCGTTTATTGTTATTGGAATTTTATTGGGTGCGGTGATGTTGCAATTCATCACTTTCAAGCCAATGAATAAATTTGCAGAAGCTATGCGTTCTATCGGGAATGGGGAGACGGATGTTGATATTCCTCAAACTGGTAATGACGAAATGGGAGTTATGGCTGAAGCCTTGGTCTTACTGCGAAAAAGTTCTATTGATCTTAAAGAAATTCAGGAACGCGTAGCCATTGAGAATGAGCAACGTCAGGCTGAAATGCGTGATAAACTGCAAAGCATGTCTGACCGTTTGGATGCAGAATTAAAAGATACTGTTTCATCTATTCAGGATAATATGAGCAATCTTGGGAAAATTTCTTTAGAGATGGCTGAAACAGCAAAATCGACAGAAGAGACATCTCAATCTGTGGCTCAAAGCTCTACTCAAGCAACGGATAATGCAAATGCCGTTGTGGAAGAAACACGGGCAGTTAGTGCATCTTTTGTTGAAATTGCTAAATTGGCAGAACGTTCTTCCGATGTGGCGACACAGGCTTCTGATGATGCAGATAATGCAAATAGCGCTATTCAAGGGCTTGCAGAGGATGCACGCAAAATCGGTGATGTGATTAATCTTATTGATGAAATTGCGGATCAAACAAATATGCTGGCTCTGAATGCAACGATTGAGGCTGCGCGCGCTGGTGAAGCGGGTAAGGGCTTTGCTGTGGTCGCAAACGAAGTAAAAAGCTTAGCGACACGCACTGGTCAGGCAACAGCAGATATCAGTCAGCAAATTCGCCAGATTCAAGATCAAACTGAATTGGCGGTTAAAGGTATCTCGACTATTGCTTCTACCATTGGCGAAGTAAATGAAATGGCGACGTCAATTGCTGAAACGGTTGTAGAACGCAGTGAAGGTGCTGAAAAAATTGCGATGAATGTTCAACAAACTGCAGACGCAACTCAGATGGTTACCAATGAAATCGGTGGTATTACAGGGCAGGCATCTCAGGTAGGTGTATTATCGGAACAAATTCAACAAGGATCTCGTGAAGTTGCGGAAGGTATTGAGAACCTAAAAGATAGATTAGCGGGCATTATTCAATAGGATCGAATTAATCTATTTCCCATGGCGGGGTATGTTTAAATTTTACTTGTAAGAAATCGATGAAAGCACGGGTCTTGTTAGCTAGATGTTTACGATGAGGATAAACTGCAAACAGACCTTGTGCAGGTAGCTCGTAGTCTTCAAATAAAAGTTTTAAATGCCCCGCTTTTATATCTTTACTCACAACAAAAATCGGCGAGCGACTAATCCCTGCATGATTTAAAACGGTGTTTCTGACAGCTTGTGCACTATTCACCTGAAATGGGCCTTTAGTCGATATATTTACTGGTTTTCCATCTATCTGGTATGGCCACCGATCTACTGTTTTCATATTACTATCTAAGATGCAGGCATGGTTACCTAACTCAGATGGATGGGCAGGATAGCCTTGTTTGTTTAGATATTCTGAGGATGCACAAGTAACGAGGCGTATATCTCCCAATTTTCGCGCAATTAAGCTGGTATCTTCTAGTATACCGATACGTAACGCTAAATCGAAGCCTTCTTCGATAATGTTCACAAAACGATCTGTTAACGTTAGTTGGATTTCTACAAAAGGATGTTGTGATAGGAAGTCGGAAATAGCTTCTGTGAGATATAATTCGCCAAAGGTAGTTGGTGCTGTGATTTTAAGTTTTCCATGCGGTTTGCTGTCTCTGGCTTGTATAGAAGTTTCCAGATCATCGAGATCTTCTAGAAGCTGTTGACAACGCTCATAATAAAGCTGTCCTGTTTCAGTTACAGAAACATTTCTTGTTGTTCTATTTAATAGGCGTGTCCCTAGATGTTCTTCTAGCTGGCCAACATATTTACTTACTAATGCTTTTGCGATCCCAAGATGGTCTGCTGCATTGGTAAAGTTACCTTGTTCTACCACTGCGCATATTTGTCAAAATATCCATTGTCAATAAATTGAATACAATTAATCAATAATAACTATATTTATCTACAAATAAGAAATTGGCAATATCTTTCTCAGACACGCGAAGATGGTTCGCAATAATCAAATTGATGGAGAAAGATATGTTACA
The DNA here is from genome assembly GCF_965219885.1 of Curvivirga sp. Classification (NCBI taxonomy): domain Bacteria; kingdom Pseudomonadati; phylum Pseudomonadota; class Alphaproteobacteria; order Rhodospirillales; family Aestuariispiraceae; genus Curvivirga; species Curvivirga sp. The sequence continues at coordinate 2,116,501 of NZ_CBDCOT010000009.1, forward strand.
AGAAAATTTGAATAAAGCGGAGTTAGCTGCTCTGGTAAATCGCCTGACATTAGGTGTTATGTTTTTAGCACATGGCTTATTAAAACTATTAGTATTTACACCTGCCGGGACCGCTGGTTTCTTTGAAAGTGTTGGCTTTCCGGGCTTTTTTGCCTATTTGGTGATCCTAGCAGAAGTCGGTGGTGGTGTTGCATTGATCTCTGGTATCGCAACGCGCTTGGTATCGGTTGCATTATTACCTGTGTTACTTGGTGCTTTGGTTGTTCATGCAGGTAATGGATGGCTATTTAGCGCGCCAAATGGCGGATGGGAATTTCCGGCATTTTTGATTATGTCGACAATTGTGCAAATTATCCTGGGAAGTGGCGCATATGCTATTCGCCTGCCTTTCTTAGCAAATGTAAAATTCGCTCAATAATAAAAGGGATGAGGCTTGATATGGATTATATCAGGCCTTTTTTACCATCTATGGAAGAGAGAAGTCATGACCAAGCAATATACTAAAGTCGCTGCAGCAAATTTACACTATACGCCTGCGAGTGCGCGTCATCCGGCCAATACCTATTTTCATTTTTCTTTTGCGGATTATTACGATCCAGAAAATATGAATTTCGGTGTTTTGCGGGTTATTAATGATGATGTTGTTGCCCCGAAAGGCGGCTTTGATCGACATTCCCACAAGGATGTTGAAATCGTGAGTTATATGATCAAGGGAGAACTAACTCATTGGGATAGTGAAACCCAAGAGGAAGATAAAATTCACCGTGGAAACGTACAAACGATCACTGCCGGTAACGGGGTTTGGCATTCTGAATTGAACAAGTATCACGACTGGACGAGGTTTTTACAAATTTGGATCATGCCGCCCCAAAAGGGGTTGCCGACACGATATGAAAATAAAAAGTTTGAGTTGTCTGACCGTGAAAACAGATTGCTTCACATTGTAGGCAATCAAACAAATAAAAATGAAACACCGCTTTATCTGGAAAGTGATGTGAATTTTTATGCGAGTGAATTAACCAATTCCGAGGTTGTCGTTACATATACCCTTCAAGAGACACGGCAAGCATATATCAATGTGGTGGAAGGCAGCGTTAATATTGAAGGAATAAGCGATTTAGCAGAGCGGGATTCATTAAAGGTTAAAGGTCCAATAGAGTTAAGCTTTTCCACGAAAGCTGAACATGGTCATTTTGTAATGATTGAAATGACTGAAGATGAATAAGCAAAAAGCCAGATGGAACACCGTCTGGCTTTTTTATCTCAAGAACGCGCCTGTTTCACGTCACTTTGTGAAGATTTATTACTTCTCAAGCTTAAAGGTGTTAACCCGAATTTATCTCTAAACCGTTTACTAAAATGAGAGGCCGAACGGAAACCGCAAGCGAGGGCAATTTCTGAAATCGGCATGGCTGTGTTCAATAATAAATTACGGGAACGTTTTAATCGTACATCCACATAATAAGCAGCGGGGCCCATTTTAAAGGCGCGTTGGAATAGGCGCTCGATATTGCGGATACTAGCACCGCATTCATCGGCTAACTCCTTACGGGTCAGCGGTGCTTCCATGTTATCTTCTATGAGTTGAATAGCTTTTACAAGGGTTGGATGATAGCGTGCTGATCGACTGACAAGAGTAGAACGTTGATAATATTGGCGATCTTCAAGGCTTTGATTGATGAGCAGCTGACAACGTATTTCATCAGAGACTTCCGTACCAAAGTATTTTTCACAATATGTCATCATTAAATCCAGAACGGCAGCCCCGCCAGAACAAGTAAAGCGGCGATCATGGATGATATGTAAGTCGAGTGTGAGATCTAGTTCTGGGAACTCTTCTTGCATAGAATTTAAATATTCCCAATGAATGGTGCTGGATTTATCACGTAATAATCCACTACGGGCCAGGATATAGGTAGCGGAACCGCATCCACCGACAATCGCACCAAAACGATCTAGCATATTGAGATAGCTATATAATTTGGAAGATTTCGTTTCTGGCACTAAATCTTCCGAACAAACACAAAGCCATGGTACATAATTGGTTTCACTAATCATGCCATCTACTGGCATCAACATACCATTGGAAGATCGCACTGGATTTCCATCTAAACTTAACGCCTGCCACTCAACAGTATCCGCCCCCATAACTTTGTTCACTTGGCGTAGAACTTCAATGGCAGAAACGTAGGACAGCAGAGTAAAATCAGGAAGTAGCAAGAAACTAAATTTCTTTGGATTTATATGCATTTTTCCTCCTCTCTATGTGGCGTGCTTACTCTTGGGCTTTATACGCTTTTATTGATCCTAAAAACATCACTTTTATATTGTATACATTTTAAATACATAATTTCATAGCTTTGTAAATGGGATATCATACCACTCTTGTCATAAAAATTACATATGTCGGATTCTTTTACTGCAAGTTCGGAAAATTACCTCATCAGTTTTTTGCATAGGCCTATGATGCACACAGCTTAAAATGGACCCTAAAAGTATAAGAAGGAGTCGTGTGAAATGACCGTTCAAGCCAGAGCGCGCAATCGTTCAGGAGGCCGCGCCGCCCGCCGTGAAATTAGAACTGCCCCAAAATTTGATATGTTGCCGGGGTTGGAACGCAATATTCCACTTTGTGAAGTGATGGATGGTGCGCAAGTTGAGAAAATTGATAACGCGTCCATGGACATTCTGGAAAATGTCGGCGTTCAATTCCGTGACTCGATAGCACTTGAAGATTGGAAAAAAGCAGGTGCGAAAGTTGATGGAGAAATCGTTTATCTGGATCGAGGTTTAGTTCGTGAACTGATCAAGACGATCCCGGAAACATTTACATACCATGCACGTAATCCAAAAAATAACGTGAAGCTTGGTGGTAAAAACGCTGTATTTGTGCCTATGACCGGTGCGCCGTTCTTAAGAGATCTGGACGACGTTCGCAGAAATCCGACTTTGGATGATTTGGCAATGTTCCATAAACTCAGCCATATGATGCCGGCCTTGCATAGTTCCGCGCATCATATCGTGGAGCCCTATGATCATCCTATTAGTCAACGCCATTTACGTATTACTTATTCTTCTATGAAACATTCCGACAAAATGTTTATGGGAATGACCACAAGTCCGAAGAATGCAGAAGATGTGTTGGATATGTGCGCAATCTTGTTTGGAGAAGATTTCATTGATCAAAACCCCGTGACGACAGGGAACTGTAACGGGAACTCCCCACTTGTTTGGGATGAAGTTATGTTAGGTGCGATGCGTGCTTTCTGCAGACGTAATCAACCGGTATTATGTTCACCATTCGTGTTGGGTGGGGCAAATACGCCTGCTTCAGTGCCTGCGACTGTAGCGCAACTTAACGCGGAAGCTTTATCTGCATTGGCTTACACACAGGTTATCCGCAAAGGTGCGCCTGCGATTTACGGTCATTATCTATCAACTGTAAGTATGAAATCCGGCGCACCGATGGCGGGTACACCGGAAATCAGCTTGATGAACTTCATGATTGGTCAGATGGCGCGTTTCTATAAGGTGCCATGGCGTACATCTAACACATTGGGTGGCGCAAAGACTTTGGATGCCCAATCGGGGTATGAAAGTGCGACAACTTTATCAGCTGTTACACATGCAGGTGCTAATTATATATGGCATTCCGCAGGTTGGAATGAGGCTGGTATGCATTGTTCGGTCGCAAAATTTGTAGTGGATGCAGAACAATGTGCCATGGCTTACCGTATGGCAGAAGGGCCTAAATGGCATGACTTTGATACGGCTTTGAAAGCTGTGCCTGACGTTGGGCCGGGCGGTCATTATTTAGGCCATCCTCATACACAGGAAAATTTCCAGGAAGCGTTTTTCATGCCGGAACTATTCGATAATAACTCAATTGAACAGTGGATTGCGGAAGGCAGCAAAGAAATCACCGCACGTGCTTTGGAACATGCTCGAAAGCTTTTGAAAGAATATGAAGAACCAAAACTTGATGACGCCAAAAATGAAGAGCTGCTGGATTATATCGCACGTCGTGAACGTGAAATCCCGGCCGCTGATGCATTGAACCAGTCACACTAAGGGAAAGGAAGTTTCATGAAGATTAAAGAGATTCATCTCTATCAACATGATCTTCCGGTAAAGAATGGGCCATATACCATGGCAAATGCCGAAGTATGGTCCCTTCAAACCACATTGGTGAAGATCGTTGCGGATAACGGTATCGTTGGGTGGGGGGAGACATGCCCTGTTGGTCCAACATATGCAGAATCCCATTCAAAAGGGGCACTGGCTGCGTTGTCTGAAATGGGACAAGGGTTGATCGGGGCGGATATCTTGCCGCTCTCTATTCATCGGCATATGGCAGGTTTACTGAATGGTCATAATTATGCCAAGGCAGCTATTGATATTGCGGTTTATGATGCTTTGGGCAAGAACCATAAAATATCTGTATCTGACTTACTTGGCGGGGCAGTTACGAACAATGTGCCTTCATATTATGCGTCAGGTATTGGTGCGCCTGATGATATTGCCCGCCTTGCCAAAGAAAAGCTGAAAGAAGGTTATCCACGTTTACAGGTGAAACTTGGTGGGCGACCTGTTGAGTTGGACATTGAGACGCTTCGCAAGGTTTGGGAAGTCGTTCAGGGAACTGGTATGCGCTTGGCAGCGGATGGCAATCGAGGTTGGTTAGGTCGTGATGTATTACGTCTCAGCCGTGAATGTCAGGATATCCCTTTTATTTTTGAACAACCTTGTAACACTGTCGAAGAATTACAACGTATTCGTCCGCTTATTAATCATCCGGTTTATATGGATGAAAATAGTGTGAACTTAAATACAGTGATTTCCGCTACCGGAAGTAATCTTGTTGATGGTTTCGGGATGAAAGTAACCCGTATCGGTGGATTACAGCAAATGGCGGCTTTCCGGGATGTTTGCGAAGCACGTGCGTTACCACATACATGTGATGATTCATGGGGCGGTGATATCATTGCGGCTGCCTGTACGCATATTGGATCAACGATCAACCCGAAATTAAGTGAAGGTGTTTGGTTAGCTGCCCCTTATATCGAAGGGAATTACGACAGCGAAAATGGCATTCAAATTATCGATGGACATATCAGGAAACCAACAGGTTTTGGCTTAGGTATCGAACCTGATGAAAGTCTCTTCGGTGTGCCGGTAGCGTCATTCGCATAAAGGAAAAATAGATGGAATTTGCAAGGAAGAAAGCGCTGGTGACAGGGGCTGCAGGCGGTATTGGTGCTGCTATTGTAGCAGGCCTTCGTGAACAAGGGGCGAAAGTAGCTGTTGCTGATCGTGATACATCAGGTATTGAGGCCGATGCACATTTTTCAGGTAATTTACTTGAAAAGGATTATGCAGATAATTTGCCAAAACAAGTAGCCGATGTGCTCGGTGGGCTAGATATTGTGATTAATAATGCGGGTGTCATCACCCGTGGATCGGTAACAGAAACATCCGATGATGATTGGAATTTATCACTAGGGGTGAATGTGGAGGCTCCTTTCCGCATTTGCCGGGCCGCTATTCCGATCATGGCAGAAACCGGTGGCGGTGCGATTGTGAATACTGCGTCTTGCTGGGGCGTGCATCCCGGGCCAAATCATGCTGTTTACTGTATGACTAAGGCGGCAATTGCGTCACTTACCCAATGTATGGGGCATGATCATGCGCATCTAGGTATTCGTATTAATGCTGTTTGTCCTAATGAGGTAAATACGCCGATGTTGCGCACGGGGTTTGAAAAGCGTGGTTTTGACCCTGATACGGCTGTTGCTGAATTGGGAAAAACCGTGCCGTTGGGACGGATTGCTGAACCTGAAGATATCGCGGATGTCATTCTGTTCTTAGCTTCTGACAAAGCACGTTACATGTGTGGGGCGCTGGTTGAAGTCAATGGCGGAAAGTCAGTTTCATGATGCGTTTTGAGGGCAAGGTTGCCTTAGTTACAGGCGGTAACGGTGGCATTGGCAAAGCTATAGCCCAACGTCTTGCTAGCGAAGGGGCACGTGTCTTTACCGCGCAGCGTAGTGTTGAAGAAGAATTCGAAGGTGTTTTGGCAGATCTTAGCGATCCAAATGCCGCGGGAGATACTATTTCCACTATTGTCGCGAAGGCCGGACGTTTGGATATTCTTGTGAACAACGCAGGGATGATGCAGGAAGCCGCCATTGAAGATATGTCTTTGGAAGATTGGGACCGTAATCTTCGTGTAAATCTTACAGCTCCTTTTTTATTGATTAAAGCTGCATTGCCCTATTTGCGTGAAAGCAAGGGAAGTATCGTCAATATAGGTTCTATCGAAGGATTGGGGGCGAACCCGTTACATGCGGCCTATTGTGCTACAAAGGCAGGCTTACATGGCCTCACACGTGCCGTTGCAATTGATCATGGGAAAGACAGCATTCGTTGTAATGCTGTGGCACCGGGTTGGATTGATACAAAGTTAAATAACGATTTCATAGATTCTATGCCTGACCCAGATACGTTTCGTGCAGATATAGGCACTATTCATCCTATTGGACGCACAGGTCACACAGAAGAAATTGCTGCTTTGGTGGCATTTTTAGCGGCTGAAGAAAGCGGCTTTATTACAGGACAAGTTTACACCGCTGATGGAGGGCGTATGGCAAAACTAAGTTTGCCATAACGCTTGTCCATCCTCCCACTACTCATCCCTCGCAACCCATTCCTTATAACGCAAAACAAGGTTCGCCCCGATTTGCTGGAAGGGTTGCGGGGGTAATTTTTTCGGGGCGGTTTCCTGATTAAAGAAAGCCGCAATATCGCTTTCTTCACCACATGCAAGTTCTGCAGCCCCAATACCTGTTAAGGTCCCTCGTGCAGTTCCAAGACCGTTTTGAACACATCCTGCATAGACATTGTCATCTATTTCGCGCATTACGGAGACATTATTCAGGCTAAGGCATAGATGTCCTGCCCAGTGATATTCCATTTTCATTCCGGCAAGTTGTGGAAAACGCTGATCAAATTTCCTTTGCATTGTTGCTCTTGTCCGTTCCATGTCGGATTTGGAAATATCCAGATTTGGTTTTAATGATGCACAAGTTCGCGTCACAATACGATTGCCGCCTTGGCCTGTATCAATCCGGCGCATGGTTGTCCCCATTGGATCTGATGGCGTAATACCCCAGCGGGGTTGTCCTCCTAGTTTTTTTAATGCATCCGCATCCAGTTCTGGCGTCATAACAGCATAGAGGAAAAGCTGCATCAGGCGGCCTTTCTCAATCCCGAAACTTTCCAAATGGCCATTCACGGTTAGAATGATCTTTCCGGTGGAGATAGCCCCCTTTGGTGTATGGACCAAATATCCCGTGGCTTGTTTTGCAAAAGAAGTAACAGGGCTATTTTCGTGGATGATGACATCCTGACGTTTTAGGCCATCAGCCAAACCACGAATATAACCTGCAGGCTGTAACATCACGGTGCCAGGCGTATAAAGGCCTGATACATAGTGATAACTGCCTGTTAGTTCATGCATTTCTTTTTGATCAAGGCGCTGGCTTGCTTCGCCTAAAGATGTGAGATGTTTTTGATAGCTTGTATTGTGATCATCTGCACGGATGCTAACCGCACCATTCACTTTGCCAACTTGATCGAAGTAATTGGGATCGATGTGGTATTCTTCAACGGCTTGTCCCGCAAAGGAGATTGCTTTTCGGTTTAGTCGTATGAGTGTTTTATCATCCCCGGCACCGGCATAATCTTCTGAAGTCAGTTCATGCGGTAAATCGATCATGAAACCAGAGTTACGTCCGGCACCACCTTCTGCGATAATGCCTGCATCTAGTAAAACGATTTTGGCATTTGGTTGAAGTTGTCTTAACCGCCTTGCGGCGGAGAGGCCGGCAAAGCCAGCCCCTACCACCACAAAGTCAGCTGTAATATTGTCTTCCAATATAGGATTTGGAACCCGTGGGCCTAGAATTCTATTCCAGGCTGCTGGTCCAAATTGTGTTGGGAGACGGGAGGCTGTGTATCTTTGGGTCAAGCGACAGCCTCATCTTCATCATCCGCCAGATCAATCCAGATGGTTTTCAACTGGGTATATTGATCATGGGCATGAACACTGTTGTCACGTCCGCCAAAACCGGATTGTTTAAACCCGCCAAATGGGGTTGTGATATCACCTTCGCCAAAGCTGTTCACGGTAACGGTACCTGCGCGTAAGGCACGGGCACCGCGGATCGCACGTTTTGTATTTGCGGTGAAAATTGAAGCACAAAGACCATATTCGGTATCATTGGCGATTTTGATCGCTTCATCATAAGAAGAAACAGTAATCACGCTTAATACAGGACCGAAGATTTCTTCACGGGCCAAAAGGGCATCATTACCGGGAACTTCCACCACAGTTGTCTCAACGAAACCGTTTTCTGCTTTACCACCAAAGACAATGCTTTCAGCTTTTTCGATATAGCTGCAAACTTTCTTGAAATGTGCTTCAGACACCAACGCACCCATACGTGTTTCCGGGTCAAGCGGGCTGCCCACATTCCATTCTTTCGCATGATGAGTAATGCGTTCAAGTAGTTCGGCCTTTACGTCTTTATGCACGATCAAACGTGAAGAGGCAGAACAATTTTCACCCATATTCCAGAAAGCGCCATTCACAATATGCTGTGCAACACGATCTAGATTTTCAGCATCATCCATCACAATGGCCGGGTTCTTGCCACCCATTTCCAGAACAACTTCCTTGGCATTGGATTCTGCGGAATAGGTCAGGAAACGTTTGCCCGTTACTGTAGAGCCAGTGAAAGAGACCATATCAATATCCATATGACGCCCAATTGGTTCCCCAACATCTGCACCGCCGCCTGGAAGAATGTTTAACACACCTTTTGGAAGACCTGCTTCACTGGCGAGCTCTGCAACGCGAAGGGCGGTTAATGATGTTTCTGCTGCTGGTTTTACAACAATGGAACAACCCGCTGCCAAGGCAGGGCCGATCTTCCATGCCAACATCAATAATGGGAAATTCCATGGCAGAACAAGGCCAACAACACCAATGGGTTCACGAACCACCATAGCGATATGATCGTCAGACGCAGGGGAAACTTGATCATAAATCTTATCGATTGCTTCTGCATGCCATTTTAGGCAATGGATGGTTTCAGGTACATCCACAGTTTCACAATCAAAAATGGTTTTGCCTGAATCAAGGCTTTCCATTACCGCCAGTTCGCGACGGTTACGGGTTAATAATTTGCAAAAACGAATGAGGATATCTTTGCGATCGCTAGGATGCATGCGAGACCAACGACCATCGTCAAAAGCCTCACGTGCTTTTTCTACCGCGAAATTTACATCTTCACTGTTACATGCTGCGATTTCAGCAAGGGTTTCACCTGTTGCTGGATTTGTTGAGGTAAATGTTTTTCCAGAAATTGCCGGACGATACCCACCATCAATGAAGGCGCTGGTTGGGAATGTCATGTCTGCAGCAAGGGCTTCATATTCTTTTTGTGTTAACAGATCCATGATTAACCTTCCTTCACAATATCAGCGATTGTTCGCTTTAAGACCTTCATCACTTGTTCTAATGCGCGTTTGTCATCTTTATTCAGATTTTTTAACGGCGCCCGTACATGTTCAGCATCGATCCCGTTAACGGTCACTCCATATTTAATGGTTTGAATGAACTTACCGCCCTGTTCCAACACATGCATTAAAGGCAGCATGGCGGACATAATCTTACGTCCTTTGGCAAAATCGTTTTCAACAACACATGCGTTATAAAGTGCAACATGTTCTTCTGGTAGGAAGTTGGATCCACCACATACCCAGAATGGCGCACCCCATGCAAAAAACTCAAGGGCTTGGTCATCCATACCACATCCCATTTGGATATGCGGATAATCGCGAGCCAATAGATGAACGCGGTTGATATCACCAGAACTTTCTTTGATGCCACAGAAGTTGCGGCTGCGTCCAACGCGATCCAGAAATTCTTCGCCCATCATCGTTCCTGTACGATGTGGGTAATTATACAGCATAATCGGAAGATTAGCGGCTTTATCGATTGCTAATGCATTTAGGGCATTTTCGCGATCTGTCGGTACGGAATATGGCGGGCTTGCAAGTAAAAGCGCATCTGCGCCCATGTCTTTAGCACCTTTTGCCAAAGTAATAGATTCTGCAGGTAACCATGCACCTGTACCGATAACCAAGGGCACACGGCCATTAATCCGTTCCTTGGTGAAACGGGCAATTTCCAATCTTTCTTCGATGGTTTGAGTGTAATTTTCCCCGGTTGAACCACCGGAAATAATACCATGGACCCCTTTTTCAATAAGATAATCAATCATGTCTGCCAAGGCATCCCAATTGACCGTATCATCCAGGAAGTAGGGGGTTATAACGGGGGTGTAAATCCCATCAAATTTAAAGACTGGAGTCATGTATGTCCTCTCGCTTTGTCGCTAGGTTTTCATAGACACACTTCCCAATGGAATTTCCAGAGAAGAAGGTGTCACAAACATTTCGATTTGATCACGGGAGAGATTCCAGTGATCAATCGCTAATTGCGCCGCCGCATTCTCATCACCAGCTTCGATAGCTTTGATAATCGCATCATGCTGGTTGCTTGCTTCAGATAGGTTTTCTTTCATATCCGTATTGTTCGGACGATAGAAAGTCATCCCAATCCTTGCGTGATCAATAAGCAGGCGTCGGAAAGATGGAAGCAGATAAACATTACTTGCCATCTCACCAGTGATTTCATGGAACCGATTGTTATTTAAAGCCCGCGCGGCAGCATCATCCGTTGCAAGGGATGTTTTGAATTCGTTTTGGACTTCCTTAAGTGCAGCAATTTGCGTAGGGGTCGCGTTTATTGCTGCCAAGCGCAGGATCGCACCATAAATCATCGGTGCTGCCAAAAAGAAATCACGTAACGTGGTGTAAGACATTTCACTTACCCACGCGCCGCGATTTTCACGTAATTCAATATATCCTTCACCGGATAACTGTCGCAGGACCTCTCTTAACGGTGTACGCGATAATTCAAATGCATCACATAACTGTGTTTCATCCAAATCCGCACCTGGTCGTAACTCCAAAGTTAGAATGGCACGCTTTAGATAGTCATACAGTTTTGTTTTTCTTTGTTTTGCTGCGTCTTTCACCGTTTCGGTCTCCTCACGTCATTGCCTGATTATCGGGATGCATTTTATGGGATTGCACCACGATCAAGCAATTCCTGAAGATGTGTTTATCAAAAATAAATCTTGTATACAATATGAATTTATGATGTATTCAAAAAATATTAAGACAGAATACTTCAGGGAGATGGAAGAAATGTCGCATAAAGATGAGGTCGTCATCGATTGCAAAAACCTATGGAAAGTCTTTGGTAGACGCGCTGATGAGGCGATGAAAGCGATCACCGAAAAAGGCTTGGGTAAATTAGAAGTACGCGATCAATATGATTGTGTTGTTGGGGTACAGGATGCCAGCTTCACAGTTGGGCGCGGTGAGATTTTTTGTATTATGGGCCTGTCCGGGTCCGGTAAATCCACACTGATTCGCCATGTGAACCGTTTGATTGAGCCTACATCCGGTCAGCTATTTATCGAAGGTATGGACGTAAATGCGTTATCTGCCACGGAATTACGTGAAGTGCGGGCAGAGAAAATCGGCATGGTTTTCCAAAATATGGCCTTAATGCCGCATCGTACTGTTTTGGATAATGTATCTTTCAGTCAGGAAGTCCGCGGTCATGATCGTAAGGAACGTCATGAGAATGCCATGCGTGCAATTGATGCAGTTGATTTGAATGGTTGGGATCAAAAATATCCAGATGAATTATCCGGCGGTATGCAACAACGTGTTGGTCTTGCTCGTGCCATCGCAGCTGATCCGTCTATTTTATTAATGGATGAACCATTTTCAGCATTAGACCCGCTTATTCGTCGTCAGTTACAGGATAAATTTATGTCCTTAGCAGCTGAGATGAAGAAGACAACTCTCTTTATTACTCATGATTTGGATGAAGCGATCCGTATTGGGGATCGTATCGGCATCATGAAAGACGGCGTTCTTGTACAAGTCGGGACACCTGAAGAAATCGTGACTAATCCAATTGATGAATATGTAGCGGATTTTGTCGCAGGTATCTCAAAACTGGAACTGATTTCAGCCGGAAAAATTATGGAACCAGTTGAGGCATATGAGCAACGACGTGGTTCTGTTGATAACTTAAACGAATGGCCGGAAGCCCATCCTGAACATTCTTTGGACGATCTAGTCAATCTATCAATTTCGACCCAGCATCCAATTGTTGTTCGCTTTGAAGGTAAGCCAATTGGGGTTGTAACCAAGAATGCCCTGTTGCGCGGCATTCAAGGTGAAACAGAATTAACGCAATAGGGATGGAAGGATAGAATTATGGCTGAACAAGAAGAAAAATTTAGTTTGCTCGATCCCTTTGCTTCTGTGGATTTAGGGATTGCAGAAAGTGCGAATGGTATTAAGCAATGGGCCATCGCCAATCGTGAATTTATACAACCTATAAAGAAATTCTTTAATGACATGATTGTGGGGATTGATGTTGGTTTGAATGCAGTGCCGCCATCAATCATGCTGATCATCTTGGTTTTAATCGCTTGGCAAGCTGCGGGTCGTCGGGTGGCAATTCTCGTCGGGATTGCCATGGCCGTTCTTGGTGTTTTGTCACCGGGGGCATGGGGGCTGGCGATGACCACCTTGGCTATTGTTATTTCTGCCGTCTTGCTTTGTTTTATCATCGGTCTGCCGTTGGGCGTATTAGCAGGTAAAAGTAATCGATTTGAGGCGATGGTGCGTCCTGTATTAGATACCATGCAGACAATTCCGGCCTTTGTGTATCTGGTTCCTGTAGTGATGTTGATCGGTATTGGTAATGTATCTGGGGTGATCGTGACCATTGTCTTTGCCTTACCTCCATTGATCCGATTGACCTCGCTAGGAATTCGCAATGTAAACCCGTCTGTGGTGGAAGCCGCCCGCGCTTTTGGTGCAAGTCCTACGCAAATCCTGTTCAAAGTGGAATTACCTTTGGCGACCTCAACCATTTTGGCTGGGGTCAACCAAACCATCATGTTGTCCCTTTCTATGGTGGTGATTGCCTCCATGATTTCAGTGAAAGGTCTTGGTAACGAAGTTTTACGTGCCATGGGACGACTAGATGCAGGTAAAGCCATCGTTGGCGGATTAGGGATTGTGATTTTAGCAATTGTTTTAGACCGAATTACGCAAGGGATGGGCCGTTCAGGCCGTGAACGTGGTCATCGTCATTGGTGGCAAGGCGGTCCCGTAGGGTTAGTGACCCGCTTGGCCGGTAAAAAATCTTAAGTTTCATTTAAATAAAAAAGAAAATTGAACATTTAGCAGAGGAGAAAACTTATGTTCAAAAAAGGTATTCTAAGTAGTGTAATTGCAGGTGTGATGTTGGCAGGTACAGCATTTGCCGCAGAAAAACCGGGTGAAGGCGTGACCGTACGTCCTGTTATGGCACCTTCTGTGGAAGAGATGTTCCAGCATCGCATTCTTTTTAAGGCATTGTCAGATTTAGGTTACGAAGTTGATGAACCACAAGAGGTTGAATATCAAACAATTCACTTGGCTTTAGGTACGGGTGATGGCGATTTTACAGCTGTGCACTGGAATGAGTTGCATCATAATTTCTTCGAAGAATCCGGTGGTGATCAAGTTCTTGAAAAAGTTGGTACACTTATCGACGGCGCCTTGCAGGGGTATTTGGTGAACAAGGCTGCTTATGATGCAGGGATCACAAGCCTTGAGGCATTAAAGGATCCAAAGAATGCTGCCATGTTTGATGCAGATGGTGATGGCAAAGCGGATTTGGCAGGTTGTGTGCCGGGCTGGGGCTGTGAACGTGTGATCGAACATCAACTAACTGAATTTGGCCTTCGTGATACAGTGTCCCATAACCAAGGGGCCTATAATGCGATTATTGCGGATAGCATTGCACGTAATGAAGCCGGCGAAAATATCCTTTATTACACATGGACACCATATTGGGTGTCTGGCGCGTTGGTGCCGGGTGAAGATGTGGAATGGTTGTCTGTTCCATATACATCTCTACCAGATGGTAAAGAAGGTAACACAACTTTCAATGGCAAAAATTTAGGTTTCTCTGTTGATAGCATTCGTGTTGTTACAACAGATGAGTTCTTGGCTGCAAATCCGGCAGCCGCTAAATTATTCGAAGTGGCACAAATCGATATTAATGACATTTCTGCCCAAAACAAAAAGGTTGCAGATGGTGAAAGTGATTCCGCGGATATTGACCGTCATGTGGATGAATGGATTGCAGCTAACCAAGCCGCATATGACAGCTGGTTAGCTGCTGCACGTGCTGTAAACTAAGCTTTGCTTAGGCAAACATAGAATAAAAAACTGGTGTAACGACTGAAACTGGACCACTATGTAGATAGAGATATCTGCATAGTGGAACTTTTAGACTAATGAAGAAACCTCAACATTTCTTATTTCTACTAGTTGAAGAATTTGCTCATATCGCCTTTTCTTGTGCGGTAGAACCCCTCCGTATTGCCAATCTAGTTAGCGGTGAAGAGCTTTATACTTGGTCCTTTGCCTCAGAAGACGGGACGTTGGCAACCTGTTCAAATGGCTCACAAATGTTGGTCCAACATAGTTTTGATGATCTACCCAACTGTGATCGGGCTTTTGTTTTGTCCGGTGGCAATATGACCGATTATATAACACCGAATTTAGTAGGTGCCCTGCGTCAACTTCGATTAAAGGGAGTAAAGCTTGGTGGCCTTTGTTCCGGTGCCTGGATTTTGGGGGAAATCGGATTTTTAGATGGAAAACGTGCAGCCATTCATTGGGAATTCCATGACGGGTTTGTCGAACGGTTTCACAATATCAGCTTGATCAACAGTATTTTTGTTGCAGATGAAAATATCATTACTGCATCAGGTGGTACGGCGACTGCGGATTTAATGTTGCATCTGGTAGAGATAGAGCATGGGTATGACTTGTCTTTAACCGTAGCTGATCAAATGGTTTATTCAGCAAGCCGGGATGCGGAATCAACACAAAAACGATCTTTTCAGTCGCGTTACGCAGTACGCAATGCATATCTTGCACGTGCTGTTCAGATGATGAAGGATCAGATTGAAGAACCTGTTTCAACGGCTTCAATTGCTGAAGAAATTGGAATTTCTGCACGACAATTAGAACGTTTATTTGGAAAATACACACATACATCTCCAAAGAAATATTATATGGATTTAAGGATGGAACGCGCGCGTCATCTGCTTAATCAAACGGAGGCGTCTATATCTGAAATTGCTTTGGCTTGTGGGTTTGATAATCCCGCTTATTTTTCCAAGATATTCAGATCAACTTATGGGCATCCGCCTTCGCAAGCCCGACAAGATCGGATTGTGACAAAGGCGGCATATCAGTCTGTCTCATTCTAGCGGTTAAGATCTACACATCTTCCTCTGTGGTTCCGCCAAAACTATTTCGAATTGCGGGACCAAAATCAGATAATTCCTGCTGTGATAGTTTTCCATCACCGTCGGAATCGATCGCCATAAACAATTCTTGCCCGTGTCCTTCGATGTGTTCTGTATCAGTACTAGATTGGGAAGCTTCCATTTCTTCTAGTTTTTCAAGAATACTATCCACGGTTTCACTACGTGATTTCGTAGCTGTCGATGTATAATCTGATTTGCTTTGCGATGCTTCATTTGGAGGCGGAGGCGCTATACCCGCATCACTAAACATATTCTGTGATTGCAAGTCCAAAAGGCCTTGCATTGTGGTTGCACTCATATTTCCTGATCCAAACATATTGGACAGGTTGTCGCCGGATTGAAAGTTTTCACTTGATCCATTTCCAAGATCTGCAAGAGCCTGAATTGCCCCCATCTGATCGGCATTACCTTGACCAATTGCATGCATCAGATTGGCAAAATTTATGTCACCGGAAATGTTGCTATTTCCTTTGGTGCCTGTGCTATCAGTCTGATTGTTTAATTGGGAAATCAGGCTGGCGCCATAAGCAAGATTATTGGATGTAACATCCATGACTGATCATCCTTAAATTGAGGTTTAACTTTTATTGATACGTATGAAAGTCAGAAATACTGGCGCTATAAGTAATCAATAAGATTTAATGAAGTCGCATTTGAAATCGCGGAGAATGAAGCCTCCAATTGAGCCTGCAACTGGTTAAGTTCTGCTGTGGCTTCAGCCACATCGACTTCAGTTAGATCACCCAACATGCTTTCCGTAATCAGTTGTGCATTTGTATGGGCATCAATTGTGTTTTCAATATTGCTGGCTGTAACGGAAACTTCTGCTTGTAGAGCTGCGATTTCCGCTGTGGCTTCATTCATTAAATCATGTGCTTCCGCGATGGCATCTTCATCATGAGGGTCCATATTAGCCATCATGCTCATCGCGCGGATTGCTTTTTCAAAAGCGGACTCATTGGCTGTGACGCCATAATTGATTTCATAATTATCATCCGCATGAAAACTTCGCGTTTCATCATTGCCTGAATAATAATCAGTACTGACCGTTGATGGATAGGTTTGTGCTGTATAACTGGCAGAAGACACATCAACCGGTGCCTGGCCAGTATCCGTCCCACCAAATAAATATATATCCCCATATTGCTGGTTTAGTAAGGCGCCCATTTCCTCTAATGAGGCTTGGGCAGTTGCATTTAATTCTTCGACATCATCTGTTCCTCCAAGGGAGGCGGTTACAGAACTTGTGAAATTTGCCATTACATCAACCATACTGTTTAAAGCTGCATATGTTGCCTCAACTTGCGCAGACACCTGTTCAGCATTGTCAATGTATTGTTCGCTGGTGGACATGCTATGTTCCAAATCCAGAATGAGATTGGTGGAACTGGCAAGATCGTAATAATTTTCACTTATTTTGCCTGAAGCAATATCCAATTGTTTCGAAGACACATCTGATTGGACATTCATACTCATATTTAGAAGATTTTGATAATTGGAAAACGTGGCTACTCTTGTCATTTTCTTTTCCTTAGGTCACGGCATTCATCAGCACATCAAACATTTCCTGTATGGTGCTTAGAATATAGGCGCCAGCTTCATAAGATTCTTGATAGGCATTCATCTTGGCGATTTCTTCGTCAAGATTGACACCTGTTTCATTCGCGAAGGAGGTTGCTAAGTTGTCGTAAGCAGAAACAGCGATTTCTGCATCGGTTATGGCACTGTCCGTCTTTACGGCAAGCGCGCTGGTTATATTTGTCGCGTAATTGGCGAAGCTGGTTGTATCTGCACCTAAATTGCCGGCAGCATCAAAGGATTGATCTTCGGAAAAAGTCGATATTAAACTGGATATAATACTTGTATCACCGCTATTTAGACCCGTATCACCGACAGACAAAGTTGAGCTATCGTTTAGTTCCGCAGTTGGTAGCAGGCTGGGATCATCTAATAGATCGGCACTTACCGAAATGTTGGTAGCAGAATCCCCACTAAGAATGGAATTAAAACCGAAATAGTTAGATATACCAAGAGAATCGCCGCCCACAGCGCTATCCATTTCATTAAATGATAATCCTGTATCTGTTGTTGTCGTTGTTATTTCCAGATATCCATCTGCATTGATTGAGGCGCTCACACCTGTCATAGAATTTAGATCATCAATAAAATCTTGTACCGTTGAATAAGTTGAAGCATCAAAATCTGCATATTCGTTAACAGCTCCATCGCTATCAGTGACTGCAATGCGAAATGTACCACTTCCGGTCATCGCATCACTTGCAGAGACAGTTTGTTGGCTGGTTAAAGTTGCAGGCGATGGGATGGATGTTGCTTTGTTAGAGATTGCATTAACGCTGTCAATGAGTGTGGATGCAAGTTCGTCTAATTCAGCTTGTAGGTCAGGCAGTATTTCATCACGCAATTCAAGAGAAGCTCCGATTTCGCCTCCCGTGATTTCGGATGTAATATCTTTTCCAGCAACAGTAATACTATTGAAACTAGTCGTTGAGGTTACCGGCGATGTGGCCTCATAGGAAAGTTCTTGTGGTTCCGATAATAGTAATGCGGTGCCACCTTCGGTATAGATTTGAAGTTGATTGTTGCTATCGGTGAAAGAATTCACATTCATATACCCTGATAATTCTTGTAAGGCTGTGTTTCGGCTATCTTCAAGGTCAAGGGTGGAATTCCCATTGGCTTGGGCAATCGCGATTTGCTCATTCAAGTTATCAATTTCATTTAATAGGGAATTAACGCTTGAGATCGCTGTTTCAATATCTTCATCTATATCAGCGCGTTGATCCTGAATATCGTTTGACGTGTTGTTTAATTGAGTTGTCAGATCGTTAAGGCTATCCACTAAAACGATTTGATCAGAATTGCTGGTTGGATCTAGCTCTAGCGAAAGCAGAGCCGTTTCAATATCTGTGATTGCTTCTGATAAGCTGTTATCCCCAGAGACAGACCCTAACGAGTTTGAAATGTTTTCCATACCTGCTTGTAGTGTCTCTGTATATTTTGCTTCATTTGCGGCTTCGTTCAAATCATCAAGTAGGTTTTGATCCACCATATTTGTCAGGGCTTGTGATTGAACACCCACTGCTGTGCTACCCGCCATTTGTGTCGTGTTGCTTGTTGATTTCGCGGTATAGCCTTCTGTATCCGCGTTGGCCACATTGGCAGAGGAAACAGAAATATTGTAACTTGCAGTCTGCATTGCCGTTAAGCTTGCATTTATGCTGATGCTTGTTGTGCTCATGGCTTTGCCCTCTGATTATTAAAATGAAAATGAATAAATAGGAATTTATTAAACGCCGAGATCAGTAATCATGGCCTGGTTCGTTGTCGCAGAAGATTTACCACCCAAAATCAGTTTGTAGCCGTTATGTTGGGTGCGTTTTTTCTCCATCGCGGTAGCGACAGCATTGATGCGTTTACTGGTGGATTGTTTCCGTGCTTCCAGCATGGATTTGTTATTTAACAAAATCTGGGAAAGACGTTTGGTCTTTTCCATTAAGATATCGTTCTCAGTTGCACCTGATGCGATGATTTTTTGTTGATCTCTTTTATATTCGCAAAATAGATCAAAGTATGTTTTGGAGAGGGTAACTTTACGCTTAACGATATCTTCTAATCCGGAGGTATTATCTGATTTATTATGTAACCAGGTTGCTTCTTCGGTTAACAATTGCATCAACTCATCAATCACGCGTGAAAGCTTACCAATGATTGGCAACTCTGCATTATTTTCAATTTTCAAGGCTAATGTTTCAGACATATCTATCTCCTTATTTGCTTGCTCTATGATAGGCGGCGAGGGCTAGTTTACGTTTGGTTTGACGTAAAATATTTGTGCGTATCTTTGTTTGGCGTTCTTTCAATTTATGCATGTGATTTCGCAGATCATCCTTGCAGGCGAGGACTTCATTTCGTGAAATGATATCCGGGTGTTGGTTCATCAATTTTTTACCAAGTAAGCGAATACGTTCACCTTCCATGATCAGTAATTGATTAGATCGCGGTTTGTGTTTTTCAGGTAAATTACTCATTAGCGTGTCGCCGATAATAAGGCGTCAAACATGTCATCTGTCGCGGTGATCACCTGTGCGGCAGAGGAATATGCCTGTTGCGCAACGATAAGACGGGTTAATTGATCCGCATTATCTACCGTAGAAGCCTCTAGTGAATAACCACTCACTGTACCCGCTGATCCTTCACCAGAAACATTCAAGGTGACATCACCGGCATCATAAGTTGCGGAATAGGCATTGCCGCTTTCCATTTGTAATTCGTTTGGATCACTAAAAGTGGCAACAGGAACCTGATAGACAGGATAACTGGTACCATTTTCAAAGGAGGCAATGACATATCCTTGATCATCAACGGTGATTGATTTCAAGTCGCCATATTGGACGCCATCTTTAGAGATGGAATCTAACGTGACGGTTGTTGTAGAATCTGCATCGGTAAATTGTGTTACATTGCTGAAATCAAAAGTAATGCTGCTATCGGACGCGCCTGTTGTCCATCCTGTTATATCAAGTACCGCTGGATCGGGTGTGGTGGTTGTTAAATTACCATCGCTATCAAAGTTCAGTGTAAAGCTACCTGTTGAATCCCCGATATCGGATGAAGTATCGCTGGAATAAGACGGGTCGGCATAAGTTGCAGTCCACTCATTGGCTGCTGTCTTGGTCCAGGTTAATTCCACAAGCGCGCTTGTGCCAAGTGAGTCATAAACCTCAATATCGGTTGTGAATGTGTCACCGATCGCTGCATCTGCGGGTAAATTGGCATCAATTGCGACATTTTCCGTGGCGGATGCATTACCAGTAATACTGTCTAGGTTAATTTGTTCAAGGCTAGCTGTTGATCCGGTTCCTGAAAGGGCTTCACCACTTTCATCAACTGGATATCCCATTAAATAATACCCGGCATCATTGACGAGATAACCTTCATCATTTTCTTCAAAATCACCAGCACGAGTGTAATAAACACTATCGCCGCTTTCATCGGAAACAACAAAGAAGCCCTCACCATCAATTGCCATATGTGTTGAATATGTTGAGTTCTCAACAATCCCCTGAAGTTCTATATTCTGATTGACCGTTGCAGTTACACCGCTACCGGAATAACTGGAAGAACTTGTGTTGTTGGTTACCAATGTTGAAAAACTGGTATCTGCTTCTTTATAGGAAACCGTATCAACATTGGCGATATTTGTTGATATTGTTGAAATTGCTGTGCTTTGTGCATAAAGCCCACTTACAGCAGCATTGAGCGCGCCACTTAATGTACTCATGGTTTAGCTCCTTTCCGTTAAGTTACGCCGCGGTTGCGACGGCAGTTACTTTGTTGGATGTGATTGTTTCGTCATCTACGGTCAGTACATATTCACCACTGACCCAATTGACTTTGCTGACCGTGCCTTGGGTATAGATGTCATCAACGTCCGTGACGGTTCCGTTGGCATCAGATGCAATAACTTGAAGCGTATATGTGCCACTGGTGTAGGTATTTCCGTCAGTGCCTGCACCATTCCAGATGAAGTTATTTATGCCGTCGTTATTATAGGAAGCCGTTGCTTCATAAACGGTATTACCTTCGTTATCTGTGACGGTTAGATCAGCAGATGTCGTGCCTTCAGGTAGATCGAATTCCCAATAGGCACCATCTGATCCCAAACTTGCTTCATCGCTTACATATGTAACCGTATTGCCGAGATATTCAGTTGGATTTCCAGTTGATCCATATTGTGTTTCTAATACCAATGTATTGAGAAGCTCATTGGTCATCACTTGTTGCTCTAACGTGTAATACTCACCTAGTTGATTGGTTAGGTCAGTAGTGTCCATTGGATTGGTCGGATCCTGATTTTGAATTTGCGTTGTAAGCAAAGTCAGGAAATCTTCATAATTGGTTTCAATTTCCGCGCTATAAGTTGCAGCGTCATATCCACTGGATGAAACAAGTCCGTAAACTTCCATAATTTTAGTCCTTTCCTAAAACCCCTTTTCAAAACGGGGCGGACAGCTTTTCAGCCGAAATAATTAAGGGCGCTAAAGCTGTCGGAAATTCATGTCCGGCTTTGTCGGCCTGTTATGACCATTTACGGAAGGGCGGTGAAAATACTGGCGAAAAAAAATAAAAAAATTTTTTCAAAAAAGATGCGCCAGTATTCCAAAGGCTCCTTCGTACAAGCCTATGTGTGACATGCGGAAGAATCCGCTGGCGATTTCAACAGAAGGAGAAAGAACATGCCTACAATTTCTACTAACACAGCGGCGAATACAGCTTTGCGTTACTTGAATGCTAACTCTATGGATCAATCTGACTCATTGGCGAAAATTGCCAGTGGTTCCAGTATTATCCGTGCATCCGATGATGCGGCTGGATTGGCGGTTGCGACACGTATCCAATCCGATATTACGGTGATGGAGCAGGCAGCAACAAACGCTTCACACGGCATCAATATTCTCGAAACAGCGGACGGAGGTCTTTCAAATATCAGTGATATTTTGCAACGGATGAAATCTCTTGCAACACAATCACTTTCTGGTGCTGTGACCGATACAGAGCGTGCATATATCGATGCGGAATTTTCAGAACTGATCGCCGAGATCGATTCTATTGCACAATCTACCCAGTTTAATGGTGACTCTTTATTAGATGGTACTTCTGATTGGGTAACGGGTACGGGTGTGGACTTCCTTTTGGGAACAGATACCACAAACGATGTTTTAAGCGTTGAAATCGATGATTCAGATGCGACTGCACTTGGTGTGAATGCATTGTCTGTAGATACACAGGCAAACGCAACAGCCGCTGCGGCTGCAATTGATACAGCGATTGATTCAATTTCAGCAACACGTGCGAATGTTGGTGCGACGATGTCTCGTTTCGAGTTTCGCGCAGATAATATTGCACAGGCAACAGAAAATTTGGAAGCGGCAAACTCCTCCATTGTGGATGCGGATATTGCTGCAGAACAAGCTGAACTCTCCTCTGCGGAAGTAAAAACCAATGCGGCGATTTCAGCACTGGCTCAGGCGAATTCTATGTCTTCTCAATTGATGAGCTTGTTCCAGTAATTGAGTGGATGGGAAAGCGGCCCCCCTTCCTTGTACCTCACCGCTTTCCCGTCTCTCAACTTTAATTTTAGGATGAATAAAAAATGACTGATGTGTCAGGCACAACAACATTAACTCAAACCACCTCGACCACTTATGTATCCGGGACAAGTGGGTATGACTATTCATCTTTGATTGAAGCAGAATATCAAGAAGCCTTGAGTGAATCCTACACCTTGGCAGATGAGGTATCGGAAGATCAGGCCATTGTTGCAGCTTACGAAGAAATGGAAACCTATCTCCAGGAATTTGAAGATGCGTTAACGACACTTACAGATACAGCAACAGACACTGATGATAATGTGTTTGATGATAAAGCTGCCTATCTAACCAGTGACAGTGATGTGCCTGCAGATAACATCATGGGGGTCCTTGTTGAAGATGACGCCGTCAGTGGCAGCTATCAAATTGAAGTAGAACAAATCGCAACTGCACATAAGATCGCATCCGATACAGTCGCAGATGCTGATGCTGACCTGGGATTAGATGGCACTTTTAATCTTTCAACAGCGACGGGCGGATCCGTTGATATTGTGATTGATGCTACAACCAGTTTGAATGATTTGGTTGATCTGATTAATTCGGAAACGGATGCGACCGGTGTAAGTGCTTCTGTTTTACAAGTTTCTGAAACAGAATTTATGATGGTGTTAACCGCTTCAAACACCAATGAAGAAATTACCTTTGCCACTGTCTCCGGCGACGATGTCGCACAAAGCCTTGGTATTATTGATGGTGCTGGCATTTATCAAAATGAACTTCAAGCAGCGGAACCCGCTATTTTAACGATTGATGGCGTGACTGTTGAGAGAGACAGTAATTCAATTGATGATCTTTTAGAAGGCGTCACTATAAGCCTTTATACTGCAAACCCGGGGACTACTATTACGTTAGAGGTGGCAGAAGATTTGTCTGGCATCAAGGAAGCTGTTCAAGCTTTTGTTGATGCGTATAACAACTATCGAAATTTTGCCATTGTACAGCAAGCAACCACAACATCCGGTGAGGCTTCTGCAGATGCAGTTCTTTTCGGGGATAGCCTATTAAGAAACGCAAATAGTGAAATCTATAACCTTTTGAACACATCTGTTGAGTATGGGGATGATGAGGTTCTCAGTCTTGCGTCATTCGGGATCACGTTTAACTGGGATAACACGCTGACCATTGATGAAGATGTGTTAGATGAAGTGTTGCTATCTGAACCGGAAAAAATCGAAGCTTTCTTTTCCTTTAATGCGACCACGTCTTCCTCTGATCTGGGGATCACGGCTCATGACGGCATATTCGGTGATATGGATTTCGATATGAATATTACAGTCGATGGGGCAGGAGATATGACTTCCGTTGATGTGGGCGGGGACACATCTCTATTCACGATTGATGGTAAAGTTATTTCCGGCGCGGAAGGTACTGAATATGAAGGGCTTTCTTTCATTTATACCGGGGATGCCACTACCACAGTGAATATATCTATTTCTCAAGGGATCGCTGATCAAATGCGATATTCCCTTGATAATTGGGCAAATGAATCCAGTGGGATCTTGTCCGAAATTATTAATGATATGGAAGAATCCATATCCGACAAAAATGAAGAAATCTCCGAAATTGAGAGTGATGCAGCAAACTACTATGACGATTTAGTGGAATATTACGCAGAACTGGAAGCAGAAATCGCGGAATATGAAGCCGTCTTGGATACGCTGACCGCTCTCACCAGTGAAGACTAGGAGTTAGACCAATGTATCAAGCTTATGCCAATGCGATAAATGCATATGCCCGTGCAAGTGAGGCACAAACTGGCGTGCGTGCTATCTTACGCATCTATGATCGAATGTATCATCGTCTATATTTGGCAAAAGAGGCCCGGTTGAACGGGGACTTTGAGACAGAATTCAATTCAGTTGAGATAGTGTTAAAAGCTTTAATAGGCTTGAGATCCAACCTGAATTTCAAGCAAGGCGGGAAAGTCGCTTTAACCCTTAAAGAATACTATACAAATCTGATTTCACAGATTAATTATAGGTATAAAGCTGCGGATAAAATCGAACATTACGATAATATCCTACAGCAGGTTAATGTGATGCGTTCTGCTTGGGCAGCGCTTGCGGGAGAACCCTCAAGTCAATCCTTACAACGTGAGGAAGAGCATGTGCGCGCTTAATGGTTAAACCATGAGTGTGTATTTTGAGGGGCTAAGACAATTAGTAAGTCAGCATATATGGATGGCTTGTTGCTGGATTCCAGTCACGAGGCATCGGGGAATTATGCTTTGCATCAGTCCAATAAGGATATGGATGCAAAGAAGTATAAATTGGCTGAAACATTACCTGCTGTTGCCAAGTTGAAAGGGGCTTTAGCGAAGCGATTAACACGCCATAAACCAGAATCTCAGAAATTATCACCGGAAACAGATAGTGACGAAGCTTTGATGGTTTTGGTCGTACAGGGCGACAAGTCGGCCTATCGGAAATTGGTGGAACGTCATGTGGATCGCACGGTTGCATTAGCGAAACGCATTGTATCTGGTGATAGTGACGCTGAAGATATTGCACAGGACGTATTCTTAAACCTATGGAAAAGTAAGGAGAAATGGAATCCTGAAAAAGCATCGTTTCGAACATGGTTATATCGCATGACCCTTAACAGGGCGATTGATTATCAACGTAAAACCAAATTTGTCAATATTGAAGATGTGCAGGAACCAGAAGACGAGCGTCCAAATGCGGAAACCCACATTCAACAAAATCAGGTTTCTGCAAGGATACGCGATGCCATCAAACAGTTATCTGAAACACAACAAGTTGCAATTTCCTTATATTATCATGAGGGGCTAACAGCTGCGCAGGTGGCAGAAGTAATGGGTATAAAGTTGAATGCAGCAGAATCACTTTTAAAACGTGCGCGACAACGCCTTAGGGAGATTATGAAAGATCAGCAAACTGTGAACGGATTGTGAGAGAAAAAGTGATGGAAATCATTGAAACTCTTAAAGTTCTCAATTAAGTTAATATTTGAAACTTATATATTAGAGGCAGAAGCTTCGACATGACAAAAGAAGAATTTAACGACCATATGAATATGTATGGTGGTGACCTAAGTAAGTGGCCATCCGAATTGCAGAAGCAGGCATATTCGTATTTGCAAGATAATCCTCAAGATTTTGAGGAGCTAGAGTTTTTCAAAGATATAGAGCGAGAGTTATCTATGCGTGAAAAAACGCAAACTTCCCGTTCACTTGTCGATGAAATAATGGCAGATCTTCCAGATGATGAAGGTAATTTGGATGAACAGCCGTCGGGCTTGATGAAAAAAGCGGTTGAACTTTTGTCAGAATTATCAATGGGCAAAATTCCTGCTTTTGCATTGGCTGGGAGTTTAGCATGCGGGATATTAATAGGGGTTCTATCCGGTGTGTCTAAAGGTGATATGGTTGAGGATGTTGCGTTGGCAGAAGATCCTGCCTACAACGTTTTTTACCTTTATTGATTAAAGCTGGGTTGGCCTGATGCAATTGAGTAAATCTGCTTTGAAAGGCATTATAGTCCTTTCTTTATGCCTGAACTTTTTCTTTCTAGGGAAGTTTGGCTCTATGACCTTCTTTGATGATCGTGTGGAAATTAGTGAGAAAAATAAACCCGATGGGCGTCCTATGGGCCCTCCACCGCCGCCACATAAGATCGTTTTGCGAATTTTGGAAATGGCTCATCCACAATTAAGCCCTGAAGGACAGCGTGTTGTTGAAGATTTAGCTTCAAATGTAAAAGGACATTTTGATACTTTGAAACGGCATATGCGAGAGACCCGTAAACGAGGACTGGAGTCTTTACGCGCTGAAAATTTTGATCTTGCGGAAGCTGATGAAATTTCAGCGGATATCGTAAGATATCAAAAAGAAAGCTTCGAAGTTATTCTAGATATCACGACCAAACATTTTGCCATGCTAAGTCACGAAGATCGCATGATTATACATGACTTATTTGCGCGTCGACAATTTGCTAAATAATTAAATAAAAATAAGCCAATGTGATTTAATACATTGGCTTATTCTTTACGTAAGTTGTTTAATCAAGCTTTCCATAGTGGTGATTAATTCGCTCGTTTTTGGGCGATTTAATCCGTCAGGATGAGGATCAGCGAAACAACCATTGTCATTATCAAAATATTTGCCTGAGGCATTCTTAAAGTCATCAGATAACGATGCTTTTACCAAAATATCCGCACCAATGCTTAAATCATGTCCGGCCATTCCATATGCTTCTTTTACCATCTTACTGCCAAGGAAGGAGGCTGGATTTACTGAAACAATCATTGGGCTTGCATCATTCATAGTATGGACTAAACCACGTGACCACATGATGATAGCAAGTTTACTTTGGGCATAAGCTTCACCATCATTCATTGATATATTGCCATTCAGCGCTGCCATATCTACTGGGGCTTGTGCTGCTGAAGAAAGATTAACGACACGGCTGTTCTTATCCATGATCGGCATCAGGTGTTTCGTGAGTAAATATGGGGTGATTGTATTTACCACAAAGCGTATATCAAGATTGTCTTTCGTGGTCGGGTTTGATGTTTTAAAGATGCCTGCGTTGTTTATAAGCACATCAATTGAAGCATGCTTACTTTTTACTTCGTCAGCAAGTTTCACTGTTTCTTTGAAATCTGATAAATCGGCTAAATAGCTTTCGATCTTGGCGTTACTATTTATTGCTGAAACAGCTTTAATAGCTGCCTGCATTTTGTCAGGGTTGCGACCATGCAATAGAAGGGTATGTCCCTTTGATGCAAGTTTTTTGGCTGTTTCTAGCCCAATACCATCCGTGGCGCCTGTAATTAAGATCGTTTTTGTCATTGTTATATTCCTTATTGGGTGAATTTCGGTAAAATTTCTTCTGATATCTGCTTCAAGGTTTCTTCGATATCGTTTCGATTAAAGCGTAAGTTAATAGCGACATGGTTCATCCCGATTTCTTCCAAGGATTTGAGATAATCAATCAGATATTTAGTTCCTGATCTAAATCCTAAATGGATGGGGGAGGGCGCTTCGTCTGGTCTTTCTGTAAGATCAATATATAAGGATTGTGACGCAGGTTTGATTGAAAGCTCTGCATCTTGGGTTCTGCTGCGCCATTCGTTGATAATGGCGGATTGTGTGGACACATTCCTTGGATAGGTAATCCAACCGTCTCCATTTTTTGCCAACCAATCTGGCGATTGCTGACTTGCACCTGTGATCAGAAGAGGAAGTTTGCCATTGGATGGTTTCGGTAACATATCCATATGCCCGTTTGAATTTCCAAAATCATTTTGGAAGTCTGGGTTTTCTAACCACATCTGTTGAATGTATGCGAAGCTTTCGCGAAAGCGCTCTCCTCTATTTTCAAAAGGCAGGTTCATTGCAGGATATTCTTCTGGTCTATCACCGGATGCGACTCCCATGATCAGTCTACCATTAGAAAGAACATCCACACTTGCTGCCGCTTTTGCCACATGCGCTGGATGTCGAAGTGGCAATATGATACTGCCTGTGGCTAATGCGATATGTTTTGTATGGGCTGCTAGAAAACCAAGATATGTGAATGGATCAAATGTCTGACCTGCATCTCCAAAACTTGGAACATTAAATGGGACATCGCGCAACCAAATAGCTTCGAATCCCAGGCTTTCAGCAAGCTTTACACGTTCAACATGGTTTGCCATACCGGGAACGGGGCTTGTCGCATAATTTTCTATAGGCACCACAAGACCTAAGCTAAGTCTATTTGGTTTGTAGACCGCATTATATGCCTTGTTAATAATGGGAAAGTTGTTTTCAGATGTCATGTCCAGCATCTTAGAGTTTCCTTTTCAAGAATATCGAACAAGCGCACGGCTTTCCAAACTCATTCTAATATTGGGTTGAGAGACATCTTCGATACCGTCTAGGGCGCTATGACCAATTGGTGCTAATCCTTGATTGTCGTATACGTTAAAAATAGCAACTTCGTCGGGTGTCATCTTAGACATATAAATCCATTGATGATCTGCATTTTGTACCAATCCGAGGATATGTCCTTTACGGTCAGGGTATATAAGGCCGATATTAACCCAATCATCAGACTTTACTGATTTTGGATGAATAAATCCTAATGGGGAACTGTTCACAGGTGCATGTAATGGACGCCAGATGTTGACGAAGCCAAAATGCCCTTTCTCCCATTCTATAGATTTATCTGATCCTAAAATGTCATGTAATCGATGATGAGCACCTTTGACGCTGTAATCGCCATGGACATTACGAGCTGGTTTACGTAATGCATCCGGGTCATCAAGACGGATGGTGTGATCAAACACAATTACGTCCTTTGCGTTGAGCTCTTCTACCAAAAGATTATTGATTTCTTGATTATACAATTCTTTCCAATCTGTTTTGTCACCGAAATCTTTAATTTTCGTTGGGAAGTTAACAAAGGTGATGCTGTCAGCGGAGAATTTTAAATCAAAATTGGACTTGCGAATATCTTCTAGTTCGATCTCATGAGCCTCTAAAATTGGGCTTACTAAATTTCCTTTTACGCCATTGGCATCAATATGAAACGCCTGTGGTTCATGACTGGTAACATGATAGTTAACTTTTGCTGTTTTCATGATTGTGTCTCTTCCATGTTTGAGTGAGATCGCAATATCAGACACTATTTAGGAAAGGTCGTCTTTACCTTCGATTAAGGCATGGTGACTGATAGAACCTTTGGTCCGTGCTTCTAAATGAGGTGCATATTCAGGGTCATTCATAAAATTTACTGCGGCATCACGGTCAGGCCATTCAAGGATGATGCGCAAAGCAGGTGTATCACGGTTACCTTCCATACGCTCATGACTGCTGGTGCGTGCTAAATATTTCCCACCATATTTGTTAACTAGGGCGTTAGCTGGACCAATATAATCAGCGACCCAGTCATCTGCAGTCGGTGTTACCTCTAAAATGGAATAGTATGTCATGGTCGATCTCCAAATGATTTAATTAGATTCAATTTTGTTTTGTTGACCTCAATATATTCTTCTGAAAAAATAAAAAAATAATTTAAATGTTAATAGATAATTCGGATTTTGAATATAATGTCGATGGATATTGATAGCATTCGCTTATTTGTTCTCGCGGCTGAAAAGCTAAATATCAGCGGAGCAGGCCAAGAATTGGGCATGGCACCTGCTGTGGCCAGTAACCGTTTGGCTAAACTTGAACATATTCTGGGCGCTGACTTACTGCACCGATCTACTCGTAAAGTATCTTTATCTTTGGAAGGTGCAGAATTTTTGCCTTTCGCTAAAGAGATATTAGCGCAAGAGAAGGCTGGACGCGCTGCCTTGGGCAAAGGAAGTGTCGAAGCAACTGGTACATTACGATTTACGGCCCCTGCAAGTTTTTCTCAGTTATATATCGCGCCCATTTTGCCTGATTTCTTGGAACGACATCCAGGCGTGAATTTGGAGCTACGCTTATCTGATGGACGTTATGACTTGATTGAGGGAAGCTTTGATTTAGCGCTTAGGAATTCTGCAATTGAAGATACAAGTTTAAAGGGGCGAAAACTGGCATCAGACAAACGAATTTTATGTGCCTCACCGGAATATCTTGTGAAAAATGGTACACCGTCCCATCCAGATGATTTGATGGATCATCAGTTGATCAGTTTTAAGGATATGACCCCACGAAAGCTAACCGGTTTGAATGGGGAAACAGGTGCGTTTCATCCCATGATGGCAAAGCGCCGTTTGATTTTGGATGATGGATTAAATCAAAAAGTAACCACATTGGCAGGGGCAGGGGTTTCATTAAACTCCATGTGGAGTATTCATCAAGAATTGAAGGAAGGAAAACTTGTTCAAGTTTTGTCTGACTATGAAATAGATGACACATCTGCACTTTGGTTACTCTATCCAAAGTCAAATGTACTCACGACCAAGGTGCGGGTTTTTATTGATTTTCTTATAGAAAGAATTGGTAAAAATCCGATATGGCTTTGATTATATAGATTTTCGAAATTATCAATTTATAAATGAGGCATAGTTTCTGATATCAGGATTCATTATCTGTTGGTTCAAATTTACCAACGGAGCTTTGAGCCATGAAAGAAATTAACAATATCCCTGAAGTGCAAGCACAATTGATGGAAGCTTTTACATCCCGTCATGCCTGCAAAGTATTTGATGCCGACCGTAAGATTGATGAAGCTATCTTTAATACCATTCTTGAGGCAGCACGTATGTCCCCGAGTAGTTTTGGTTTTGAACCATGGCAAATTCTAGTCATTCAAAATGATGAAAAACGCGAATTATTCCGTGATTTTACTTGGGGTGCTAATGGCGCTGCCAGCGGAACTGCAGGTCAATTGGGAACAGCTAGTCATTTTTGTATCTTTCTTGCACATACAGATGTGAATATGAAAGCTGGGTCTGATTATCTTCAAAACTTTATGAAGGAAGTGAAACAATTACCAGATGATGTAATTGAGCTATTTGGTCAGTTTTACAAAAAATTCCAGGATCATGATTTTCAAATCGAAGGCGCACGCCAGATTACAGATTGGTCAGCTCGCCAAGCCTATATTGCACTTGGCAACATGATGAATACAGCAGCTTTATTAGGTGTGGATTCATGTCCGATTGAAGGATTTGAGATTAAGAGAACCCAAGCGACGTTGGAGCAACATTTTGATATTGATCCAACAATTTACAAGCCTGCTGTTATGGCCGCATTTGGCTATCGTGCTGGTGATCCGATGTTCCCAAAATCTCGTCGTTCCATGGAACAAACTGTCGCTTGGTATTAAGGCAATATAATGTAAAAGCCCCGAAATATTTTTCGGGGTTTTTTATTAGAGATCAAATAATTGACCATAACCTTTCAATTTATCTTGGATGCCAACTTTTCTGAGGCAATGCCAAAACATAGCTTGGTTACTGGTCACAACAGGTTTTTGAATGGTTTGTTCTATACGATCAATTACTTGTGCCGAACGGATACCCCCACAACTTAAGAAGACGGCATCTGCTTCTGGTTGGTCAATTTTACAGGCAAACTTGTACCAGAAATCTGCGGTGACTGTTCCAAATTCAATTCCTGTTTCCAGATTTAATCCTTGCAGATCGAGGAGTTGAAACCCCTTGTTCGTTAAAAATTCAGCTTCGGCCAAGTTAATTTCATCCAGGTAAGGTGTACCAACAACTATCTTTTTTGCGTTTAGTTTACGGAGTGCTTCAACTACACCTGTCACAAGGGTTGTTGGCTGAGTATATGGGGCACCTTTTTTAATCTCAGCCATAACAGGTTCTTCGCCGTTTACAATAGATCCACTGGTACAGCTATAGCAGATTACTTCAGGCTTCATATCCGGTTGCAGACGTGATGCTGCATCCGCCATTGTATCTATATGACGCGCTAAGGTTTCATTCGTTGTATAGTCTTCGGTTTTTAAGCGCGTGATATGGATACCGACCCCTTGAGGGCGCATCGCATATAAGTCATCTTCCGCTGCTAAATCCGTGGACATTAGAATAAAGCCTAACCTCGCACGGGCGTGGGCCCCTTCATCAAATTCCACATCCCACTTTTTGGATTTAAGCTGATCTCCTGATGTAAACATTAATCTATCTCCACAATAGGTATTTCTGCTGGGGCACGTCGGGTGAGCCAGATCGGTGCATCTTCAGTGATCAAGATATTTTCTTCATGTACCATCTGTTTACCGGGCGAAAACTCCATACCCGGCTCCAAAGTGACGACCATGCCCGGTTTTAAGACAGTATGATCATCTGGGGTGACGGATGGTCCTTCGGTAAGTTGAATGCCAAGGCCGTGGCCCATACGGCCCACGTCATTACCAAGTGCGCCGCCTGCCTCAAGAACGTCCCACATGGCTTTCCATATATCACTATAAGTCGCACCCGGTCGCGCAACGGCAAAACCCGCATCAGTCGATTTGAAAACGGTTTCATAGGCACGCTTACTTTCATCTGCAACTTCGCCAAAACCATAGTTGCGGTCAAAGTCACAGAAATAGCCGTCATAAACTGTACCGGTATCAATGATTAGAATATCTCCGCGTTCCAAGATACGATCCGTAGGGCCCATAATGATGTTATCATAACCACCCTGGCCTGAAGCTGAGATTAAGTAAGGAGAGTGATCCGCGCCGCGTTCTAATAAATCAATACGCATGCGCTTACAATTATCACGTTCTGACTCACCCGCCTTTAAAAGGTTTGGCAAGTTTTCGAAACAAGTAGAGGTTATATCGCAGGCATAGTGAATTTTCGCGACTTCCTGTTCAGATTTTACATTACGAAGGGCACGCATCATCATGGTTGCATCTGCAATTTCATGAGGTCGAATTTGGTCACATAAAGATTGGAAATTACCAGCCGGCATACGTAAATGGCTTTCATGTCCCATCTGTATGCCAATTTTGCCACCTTTCATACATTCCTTGATAGTTTGAGCCAGTAAGCTAATACCATCATCCTCTGGGCGTGGAGCTGGCCATGTACGGATATCTTCGACCCAAGTGGTGCGCATGCCTGCTGCTCCGATTTCAGGGATAACAGCAATGGGCTTTCCATCGGCAGGAATAACACAAAACCAAGGACGTGTCGGGCTTTCCCAGAATTGTGTGAGGAAGCCAGTGAAGTAACGTACATTTGGTTCTGTGGTGAGTAAAAGAGCATCCATGCCCAAAGCTTTCATTTCGGCTTGGGCACGTGTTGTTCGATTTTCAAATTCATCTAGGGTGAAACCCCGATCCGGTCTTGCGATCATATTAATATTTTTCCTTTTCTTATTATACTTTAGGCCGCAAGGCTGTCGGCAGCAACACCAACAAGTTCCTCATAGATGGCAGGGTCAGTCGCACCTTCGGTTCCAAATACCAAGATGCGGGAATTTTC
The DNA here is from genome assembly GCF_965219885.1 of Curvivirga sp. Lineage (NCBI taxonomy): Bacteria > Pseudomonadati > Pseudomonadota > Alphaproteobacteria > Rhodospirillales > Aestuariispiraceae > Curvivirga > Curvivirga sp. Next base: position 2,150,111 of record NZ_CBDCOT010000009.1, read on the forward strand.
GTCCAACCCCAAAGCCTCTTTGATGCCCTCATTTTGAAGTGCAGCCAGAGCACCTGCTAAACCTGCAACAGCAGATTCTCCGGCTGCAAAGCTAACATCATCACCACTGCCGTTTGCCAGCAGTTTCATTGTCGGGGCAACGATGTCATCGCTAATGGTTAAAAAGTCGGCTGTGCCTGATTTTAGAATTTCCCAACCTAGATTGGAAACCTCGCCACAGGATAGGCCAGCCATAATTGTTTCTTCGGTAATGTGGACATCAACAGCTTCCCCTTTGATGCCACTTTGGTAGAGGCAATCAGCACGATCAGGTTCAACAATCACAAAACGTGGTTTGTTTTCACCGAAGATTTGCCAAAGATGGGTGCACATCGCGCCAGCCAAACCACCAACACCACCTTGAAGGAATACGTGAGTTGGGGCAGGCGCACCACCAAGTTGTTCTTTAATTTCATTGGTCATAACAGTATAGCCGGCCATCACATTACGTGGTGGGTTTACATAACCTTCATAAGAGGTGTCGGATACTACGAACCAACCGTTATCTTCTGCATCTTGGGCTGCCTGACGTACGGATTCATCATAGTTACCATCCACCCAGATAACTGTGGCACCTAAATCTTCGACTGCCTTTGCACGACCTTTACTGACACCTGCATGCATATAGATAAAGCATCTTGCACCGAAGCTTTGTGATCCCCAAGCCACAGAGCGGCCATGGTTACCATCTGTTGCTGTGACAATGGTGACTTCGGATACTTCTTTCGCGTAAGAACCACCTTGAATATCCGCAATTGATACATCTTTACCTGTGCGTTTGGATACTTCTTCAGCTAATAAACGGAGTACCGCATAAGCACCGCCTAAAGCCTTGAAACTACCTAAACCAAAGCGTCCGCCTTCATGCTTGTAAAGAATATCGGCAACACCTGCTTCGCTTGCTAAATTGTGTAGATGGTAAAGGGGGGTGGCTTCATATCCTTTCCAGCTGCTGATTGTTGTATAGGCGTCTTCAATCGTCTTTGCGCTTAGCACAGAATCTAAAGAAGAAGGATAAACGCCTTCGTCGTAAGAGGTATTTTTATGGTGGTTTAAGGTTGCGTTCTTATAAGCATCTAAAGTCATTTTTATTATCCGTTCTATCGTATCTTATTTGTTTAGGGGAAGCTGATCTTTCACCAGATTGACCCAGAAGGTCGCCCCTAAAGAAAGAATTTCATCGTTAAAATCATAATTCGGGCTATGTAGGCCACAGCCGCCCGGGCCACCACCGCCATTGCCCAGGAAAATATAGGCGCCTTGTTTCTTTTGCAGCATGAAACCGAAATCTTCAGACGCCATAACGGGACTGCAATTCTCATCGACAAGTTCTGGCCCGATAAGGTCTTTTGCTACACGCGCCGCTTGTTCGGCTTCTTCTTTCGTGTTGATGGTCGCCGCGAATTCTCTTGAATATTTGAACGTGAATTCCACGCCATGAGCTGCACAGACACCTTTCACAATGCGATGCATACTGTTTTCGATAAAATCTTGCATATCGGGTGTGAAAGACCGTGTGTCGCCTTTTAGCGTAACTGTGTCAGGGATGACGTTACGCGTGCCATCTGTTGTGAATTCTGTAACAGAAATAACACCTTGAGATAACGGGTCCATCCTGCGGGCAATAATAGTTTGTAAGGCGGTCACGATTTCTGCACCAATGACAATTGGATCAATACCCAGATGGGGCAGGGCCGCATGGGTACCTTTCCCTTGAATATGGATTTCAAAGTTATCTTCACATGCCATCATTGGTCCCGGGCGCACAGCAATATGGCCCGCAGGAATATTTGGCATGTTATGAATGGCGTAGATAGCGTCCATTTCAAAGCGCTGGAACATATTGTCACCCATCATGCCCAAGGCACCGCGACCATGTTCTTCCGCAGGTTGAAAGATAAAATAAACGGTGCCGTCAAAATCAGGATGGTCGGCAAGATGCTTAGCCGCACCCAATAACATAGCTGTGTGGCCATCATGGCCGCAGGCATGCATTTTACCGTCATGGACTGATTGGTACGGAAGGCCGGTTTGCTCTTGAATTTCCAAGGCATCCATATCGGCACGTAGGCCAATAGATGCGCCGCTTTTACCATTGTTCAGCACAGCAACAATGCCGGTTTGGCCAATGCCACGATGAACTTCCAAGCCAAAATCGGTTAGAAGTTTTGCGATTTGATCACTGGTTCTAATCTCTTCAAAGCCAAGTTCTGGATGTTTATGGATATCATGACGCCAGTCGCGCATATCCTGATCCAGTTTTTCGGAAATAAGTTTATTTGTAAGCATTTTTCTTCCTGAACACTTTTGCTGGGAAGAGGATTATATGCATCTTTTAAGACTGTATTTGGTTGAATATTTAATTTATAAGGCTTATTTTCGTATCAAATGTTCATTTTGAGGCAGAAAATAATATCATATGGATAAATTTAATTTAAAGCTGTTAGAATTAGTTCAGAAAAACAATCGCCTGACTGCTGAACAGCTTAGCGAGAAAGTAGGCTTATCGCCCACAGCTTGCCAAAAGCGTCTAAAAAAGATGCGAGAAGATGGGGTGATCCGTGAAGATATTGCCGTGGTGAACCGCAGCAAGGTTGGGCAAAGTGTAACTTTGATTGTTGAAGTGACCCTAGAAAGTGAGCGACCAGAATATTTAGATCAATTCAAGAAAACCATGCGTAATACACCTGAAGTGATGCAATGTTTTTATGTGACGGGGAATGCAGATTTTATTGTGATCTTATCTGCCAAGAATATGAAGGCTTATGAAGACTTTACCCGTCGGTACTTTTTTGAAAATCGCAATGTGAAACGGTTTCATACCAATGTAGTGATGGATGAGGTAAAACTTGGACTTTCAATCCCCGTAGAACTACTTGAGGAATAAAGAGTTAGTTTAAAGTTAATAGGTTAGAAAGAAGTAGGTCGGGATCATAATAGGGCGCAGTTTCTTCGCTTATCAAATTTGCTTCGATGACTTGAATATCTAACTCTTTCAGTTTTTGCATAGTGTCTTCTTGGAGTGAGACGCCATGTTCAGGGTCGATCATGACATGGTTCAACAACTCATTCATTTTGCATGTGTTGTCCACATCTCTTTTTAGAAGATCCAGTAGAATAAAAATACTATCATCGATAGTTCTGCCAAGCCTTTCGGGGTCGTTACCAAGGCTCGGAAAATAGACTTTGGGACAAGGATTACTTCGGATCGCCTTTCCAACACCACGTGGTAACAGGTTTGCAGCAACACTTGAATAGAGACTGCCGGGGGGATAGCAAATCATTTCTGCGGATTGGATCAAATCAATGCGTGATTGGTCAATTGCAACATCAATAGGCGCTTGCTCATCTTTGGAACGTGCTACGAAAAAATCTTTAATAGGGCTTGTAATAGGCCCCGTTTCTTTACCGGTTACGAGATGTTGTCCAACGATTATTTGGCCGTTTTCAAGTTCTACACCAATATGCAGTTTTTCATTTATAATGGCGCGGACACATCCTTGTACATTGACGAGGGTAGAATAATTATCAATGACCTCATCTAACTTTTCATTATTACTCAGATAGTCGCCGGTTAAAATGAGGTTGCCAATACTTGCGATACGCAAATCAAAATCGTCAGGCATCGCGTTATAAAAGGTTTGTAAATGCCCAACGATAATATCATGCATCGGGTTCTTAATCGCTTTTATTAAATCATGTTCCCCATTCACGATGGATTTTAAGTAAGCTTTTAGTTGTTCTTGTGGGCGATCCTTTGGCAGCCTATAGACAAAAAGCTTATAGATATCTGATTGTCCATTTATGCTTTCATCCGCCAAAGCCATGAGGCGAGATCGAATGTCACCCACAGCAGGCATATTAAAAGCGTGACGCAGGATAGCAGAGCTGCCTCCGCTATCGAATGGTGTGATCAAGTGAATGGAATTATGGGTGTATTTTTTTAGATGGCGACTAATACCGTTCAGGGCTGTGCCTCCAGAAAAGAATAAAACCCTTGGCCCGTTCTTTGGGTCATCTTTATAACGTTGTAAACGCTTTATATCTGGGAAACTGGATGTCATTAAATAATCTGCGCCAAAGGAATCATCTTTAGGCATTAATACAAGATATCTAAGGCAAGTCCATGGGGAAGTGGATAATAAAAAAACGGGCCGGCATAAACCGACCCAACTGTTATCCAAGAATATTGTCTGCCTTTAACTTGGTTAGCGTATCAGCATCTAGGTTTAACAACTCACCAAGTGTTTCATCTGTATGTTGCCCCAAGGTAGGTGGGGCCGATTTATATTCCACAGGTGTTTGTGAGAGTTTTAAGGGCGATCCGACAGATGGCACTTGTCTTGCAACTGGATGTTCAAGACTTTGCTGCATTTCACGATGTTTTACTTGCGGGTCTTCAAACACACGATCAATTGTATTAATTGGACCACAAGGAACAGCTTGCGCTTCTAGATTTGTTATCCACCAATCAAGGCTTTGTGTTTCAATACGTGCTTGTAATATTGGTGCGAGAGCCTCACGATTTTTCACGCGTGACGCATTGGTCCTAAATCGTTCATCTTCTGCAATCTCTGGAATGCCAGCTATTTCGCAGAATTTTACAAATTGCCCGTCATTTCCAACCGCCAAAATCATATGTCCATCGGAGGTGGCAAATGTTTGATAAGGAACAATATTTGGATGTGCATTGCCTAGGCGTGTTGGGGCATTGCCACTCGCCAGATAATTTAATGCCTGATTGGCAAGGGTTGCGACCTGTACGTCCAGTAAAGCAACATCAATATGCTGACCTTCTCCTGTTTTGTCGCGATGAGCTAGGGCAGCTTGTACACCAATGACGGTATACAAGCCTGTCAGGATATCGGCCAATGCGACGCCGACTTTCATCGGACCAGCACCGTCTGCCCCATCCGGTTGGCCTGTTACGCTCATAAGGCCGCCCATTCCTTGGATTAAGAAGTCATAGCCTGCACGATTGGCATACGGACCATCTTGTCCAAAGCCAGTGATAGAACAATACACGAGATCAGGTTTGATGGCCTTCAAACTATCGTAATCCAGATTGTATTTTTTCAAGCCACCGACTTTGAAATTTTCGATAACTACATCACATTGTTTTACCAATTCATGTAGTAGCTCTTGACCTTCTGGTTTGGCCATATCAATTGCAACGGATTTTTTGTTACGATTAGCAGACATAAAATAAGCCGCGTCATTCGTATCATTTCCATCGACATCTTTCACATAAGGAGGGCCCCATTGACGTGTGTCGTCGCCGCTGTTCGGGCGTTCGATTTTAATGATCTCAGCGCCCAAATCCCCCAGTGTCTGGCTGGCCCAGGGGCCTGCTAGAATTCGGGATAAATCAAGCACGCGGATATGGGAAAGTGCACCGCTCATGACAGGCTCCTTCTATGAATAACCGGAAGTTCTGATGTTAGGAAGATAGAGCAGGCTTAAAAGAAAGCCTGCAAACCTGTCTGTGCACGTCCCAAAATCAATGTATGAATATCATGTGTACCTTCATAGGTATTCACAGTTTCCAAATTCACCATGTGACGGATAACGTGGAACTCATCAGAAATACCGTTACCACCGTGCATGTCACGCGCCATGCGAGCAATGTCCAAGGATTTGCCAACATTGTTACGCTTGATGATGGAGATATTCTCTACAGCACAGTTGTCATCATCCATCAAACGACCAACACGAAGGGCCGCTTGAAGACCTAATGTGATTTCGGTCATCATTTCGGTCAATTTACGCTGGAATAATTGAGTTTGTGCCAATGGTTTATCAAATTGTTTGCGGTCTAAGCCATATTGACGTGCCGCATGCCAGCAATATTCTGCTGCACCTAGCGCACCCCATGCGATACCATAGCGCGCTTTATTTAAGCAGCTGAATGGTCCACCTAAACCTTTGGCATTTGGAAGCATATTTTCTTCTGGAACGAAAACGTTATCCAAAACGATTTCGCCGGTGATAGAAGCACGAAGGCTCATTTTGCCTTCGATTTTTGGTGTTGAGAAACCTTCAAAACCACGTTCAACGATAAAACCACGAATAACGCCGTCTAGCTTCGCCCAAACAACAGCAATATCTGCGATAGGGGAATTTGTAATCCACATTTTCGCACCGTTAAGCTTGTAACCACCATCCACTTTTTCTGCGCGTGTTTTCATGCCACCGGGATCAGAACCATGATCAGGCTCTGTTAAGCCAAAACAACCAACCCATTCACCAGTTGCCAACTTTGGCAAATATTTCATGCGTTGCTCTTCGGAACCGAATGTATAGATCGGATGCATCACCAAAGAAGATTGTACAGACATTGCAGAACGGTAACCAGAATCAACACGTTCAACTTCGCGTGCCACCAAGCCATAACAAACATGGTTTACATCAGCACAGCCATATTTTTCAGGGATTGTACTACCCAATAGGCCAAGCTCACCAAATTCATTCATGATTTCACGATCGAATTTTTCATGGCGGTTTGCTTCTAAAATCCGTGGCATCAATTTTTCTTGGCAGAAATCACGGGCACTATCACGTACCAAACGTTCTTCATCTGTTAATTGATCATCCAATAGAAACGGATCTTCCCAGTTAAACGCAACTTTTGCGGCCATAATCTTTATCCTCTGACAGGTGTGTTTTTTAATCTAACTTGCATCATATGCATGAAAATCAAAAAATAAAGTGGCGTTTTTTCATGACTTCATGATTTTTATGAATGAATTTCGTGTGAAAAATATGAGCGGGATGTTGTGAAGGTTAAGGTTTTGTTGGGATATAATGTAGGGTGAAGGATGGTGACGGTTTCATATCAGGCTTTTAATCCATGAGGAAAATCTATGAACTTTTTCCAAATCTTTCTTTTTCTGAGATGTCACAAGATAGTAGCCCCGCTGACTTTGGATGGGATTTCCAAAAGGTGCGATTAGTCGATTATCTCGTAATTCTTCTTCTACAAACATCGGTGGAATTATAGCGACGCCAAGGCCTGCTAATGCCGCGCGGATCATATATCCGAATGTCTCAAATTGTGGGCCTATGCTTTTGTGAGGTTGCGGGATGTTATGGGCTTCCAACCATTCCGTCCATGCATATGGGCGAGTTTTTAATCGCAACATGCTATGATCTAGAACGCTTTGTGAGGTGATTTCATCTTTGCCTTCGATCAAAGATGGTGCACATACAGCAACAATGTCTTCTCTAATGAGTTCTTCTGCATGCACATTGGGCCAATTACCATCTCCATGTTGGATCGCGATATCAATATTTTGATGGGCGAAATCAAAAGCTGTAACACTTGTTGTAAAATTAAGCTGTAAATCCGGGTTTTGCTGATTGAAATCTGGCAGACGTGGGATCAGCCAACGTGAGCCAAATGTAGGAAAAGTACCTAAATTCAAGACTTGCTCATCTAATTCACGGGATATGAGCTTGAGGCTTTCTGCTTCCAGTTTATCTAAAATATCAGAAGCAGATTCTGCAAAAGCAATACCTTCCTCGGTAAGGTGTAAACGTTTTTTTATGCGTTTAAATAATGGTGTTTTGAGGAATTCTTCAAGGGATTGCACTTGTCGACTGACGGCACTTTGGGTCAGATTCAATTCTTCAGCTGCGCGGGTGAAGCTAAGATGTCTAGCGGATGCCTCGAAACATAAAACAGATGAAAATGTAGGTATATGCCGACGCATTTCTTGGGGTTCCTAAAGCGCATTTCTAACTTCATTTAAGCATGAAGATTTAAGGGCTTATGTCAAGGATACGAATCATAAGTTGATGAGTGTTATCTATAAAAAGTAGCTACTATTTTATATTTAATATTTGAGATTGTATTTAGAATTAATCTAGATCAATAATATTATAAAAATAAGGGTTATTCTTTTAAAAAGGTTAACTAAATCTTATATATAGCTAGGGGAAAGAAGATAAAATTGCTGTAAGAGGCGACCCAGTATGGATGATGCAATTAGTTTAAAAATGCCAAATAACCATATCAATGTATTCCCATGGAATGACCAATATAATACGGGTATTAACCAGATTGATGAGCAGCATAAAAAGCTGGTTGAATTACTTAATGATTTGGCAGGAACATTAACTCAGGATGATAATGATCAAATTCTTTATGCATTAGATCAACTGGTTGATTATGCTAAATATCATTTTGATTGTGAAGAGAAAATCTGGTCAGAGGTTTTTCAAAATGACAGCTGGTTTAAAGGGCATAAAACTGATCATGTGTCTTTCCTACCAGCCATTTTGAAAATGAAAAAGGATCAAGAACATCTACCTCTTTCTGAAGTTACAGAAAATATGGTTCGCTTTCTTATTCGCTGGCTTATTTTTCATATTATCGACGATGATATGCGAATGGCGTCCGCTTATAGATATTGTCAGGCAGGAAAATCGCTTAGTGAAGCAAAAATGCTCGCAAAGAAAGAAGCATTAGATTCATCCCGTATTCTTATTGATGTGATCTTGGATATGTATGAAAGCATTTCATCACACGCGTTAGATTTAATGCGTGAACGTAGTCAACGGGAAAAGGCGGAAGAAAAACTACAAAAAGCTTATGACGAACTTCAGAAACTTGCAGTGACGGATAAGTTGACTGGTTTATATAACCGCCATCATTTTGAGCAGATATTCGATAAGGAATTGAAACGAGCCATTCGCGATAAAAAGGCTTTGAGCTTTATCATGCTGGATATTGATCATTTTAAATTGCTGAATGATCATTATGGTCACGCAGAAGGGGATGCTGCCTTAGAGAGATTGGGGGCGGAATTGAAACGTCTCTGCCGTCGCCCAACGGATTTTGCATTTCGCATAGGTGGGGAGGAATTTGGTGTTCTTACCGTCGAGGATAATGATCAAGCAAGCCTTCAATTTGCAGAACTTATTAGGAAATCTGTGCAAGAATTAGCGATTCCGAACATTGGTTCAAAAGTAGCAGGCGTCGTGACGATCTCTCTTGGTGTTGTATCAAAAATCCCAACGGCTGAAGATAGTCTGGATGAATTTATGAAGCTAGCCGATGATCGCCTGTATCAAGCGAAGGCGAATGGAAGAAATAAAGTGGTTTCTGCATAAAGAAAGGCTCCGCTATCGGAGCCTTTTTAGTTTGCTATGCCAGTTGTTTACTTACTTTTCTGGCCGTTGTGATACCCGACTTGTGAGCCCCTGCAACTGTTGCCCAGTCATTGGTGCTCATGGCCTCCCCCGCAAACCAAATGCGATTGCCAACGGGCTTTCTTAGTATTTTTCTTGATCCTGCCCCACCTGGTTCTGCTGATGCATATGCGCCCATGGTAAAGCTATTATTTGTCCATTCAGATACATGACCTTTAATCAGTGATTTTTCCATATCACTACCATACATGCGCTTCAGCTCACCGACCACAAAGTCGAGCGTGGCTGCATCACCTTCCATTGCCATTTGACGGGCAAAGTCACCCCCTAAATCACAATAACTGATGCCTGTGCCTGCCGCGTCGACCAATGCTGCAAAACCTTTTGGTGATCCTTGGCTTACTTCATCCACTTTATAGTAGAAGAAGCCGTCTTCGCCGACACCAAAGAAATCTTCTTTTAATTGCAACGCCACATGTGTGTAATGACCCATAGTGATATCATTGAAAGCTTGTTGGGTTCCTACTGGTAGAGGCGGGTCAAACTTAATACCTTCATTGGCCATAACCCCGGTGGATACAGTAACTATGACGCCTTTAGCAGAAATCGTACCGGATGCTGTTTTCACTTTTACACCTTGTTCACCCCATTTGATGGTTTGAACAGGCATATTAAGTCTTACAGGTACGTCTTGGGCATAATGGGTGAAGAGTGCACCAAAACCTTCCTTACAATAGTAATCGGTACCACCTTCTACTCCATACCAATCCTTGCAGGAAAAGTGACTTAGGTCTTTTGCCATTTCAAACGGGCCGGTCGCCAGATGAGCTGTATGTTGCCATGTGCCAACATCAGGTACGATATCGGCTGGCGCAATGTCTCTGCCTGCGGCTCCTGCACGTTCGATGGCTGCAAATGTTTTGCCAACTGCCTGTTGAAATTCAGAATATTCTTCATCCGTTGCATCACGTGTGCCGATACGTAAGACATCTTCGTCTGGGGCTTCATAGATTGTAAAACCATTTGCTTCGCCATAATCGGCAAAGGGGTTTTCTTCTCTGAAATGTAACCAGTGCGCCCCCATATCAAAAGGAACGCCAAAGATAGATGTATCTGTATGAACGCGTCCGCCAATACGGTTTGCGGCTTCTAAAACAGCAAAAGTCAGACCTTGTTTTTGTAATTCTTTGGCGGCGGAAATACCAGCAGCCCCTGCGCCCACAATCACTACATCCACATCTTGGGCAATAGATGTTCCTATAATAAGAGGGGCTGCCATCAGGGCTGTGCCGCCTTTAAGAATATTTCTTCTACTAAATTTCTTCATCACATATCTCGAGTATCATTTTATCTATTATAACTGATCACGGATTTGAGTGTAACAAAAGTAAGGAGGATAAACTTCCTTGCGTGCACGCGAAGAAAAATGATCTGTAACTAGATGTTTTTATTTTGTAGGTATTCTTTAGGTGTTAGGCCTGTTTCCTTCTTGAAAGCTTTATAGAAGGAAGAACTTGAATTGAAGCCGGCTTCGTATGCGATGTCGAGTATGGATGATGAAGCAGACATAGATTTTAGCACTTCACATACCCACATAATGCGTTGTCGATTGAGTAGTTCAAAGAATGTAGTGCCGATATGTTGGTTCAGTACAAAGGAAAGCTTGTTACGTGAAATAGCCGATTGATTTGCAAGTTTCTGTAACGTGAATCCCGAGTCTTTGAAATTGTCAGGATCACTTATTAAAGCAAGGATTTTATCGTTAATCTCTCCTAAAGCATCAAGAGTTAATCCCAATTTCTTCATGGTCGCCAGATTTGTTTCTTCCTGATTATTTTCGTTCTCGAAGAAGGTGTAGTTATCCGTTATGGAAAGAATTTTCCCATCTCTGAATTCAAATAACTCCGTCCCTTCCATAACAGGCAAGCTGTTCGGAGCTTCATGTAAGCTATAGGTTAGAAATGCGTGATCTTCATTAATAACCTTGATGCCTGAAATCTCTTTATGAAGATTGCTTTCAGCTTCCATATCATCGGATAAATAATCGGCTAACTCGTCAAAATTGACTGTAGTTTGCTCTGGCATATCAAAATAGATGGCTTTTGGATCAAGCAATTCCAAAACGCCTGCAAAATCCTTGTTTCGCCAGCGTTGAATGTAAATTTCGATAAGGTCTTTGCGTTTATCTTGCATTAAACTGATTGAGTAAGTTATCCGGCATTATTACTTAGAATAACACCGGATAGAAAATGTCATTAGGTTTCTGGTAATTCAAGCGGGCCTTCGCTTAATAAAACACCGTCTTCATCACAGTAAACATATTGGCCCGGTTCAAATAAAACATTTCCGAAAGCAACAGGTACATCGCTGGCGCCAATACCATTTTTTGTACTTTTGAAGGGCGTAGTACCAAGGGCTTTAACACCGACATCTACATCACGTAAACGTTCCGCATCGCGGATGACACCATTGATGATCATGCCAGCCCAACCATTGGCGTGCATTTTTCCGGCCGTAATGTCGCCAAGCATGGCAGTGCGCATAGATCCGCCCGTATCCACGACTAATACCGCTCCATCTCCTGGACCATGCAGGAAATCTTGTACCTTTTTGTTATCTTCCATCGTGACGACCGTATGGATTTTTCCAGCAAACATTGTTTTTCCACCAAAATCTTTGAAGGGGAGAGTGCAATGTTTGACTTTATCTGGATAGGCGTCTGATAGATCCGTTGTTGGTGCAGCTTTCGCAGCTTTAGACATAGTTTTCTCCAATTTAAAACGTTATGCCCGACCTGTTTTGGGATCAAAGATCCCTTATGTTTTTTAGTTAAGGTTTATTATTAGTATGAGTTTGAAGATTTTCAATGATTTTATGATTGTTTTTTATTGAAGTAACTTATAGTTGGTTGAGGTATCTAATTGAAAATTTTTGTGGGGGATTACATGAATTTACTGAAAGTCTTCGTTTTTTTGACTGCGGGAGTTGGGTTATCTGCATGTCAATCAATCAATTATGAGGTGGGTGAAGCGGAACTCACGGATTCTGAACAATTGAGAGATGCCTATACACAATGTTTATCATATGTGAATTTTAATAATGGAACGCGTAATAGTCAGGGGTTTTATTCAAGGCATTATGAGGCTTTTTTCTATGAACCTTTCACACAGAAAAGCTTTTGCTATGTGGTTGAAGGAAAGCATCGTATGCCCACTTTTGATCTTCAGAAAGATTGTAAATATTGTAAGTTATTCGCTACGCGAGGTCAGGTTGTTTGGAAGGGATTTAAGCAAGCTGATGAGTATAATGCGTATAATAAAGTAATTCAGGAAGCCAAAAACATCGAATTAACCTATTACTTTAATGCTAAGTTTGAGTTAGGGGATAAACAAAAGCTTTATTATAAATCTATTTTTCTTCCAAAAGTTCAGGGTTCAAAGCATAGAGGATATATACTAGCGGTAAGCCCTAATGGTGAAAACTATGGATGGTCGCATTATAGTAGTTACACGAGTACAACTGATCCGAATGGATATTTTAAAGCATGGCGTCAAGAACAAAGGAAAGTTGCATTAGCTATTTGTAATGCGCAGAGTAAAAGAGATGACTGCGTGATATATGCCGATGGGAAAACGGTATTTGATTGATATTTATAAACAAGAATCACGTGCTGTAATGTGTTAGTTAATTTCTTGAGGAAAGGTTGTGTACATGCGTAAAATGCTATTTTTATGCGGTGTAATGGTTCTGTTATCGGGGTGCTTGTCGACATCAGAGTATTATGGGCAAGGGGAGCTAAAAGATAGCTCTCAATTAAAGCAAAAATATCTGAAACAAGTATCATTCACATATTATTGGGGGAAAACCGCGTCGCGATACACTGCGTTTGCAGTTGATCCAAATGGCCAGAAAACTGGAGTAGGACGTGATATGTCTCCTAGCGCTGCAGCAAATTCTGCACTTGTGCAGTGTGGAGAAGAGTGCAAGCTATTTTCCGAAATGCATGAAGTTGTATGGAGGGAGTTTCACAAGGCTGCAGAGTATAACCGATATAAAGAGATTATAGAGGCTTATGAGGATATAGAGCTTCGTTATTTTAAAGATTATGAATTTGTTATCGGCGAAGTACAGCAAGTTGAACTCACAAACAATTATTTTCCTAGCTTGCTAAAACAGAAGAAAGATCGTCGATGGGTAATCGCATTAAGCCCAGATGGTCAAAGTTACTTTAAGTTTCAACATCTTAATTATCTTCGAGATTGGCGATGGAGAAATGCAAAGAAAATTACATTGGCAGCATGCAATGCAATAAGTGGTCGTGACGATTGCGTCATTTATGCAGAAAATGAAAAAATCTATGAGTAATAAAATATGTGGGTAAGCGTGGTGCGTAAATTATTGGTAATGCTTGGTTTAGTGGGCCTATTGCATGGTTGTATTTCAACATCAGAACTTTATGGCAATGGTAGTTTGGTGGATACTCACCAACTTCGTCAGGCTTATATCGAGCATTTAGCCTATACGACATATACCGGAAAGCTAAACGGTTGGCGTTATACCTCATTTGCAGTGAACCCAAATACAGGGAAGACGGGGAGCGGCAAAGATTATGCACCATCGACTTCTGCGGCAAGAGCATTGGAGCGATGCGGTGATGGTTGTTTTCTCTTCGCGGAATTGGGTGAGATTGTTTGGGATGGCTTTGAAAGCAGTGCTGAGTATGTAAAATTTCGAGAGATTATCCATGATTACGAAAACATTGAACCAACATATTATACGAAGGGTAGTTTTGATTTAGGGGAGTTGCAGCTGGCTGAACTGGAGGAAAATTTTTTCCCTGAAGTGGATTTAAGTAAGTCCTTTCGGAGGATTATTGCGGTGAGCCCCAATGGTAAGAATTTTGGGAAAACGTTTCATATTGATGAGTTCGGTGAATGGCGTTTGCGTCGGGCGATCAAGATTGCAATCGCTGCCTGCAATGCGGCAAGTGGACGAGGTGATTGTGTGATCTACGCACAAGATCATAAAGTTTATCAGTAAGGTTTTGCCAGAATTTTAAACAAAAAGCCCCGCCAGATGATCTGGCGGGGCTTTTTTTGTTTCTGACAGTTACTTAGGAATTAAGCGACTGTTGCAGCTTTTTCCACAAAAGCAGGGATTTGGTCGAAGTTCATATAACGATATACATCATCTGCCTGTTCGTTAACGGCCTTCACTTGAGCCAAATATTCTTCTGCTGTCGGGATCTTACCCATCAATGCACATACGGCTGCTAATTCCGCAGAGCCAAGATAGACACTTGTGTCGATACCCAGACGGTTCGGGAAGTTACGTGTGGATGTAGACATCGCAGTAGAGCCTTTACGGATTTGCGCCTGGTTACCCATACATAGAGAGCAACCCGGTGTTTCCATACGTGCGCCTGTTTTACCAAGGATGCTGTAATAGCCTTCTTCGGTCAGGATTGCCGCATCCATTTTGGTTGGCGGCGCCACCCATAGGCGTGCAGGAAGATCAGATTGACCATCCAATACTTTACCAGCCGCACGGAAGTGACCAATATTTGTCATACAAGATCCGATGAAGACTTCATCAATTGTATCGCCGGAAACTTCAGATAACATTTTCACGTCATCCGGGTCATTCGGGCATGCCACGATAGGCTCTTTGATGTCGTTCATGTTGATTTCAATAACAGCTGCATATTCTGCATCTGCATCACGTTTCATCAATTGAGGATTTGCAATGAAGTTTTCCATCGCCTCAATGCGACGACGAAGTGTACGCTCATCATGATATCCTTCCGCGATCATCCATCTCATCAACGTGATGTTGGAACGCATATATTCGATGATTGGTTCAGGGTTTAAGTCAACTGTACAGCCTGCTGCTGAACGTTCCGCAGACGCATCAGATAATTCAAATGCCTGTTCAACTTTCAGATCAGGCAAACCTTCGATTTCAAGAATACGGCCAGAGAAGATATTCTTCTTACCCTTTTTCTCAACAGTCAAAAGGCCTTGTTGGATGGCATAATAAGGAATGGCATTCACCATATCACGTAAAGTGATACCTTCTTGCAATTCGCCTGTGAATTTCACCAAAACAGATTCTGGCATATCCAATGGCATCACACCTGTTGCCGCTGCAAAAGCTACAAGACCAGAACCTGCCGGGAAGGAAATACCCAATGGGAAACGTGTATGGGAATCACCACCTGTACCAACTGTGTCAGGTAACAATAGACGGTTTAACCAGCTGTGGATCACACCATCCAATGGACGAAGTGCTACACCACCACGTGTTTCAATGAAATCTGGTAATGTTTTATGTGTCTCAACATCCACTAGTTTTGGATAAGCAGATGTATGACAGAAAGATTGCATCACCAAATCAGCGGAGAAGCCGAGGCAAGCTAAGTCTTTCAACTCATCACGTGTCATTGGACCTGTTGTATCTTGGGATCCAACAGTGGTCATTTTGGGTTCACAATATGCACCTGGACGTACGCCTTGGCCTTCTGCCAAACCACAAGCTTTACCAACCATTTTCTGTGCAAGAGAGAAGCCTTTACCTGTTTCTTCCGGTGCCGCAGCAATACGGAAGAGATCAGAAGCTGGTAGACCTAATGCTTCGCGGGCACGTGTTGTTAAACCACGACCAATGATCAATGGAATACGACCGCCTGCACGAACTTCGTCAAAGATCACTTCAGACTTCACTTGGAATTCCGCGATCACTTCGCCGTTTTTCAAGGCTTTACCTTCATATGGACGAATTTCAACTTCATCACCCATATGCATATCATCAACTGGAACTTCGATTGGTAACGCACCAGCATCTTCCATGGTGTTATAGAAGATTGGCGCCATTTTGCTACCCAGACAAACACCACCAAAGCGTTTGTTTGGCACGAATGGAATATCTTCACCCATCCACCATAAGACAGAGTTTGTCGCAGATTTACGGGATGAACCTGTACCAACAACGTCACCCACATAAGCCAATGGATTGCCTTTGGCTTTTAAATCTTCGATGAATTTGATTGGGCCGCGTATACCTGCTTCTTCTGGCTCAATTCCGTCACGTGGGTTTTTCAACATTGCAAGGGCGTGCAATGGAATATCTGGGCGGGACCATGCATCAGGTGCAGGCGACAAATCGTCTGTATTTGTTTCGCCTGTCACTTTGAAGATTGTAACCTTCATGCTTTCAGGGACTTCTGGACGACTTGTAAACCATTCTGCATTTGCCCAGCTTTCAATCACAGCTTTTGCATTTGCAGAACCAGCTTTTGCCTTATCATTCACATCATAGAAATAATCAAAAACTAAGAGAGTTTTCTTAAGGCCTTCAGCAATTGTTTCACCAACTTCGGCATCATCAAGCAAGGCGATCATTGGTTCGATGTTGAAGCCACCTAACATGGTGCCAAGCAATTCAGCAGCTTTTACTTTTGATACCAATGGGGAGGATTTTTCACCTCTTGCAACTTCTGCTAGGAAGCCTGCTTTGATGCGTGCCGCATCGTCTACACCCGCAGGTACACGGTTTGTGAGTAGGTCTACTAAAAAGTCTTCTTCACCCGCTGGTGGATTTTGTAATAAGTCAACAAGTGCATTTACTTGTTCAACGGATAGCGGAAGGGCTGGAATTCCAAGCGCAGCGCGTTCCGCTGCGTGTTTGCGATATTCTTCTAGCACTGACAATCTCCGATCAATGTTTGCAAACGTTATTATGAGGCGGCCCTATTCTTCCTTACTTCTATATTTACTAACCGCGAGGCAAGGTGTGGATAGAGGGGGGCCTCCTTTATTTTGTTGTCCACAATACACCATAAAGGGGCCGAAAAGTCCAGTATCTAAACGTAAATATGTTGCTCTGCACAAAAGTGTGTTAACTATCTGTTTTTAATGATTAATAATTAGTCGTAGAGAAGGTTTTGTGATTGCGAGGCTGTCGCATATTTGATGAAAGATGCCCTGTTTTTGTGATTAGTTTTTTCCAAATCAATTGAGGTTGGCAATCGGGTAAAAAGACTGTTAAGGTCCATGCGGGTCAAGAAGGCCGATAAGGCCTCGAACATATTTTTGGAAATATTTACACCCGATTGTGGGCGGGTAAGTTTTCTGGAGGAAAGAAAATGAAAACAAGAGCGGCAGTTGCCTTTGAAGCAGGTAAACCGTTAGAAGTCGTCGAAGTTGATCTTGAAGGTCCAAAAGCAGGCGAAGTTCTTATTGAAATGAAGGCAACAGGCCTTTGTCACACTGATGAATTCACACGTTCCGGTGCTGATCCGGAAGGCTTATTTCCAGCAATCCTGGGCCATGAAGGTGCGGGTGTTGTTGTAGAAGTAGGCGAGGGCGTTACATCTTTGGAAGTGGGTGATCATGTGATCCCGCTCTATACACCAGAATGTCGTGAATGTTCTTACTGTACATCTGGCCGTACTAACTTGTGTCAAGCGATTCGTGAAACACAGGGCCGCGGCGTGATGCCGGACGGTACAAGCCGTTTCTCATATAAAGGTCAACCAATCTATCATTATATGGGATGTTCTACATTCGCGCAGCATTCTGTAATGCCTGAAATCGCCTTGGCGAAAATTCGTACAGATGCGCCATTTGATAAGGTTTGCTATATCGGCTGTGGTGTAACAACAGGTGTTGGTGCGGTTATCAATACTGCGAAAGTACAACCGGGTGACAATGTAGTTGTCTTTGGCCTTGGTGGTATCGGTTTGAACGTGATTCAAGGTGCACGCATGGTTGGCGCTGACATGATCGTTGGTGTGGATTTGAATAATGATCGCCGTGAAATGGGCGAGAAATTCGGGATGACCCATTTCGTTAATCCGAAAGAAATTGATGGTGATGTAGTCTCTCATTTGGTTGAGCTGACAGGTGGCGGTGCAGATCATTCTTTTGAATGTATTGGTAATACAACAACTATGCGTCAAGCGTTGGAATGCTGTCATAAAGGTTGGGGTGAAAGCACAATCATCGGCGTTGCCGGTGCAGGTGAAGAAATTTCCACCCGTCCATTCCAGTTGGTAACAGGTCGTGTATGGCGTGGTACAGCATTTGGTGGTGCCAAGGGGCGTACAGATGTGCCGAAAATCGTTGACTGGTATATGGATGGTAAAATCAACATTGATGATTTGATCACACATGTGATGCCTCTGGATGATATCAATAAAGGTTTTGATTTGATGCATGAAGGTAAGTCTATTCGTGCTGTAATCGACTTCTCCATGTAATCAAGGCGTTTTTGATCGCATGATATGATTTGTGAAAAGCGTCTGGGGATTGCCTCGGGCGCTTTTTACTTTGAATGATAAGAGGAATAAGTGAAGCGATGAAGGGTATACCTTTCAGTATTATCAGTATCTTTGCAGCTACGATGTCATTGCAAAGTGTTGCTGAAAGTGATCTGGATCGTCAGATTGCCTGTGAACAGAAAATCTATGGACAAGGTGTCGATTTTATTACGGGGATTGCCTATTCTGCGGAACAGGCTCAGCAGATTTATTCTATTTATTTTGGGACTTATGTCTTACCGAATATAACAAATGATTTGCCGCCGGAAGAAATCGTGAAGCTTTATAAGTTACCGCCGGATTACCCTCATCATTCAGCAGACATAGATAAGGATAAATATTTTGATATCCAGTTATATCATGACGTACGAAAACAAAGTCTAGAATGTTTAAATGCGAAAGAATGACCTAATCGGATTTCTATCGCATACAAATAAAATCTTCCATTTAAAGTAAGGTATATATGATGGAACAAATCTCTTCAGTTAAAGTATTTGGTGGTGAACAACGTGTTTATAAGCATGCAAGTTCATCCACTTCTACCGATATGGAATTTGCTGTTTTCTTGCCAGAGGGCGCAGAAGGTCAAAAACTATCTTGTCTGTTTTACCTTTCTGGTTTGACCTGCACATGGGAAAATATGATGTCCAAGGCAGGTGCACAGCAATATGCGGCTGCTCATAACATGATCCTTGTTGCACCTGATACATCTCCGCGTGGGGAGGATGTGTCGGATGATGAGATGTATGATTTCGGTAAAGGTGCTGGATTCTATGTGAATGCAACGCAAGAACCTTGGTCCAAGAATTTTCATATGTATGACTATGTGACCAAAGAGTTATACAAAATAATCTGTGATGAATTCCCGGTTGATCCAGATCGTATTGGTATTACAGGGCATTCCATGGGCGGTCATGGGGCTTTGACTGTGGCGATGAAGAACCCAGATTTGTTTAAATCTGTTTCTGCATTCTCCCCAATTGTTGCACCAAGCCAAGTACCATGGGGTGAGAAAGCTTTAGGTGGCTATTTGGGGGCAGATAAATCGGCTTGGTCTGAGTATGATGCTTGTGAATTGGTGAAATCCAAAGGTTGGTCTGGTGATATCTTGGTTGATCAAGGTTTGGCAGATAACTTCCTTGAGGAACAGTTGAAATCCCATTTGTTTGAAGAGGCATGTAAGGATGCAGGCGTCTCTCTAACGCTTCGTATGCAAGACGGGTATGATCATTCCTATTATTTCATTGCAAGCTTTATCGAAGATCACCTTAAATGGCATGCGGAACGTTTGTCTTAAGGCTATTGATCTAGCTAACTGTAAAAGGGGATGGTAATTGCCATCCCCTTTTTATGTTTATGCAGCGGCAATATTTGCTGTATCTGAAAGCTTGCCGACTGCTTCTTTTAACTGTTCATTGACGTCATTGTTGGTGATTTGATCTGTTTCAGCATCATAAATATCGTAAAAACTACCCACAGGAATAGAAGCTAATAGATTGGCACCTTGAAACGGAGCACCGCCAGACGCGGCACCCAAAACAGTTGCGCCACCATTTGGGCCGGGGGATGTGGATAAGAAGATTGTCTTCTTATCTTGATAGACTTTCATATTTTCACGGGATGCCCAGTCAAAAATATTCTTATACGCAACAGAGAAGCTTCCGTTATGTTCGGCAAATGAAATAATTAACGCATCTGCTTCTGCAATTTTCGCCAAGAATTGATGGGCTAGGCTTGGTATACCACCTTCATCTTGTCGGTCTTGACTATAAATGGGTAATTCATACTCGTTCAAATCAAGTGTTTCGACTTCTGCGCCCTCTAACAAACTTGCCGTATATAAAGCTAATTTTTGATTGATTGAATTTTTACTATTGCTTGCACCAAATGCTAAAATTTTCATCGTTTCCATCCTTGATTTATATGTCTGTCTAAACAAAATATAATTTGAAGGGTTTCAAATTTACAGATGGTGAAATGAACTTATACTGTTTCCAAAATAATCCTAATGAAAAAATATAATAATTATTAGTTGTTTATATATGTGTAATTAGATCGGTGCGTTATCCTTATTCCAGTGATGAAGCCA
Source organism: Curvivirga sp. (assembly GCF_965219885.1). Lineage (NCBI taxonomy): Bacteria > Pseudomonadati > Pseudomonadota > Alphaproteobacteria > Rhodospirillales > Aestuariispiraceae > Curvivirga > Curvivirga sp. Next base: position 2,170,711 of record NZ_CBDCOT010000009.1, read on the forward strand.
TTTCAGCCATCATCCAGTCTCTCGCTTTTTGGGCAATCGGGCTTAATCCTTCTTCCTTAGGCGTGATCATATACATGGCATTTTGGCTTCTATAGGTATAAAGCGGCAATCTGATTAATTCGCCTCTCTTGACCAAGGGGGCGACAATATGGTTCCAGCCCAATCCAATGCCGTGTCCATCTAGGGCTGCTTGTAGACTGATTTCCGCATCATTGAATCTTAGGCCTGCATTATGGCCACGATGATTTGGGATACCTGCATTTCGAAACCATTCATCCCAAGTTAGACGGATGCGAAAAGGCTCATCCGTATAAATTAGGCGATGGTTCATTAAATCTGCGTTCCCCGTGATACTTGGTTTTTCTTTTAGGTAGTTTGGATGGCAGATTGGATAAACGAGTTCTTCGGCGAATAGGGTGACATCATATTCGGACCATTTGCCATCCCCAAGCCGAATGGAAATATCAATACCTTCCGTATGTAGGCTAACATCTCTATCCGTGGAATGAAGGCGTAAGGCCACATTGGGAAAAGCTTCTTCAAATAAGCTTAATCTTGGAAGCATCCAGAATTGTATAAAAAGGGTGGAACCGGAAATCGTTAGATTCTCCGAAGATTGCCCCACATGTAAATCTTGCGCGGAGTAATAGATATGTTGAAGCCCTGCGGTCACATCTTGATAAAATCGCCGGCCTTCCTTGGTGAGCTCGATTTTCCGATGACTGCGACGGAATAATGTTTGCCCAAGGCTCTCTTCTAGAAGTTTTACTGCATGACTGATAGCTGGTTGAGAAACATTAAGTTCTTCAGCTGCTTGCGTGAAGCTTTTATGGCGTGCAGCAGCTTCAAAAGCGAAGAGGGCATTAGCGGATGGAAGTAGGTTTCGTAAATTTTGCATAAATTATATTTATCCTAAATATGAATTTTTTCAACGGTCACAAATCACAAAATCTATGTTTTCTTTATATCAGGTCAGAAAAATGATCATTAACAATAATACAGTTTATGAGTGGGAGCATTTAAATGAGCGTAGCAGAAGAACAATCCACCCGCCGTGGTCGTGGCGGTAGTCGCCGCCAACGCGGTGGCGCCGCCGCAGCTGAACGTCCACATCTAGAGGTGCCGTATATCACCCGTAATATTCCACCTTACGAAATTCTTGATGAAGAAAATCTGATCAAGATTGAAGAAACGGCTGATCGTATCTTGGCGGAAGTTGGTGTCGAGATCCATGGGGATGATGAGGCGATCCGCCTGTTCACCGAAGCAGGTGCCAAGGCTATGCATGTGGCGGATAACAAATATAACCTGACTTTTGAGCCGGGTATGCTACGTGAAATCTTGAAGACCGCGCCGGAAGTTTTTGAACAAGCATCTCGTAATCCCGCAAATACAATCAAAATTGGCGGTCGTCACAGTGTAATGGCGCCAAGCTATGGTTCCCCGTTTGTTATGGATATGGATAAAGGGCGCCGTTATGGCACTTTGGAAGATTTCCAGAATTTCATCAAACTTGCTCAATCCAGTCCGTGGTTTCATCATTCTGGCGGGACAGTATGTGAACCAACAGATATTCCAGTGAATAAACGTCATCTGGATATGGTTTATAGCCATATGAAGTATTCTGATCGCCCTTTCCTTGGTACTGTAATGAAGGCGGAACAGGCACAAGATAACATCGATATGTGTAAAATCTTGTTTGGTGAAGACTTTGTTGACCAAAACACAGTTATTATGGGGAATGTGAATGTAAATTCACCTCTTGTCTGGGATGGTGAGGTTACCAAGGTTATTCGCACTTATGCGGCCGCGGGACAAGGTACAGTGATCGTGCCGTTTATTATGGGCGGCGCAATGGGACCAATGGCGATGCCGGGGGCTGTTGCGCAAACTTTAGCTGAAACCATGGTGGGGTGTGCCTTAACTCAATTGGTGCGTCCGGGCGTACCGACAATCTTTGGTTCTTTCTTATCATCGATGTCTTTAAGAAATGGAAGCCCAACCTTTGGAACACCTGAACCCGCATTGGGAAGTTTGGTGATCGGACAATTGGCGCGCCGATTGAAATTGCCTTTACGTTGCGCGGGGAATTTTTCAACTTCCAAAGAGGCGGACGGACAGGCAATGGTGCAAGGAACAATTTCCTATATGTCAGCGGTGCAATGTGGGGCGAACTTTATGTTGCATTCCGCAGGTTTTCTTGATGGCCTTTTATCTATGTCCTATGAAAAATTTGTGATGGATGCAGATCTATGTGGCGCCATGCATGGATATATGAATGGGATCACAGTGAATGAAAATAGCTTGGCATTTGAGGCTATCAAAGAAGTCGGGCCAGCTCATCACTTCCTTGATTGCCAGCATACGATGCAGAATTACAAAACGGCATATTGGGAAAGTCGTTTAAACGATGACCGACCTTTTGAAACTTGGGATGAAACAGGCCAGGTAAATGCCTTAACCCGTGCAACTGAAAGCTGGAAAAAGACCTTGGGCGAGTATGAAGCACCAACTTTAGATATCGCCAAAGATCAGGAATTACAGGAATTTATAAAGGTAAAGAAAGAATCTATGCCGGATGCATGGCATTAAGACCGGGGGAGCAGATTATGAAAATTACAGATATTAAAGTTACACATGTGAATGTTCCGTTTGACGCGCCATTTTATTGGTCTGCGGGTCTTTATCCCGGTGCATCCAAATCTATCATCGAAGTTTTTACAGATGAAGGTGTTGTTGGTTTAGGCGAAGCACCATGGTGGCATTTTGGTGAAATCATCAAAGAAGAAATTGCCCCAGCTTTGATCGGTGCAGATCCGCTTGATCTGGCGGATTGTGAAGCACGTTGTGTGCCGCCTTATCAAATCACAGCGAATACAGGTGAAAATGCTGCGACGGTTGCTTTCGGGGCGGTGGAACTCGCATTATGGGATATACGCGGTAAGGTTTTTGATATGCCGCTCTATAAACTTCTTGGGGGGGCGGTGCGTAAAGATATTCCTTTTACCGAATATTTTGCCTTTCGTCCTGAACAAAATGGCGCTGGTGGCGAAATGTCACCAGAGGCGATTACAGAATATTGCTTAAAAATGCGAGAGGAACATGGTTCCACCTTCTTTGAGGGCAAGTTGATTTTAGGTGATCCAAATTTGGAAATTAAAACGGTGAAGATGATGCGTGAAGCCCTTGGGGATGAAGCAATGATCCGTCTTGATTCCAATATGCAATGGTCCCTAACCACAGCGCGCTGGGTGTTACGAGAGATCGAACAATATAACATCCGTAACTATGAAGACCCTGTGGCGACCTTTGAAGAAATGGCGGAATTGCGTAAGCATTCCATCATTCCTTTTTCAACCCATATTCCGGATTTACGTCGTGCGGTAGATCTTGGTGCGCCAGATTATTTCGTTTGTAACTTTGCAGCTCTTGGTGGGATTTCCAATACCATGAAATTCATCGCTGCTTGTGAAGCGATGGGGAAGGGTTTTTGGTGTTATTCAAATGATCTAGGGATTATGACGTCGGCCTATCTGCATGTGGTGGCAGCTACGCCATGGATTACGGAGCCTTCCCAATCCTTATTCCGTTGGCAAATAGGTGATGTCATTGAAGAAGGGCCTTTCCGTCAAACCAATAATGTAATCCCTGTGCCGGAAGGGGCAGGGCTTGGTGTGAAATTGTGTGCAGAAAGTATGAAGCGCTGGGCGAAGGATTTTGAGGATAATGGTCCGATGAGCCATTTTTATGATCCGAAAAATCCGGGACGATATCGCAAATTACCATTGAACTAACAGATATAAAAATAAGTAAGAATAAAAGAGATCGGGAGAATTTTATGTCCAGTAAAGACCCATTATTACAGCCGTATCAACTAAAGCATTTAACGCTGAAAAACCGGATCATGACGACGTCTCATGAACCTGCATATCCTGAAGATGGTATGCCGAAGGAACGTTATCGTGCTTATCATGAGGAACGTGCGAAAGGTGGTGTGGCACTGACCATGACCGCAGGGTCAGCGGCCGTTTCACGTGACAGTCCGCCCGTTTTTAACAATATTTTGGCTTATAAAGATGAGGTTGTTCCTTGGTTAAAAGATGTTGTGGATAGCTGTCATGAACATGGGGCAGCTGTGATGATCCAACTCACCCATCTTGGTCGCCGAACCGGTTGGAATAAGGGGGATTGGTTACCTGCCGTTAGTCCGTCTCATCATCGTGAAGCGTCACATAGAGCTTTCCCGAAGAAAATGGAAGATTGGGATATTGCACGCATCATCGAAGATTATGCCGATGCGGCGGAACGCATGCATGCTGCCGGTATGGATGGCATTGAATTGGAAGCCTATGGTCATTTGATGGATCAATTCTGGTCACCTGCAACCAATACACTTGAAAGTGCTTATGGTGGATCACTGGATAACCGGATGCGTTTCACCTTGGATGTCTTGTCTGCGATCCGTAAACGTGTCGGTGAGGAATTTATTATCGGTATTCGCTGTGTGGCGGATGAACAAATGGATGGTGGGCTGACCAAAGAAGAAGGCATGGAAATCTGCACCAAGTTGAAAGATTCCGGCAAGATCGATTTCCTAAATATTATCCGAGGGCATATTGATACTGATCCCGGTCTTACGGACGTGATCCCCGTTCAAGGAATGGCAAATTCACCACATTTGGATTTTGCAGGGGAAGTACGTGAACATACCAAGTTCCCGACTTTCCATGCGGCGAAAATCCCAGATGTGGCAACTGCACGTCATGCAATTGCCGAAGGCAAGCTTGATATGGTTGGGATGACCCGGGCCCATATCGCTGACCCTCATATTGTTCGCAAGATCATCGAAGGGCGTGAAGATGAAATTCGCCCTTGTGTTGGGGCAACCTATTGTCTGGATCGTATCTATCAAGGCGGCGAAGCCCTTTGTATTCACAATGTGGCAACGGGGCGTGAATTATCTGTGCCCCATGTTGCAAAGCCTGCACCGGATAAGAAAAAACTAGTGGTTATTGGTGCTGGTCCTGCTGGTATGGAAGCTGCCCGTGTCGGGGCGGAACGCGGTCATGACGTGACGGTGGTTGAAGCTGCAAATAACGCAGGCGGACAAATTGCTTTAACGGCACTAAGTGATCGTCGTCGTGAAATGATGAATATTATCGATTGGCGCGTGGATCAATGCGAACGCATGGGTGTGAACTTTAAGTTCAATACCTGGGCCGAGGCAGAAGATGTTAAAGCTATGGACCCCGATATGGTTGTCATTGCGACAGGTGGAATGCCAGATACAGAAGTTTTGACGACCGGAAATGATTTGGTTGTTTCTGGTTGGGATATTATTTCAGGTGATGCCAAGCCGGGGCAAAATGTATTGCTTTATGATGATGCTGGGGATCATGTGGCCATGCAGGCCGCAGAGGTCTTGGCAAAATCTGGCGCAAGTGTTGAGATCATGACTCCCGATCGTACATTTGCGCCAGATGTGATGGCGATGAATTTGACCCCTTATATGCGGGAGCTACAAAAACGTGATGTGACTTTTACAGTCACCTATCGCCTGAAAGAAGTGCATCGTGAAGGCAATCAGCTTCGTGCTGTTTATGGGACGGATTACAGTGACTTAACAAAAGAGAAAATGTTCGACCAAGTGGTTGTAAACCATGGAACATTACCGCTGGACGACATTTATTTCGACCTGAAACCGGATAGCATGAATTTAGGGGAATTAGATCATCGAGCTTTACTTGCCCATAAACCACAGCAAGTGAATTCTAATCCTGATGGCAAGTTCCAACTTTTCAGAATCGGCGATGCGGTTTCAGCAAGAAATACCCACGCAGCCATCTATGATGCGATGCGTTTGATGAAAGATAACTAACCCTCACTACCCACTCTTAGTTAGTTATTTTCCATTTGAACTAAGTCATGCCTATAAATTGGGCATGACTTATTTTTTTGATTAAATTTTATTCATGTTTTTATGTGCTGTACTACGTATTTATTATTTAATTATTGTAAATCAATGTGTTAGGTTTGTTTTTATATTGGCATGCTTCTTGAGATATAGGGGAGGATGCAAGCGATAAAAGAAATTAATCCATGAATTATGTTCCTGAAAAACAGGTAATCAAAGAACCAGAAACTTCGGGAAGATCTGAACACGCAATCAAAGTGCATGGTTCGGTTGATTTGTCATTTAAGAAATCTGGTGAAATTACTTCTCTTGATAAACTTTATTATCATGACCCGATGAAGGTCCTTTTTCCACATGCACAAAAACAAGATCCAATTACGGCTGCGATTGTAACTACAGGTGGTGGTTTGTTCGGCGGGGATCGCTATGAGTTGGACATTACATTAGCTGAAAACACTGAAGCCGTCGTTACGGCGCAAGCAGCTGAGAAAATATATAAAACTTCTGGTCCAGATTGTTTAGTGAACATTGATTTAAATGTGGATAACGAAGCGCGGTTGGAATGGTTGCCGCAAGAAACGATTGTTTTTGATAAGGCACGTTTTCGGCGTAAAACATGCCTAAATTTAATGTCAAATAGTCAGGTGCTAGCTGGGGAGTTTTTAGTATTTGGTCGTTTGGCAAGCGGGGAGACGTTGAAAGAAGGTCTTATTCGCGAAGAATGGGATATTTCTGTCGACGGACAACAGGTTTGGGCTGATGCGCTTCACTTGGAGGGCGATTTACAAGAGGTTCTAAACCACCCCGCGGCTTTTAATAATGCAAAGGCAATCGCTACCTGCATCTATTATGACCTAGAGGCGGAAGGATTTGTCGAAGAGGCTCGGGATTTTCTGGATGAAAATGAAAAAGTTAGATCAGCAATAAGCTTTGTTAATGGGATATTGATCTGTCGTTGGTTGGCAGAAGATCCATATGTTTTGAGGAAGGCATATGGTTCCTTCTGGACAAGGATGCGGCAAAAGACCATGGGGCGTGCTGATCGACTTCCACGTCTTTGGTATTGTTAAAATGGGGAAGAGAGAATGAATCTAACACCAAGAGAAAAAGACAAATTACTCATTGCGATGGCTGCGATGGTTGCGCGCCGCCGCCTTGAACGTGGCGTAAAGTTAAATCATCCAGAAGCAATTGCCTTGATTTCTGATTTTGTGGTTGAAGGTGCACGTGATGGAAAGACAGTTGCTGAATTGATGAGAGATGGTGGTGAAGTCTTAACCCGTGAACAGGTTATGGAAGGAATACCAGAGATGATCCATGACATTCAGATAGAGGCAACCTTTCCTGATGGCACTAAGCTTGTCACCGTTCATAACCCAATTCGATAGGGGATAACACAATGATTCCAGGCGAAGTTATCACCAAAGATGAAACATTAATTTTAAATGACGGATTAGAAACTAAAACGCTTAAGGTTGCTAATAGTGGAGATCGTCCGATCCAAGTTGGATCTCACTACCATTTCTATGAAACCAATCCAGCATTGGTATTTGATCGAGAGCAAACAAAAGGATTTCGGCTGGATATCCCTTCAGGTACAGCGGTTCGATTTGAACCCGGACAAAGTCGGGAGGTCACCCTTATTCCCTATCAGGGGACACGAACCGTGTTTGGCTTTAATGCCAAAGTGAATGGAAAGTTGGAGGCATAGATATGGCTTATGAAATTCATCGTTCTGAATATGCGGCTATGTATGGTCCTACTGTCGGAGATAGGGTTCGCTTAGCAGATACTGAATTATTCATTGAGGTGGAAGAAGATCGCACCACTTACGGGGAAGAAGTTAAATTCGGCGGAGGTAAGGTTATCCGCGATGGCATGGGGCAATCTTCTATTACGCATGCAGATGGGGCGGTTGATACAGTTATTACAAATGCCCTAATTTTGGACTATTGGGGTATCATCAAGGCTGACGTAGGTATTCGGGATGGTCGAATTGCTGGCATCGGGAAAGCTGGAAATCCTGATGTGCAGCCAAATGTGAATATAATCGTTGGTCCGGGAACCGAAGTGATTGCCGGAGAAGGGCGCATTCTGACAGCAGGCGGAATTGATGCGCATATTCACTGGATATGTCCGCAGCAGATTGATGAGGCTTTAGCATCTGGTGTGACAACGATGTTAGGTGGCGGGACGGGACCTGCTGAGGGAACAAATGCAACTACATGTACGCCAGGCCCCTTTCATATAGCTCGTATGTTACAGGCAGCTGAAGGATTACCAGTGAATCTGGGTTTCTTTGGTAAAGGGAACGCATCACGTCCTGATAGTTTAATAGAACAAGTGATAGCAGGGGCATGTGGATTAAAGCTTCACGAAGATTGGGGGACCACACCGGCAACGATTGATACTTGTCTATCTGTGGCTGATGATCTGGATGTGCAGGTTCTAATCCATACAGATACCCTGAATGAGTCTGGCTTTGTAGAACATACAAAAGCAGCCTTTAAGGGGCGTACCATTCATACATTTCATACCGAGGGTGCAGGCGGTGGGCATGCGCCTGACATTATTAAGCTTTGTGGTGAAGAAAATGTTCTTCCGTCTTCAACAAATCCGACGCGCCCATTCACCGTAAATACGATCGATGAGCATTTAGACATGTTGATGGTTTGTCATCACTTGGACGCAAACATTCCAGAAGATGTTGCCTTTGCGGAAAGTCGCATTCGACGAGAAACGATTGCTGCTGAAGATATTCTTCATGATTTGGGCGCGTTTTCGATTATTTCATCTGATAGCCAAGCCATGGGCCGGGTTGGCGAAGTTATTTCGCGTACGTGGCAAACTGCGGACAAGATGAAAAAGCAAAGAGGAAGCTTATCTGATGATGGGCTAGGTAACGATAATGGTCGTGCTAAACGCTATGTGGCAAAATACACCATTAATCCGGCGATTGCCCAAGGTATTAGTAAGCATGTTGGTTCCATTGAAGATGGTAAGCTTGCGGACTTGGTTTTATGGAAACCGATGTTTTTTGGGGTGAAGCCTGATGTGATTGTGAAAGCAGGTAGTATTGCTATGGCAGCAATGGGGGATGCAAATGCCTCTATTCCGACGCCTCAACCAGTGCATTATCGTCCAATGTTTGCAAGTATGGGACGTAGTGTTACGAATTCTGCATTTAGCTTTGTTTCTCAAGCAGCTTTAGAAACAGATATTGAACAGCGTTACGGTCTGAGTAAGCAGCTTCTCCCTGTGGAAAATACAAGAAATATTGGTAAGGCCGATATGAAGTTAAATGATTATACACCAGATGTCTCAGTTGATCCTGAAACTTATGAGGTCCGTGCGGATGGGGAATTGTTAACTTGCCAGCCTGTATCCGAAGTTCCCATGGCGCAACGCTATTTCTTGTTTTAAGGGTGAGGCATGCGGCGCGCTAATAGACATCACAGGAAAGAAAATCTTCACAATGTCGATCTTCAAATCATGTCTTCAGTGACGTTGGAATATGATGACCGTCATCGCCGTCGAATTCGTATGATTGATGATATGGGAGAGAATTTTCTATTAGATTTAGCGCATGCCGCCTATTTGCAAGATGGTGATCTTTTGGAGTTTGCAGAAGGGCAGGCTATTTTGGTGAAGGCCGCGAAAGAGGAAGTTCTTGAGGTGACATGTGAGGACTTGGTGCAGCTCGTACGTGTTGCGTGGCATGTTGGTAATCGTCACACACCAGTTGAAGTCTTAGATCAGGGAAAACTGCGTCTTCGATATGATCATGTATTGCATCACATGATTGAAGGTTTAGGAGCATCTTGTGAGAAAATAATAGCTCCTTTCTCTCCTGAACCCGGGGCCTATTCTGGTGGAGGGCACGATCATGCTCACTAATATTGGCTTAATGAAGCTTATGACATGGTTGTCACCAAGTTTTCCAGTGGGGGCTTATACCTATTCGCATGGTTTGGAATATGCGGTGGAAGAAGGATTCGTTAAAGATGGAGATGAGTTAAAAACTTGGGTTGAGGGGATCTTAAAGTTTGGCGCCGGAAAAACAGATGGTATGTTTTTTTGTGAGGCGCACCGATTGGTTCGTATTGGGGAGGTCGAGGGGGTATTCGACTTAAACCAATTCGCAATCGTGTTGCGGCCTACAAAAGAGATGGCGTTGGAAAGTGAAGCACAGGGGCGAGCTTTCCACGCCATCTCAGCTGATTTATCAGACCATCCCATGATGCAGGTTTTATCAGACGGTTTTAAGAAATCTAATTGCCTGCCATCCTATCCGGTTATTGTTGGGGCTGTCAGTGCGATAGAGAATATCGATATGGAGGCTGCGCTTGTTGCCTATCTTCATGCAATGGCTGCTAATATTATTTCCGCAGGTGTGCGATTGATTCCATTAGGTCAAACAGCCGGACAAAAGGCTTTGGTTGGATTAGAGGAAGTTATTCAAGAAACGTTGGAATTAATTCTGGAAGCCGATTTTGACGATATTGGTGCTGCATCCCCCATCATTGATTGGACTTCAATGAAACATGAAACACAATATACGAGGTTATTTAGATCATGACATCTCCATTACGCGTAGGCGTTGGAGGACCCGTTGGGTCCGGTAAAACGGCATTATTGGAAGCACTTTGTAGAACAATGTGGGATACTTATAATATTGCCGCTATTACTAATGATATTTTTACCAAAGAAGATCAGCGCATTTTAACCGAAACTGGCGCTCTGCCGGCAGAGCGAATTAAAGGTGTTGAGACAGGTGGATGTCCCCATACAGCAATTAGAGAAGATGCATCTATTAACCTCGCTGCGATCGAAGATATGTGTGCAACATTTTCGGATTTAGAGGTGATCTTTGTTGAGTCAGGCGGAGATAATTTAGCTGCTACTTTTTCACCGGAACTTGCAGATATCACAATTTATGTAATTGATGTATCTGCAGGCGAAAAAATACCGAGAAAAGGTGGTCCCGGCATCACACGTTCGGATTTACTGTTGATTAATAAAACAGATTTGGCACCTTTGGTTGGCGCGTCTTTAGAAGTGATGGAGGCGGATAGTTCGCGTATGCGCGGCAAGCGACCGTTCTTGTTCTCTAACTTGAAAGCAGGTGATGGTGTTGTGGAAGTTGTGAGTTTTATACTTGAGGCCGGTGGAATTGAGCCTCGTCATTAAGATCGAATTGGCTTTAGCATATTCATACGCAAGTTCATGACAGGTTCATTTGGAGACAAAGTATCTTGCGCGTTTTCAAAGTAATGATTGATATAGTTTTCTGATTTCTGAATCAAAGCTCGATAAAGATCAGCGAAAAGATCATAAGCTTTGTAACCAATCCAGTCATTTGGTAGTAAATAAGCTGGTAAGCGAGGGTCTCTAAAGATGATGCGACGATATTCATGAACCAATATCTGACGAAGGAGTAACTGCTCCAAATCGCTTAAATCGTCTTTAAACGGAAGGCAGGCATGGATCGCGCTGAACTGATCTAAAAAGCTCTGATATTGTTCGGTAAGATCATCCAAATTCCAACCTTTGGTCAGGTTGGATAGGTCATCTAATTGGTCTTTGATCATATCCAGATTTGCAGTAAATGTGACGCCTGCATAATCTTTCAAGCTATCTCCAAATACATAGTAAAGTTCGTTTTGGCAGTCGCCGGGTTTCATGAATAAGCCATGGATAGGATCGCCAAATCCAATGCGTTCCATTTTTCGTTTTAAATCTTCACGATTAACGGTGGATAAATTTAGAACGCATGTCCATAAATCATTTTCAAGCTTCGGTGGTGAATAGATCAAGCCTGCCGCATGATGGAATTCTGTACGGCTACGATCACTTAGTTTGTAATAACTTTTACGACCAATTTTAGAGCCCGTGATACGATTGCTTGAAACCAGCCGGGATACGGCGGTTCGTACTAATGATTCACTGATGCCAACTTCATTACAAAAGGCGATGATATCGCCCATCCAGACTTCGCCATTTCTCGGTAAAATTGCATCCCCATATAAGGTAATAATGAAAGAACCTGCCCGAATGGGGCGTTTCTCAGAGAAGCGTGAAATCAGAGATTGTGTATGCGTTGATGCGTTCATCACGGCGAATCCTGCCAAACCTATAGAAGAGATATTATGACGGGTTTTTCTTTTGAATTCAACCCTGTAGGATGAATGTTGCAGGAATGAGAAAAAAGAATGGCCTTGCGACTCAGGACTTGCACAAGGCCATTAAGGATAACTGCGTTTATTATAGTTCTAGGTTGGGTTTCTTTATACTTCGCCTGTATATTCGCCACGTGCCGGATAATCGTTAGCGATTACAAAATCTAATGCTCCGAGCATTTCTTTAAATACTGGGCGTACGAATGGCATGGTTTGTACAGACGCGTAAAATAAGGTTTGATCAGGTTTTACGAGGAATACACCTGGCTCAGAAAATAGATCCGGTTCCATCAAACCGATGGATGTTTTGCCACGGGATGTAGAAATGGATAGTCCCCATTCTTTTGCTTTGGCGAGTGGCAAGTCATAGGCAATACGTAAATTCTTTGCCCCAATCTTATCAGCCATTTCTTTGGCACGTTCTTCACCATCACTACTAATGGCAACAATATTAACACCTTTACCTGCGAAATCTTCACTTAGGCGTTCTAATTCTTTCAGATATGTTGCACAAATTGGGCAATGAAGGCCACGATAGAAAACGACTAAAGAGAAGTTTTCCGGTGCATCAGTTGATAACTTGTAATCTCCATGTGATACGGTTGGAAGAGCAAGGTCCGGGGTTTCTGTACGCGGTAAAAGCATATCTTTTAATCCTAAAATGAGTCATGAAATATGTAATTAAGTTGACAATATTTTACTTTAAGATACATTTGGTATTTAAAAGTTATCAAAAAGTACATTGTTATGTCAGAAGAAAAATTAGATCGCTTATCAGCTTTAATCGCGCAGTTTCAGATAGAGGCCCATGTTTTAACGAGGCCTGATTATCAACAAGGTAACTTCTTTATTATTCAGGAGAAACAATGTGAGGATTACAACGCTTGTCGTCTGTTTTATTATCCTCATAAAGCCATGGATGAAGTTGTGGAGTTTCCTTTTCCTGAAGAAAAAATGTTGGTTGCTGCATGTATTGATACAGGTGGCAACAGTAATCCAGTAACGTTGGCATTGCCCAATGTGGTGGAAATTTATCTTGGGGATGATAAAGCCTTACAAGATGTGAGTAACATCCTGTTGGAAGAAGCTATGGCCTTACGGTGTGGTGGACAAGCTGTGATTAATCGCCTGTGTGAGGTCGTGATGATCCGCTTGATGCGTCACCTAATTGAGGCTGGCAAAACCGAAGTTGGATTGTTGGCAGGATTGGCCCATCCAGGTCTTTCCCGTGCCATTGTGGCTATGCATGAAAATCCGGAGAAAGAGCTGCAATTGGAAGATTATGCTCATATTGCCGCAATGTCGCGTACGCATTTTGTTAATAACTTTAGGAAACTCGTAGGAGTGACACCGGGACAGTATCTTTCTAACTGGCGCTTAACCTTAGCTCATATGCATTTGAAGCGGGGTATGCCAGTGAAAACTGTTGCCTCAAAAGTTGGGTTTTCAGGCTCGCCGGCTTTCTCTCGTGCTTTTGTTAACCGTTTTGGTATGTCTCCGCGCGAATTTATTCAAAACGGAATACATAACTAATCTTCAAATAATTTTAGATCAAAGGTCGATAAACCTTTGTTTGATTTGTGTTGTGGCTCTGTGAATACTCTGCGCTTGTGGAGATATGATATTCTGGACCAACGATATGGATGAATTTGATTATATAATTGTTGGCGCTGGCTCAGCGGGCTGCGCCTTGGCAGATAGGCTTTCGGAAAACTTAAAATATCGCATTTTGGTTGTTGAGGCTGGTGGTCATGATCTTAGTCCGTGGATCAAAATGCCTATTGGTTATGGTATTAATTTCTATAATGAAAAAGTGAACTGGAAATTCCAGATGCAACCCGATGCAGGGTTGAATGGGCGGCAAGCATATTGCCCACGTGGCAAGGTTGTTGGTGGATCCAGTTCTATCAATGCCATGGTTTATTTCCGTGGCCTTCCGCATGATTTTGAGGATTGGAAACAATCCGGCGCGTTAGGTTGGGGTTGGGATGAAGTTTCTGAAGAATACGAAAAGCTAGAAACGCGCATCATGCTTGACGGTTCTGTGAAGGGAGATGGCTCTTTATTCGTCAGTGATGTTGCAGATCAATGCCATCCGACAACGCGCTATTTCTTTGATGTGGCTAAAGAGTTAGGATTGCCTATTACACAAGATATGCATGCGGATAATGAAGGTGTGGCCAATTATCAATTAAATACGCATAAAGGTCGTCGTTGGTCCGCCGCGGATGCCTTTTTGCGTCCTGCTTTAAAGCGTAAAAATGTGAAGCTTTTAACATCTGCACGTACAAATAAGATTTTATTTGAAGGTAAACGTGCTGTTGGTATTTTATACGAAAAGAATGGTGTTGTTCACAAAGCCAAGGCGCGTAAGGAAGTGATTTTATCGGCAGGGGCCATTCATTCTCCTCAAATTTTACAAGTATCGGGTATCGGGCCTGCAGAGCATCTAAAGAAACTTGGTATCGATGTCATTCATGCGAATGACGGTGTGGGCGGCAATATGCAGGACCATCTGGCAAACAGTTTCTATTTTAAAGCAACAGAACCCACATTAAATAACCAATTAGCCCCATGGTGGGGGAAGGCACTGGCTGGATTGCAATATGTGTTAAGTCGCCGTGGGCCTTTGAGTTTAAGTGTGAACCAATGCGGTGGGTTTGTGCGATCAAGTGAGGATGTCTCAACTCCTGATATGCAGCTTTATTTAAACCCGGTGACGTATACGACATCTGTTGATGATGAAAAAATCATACCTGATAGCTTTCCCGGGTTTATTACATGCTTTCAACCATGCCGCCCTACAAGCCGTGGGCGAGTGGATGCTGCTTCGGCCAATGCGAATGATACACCACTGATTAGGCCTAACTTTCTGTCTACAAATAAAGATATTGAAGATATTCTGGCTGGGACACGCTTGATGAAGAAAGTTGTAAATTCAAAAGCATTACAGCCATTCATTAAGTCCTCTATGTATCAAGATATTAATAGGCTAGAGACTGAAGAACAAATCGTCGAAGATTTTAAGGATCGATGTGGCACTGTTTATCATCCGGTTTCAACCTGTATGATGGGGGGGGATGCGAATAACTCCGTCGTTGATCATCGCCTTAAAGTTAGAGGTGTCGATGGTTTACGTATTGCGGATGCGTCGATTTTCCCAAATGTTACATCAGGTAATACCAATGCGCCTTCTATTATGGTAGGGTCAAGGGCAGGGCGAATTATCCTTGAAGATGCTTAGACTGATAGCGTCAAATTGATTTCGATTTTTAGTGATTCTATGATCTGATTCTTAAATTGACACTTTCTAAGAGTGTTTATCTAAATTATTTTGCCCCTTTAAAAACGCATGTGAAAATCACTCGCAATGAGAGTAATAGGCGCTCTTAATTCCATAATTTATTAAGATGTTGAATTCTTTGAATTTCTGATTTTTTAATATTTTTATTAAGAATAACTTGCAATTTTTTATCTCTAGATAAGAACGATTATTAATTTCAAGCTATTGAAAACATTAACTTTTTACTTGATAAGTAAAATTGTATTTACTATAACTATCTTCACAAGATCGATACCCCAATAATAAACATTCAGGATCGAAGTCTTGGGCTTTTTAGAGTCAAAATCTTAAACGTCTATAACTTCTGGGGATCGGTCTTACCAAATGTGATTAGGACAGAAAAATAACATCAGGATCGAAGTCCAAAATTATAAGATCAATAAAATAAAGATCAGGACGATCAGGATCGAAGTCCCTATTTTAGGAGAGAAATGATGAAAGGTAGTTCAGACGTTATTGCTATCTTGAATTCAGTGTTGGGAAATGAATTGATTTCCATTAACCAGACCTTCTTGCATTCCCGCATGTTTAATGACTGGGGCATGGAAGATATTGGTAAAGCTGAATACAAGAAATCCATTAAGGATATGAAGCAGGCGGATAAGTTAATTGAGCGTATCCTATTCCTTGAAGGCCTTCCAAATCTGCAAAGCCTCGGTAAGTTGCGTATTGGTCAGGACACAGCGGAAATTATCCAATGTGAAATGGACTTTATGACACCACAACTGGATTTGTTACGCGAAGCAATCGCGCTTTGTGAAAAAGAATCCGATTATGTGTCACGTGATATGCTGGATGATATTCTGGAAGATGAAGAAGAATTCCTTGATTGGCTGGAAGTACAGCAATGGCAAATGGAAAAACAAGGAATGCAAAACTACATCCAATCTCAAACTTAAGGAGGCCCAGTTATGAAAGGCAATACTAAAGTAATCGACGCTCTTAACGGGCTTTTGACACATGAGTTAAGCGCAGCAGATCAATATTTCGTTCATTCCCGTATGTACCAAGATTGGGGTATGGAAGAACTTTATGAACGTTTGAAGCATGAACAAGAAGAAGAGCTGGATCATGCTTCCAAATTGATTGAGCGTATCTTATTCCTTGAAGGCGTTCCAAATGTGGCTGCACGTGCTGCCCTTCGTATTGGCGACAATGTGAAGTCCATGTTGGAAAATGACCTGTCTTATGAATTAGAAGTTGGTCAGGCCTTGAAAAAAGTGATTGCACTTTGTGAGGCTGAACAGGATTACGTATCGCGTCAAATTTTGTTGGAGCTTCTGAAAGATACAGAGGATGATCATACTTATTGGTTGGAAAAACAGTTAGGTTTGATCAACAAAATGGGTATCGAAAACTATATCCAGTCCAAATCTTCCTAAAATATTCACTTTATTAAGTGATGCTTAAGCCCCGTTCATTTGAGTGGGGTTTTTTGTTTATCTTTTTAAATAGAACCTGAAAGGGGTTTTATGAAAAGAAGCAGATAAAATTGAATAAAAGTTTAAGTTTTATTTCTTGAACTCATTCGCAAACTACCTCACTTTCCTTATTGGTTGAATTATGTACAAGTAATTATCTTTTTGGGGGAAGTCATGTCCAATAACACGCCGACTATCACAGATTCAGTTGCTGCAGTCACAGATGAGGATGTAGCGATTACAGTTACGCAAGCAGAATTATTAGCCAATGCTTCAGATGTTGACGGTGATGCATTATTTGTGAGTAATCTTATTGTCTCTGGTCCAGACGCAACAATTGTTGATAATGGGGATGGCACCTGGACGATTACACCTACAGAAAATTATCATGGTGATATCTCGTTTAGTTATGATGTAAGCGATGGCACGGAAATTGTTGCAGGGGCTTTGGATCTGACAGTAACGCCTGTGAATGATGCACCAACAGCTGAAGGCGGTAAGATTGTTCTAAATGGTAGTGAGACGGCCAATTGGAAGCTTCATGGTCATGATGTTGACGGAGATAATCTGACTTTTTCTGGTATTGATGAAACAGGAGCTGTTGTTTCTGCCGGAAGTAGTTTTATCACAGAGAATGGCGGAACAGTTACAATTAACTCAGATGGCAGTTATAACTATCAGGCATCATCTAAATATGCAGGTACAGATAGTTTTAATTATCAAGTATTAGATGAACATGGCGCTGTTAGTGAAGCTACCGTTAATGTTATTGTTATGCCTGAAGAAAATTCCACTGTAGGACGTTTTGATGGCAACGATGATTTTTTAACAACTTCTGTCGATACTCTTTCTGACACACCGACTAAATTTACAATGCATACGACATTCAAAGTCGATGACTTTGGCGATCATTATAATTTATTAAACATACGTGGAGATAGCGGATCGCATAGCCGGACTGAGTTAAGGGTTATTGATACCGGTGCACTAGAATTCATATATCATGATGGAACGGGTAAGCAAATAAATGTGAGAACCAGTGATTCAGATCGTGTGGTTGGCATTAATGAATGGGTATCTGTTGCATTTGTTTATGATAGCACAGCGGAAGTTGAGCAGGATCGTCTAAAGATTTATCTAAATGGAAAACAATTGGCTATCGATCCGGCATATAGTGATTATCCATCAGAAAACGAAACCACACATGTGTTGAATGCAATGACTAAAATGCAAATTGGTGCTCGTAAAGCTTATGGGGTGAGTGGCAATACAATGCTCTTTGATGGTGATATGGCGTCGATGACACTTATCGATGGTCGTGCAGCTGATATCAATGAGTTTGGAGGGGTGGATGAAAACGGCGTCTGGTATGATAATGGTGGGGCAGGTGTAGACCTAGGTCCTCTTGGATTTAATACTACAGATCTAGCAACACCTGAGTTTAGATATACTGATGATGCATCTCCTTATACATGGACATCAATTGGTGATATTGGTTCAGGCACAGCCGTTATTGAAAGTGAAGATTTAAAGCAAAACTCAAATGAAGGCACTTCTGGTAACGATGTTCTGGAAGGTGATATCGGAGATAATACTCTATCGGGCCATGCTAATGATGATTTATTAATTGGAAATGCAGGAGGCGATATTCTTCTCGGAGGCTCAGGGGACGATACTCTCTATGGAGATCGTATTAATACTGAAACGGCTCAATCTTCACCTACGACGGTGGATGGTATAACGACAATATACGCGGATGTTAATAACGATGGTAATATTGATGCCATTATGAATGCGGATGATGGTCGTATCTGGACACGCCTCGGTGATGGTCAAGGTGGGTTCGGCGATGCTTCTTTCCAGAATACTGGATATGAATTAGGTATCAGTAAGGTATCTGGCGCTGCTGATTGGGGCCCGACTGCTGATGATGTAGATGCGAGTGCTTATTCAGCTGAGAAATTTGCCGGAGCAGGAGAGGTAACTTTTGAGATACCAAATGAGGATTCATTCCGTGTATTTGGATTATCTACGACTTCAGGTGGTTCCAGCTTCAAGACCATAAATTACGGTTTGAATACTCAGCCGGGTGGTAATTTATATGTGTTGGAAGATACAGTATTCACCTTCGTTGGTACTTATTCGACAAGTGACGATTTAAGTATTGAACGTCTGGATACTGGTACGGTTGTCTATAAGCAGAATGGGACAATTATTCACACAAGTAGCAATATATCTAATTTATCAGATGAGTTATTGGTTGATGTTGCTTTCAATGAAGTTGGAGGTGCGTTGGGTGAAGTTACAATGTCTGTTGATGGTGGTCCATCGAACCCTGTGAGCTGGATTGCAGATGATACAATTGCGTTGGGTCTGAGCGGTGATATCTCAGTTGCTTATGAGGACTTGAATAACGATGGTAATATTGATGCCATTATGAATGCGGATGACGGTCGTATCTGGACACGCCTCGGTGATGGTCAAGGTGGGTTCGGCGATGCTTCTTTCCAGAATACTGGATATGAATTAGGTATCAGTAAGGTATCTGGCGCTGCTGATTGGGGCCCGACTGCTGATGATGTAGATGCGAGTGCTTATTCAGCTGAGAAATTTGCCGGAGCAGGAGAGGTAACTTTTGAGATACCAAATGAGGATTCATTCCGTGTATTTGGATTATCTACGACTTCAGGTGGTTCCAGCTTCAAGACCATAAATTACGGTTTGAATACTCAGCCGGGTGGTAATTTATATGTGTTGGAAGATACAGTATTCACCTTCGTTGGTACTTATTCGACAGGTGACGATTTAAGTATTGAACGTCTGGATACTGGTACGGTTGTCTATAAGCAGAATGGGACAATTATTCATACAAGCAGCAATATATCTAATTTATCAGATGAGTTATTGGTTGATGTTGCCTTCAATGAAGTTGGAGGTGCGTTGGGTGAAGTTACAATGTCTGTTGATGGTGGTCCATCGAACCCTGTGAGCTGGGTTGCAGATGATACAATTGCGTTGGGTCTGAGCGGTGATATCTCAGTTGCTTATGAGGACTTGAATAACGATGGTAATATTGATGCCATTATGAATACGGATGACGGTCGTATCTGGACACGCCTCGGTGATGGTCAAGGTGGGTTCGGCGATGCTTCTTTCCAGAATACTGGATATGAATTAGGCATCAGTAAGGTATCTGGCGCTGCTGATTGGGGCCCGACTGCTGATGATGTAGATGCGAGTGCTTATTCAGCTGAGAAATTTGCCGGAGCAGGAGAGGTAACTTTTGAGATACCAAATGAGGATTCATTCCGTGTATTTGGATTATCTACGACTTCAGGTGGTTCCAGCTTCAAGACCATAAATTACGGTTTGAATACTCAGCCGGGTGGTAATTTATATGTGTTGGAAGATACAGTATTCACCTTCGTTGGTACTTATTCGACAGGTGACGATTTAAGTATTGAACGTCTGGATACAGGTACAGTTGTCTATAAGCAGAATGGGACAATTATTCACACAAGTAGCAATGTATCTAATTTATCAGATGAGTTATTGGTTGATGTTGCCTTCAATGAAGTTGGAGGTGCGTTGGGTGAAGTTACAATGTCTGTTGATGGTGGTCCATCGAACCCTGTGAGCTGGATTGCAGATGATACAATTGCGTTGGGTCTGAGCGGTGATATCTCAGTTGCTTATGAGGACTTGAATAACGATGGTAATATTGATGCCATTATGAATGCGGATGATGGTCGTATCTGGACACGCCTCGGTGATGGTCAAGGTGGGTTTGGCGATGTTGAATTATTAGATGCAGGTGAAAGCCCATATCAGAGTATAACTGGAAATGATGTTCTTGATGGGGGTGCCGGGAATGACACGCTTTCAGGTGGTTTGGGTGATGATATCTATCAGTTCTCGATAGGAGGTGATCAGGATATTATTGATAATGCTGATACAGATGCAGCAAACTCAACTGACAAGATTGTCTTTGGTGCCGATATTGATGAAACCGATATCTGGTTCCGTCAGGACGGGGATGATTTAGTCGCACAGATATTAGGTATGGATGATCAAGTGACGATTTCTGATTGGTTTGATAGTTCCAACGTGAATTATCAGTCGATTGATCAATTTGAAGTTTCTGATGGATCAGTTTTAACAGCATCAAATGTGCAATCTCTTGTGGATGCGATGTCTAGCTTCACAGTAGATCAAATTACTAATGACACCATTGAAAGCAATTCAGATCATGATGATGCACAAAATGTGATTGCTGCAACTTGGAGTTAAGGTTAGTTTAAGGGATAAGATAAAATCGGTCGCATCTTGCGGCCGGTTTTCATTTCTAGAGGGTTTTATGGACGGGGAAATTCATGTCACTGCATCGCAGGAAGATGTAACGCCAAAAGTAGATACAGGCTTGCAAAGCTTAGTCGTGCTTTTACGATTCTTTGAGTTACCTGCAGATGCGGATCAAATACAACATCAATATGGTGAAGCAGGCGAGCTGTTTGATGCCGATGGATTATTGCGTGTTGCTAAGCGTTTGGAGTTAAAGGCGCGGGTGGTGGACACGGAATGGGAGCGCCTTGCTAAGACAGTATTGCCAGCAATTGCTCAAATGAATGATGGTAGCTTTGCTGTACTTGCAAAGATGGATGGAGAAAAAGAACAGGTTCTTCTACATGATGCAGTTGCGAATAAACCATTGGTTATGAGCCGGGCTGATTTTGAAGCTAATTGGTCTGGTAAATTATTACTGGTTGCACGTCGGGCAAAAATGTTGGGCAAAGGGGGCAAGTTTGACATCAGTTGGTTCATACCCGCTTTGCTTCGTTATAAGCATTTATTTTATGAAGTATTGGTTGCCTCCTTCTTTTTGCAACTTTTCGCGTTAATCACGCCTCTCTTTTTTCAAGTCATTATTGATAAAGTTTTAGTGCATCGTGGATTAACCACTTTGGATGTATTGATTATCGGATTGATTATTGTTTCGATTTTTGAAGTCTTCCTAGGGGGGCTCAGAACCTATATTTTTTCACATACGACGAATAGGGTCGATGTGGAACTAGGGGCGAAGTTATTCCGACATTTGCTGGCATTACCACTTAGTTATTTTGAAGCACGACAGGTTGGCCAATCTGTTGCGCGGGTACGCGAGTTAGATAGTATTCGGAACTTCATTACGGGTTCTTCTTTGACACTGGTAATCGACCTTTTCTTCACGATCGTTTTCTTCGCCGTGATGTGGTATTTCAGTCCCTTACTAACCATGATTGTGTTGGGATCTATCCCGTTTTATGTGGTTTTAGCTGTCTTCGTGACACCTGTTTTACGGGCACGTATGGAAGAAAAATTTCAACGTGGTGCTGCGAACCAAGCGTTTTTGGTTGAATCGGTTACAGGGGTGGAGACATTAAAAGCGCTTGCTGTGGAACCACAATCTCATCGCAAATGGGAAGAGCAGCTGGCTGCTTATGTGCATGCAAGTTTTCGTGCCGCGAATTTAGGTAATATTGCGGGCCAATGTACTCAATTAATTAGCAAAATTACCATGGCATTAACCCTGTTTATCGGGGCAAAAGCTGTTATCGATGGAGATGTAACTGTCGGCCAATTAGTTGCCTTCAACATGCTTTCTGGCCGAGTGACAGGGCCAATTTTACGCCTTGCACAATTATGGCAGGATTTCCAACAAGCACGTATTTCGGTAGATCGTCTAGGGGATATTCTGAATAATCCGACGGAGCCCCAATATAATCCAAACCGTGCTACATTAAAGAAAATTGAAGGTAATATTTCTTTTGAACATGTGGTGTTTAAATATCGCCCGGATGCACCGGAGATTTTAAAACGAGTGAGCCTTGATATTCCTGCAGGACAAGTGATTGGGGTTGTTGGACCAAGTGGGTCAGGGAAGAGTACCTTAGCAAAGCTTGTCCAACGCATGTATGTGCCAGAATCCGGTCGTGTGATGGTCGATGGTGTAGATCTTGCCATGGTCGATACCACTTGGTTGCGTCGACAGGTTGGCGTGGTCCTTCAAGAAAACATCTTGTTTAACCGTTCGGTAAGAGAGAACATCGCTTTAGCTGATCCTGGCCTTCCGATGGAAAAGGTTGTGGCTGCAGCCAAGTTATCAGGTGCACATGATTTTATTCTTGAACTGGCGGAAGGTTACGACACCAAAATCGGTGAACGTGGTTCAAACCTTTCAGGTGGTCAACGTCAACGCATCGCGATTGCGCGCGCCTTGATCAATAACCCGCGTATTTTGATTTTTGATGAAGCCACATCAGCACTTGATTATGAATCAGAAAAAATTATTCAGGAAAATATGCGCCGTATTTGTCATGGACGTACCGTGATCATTATTGCTCATCGTCTAGCGACTGTGCGTGATGCAGATCGTATTATTACGATTGAATCAGGTGAAGTTGTCGAAGATGGAACACATGAAGAGTTACTTGCACGTGATGGCCGTTACGCGAAACTCTTCAAGCTCCAATCAGGAGATAAAAGATGATCAAAACTCCTGAAATTAAAGAGGCAATAGGGCGTATTATTCCAAAAAAGGTGAAGGCTGGTCCTGACGGGAAACCTCTTATCGAAGAAGATGTTGATCAACAATCAACAGACGAAAATCAGGTTGAGGCAAGCGCCCCACCAAAAGAAAAAAAGGCAAAATGGGGTAGTGAAGAGAGGCAATTCCTTCCCGCAGCATTGGAAATTATGGAAACACCGGCCCATCCAGTAGGTCGGATGATGGCGATTACATTAGCAGCATTTTTCTCCATTGCTCTGATTTGGGCTTCTATCGGGGAAGTTGATGTGGTAGCCGTTGCGACAGGTAAGATTGTTCCAACTGGCGGTGTGAAGCAAATTCAAGCCTTGGAAATTGGAACTGTGCGCGCCATCCATGTGCGTGATGGCCAATCTGTTAAACAAGGTGATGTTTTGATCGAATTGGATCCAACTGAAAGCGAGGTGGACAAAGGTCAGATGTTACGACAACGTCGTACCGCAATGCTGGATATGGAACGTCTTGAAGCCAATTTACATGGTCTGAAGAATGATGATGTGCAGATAGGTATTCCATCTATTGATGTTGAACAGGACATGTTGGATATGGCACGTCAACGACTTGAAACCGACTTGTTGAGTTATCAATCACAGGTGATGGCTTTGGATGTTGAATATGAACGTCGCGCAGCAGAACAGGAAACGGCGAAGGTTGAAATCGCCAAATTGAAAGAAACATTGCCTCTTATTGAAGAACGTGAAGATGCATTAAGCCAGTTGGTGAAAAAAGGTATTGCCCCGAAACCGAATTGGTTAGAAGTCAAACAGCTACTTATTGAAACACAACATAATGTGCAAATTCAACAAAATCGCCTTGCTGAATCCGAAGCGAATATGAAGGCGTTGCTGATCGAAAAAGATCGCCTTACGTCTGAAACACAACAAACCATTTTGGATGAATTGGTGGAGGCACAAGATCAATTTGAAGCCGCTAATCTGGCCTTGCGTAAAGCAGAGAAGAAAGAAACGCAAAGAAAGCTCTTTAGTCCTGTTGATGGGGTGGTCCAACAACTTTCTGTGCATACTGTTGGTGGAGTGGTCTCCCCGGCAGAGCCGATCATGTTGGTTATTCCGGATGATGCGCCTTTGGAAATACAGGCTCAGGTGTTGAATAAGGATGCAGGATTTGTAGAGCCGGACCAATCGGCAGAGGTTAAGATTGATAGTTTTCCATTTACCAAATACGGCACGATTGATGGCACTGTCAGAACGTTATCACGTGACGCCATCATAGATGAAAATCTGGGGCCTGTTTTTGATGCCCGTATTAGTATGGATAGAACAGACATTATGGCGAATGGTCGTCTTGTTCAACTAACCCCGGGTATGACTGCATCTATCGAAGTCAAAACCGGTAAACGCAGGATTATTGAATTCCTTCTTTCCCCCGTTATGAAGCATGCAAATGAAGCGTTGAGAGAGAGGTAAGTCTGTCTGCCATAAGACATTCAGTCACTTAAACGCTTAAGCTGAAAATAGTGAGGGGAAGTATCTTCCTTGATGACCTCAACCTCAAATATCCCTTTAAAGGGAATCTGTACAACGCCTGTGCCGCCATGTGTAGTCGTGTAAGTGATATCTTGTTCTTGAAGATTAAGATAGTTGAGGTTGCAATTAACGTCTTTGGGCTCTGTAAGGCCTGTTGCACCTTCTTCTAAGATAGCTAAAGGGATATTCATGTTTGAAAAATTAAGATCATATAATTGTTCGAAAGTACCTGGATTATCTGCTTCGCATTTTTCAAGGACGACACTATTTTCCCAAATAGATATATCTGCGTGAATACTTGTATCTATCTGTATTTTTTGACCGTCATGTTCTTTTAAAAAATCAATGAATTCCTGGTTTCGCGCATAAGAAAAGAATATTCCACCTTCATAGAATGTTACTTTATCTTGCGCAAAAATAGGGGGGATTTTTATAAAAAATAACAATGCAATTGAAATAGTTATCAAAAAAAGCACTGTTTTAACTGAATTGGGCTTAGACACTTTTTTCGCTTCCCCACCTGACATGTTAACAAAATATTCTTTGTGTAAATCTATCATATATCTGTCAGAACAAAATAACTCAGTGGTATATATGATCGATAAAATTGGTTCTATTATAGTATAAATTTTTTTCTATATAATATTCAATAAGTTGCCATGTCTTAGTCGGTGATTAGGCGTTGTGATCTCGCGGTCTTCTCTTGACATAAAGTGCATTTGAGAACATAAAGTGAAAAGAGAACATTTGCGGTATATTTATGAGTGTGATGTTGATGCTAATGCAACCCGAACAATATAAAAAAGACATATCCAGTATGGCTACTTTACGTACAAAATTACGTGGGATTGAACGTTTGCATTCACAACAAAGCAAACCTTGGATTCTCTCTAGTAGCTTTCAACAGATTGACTCTTGTCTACCTGAAGCAGGTATTCCCTCACATGCGGTGCATGCGATAAATGGGCCTGCGGCACTATTCTTTCTACTAAGATTGTTATCGGTTCCTTTAACAGGACAGACAATATTATGGTGCCGTTCTGCAAAAGCACGTGAAGTACCTTATGGGCCCGCTTTATTGGAATATGGACTTAATCCCGAAGATATTTTGTTCGTTCAATGCGACAACATGCAAGATTTACTTTGGTCTTATGAGGAAGCTTTAAAATCCAGAGCTATACGTATCGCGGTTTTAGAACCGGAAGCCGTGATCAATTTGATAGAAAGTCGTCGTTTGCAATTAGCAGCAGAAATTGGCGGCAGTATAGGATTTTTACTGTCACAAAACCCTGATTATGTAAGCCGTGCAAATGCGTTATTCAGCCGTTGGTATATTTCGCCTTTACCAACAGCAGGAAACTATCAAATTGACCTACAACGAATGCGTAATACATCCCCTAAAATGTGGCAAGTCACGGAGGGGGAATGACAGAACGCAAGCGATATATAAGTCTTTATTTGCCACAATGGGCGATTGATTGTCGCAATCAACAAAACAAATTGCCGGAACAACCCTATGTGCAGACGACAAAATCAAAAAACAAAGTTGTCATAGAGATCGCCAATGATTTTGCATATCAGCAAGGTATCCAAAAAGGGATGAGTCTGGCGACGGCGAGGGCCATATCAAGTAATTTAATCGTAGAGGATTATGATTCTGAGTTTTTGCAGAAGAAAATAGAGCAATTAGCAGATTGGGCTTATCAATTCACACCTTTCATTTCTTGTGATGGTATGGATTCTTTAATGTTGGATGCAACAGGATGTTCTCATCTTTTCGGTGGGGAAAAGGGCATGTTGCAACAACTATCGACCAAACTCACATCTTTAAAACTCCATCATCGATTAGCTATGGCAGATACGGTAGCTGGAGCTTGGGGATTGGCAAGATATGCAAGTAAAGGTTTTTTGGTTCAGGATGGATCTATAAAGACCATTATTAAGTCGCTTCCAATCGCTGCACTGCGTTTGTCTGATGACTTACTTGTTGATTTGCAACGCATGGGGTTGCGTCGAATAGAAGATTTATTAACTTTACCACGTTCCAATATATCGTGCCGCTACGGATTAGAGCCTGTTTTGCGTTTGGATAAAATGCTTGGCGATGTGGCAGACCCTATCACGCCACGACGTTATAAAACGCCACATATGGTGAGGTTAGGATTTCCTGATGCTATTG
Source organism: Curvivirga sp. (assembly GCF_965219885.1). Classification (NCBI taxonomy): domain Bacteria; kingdom Pseudomonadati; phylum Pseudomonadota; class Alphaproteobacteria; order Rhodospirillales; family Aestuariispiraceae; genus Curvivirga; species Curvivirga sp. The sequence goes on from NZ_CBDCOT010000009.1 coordinate 2,197,817, forward strand.
GTCTTGCCGAAGATATTGAAGCGGGATTAGATCGCTTGATTGATCAATTATGTATAAGATTGGAGAAGGACGCTTTAGGCGCCAAACAACTTCATTTAATTTGTGAAAAGGTTAATAAAACGCAACAGGTTATAAGTGTAGGTTTAAGCGAAGCCAGCCATAAACCTAAATATTGCAAGCGTTTATTCCTCGAAAAAATCAAAGAAATAGAGCCTGGCTTTGGTATTGATGCAATGCGCCTATTGGCAACAGTCGTGGAAAAAGTGCAGCATCGCCAAAATACTATTCTCATGACTGGTGAACGACAAAGGTTTCAAAAACAAGAACGTTTACGGGAAGATTTAAATATCTTAGTCGATCGTTTACGTAATCGATTAGGGTATCATGCTGTCGGCCATATAAGAGCACGGGATACTCATCTACCAGACCGAATTCAAGCTTGGCAGATGAATTTGGAGAAGAACTGGCCAAAAAATCAAAAACGTCCTGCCTTGTTGCATAATAAACCCATTCCATTTCATCAAGGAAATGTGCCAACTCATCTTTCATATAAAGGGAAAATTGATCAAATTATCCAATGGCAAGGTCCAGAACGTATTAGCCCTAATTGGTGGCAGCGTGATGCAGATTGGCATCATGGAGATCGTGATTACTATATTGCCTGTACAAAATCCGGTAGACGCTATTGGGTGTATCAACATGTTCAACAAACTGAGAAGGTTTGGTATCTGCACGGATATTTCAGTTGAGGTTGGGCAATGGAATATGCAGAACTACAAGTGATCAGCAACTTTACCCTTCTAGAAGGGGCAAGTCATGCAGATGAACTCATTATTCAAGCTAAAATCTTAGGGCTAAAGGCGATTGGTATCGCAGATAGAAACAGTTTGGCTGGTGTTGTACGTGCCCATAAAGCTGCGAAAGCACATCATCAACGTTTATTGATTGGGGCACGCCTTGATTTACAAGATGGGCCAAGTCTTGTTGCTTATCCAGAAAATCGTGCAGCCTATGGGCGACTTTCTCAGCTGATCACCTTGGGGCGTCGCCGTGCAGAGAAAGGGGAATGTGAGCTTTATTTGAAAGATGTTTTGTCTGTGGCAAGTGAGATGCGTTTGATACAGCTCGTAACAGACCCTGCTTCCGTTGAATTAAAAGGGCAACTGGATCAACTTCATAACGCTTTTCCAAATCATATATACTTGTCTGCATCTCATTTATTGCGCGGGGATGATCAACAAAGAATTCAGATGTTAGCCGAATTATCCCAGGCGACGGGTGTAAAACTGCTCGCCACCAACGATGTTATTATGCATGTCACAAGCAGACGTCCGCTAGCAGATATTCTCACTTGTATTAAAGAAAAATGTACGATTGATGAAGCTGGTCGTCGTGTACAAGTTAATGCGGAAAGACATCTCAAATCACCAATACAAATGGAGAAGCTATTTACAGGTCACGAAGAGGCACTCGCGCATTCATTAGAAATTGTAGATGCCTGTACTTTTTCTCTTGATGAACTGTCTTACAGTTATCCTACTGAAATTATGGAGCCGGGGTTAACAGCACAGCAATCACTTGAAAAATTAACGTGGGAGGGCGCGCAAAAGAGATATCCGAGAGGCATTCCTGATAAAGCGCGAGAAGTGATCGAACATGAATTAGAGCTAGTTAAAGGCTTGAATTACGCACCGTATTTTTTAACTGTCTATGATCTAGTCAAATTTGCCAGGAATGGAGGCACGGAACAAAAAAAAGAAATCCTTTGTCAGGGACGTGGATCTGCAGCCAACTCCACTATTTGTTACTGTCTTGGTATCACCAGTATTGATCCGATTCATCTGGATTTACTTTTTGAACGTTTTATTTCGCCAGAACGTAATGAACCACCCGATATCGATGTGGATTTTGAACATGAACGACGTGAAGAAGTCATTCAGTATATTTATGAAAAATACGGCAGGCATCGGGCAGGGATGACAGCGGTCGTATCTTGTTATCGGGCGCGTGGTGCAATTCGTGAAGTCGGAAAAGCCATGGGTTTATCCGAAGATACGGTTGGTTTGCTTTCCTCGCAAATCTTTCATTGGGGGAAAGGGGATGAAATTAAAGATGAAATGTTATCAGGTGTGGGACTTGATCCAAAAGATTATCGTCTACGTTTGACCATAAACTTAATACATGAATTGATCGGTTTTCCACGGCATCTAGGTCAACATGTCGGTGGCTTTGTGATGACCGATGATCGTTTGGATACGATTGTACCGATTGAAAATGCGGCCATGGATGATCGCACTGTCATTCAATGGGATAAGGATGATCTGGATGAATTGGGTATTTTGAAAGTAGATGTGTTATCTCTAGGTATGCTGACTTGTATCCGTAAGTGCTTTGATATGATTAGCAGCCATTATGGTAAGCAGTTTACTTTGGCCACATTGCCTCAAGAAGATTCAGCCACTTATGATATGCTTTGTGTGGCCGATGCAATAGGTGTGTTTCAGGTGGAAAGCCGTGCCCAACTTTCTTTTCTGCCACGCATGAAACCGCGTAATTTTTACGATTTAGTGATTGAAGTGGCAATTGTACGGCCCGGTCCAATTCAGGGGGATATGGTACATCCCTATCTTCGACGAAGAAATGGAGAGGAGCCTGTCAGCTATCCTTCAAAAGAATTAAAACGTGTCTTGGCTAAGACATTGGGCGTACCATTATTTCAGGAACAGGCAATGAAAATTGCGATTGTTGGGGCTGGTTTTACGCCTTCGGAAGCAGATCAATTACGTCGGTCTATGGCAACTTTCAAACATACAGGAACCATCAGTACATTTTATGATAAATTTGTCCAAGGCATGGTGCGGAATGGTTACCAACAAGAATTTGCTGAACGTTGTTTCCGGCAAATTGAAGGTTTCGGGGAATATGGTTTTCCAGAAAGTCACGCAGCTAGTTTTGCTCTCTTGGTTTATGTATCTGCCTGGATAAAGAAACATTATCCTGCGGTCTTTGCTTGTGGATTGATCAATAGTCAGCCTATGGGATTTTATGCCCCGGCACAGATTGTGCGCGATGCTAAGGACCACGGTGTTGAAGTTCGTCCACCTGATGTGAATTATTCCGATTGGGATTGTAGTTTAGAGCCTGCGGGTGCGGGATATGCAATCCGTCTTGGGTTACGTCTGGTAAAAGGGTTGCATCAGGATGATGGGGACTGGATTGCATCGGCCAGAGGTAATGGATATCGTATTCCTCATGATTTGTGGCGGCGTGCCAATATTGGGAAGCGCCCTCTTAATGCGTTGGCGCGGGCTGATGCCTTACAATCAATGGAGTTAAAACGACGAGAAGCTCTATGGGAAGTGAAGGCAATTAATGGTAATCAGCCTTTACCTTTGTTTGAGGCAACGGGGGAACAGGAATATGGAGAAGAAGCAGCCGTTAGCTTACCTGAAATGACATTAGGAGAAGAGGTTGTTTCAGATTATTCTTTTACACGATTATCTCTGAAGGCGCATCCTGTTGGTGTGATTCGTCCTTTCTTACCTGTTACAACGAAAGCAGAAGAACTTAGTCAGATTAAAGATGGTTCTATGGTAACTGCCATGGGGTTAGTTATTGTACGTCAACGACCAGGAAGTGCCAAAGGCGTAATTTTCTTAACCATTGAAGATGAAACCGGTACGGCTAATTTAATTGTTTGGCCCGATATGTTTGATAAATATAGGAAAGAAATTTTCACGTCTCGCTTTATTCGTGTAAAAGCTGAATTACAACGCGAAGGTATCGTGACCCATTTAGTTATAAAACATTTGGAAGATCTGTCTTCCTATATGGATGAATTAGCGTCTGGCCGTTATGATAAAGTAGAGGCTGATAAAGACAATCATCCTATGGTTAAAACAGCACCAAGTAATCTAGGAAAACACCCACGTAATATTGCGCAACAACTTTTCCCAAGTCGTGATTTTCATTAAGTTTCATTGCGAAGTTTAATGGATGTCATATCAATTAAGAGTTGTGGTTATTGAATGTGTTTAACTTTCGTTCATATACTTTTTGTTTTCGTTTTTATTCGTATTCTAAGAAATGTCTCCTAATTGTTTTCTATTGACTTTCGAATGGCGACTAGTTTTACTTTATTGTTACAAAATTGTTACATAGAGATGATGTGGCAAGATTTGATAATGTTTGAGTGATTTATTTCGAAGTTTTGTTACAGAAATTTTATAGCTAGATGACGCCAGAAAACATTTTTTCCCGATATGAAGAGATTCGTAGTCGCTTACCACAAATGAAGACCGCAGTTACATCTGTATCTTTATCGCCTAAGCATGTGGAGAATCTTGGGCAACTTACAGAGGCATTTGATGCTTTTCTGTTTGATGCATTTGGTGTTCTCAATGTTGGTGAGGAGCCTATAGAAAGTTCGGTGGCACGGTTTGCTGAATTACAAGCTTTGGGTAAAGAAATGTATATCCTCACAAATTCTGCCAGTTATCAAAAGCAGGATTTGTTAACAAAATTTCATAGGCTTGGATATAATTTATCAGAAAATAATATCGTAAGTAGCCGCGAAATTTTAATAGAGTTTCTTCGTGAAAAACAGAGTTCTATTCAAGAGGAAATTTCAAATATCGGGGTTATCAGTATATGTGAGCTTTCTGATTTTCCAGAAAATTATAAATATCAAAACTATAAAGATGTTGGGTTTAAACTTTCGCGCCCCGAAGAGGAAGCTTTCTGGAAGGCGGATGCTTATCTGTTTTTGAGTAGTGCTCAATGGACAGAGGAACTGCAAGTAAAGTTATTAGAATGTCTGAAAAAAGATCCAAAACCGATATATGTGGGGAATCCAGATATCGTTGCGCCACGTCCGGGATTCTTTTCATTGGAGCCCGGTTATTATGCACATCAAATATTAGATCAGACTGATGCTGAAGTAGAATTCTTTGGCAAGCCTTATGACAATACATTTAGTTATGCGATCGCAAGGATCAGGGAGGCATATCCTGATCAATCTTCTGACCGCATTTTGATGTTAGGGGATACCTTGCATACCGATATTCTTGGCGGTAGTGCCGCAGGAATTAAAACCGCCTTGATTACGGATCATGGCGCCTTTGCTGGAAGAGATATCCAGCCTTATGTCGCAAAGTCAGGAATACGTCCGGATTTTGTTATTCCAACTATATAATAATAACTAACTAGATGAACCAAAAAGGGGAAAATCATGCGTTTCATTAAAACTATCTTAAAAACAGCGACCGCGATTGGCGTGGCCGCTACATTTTCAAGCTTTGCCAATGCATCTGAATGTAGCAACCAAGGTGCGTTAGATTCACGTTATTGCGATGCGGATAAAGATCTAATTGCTGATGTGCCGACTGACAGCAGCCAATGGGCAGACCCGGATACACTTATCTTTGCTTATACACCTGTTGAAGACCCCGCAGTTTATAAAACAGCTTGGTCTGATTTCTTAACTTATTTAGAAGATAAAACAGGTAAAGATGTGGTTTTCTTCCCTGTTCAGTCAAATGCAGCAGAGATTGAAGCGATGCGTTCTGGACGTTTACATATTGCTGGCTTTAATACAGGTTCAAATCCTTTGGCTGTAAACTGTGCAGGTTTCCGTCCGTTTACAATCATGGCTGGTGCTGATGGTAGCTTTGGTTATGAAATGGAAATCTTAACTTATCCGGGATCCGGCATTGAAACTGTCGAAGATATTAAAGGCAAGAAAATGGCGTTCACATCGCCAACGTCTAACTCTGGTTTCAAGGCGCCATCTGCGATTTTGAAAGCAGATTACAATATGGTACCTGAACGCGATTTTGAACCAACATATTCTGGTAAGCATGATAATTCCATCCTAGGTGTTGCCAATAAAGATTATCCAGCGGCCGCAATCGCCAATTCTGTATTAGCGCGTATGTTATCTCGTGACGTGGTGACCGAAGATCAGATCGTTTCAATTTATAAATCTCAAACCTTCCCAACAACTGGCTTTGGTGTGGCGCATAATTTGAAACCTGAATTACAACAACAAATTCAAGATGCATTTATGAACTTCCCTTGGGAAGGTTCCTCCTTGGAAAAAGAGTTCTCTCGTAATGGCGAGGCGCAATTCATTCCTATCACTTATAAAGAGCATTGGGATGTGATTCGTAAGATTGACGCAGCAAATGGCGTTTCTTACTCCTGCTCCTAATCTCTAAACTGACAAAGGACAGTGTGGTTTTCTGCACTGTCCTTATTTTTATTTAGTTTATTTTTTAAGGATTGATTAAGTGCTTCAGTTAAACAATTTATCAAAAGCTTATGTATCAGGTGATTACGCGTTAAAAGACGTAAGCTTCACAATTGAAAAAGGGCAGGTTGTGGCATTAATTGGCCCTTCCGGCGCTGGTAAATCCACTTTGATTCGGTGTATTAACCGCTTGGTAGAGCCAACATCAGGTTCTGTTAACTTGAATGGTGAAAATATCACAGAATTACCATCGCGTAATTTACGTGAAATTCGTCGCCAAATGGGAATGATTTTCCAGGATTACGCATTGGTAGATCGTCTCTCTGTTATGGAAAATATTCTGTCGGGGCGATTGGGGTATGTTGGTTTCTGGCGCAGTTTGCTTCGCAAGTTCGGCCCGGAAGCTGAAGCGGCTGCTTTTAAATTATTGGAACAAGTCGGGCTGCCGGGCTACGAAGACAAACGCGCTGATGCATTATCTGGAGGCCAACGTCAACGGGTTGGTATTGCCCGGGCACTCATTCAAAATCCGAATTTACTACTTGTTGATGAACCAACGGCATCCCTAGATCCTAAAACGGCCAGACAAGTTATGCGCCTTATTCGTGATCTTTGTCAGGAACGTAATCTTGCCGCCATTATTAATATTCATGATGTTGCTCTTGCTCAGCAATTTGTGGAACGTGTCATTGGCTTGAAAGCCGGGCAGGTGGCGTATGATGGCCCTCCAGACGGATTGACCCCTGAGGTGCTGACAGAAATTTATGGTGAAGAGGATTGGCATGACACGATCCGCGCTGTTGATGATGATGAGAGCGACGATGAAGCTTCTGAGGCTGTGGCATGAGCGAAAAAGTAATTGAGAATAAAAGGTGGAAACGCCCTCCGATGATCAAGCGCACATGGCTTCGTGTGCTTGTATGGGTCGGCATTCCGCTTTACGTATTTTTGTCTTTCGGCAGTATGGAAGTAAATTGGAACCGTGTCATTGAAGGCATTCCAAGAGGACAAGAATTTATTCTGTCTTTTTCTTCTCCTGATTTTGTCACCCGTTGGGATGATATCTCTGCCGGGATTTATGAAAGCTTGGTGATGGCTTTTGCTTCTACAGTGGTTGGTATTTTAATCTCCATCCCAATTGGTCTGGGAGCTGCGAAAAATCTATCTCCGGCACCTATTTATTTCTTTTGTCGTGGTATTATTTCTATTTCTCGTGCGCTTCAGGAAATCATTGTGGCAATTTTGATGGTCGCAATCTTTGGCTTTGGGCCTTTTGCTGGCTTTATTACACTGGCCTTCTCTACGATTGGTTTTCTTGCAAAACTTCTTGCTGAACGTATTGAAGATGTGAGTAAATCGCAATCAGAAGCAATTCGTGCGACAGGTGCAAGTTGGCCTCAATGGATTCTATATGGCATCCACCCACAAGTCCTTCCGCGTTTAATTGGTTTATCTATGTATCGTTTGGATATTAATTTCCGTGAATCTGCAATTCTTGGAATCGTTGGGGCCGGCGGTATTGGTGCTACGTTAAATACCGCTTTTGATAGATATGAATTTGATACAGCTGCAGCGATTCTCCTTATCATTATCGGGCTTGTTTTGATCGCAGAATATACATCAAGCTGGTTGAGAGTGAGGGTCCAATAATGCCTATTAAATTTTTAGATGACGGCTCAAAAGCTTGGAAACGTCACGACCTTAAAACCAGTTTGCGTATCTGGTTTGGGTGGCTTGCTGGTCTTATCTTGTTTGTTTACTGCTGGCAGATCATATCTGAAGCCACCACGTGGTTCTTTGTTTTTGATGCGCCACGTATTGCGCAGGATATTTTTACACGTGCGATGCCACCACGATGGGAATATATCAACCAACTTTGGGAACCACTTTGGGATACGTTTAATATTGCAACAATAGGAACCGGTATTGCTATTATTTTTGGTGTGCCAATGGCGTTCTTAACCGCAAGTAATACAACTCCATCTCGCTACATCATACGGCCAATCTGTATGATATTTATCGTTGCGTCTCGCTCTATCAACTCATTGATTTGGGCCTTGCTGACAGTAGCGATTCTCGGACCTGGTGTGTTGGCAGGTGTTGTTGCGATTTCCTTACGTTCAATCGGCTTCTTTGCCAAGTTAGTTTATGAAGCGATTGAGGAAATTGACGAAACGCCTGTGGAAGCAATTAAAGCAACTGGTGCCTCTCGTTTGCAGATTATGGTGTATGCTGTTTGGCCGCAAGTGAAAGCGATTTTTGTGGGCGTTGCTGTATTTCGTTGGGATGTGAATATTCGTCATTCAACTGTATTAGGGCTTGTTGGTGCAGGTGGTATCGGTTTGCAATTGTCTTCTTCTTTAAACACGTTGGCTTGGCCGCAAGTTTCCTTGATTATTCTTGCGATTTTTATAACCGTTGTGTTTTCCGAAGCAATTTCCGCGAAAATCAGAGCATTTATTACAAATAAATAAGTTGTCTTTTATAGATTGTGGGGAGCTGGTAGAAATATACCAGTTCCCCTTTTTTCATCATCTCATAGATTGGAAAGTTAATGAATAATCCTAGAAACGTCATCGTGACAGGTGCAACAAGTGGCGTTGGTCTCGCTTTAATCCCATTGCTGAAAGAAAAAGGATATCAACCAATTCTTACAGGACGAAATGCAGAGAAAGTTCAGAACTATGCAGCCGAACAACAGGTGCCGGGTTATGTTCTTGATGTTTCAGATACCGGATCTATACCTTCTGTTATCGAAGAAATAGAAAAAGAAAACGGGCCGATTTTTGGATTGATTAATAATGCAGGGATTTGGTTGGAAGGTGAATTTGCTACCAATAAACCTGAAGATATTCATGATGTTGTCAATTGCAATATGATGGGTACCATGATGGCCACACATGCTGTCCTACCTGATCTTGCAGAACGTGGAACTGGATTTATCTTTAACGTTGTTTCAACAGGCGCTCTATATACACGCAAAAATATCAGTGTTTATGCCGCAAGCAAATGGGCGATTCGTGGTTTTACCGGTTGTCTTGAGGCTGAATATGCACCTAAAGGTGTTCGTGTAATGGGGTTTTATCCCGGAAAGATCAGTTCTGAAATGTATACAACCGCTGGAGTTCCAAGAGATTTAGAAATCGCAATGACACCTCATCAAGCAGCTGAAATGATTATCATGATGATTACCCATGAAAATATGGTATGGTCACATGTTTCAGGAAGATCGCTAAGTGACTATGTATAAAACTACGTATTTTAGGGGGAAACTCTCATAAGCGAGAGAGATAGAATGGTTATTTTGCGTTCAACGTTACATGCTATCTAATCGATTAAAAGCTATTGGTAGGCCCGGGCGGACTTGAACCGCCGACCAATCCGTTATGAGCGGACTGCTCTAACCAGCTGAGCTACAGGCCCCCAATCACTGGTTTTCTAATCTCTGATTTCCGGCTTTGCAAGACTGCTTTGTCTAAAAAGTGCTTTTTTTATAATTTGAAGAATTTTATCTCTCTTTTCCTCGGAAATAAATATATTGAGAAAGAAGAGAGGATTGTAATTTTGGGTCAGGTTGTTAAGTGATACGATTAAGGCAAGATAAGGTAACTCATATGGAAATTTATGTTGATGGTGATGCATGTCCGGTAAAACAAGAAGTTATAAAAGTAGCAGAACGTCATAAGCTTAAAGTTTACCTGGTGGCAAATGAATGGTTGCGTCTTGGGATGCATCCATTAGCAGAATCAATCGTGGTATCAGAAGGAGCAGATGCTGCCGATGATTGGATCGTAGATCATCTTCAACCAAATGACATTGTTATAACGAATGATATTCCGTTAGCAGATCGTTGTTTAAAGAAAGGCGGCCATGTATTAGGCGCAAAAGGTAAACCCTTTGATATCAATAATATTGGAATGGCAATGGCTATGAGGGAGTTGAAATCTGATTTGCGTGACATGGGAACAATTAAAGAAGGTGGTCCTGCTTTTTCCAAACAGGACCGTTCTAGTTTCTTAAATGCACTTGAGGTTATGGTGCAAACGGCGAAACGTAGATAACAACGCTGAAAGCCAATATAGTATCCAAGGGCGTATTACTTACATAAGTTGGAATTTGGTAATCATCCCTATGAATTTTTGCCTTTTGCTGTTTCCAAGGTTGTAGACAAATTCGTATGCATATGTCGGATGGACGTTAGAATCGCTTCTGTTGTCTCGCCTAGTTGCTTGGTTACTTCTACGGAATGTTCCGCGGCTTCCATCATATTTTGACCCGCTGAGGATAGATTTTCCGCTGTTGAAAAACTTAAATCTGTTTTCTCATTGATTTGTTGGCTTAAACTCTCCTGAGTTGAAAACTCATTCGTCAATGTTTCCATCGCGGCATGAAGTCCTTCTACATGAGTGTTGATACCATCAATGCCTTCTACCGTTTCTTGTGTGATGCCTTTGATATTTTTTACGCGTTCGGAGATTTCGTTAGCTGAATCAGCGCTATGTCGTGCCAGATTTTTCACTTCATTGGCCACAACAGCAAAACCTGCACCCGCTTCACCTGCACGCGATGCTTCAATAGTTGCGTTAAGGGAAAGCAGGTTTGTTTGGTTTGCAATATCGCTGATGATTTTTACAATATCCTCCACTTCATTTGCAGCTTGATTCAGGGCACTTACCTGTTTCTGAATGTCATGCGTTTGTTCAAGTGTCAGGCGGGTTTGTGCTTTATGCTCTTCGATGACCCCGGCCAATCTGTCCGTTTGCTTTATTAAAGATTGGCTGTAATCGGCAATATTTGAAGATGTCATTGCATTTTGATTGGAATGTTCGCATAGATTACTTGATTGTTTTGTGGTTCTTTCTGCGTCATTTGCAATGTTATTAGCAAGATTCGCTAATCTATCTGTTAAGGTTGTTAATTCTTTAAATGAACTATCCATGCCTTCAGTGAGGTTGTCCGATACTTTTGTTAGGCGCTTTTGAAGTTTACGTCGCCCTTTTTCTTTTTGTGCTTGTTGTGCGTCGCGTAGTTGTTCAGCTTCCAGATTGGCTTCTTTGAAACGTTCGATGGCACGGGCGAGGGACCCGATTTCATCGTGTCGCTTTAAATAAGGAACATTAGTATTGTTATCGACTGCCACAGCACGGGCAGTGTGTTGCAACACAACAAGTGCATTTGTGACGATATATTTTCCTGCCAAGAATAAAGCCGTGACGGTTAGCAATATGGTACCAGCTTCAATTACTAGCATGATTTGTTGGGTGATTTTATTTTGCTTGGCAGCCTCAAGTTCTTTTGCCGCCAATAAGTCTACAAATTCGAGAATAGAATTCCGTGATGTTTCTGCTGCTAAAGCATAATCTGCGATTTGGGACTTAACTTTAAGTATTTTTGCTTTTATGTCATTTGGGTCTGTGTTGATATCACGGGCTTTTTGTACCTCCATCTGAACTGTTTCTATATCTAAACTGTCCAAATAGTGTAATGTAACTTTGTCTATGAAGGCTTCATCTGTGAAGACACCTATACCAATGGTGGGGGTGCCGTTAACTTCCTTTACAACGATGTTTCCAGGTTTGCTGATATCGCGACGTTCTTTTCGTTTGTTATAGATAGTTTTGATTTCTTTACGCCCCTCAAGAACCTCTGTACGAGCGTCTTGTTCTTTAATCCAATCTAAAAGGCTTTCTGCCGGGCTTGTAGTTAGATTGTTTGAAACGGATATTAAATTCCCCTGTAAACGAAAAACTTCCTGACGAAGGTTCTCGTTCATATCTTCTACCATCAGGATGCGGTCATGTTGAATATCTGTTTGCTGTTTTTGCAAGAATAACGTTGTTCCATATAACAGAGACATGATCAGTATAAGTATGATTGTCTGTATGATACCTAGTTGTAGGTCTATTCGGGCTCTTATTTTATTGAGTAGCATCT
>NZ_CBDCOT010000009.1:2215000-2786974 GCF_965219885.1 Curvivirga sp.
CACAGAAATGGGGGTGGCGACTGTTTACTAAAAACATAGGGCTCTGCGAAGTCGAAAGACGACGTATAGGGTCTGACGCCTGCCCGGTGCCGGAAGGTTAAAAGGAGTAGTGAGAGCTGCGAATTGAAGCCCCGGTAAACGGCGGCCGTAACTATAACGGTCCTAAGGTAGCGAAATTCCTTGTCGGGTAAGTTCCGACCTGCACGAATGGCGTAACGACTGCCCCACTGTCTCCAACGCAGACTCAGCGAAATTGAATTCCCCGTGAAGATGCGGGGTTCCCGCGGTTAGACGGAAAGACCCCGTGCACCTTTACTACAGCTTCGCAGTGGCATCAGGATCTATATGTGTAGGATAGGCGGGAGGCTTTGAAGCGGGTACGCCAGTATTCGTGGAGCCAACCTTGAAATACCGCCCTTGTATATTTTGATGTCTAACCGCGGTCCGTTATCCGGATCCGGGACCCTGCGTGGTGGGTAGTTTGACTGGGGCGGTCGCCTCCCAAAGAGTAACGGAGGCGCGCGATGGTGAGCTCAAGACGGTCGGAAATCGTCTGATGAGTGCAATGGCAAAAGCTCGCCTGACTGTGACACCGACAGGTGGAACAGAGACGAAAGTCGGTCATAGTGATCCGGTGGTCCCGCATGGAAGGGCCATCGCTCAACGGATAAAAGGTACGCCGGGGATAACAGGCTGATACCCCCCAAGAGTCCACATCGACGGGGGTGTTTGGCACCTCGATGTCGGCTCATCACATCCTGGGGCTGGAGCAGGTCCCAAGGGTATGGCTGTTCGCCATTTAAAGTGGTACGTGAGCTGGGTTTAGAACGTCGTGAGACAGTTCGGTCCCTATCTGCCGTGGGTGTACGAGACTTGAGAGGAGCTGTCCCTAGTACGAGAGGACCGGGATGGACATACCTCTGGTGGACCTGTTGTTACGCCAGTAGCACAGCAGGGTAGCTATGTATGGACGGGATAACCGCTGAAGGCATCTAAGCGGGAAGCCCCCCTCAAAACTAGGTCTCGCTGAGAACCGTGGAAGACTACCACGTTGATAGGCTGGGTGTGGAAGCGTAGTAATACGTGTAGCTTACCAGTACTAATTGTTCGATAGGCTTCAATCCTTAATCGTCGCTTACAGTGACATTGATCTTTGAAGTATACATTCGCTGAACGAAATATAGATATCTGATGAAAATCAGAAACTCGTATCAAGCAAATACAACTTATAATCTTATTAAGTGGCACTTAGTGTCCTTCATTAACTTACCTTGTCTATCGATGGCTTGGTGGTTATGGCGGGGGAAGATCCACCCGATCCCATCCCGAACTCGGCAGTGAAAGCCCCCAGCGCCAATGGTACTTCGTCTTAAGACGCGGGAGAGTAGGTCGCTGCCAAGCCTTCCATAGACAAGATCACAATGATCAAATTACATAAACCCATTCAGTTAACGCTGAATGGGTTTAATCTTTAAAGATTATCGCGGGCCCTTCCCGAAGCAGCGTGAGCTGCGTGGGAAATCAATACCCTCCCCGCGATAATAAATATATTATCGCGGGGTGGAGCAGCCCGGTAGCTCGTCAGGCTCATAACCTGAAGGTCGTCAGTTCAAATCTGGCCCCCGCAACCACTGATACTTGACTCTCAGCTAGAAAACTAGCTGGGAGTTTCGTGCTTTTAGGGTTATCTGAATCCTTAACTTCTACCTTCTCCATTTGTGAAGCCCCATTACATAAAAAGAGGATCTGTGCTAGATCCCCTTCGATGGTTAACTCTACGCCGTCTTCGGCTTCCTTGTTTGGTATCACCTCTATCTTTGTTATTAGAGATTGGATAATATCCACGGCCTGCCTTTGGATGGGGTCCTGTTCAAGATGTTTATGTAAATCTTGAACAATACTGGTGAAGTGGCCAGGCAGGTCATTATTGATAGAGAAATAATGATCATTTGCTTGGGCTGCTTCTAGTTGATCCTTAAGCTGTTCCACTTCCTGTTCGCGTTCTGCCAGTTTGTTGAAGATATATTTACTGCTGTTACCTTCTTCTAAAGATTGAACTAGATTAGCAATAGCTTTCTCAGCTTGTTCAATTTGCTTCTGGATCTTGTCGGGTGTAGCGTCGCCTTCACTTTGGAGGCGGTTCATCTCTTCCATATAAGCATCAGTAAAGGTCTTGATAAGCTCAGGAGTGACAAGCTCTGTCTTGAGTACCGCAAGTATACGTTCTTCAATATTAACGCGCTTGAAGGATTGTGAATTTTGGCACATGGAATCGCCATTCTTGTGGTTTTTACAGCGCATGTGATTTTTGCCATACATGATATAAGCCCCGCCACAATGGGAACATCTTAACAAACCTGAAGAAATATATTTACTGCGACGGCTCGCGCTTAAGGCGCTTTTGACGCCATCTTGGTTAGAGCGTTGCTTGATCTCTTCCTGTCGTGTTTTAACGTTGTTCCAGAGTTCGTCACTAACAATTCGCAGCTCTGGAATCTCCACAGAAATATGCTGATCACTTTCATTGATGCTAGCTTCGCGCTTCGCTGTCTCTGGGTTTTTAGCAAAGCTTGTTTTGTTGAAGACATATGAGCCAATATAAAGTTCATTATTCAAAATGCCTGTCGCGCGTTTGCCCTGGCCTCGAATAGAGGTGTTCAGCCATTTGCCATTACGGCCTGGGCCTGCAATCCCATCTTCGTTTAGACTTTTTGCAATATTCTCAGGTGTGATACCAGCAGCATATTCTTCAAAGATGCGGTTTACGATTTTAGCTTGCTCTTCGTTGATAGAGCGACCTGATTGGCTATGCTCGCAGATATAATATCCATAAGCGAGGCCGGACGCGACTTTACCTTTTATGGCGTTAGCCTTCATCCCGCGACGTGTCTTCTCACCGATTTTTTTGCGTTCCGCTTGATCCAAGGTAGCTTTAACACCTAATAGAATTGCGTCGACCTTGCCATTATAAATTGTGAAAAGTTCCTGCTTGTTATGTTCCAGGATCTCATTAAACTTTGTGACGTCGGCTACGTTTCGACCTAAGCGATCAATATCTTCTACGAGAACTAAATCATACTCTTTGTTCCGGCTCGCTTCTGTCAACGCTAAGAATCCAGGTCTATTTATCGCATTTGCACCGCTGATAGCTTCGTCCTTATAGCAACCCTGTAATTGCCATCCTTGTTGTTCTATATATTTTGAACAAGCGTCAATTTGATCTTGAGAGGATGTCTCATTTTGCTTGTTCGTTGAATGGCGAGCATAGATGGCAACACGTTTGGTCATTATTGTTCCTTATATCTGAATCTATTTAAGTAAGAATCTTGTGGTTAAATAAAAAGGGGGTTGGTTTAAAAAAATGTTAAAAAGTTTATCGACTGTTTCTTGTATGTCTTAAAAAGTATGAAATTTTGCGGATGATTTACTAAATTAATTTATGTTTTGTTTAAGTTTATGATCTTGAAAATCTTGTTGGGCGGCTTGTCGCGCTAAAAGCTGGACGAGGCTTTCTAGTTTTAGTTTTGTGGCATCATTTAGATCCTTTGTTGTGGTCACTGTTTTTGTCATGTCTTAGTCTTTCTGGTTATTAAAAAGACTAAGTAGGTCTATGTTTGAATTTTCTCCCCTCGGGTGAATAAAAAAGTTATTTTTTTGAAATAATTTGTAAGTTATTGAAAATAATTATTTAATTTGTGGATTCTAGAGGTGAGAAAACGCCTCTATTAGCTCATGCTGCTTCTTTATTTGACACATAATGTGGATTTACACATTCACGGCGAAGTAAAGCATAAATGCGTTGCCAACCTTCTCTATGCCTTGTTTTGTGATCAATATTTCAGTGGCGGCCGGTTTGAGGAATGTTCTGTTAGGAGATGATAAAGCTCCTCAGCCCAGATTTTGAAATTCTCTGGGCTATTGTGCTTAAATCATTTTGGTATGCATTTATGCTATTTCTTTCAGGTAGGAATTACTTACGAAAGATATATGGGTACTAGAGTGTAGTAGCTCTCGTTGCCATCGAGGTCAGGCAACTTTATTTGTTTGGCTTTTCCATCTGCTTCTAGGTCCTTGATCATTTGTTCTGTATCTGCCCAATAAAGGATTTCAGCAATTTCGTGTTCTCTTACACAGATGTGTTGGATGCACTCTATATAGTCCTCGATTTTGCATTTGTAGATTTGCAGACTATCAAGTTGCACTTCAGTAAAGAGTTTACTGGTCTTACAATGTTTGAAAACCATTTCGTATTCAGGCTCGTCTCTGTATGTTTCATTCAAGTAACCATAAAGTTGATCTAAAGGGTTGTCTGGGCTCATGTGATTTCTCCTTGTTAAAGCTTAAGTTATGCTGACTAATGCAGCGATAATTTTGATATGAGGCTTATTTCAAATTATGTCCAAATTTTCTTTCAATTTTTTTTAAGTATTGAAATTTTATGGGGGCGAGTGGGGGATTTGAAAAACAGACCCCAACATATATTTCGTTCGGAGAAGAAAGTATTTACTATGATATATTTTCTATGTGGGGGATGTTAGGTGTAAGTTGAGAGAAAGATTCAAGTAAGAAAATCTATCTGGTTTTCTATCCAGATTGTTTGAGCAAGAGTAGTTCCACATGCCCAACATAATTTTATTTATATGTAAGTTATTGAAATAATTAATTTTACTAAGTCTTTTCCAAAAAAGTGCAAAATATCTGAGAAAGTTTTTCTAAGAAACTCCCATTTTTTCCTGAACGGATTGGACAGCTAAATTTTGGTTGTTTGATCTAAATTTTACCCCCTCTTAGGAAAAGATAATGAAGACTTATGAAAAGATATTGAATGCAATTTTTAAAGACCCCACTGGTATGGGCGCAGCTGATTTAATAATCGAATTTTTTAAAGGTAAGGCGATCCATGTGCCGGGTATTGGCTGGTATGTTTATAGCGGTACCCATTGGATTCCAGATATAGCTGAGGTCGAAATTTATGACCTTTATAGAGAAGCTTTGTATTACGTGGTTCTTTCCGATGACTTTAAGACTTTCTATGAGAAGAAGCTTGATAAGATTGAGGAAGAGGATAAACGCAAAGCTTGTGAAAAGACCATCACAACATTCATCAGATCTTTAGGGAATGTGACTTTTAAGGATAAAGTCTTAAGTCAGGTTGCAAAAGATCGGCGTATTCATTGTGATGCGAGTAAATTAAACCCAGCCAGAAATGTGCTTTATTTTAAAAATGGAGTTTTGGACTTAAACACAAAGAAGCTCTCTGTCCATAGATCTGAGAATTATAATACATATGTGTATGATTGGGATTATGATTCTAATGCAACATGCCCCACATTCTTAAATGCTCTTTCAGATATGGTCTTTGATGATCGTGATCCGGAGCAAGGTAAAGACGAACTACAAGCTTATCTTCGAGAAATGATTGGATTTTGTCTATTACGTAAGAAGCCGGATCAGAAGGCCTTTTTCTGGGATGGACGCGGTGGAAATGGGAAATCCGAACTGGTCAGGGTGTTGCAGAAAGTAGCTGGTGAGAATGCGGCTCTTGTACAAATATCCCTATTTACAGGCGTGGAAGCAAGAAATTCAAATTCGCATCAATCCCATCTTATTCCCTTGATGGGAAAATCTGTTGTGATTGCGGCTGAGGGAGATGATGGTGGTCAGCTTAATGATGGAATCTTTAAACAGATTACAGGTGGCGATCAAATCTCTGCGCGGGCGGCTTATTCAGCGAAGACTGTTAATTTTCGTCCTGAATTGGCGGCAGTGATTGCAACGAATGCTCTTCCAACAATCAATGGAGAAGATGAAGCTATTCGTCGACGGGTTCACCGTATTAACTTTCCTTGCCGTTTTGTGCATGAGAATGAATTGGAAGAGAAAAAGAAGACACATAGATTTGTGAAGGTAAAGAAGGCAAATATCCGCAAAGATTTGGAGGATGAGCTTCCAGGAATTATGGCTTGGGCCATAGAAGGGGCTCATCGTGTTTTGCACAATCATGGGATCTCAGAGCCAGCTATTATCAGATATTGGACGGATCAATATTTTGGGGATGAAGACCCTGTTGGTGCCTTTATTGAAAATCAGTTGGATATCGATGTACCAGAGTATTTGACGATGAAGGCAAGTGAAGTTTATGAGGCGTTTAGCAAATGGTATCCAGAAAGTGGTTTTGCAAAGAGAGTAACCGAGAAGCGGTTTCACCAAGTATTAAAAAAAGCTCTTTTTGATCGTCGAGCTAATCACTCTGGTCGGATTCTCTATAAAGGTTTGACATTAAAAGATACACAAAAGAAACAAGCTGTACTTGATATTCGAAATCGTAACACGGATCGGCTCAGTATAGATGAGCGTATCATTAAGATTGAACAGATCGCGCAAACTGTTTGTGGCAATAAAGTGAGTGTCCTTAAGTGGATTAATTCTCCACAGCCTGAGTTGGGTGGCAGTTCACCTCAAGAAGCAATTCAAGATCAAAAATTATTCGAAAAGCTTCTCGTTGCCTTTGCACCGCATAGTACGAGTTTTGCTACTTAAATAGCTCCCGCAATCTTCTCCGTTTTGGAGGCAAGTTAGTCACTTAGTCGCAAGATATCGATTAAGTGATTGATTCTATGCAGAAACATTTTTGCTCATTTTGAAGCCCCAAAAAAACAAAAAAAATAATTTCTCAAGAATTTTGCACCTATGTGGTTGAGGAGCAATGACGCTCATCACCCCTATCAGGAGTAACGCTCATGAGAAACATTAAAGACCTAGTTTCAACCCATCCCATCCATTTTCTAGACTTCACATTCATTGGTGTTCTGAAAGAACAGCATCTGAATGTGCTGCAAGTCATGGAAGACTTGCTCAGCGATATATGTGCTTCCTCGTTGGTTTTGCATTTGCCAGCAATAACCATCTTCAATGGCTTGGAAAAACAGAAGGTCAGAGAACAGGTGATGATGACCTGTGATGATCTGGAAACCACATTGAGTGAAGTCGGTCTCTCTGCTTCTTATGCTTTGGTGGATTTAGAAAAATCCAATCCTTACCCAGAAACTCAAGAAGGTCTTTCATCTGTGAAAGCCAAAGGTTTGGCGATCACAGTCACAGTGAATGAAGATTTTAAAAACGCGGCCTGATTTGCCCTCGATCTATACGAGAGGGCAATTCCGTCCTCTCCATTTAAAACTCAATATGGAGAAAATATATGAATAAAAATCAAACTCAAAATTTTTACATTCCTTCTAATTTTCAAGAGCTGAAGAAAGGCTGTGGTCCTAAAATTACACTGGATGTAGTTGCACCTAGTCAGTGTCAGGATCTGATCGGAACAATCCATGAGCCGATCCGAACGCATTTAGATCCAGCGTGGTTATTTGAAATCGGCCTGCCTTTAGAAAATGCCCGTGCATTGTCTTTGATTGGAAGGGATGGGCAAGAGGCCAGAAACTCTTCCTTGATTCAAAAGTTGGATTTTGATGCAAGAAAGGCTTTGACCAAATCCGGCAATATCTACGGCTTCGATAAGATCCATACAGAAAACCCTGATGAGATTTTAAGTCATCTATTGGTGATGCTTTCCAGTTGGGGCTTGGCTGATTTGGCCGGCATTCCTCAGTTCTTTTACGAAGACTAATCAACTTATTTATTGGGGCGCATGATGCGCCCCTTACTTTAGGAGAAACACCATGACGGAAATTTTTGATATTCTACTCACCAGACCCGTCCATGCTTTAGATTTTCAGATCTCACCTGAGGTTGATGCTAAAGATCATGATTTGATTGGATCGATTGGCAAAAGGATAGAAGAGCTGCAGCAGGAAGCTGATATTGTGATGCAGCCTGCGGAAGATGTGAATGCGGCTATTCTAAATCTGATGCGCCGTGAAAATATTCAAACGGAATGTAGGGACTTAGAAATGTTACTGACGGAGCATGATTTAGACATGATGGTTGGGACATATGAATATGACCCTGAAGAATTTAATACGCCCCTATTTGATCATGAGATGACTTGCTTGATGATTTATATTGGATGTGAAGGGCAGCTGCCGGAATTGAAGAGCTTGAAAGAAGCTGCATAATGTTTTTAGTTATTATTTAAAAAATAACTTATTCAGAAACACACCTATATGTAACGTCATGTAACGTATTACGTTATGTGACGTTATTTTTTTTAATATTACGTCAAAAAATTATCAGATATTTAAATAAAGACCCTATCTCCAAATTAGACAGTAAAATTATCAATTGGAGACTATAAAATGAGTAAGAAAGCAAAATATACAGATGAAGAAATCAAAGCTAAACTTGTTGAGTTAATTGCCTATCAGGCGGAAGAACCAACGGTTGCTCAAGCCCGAGCCTTTATTGGAGTAGGGTCAAATAGTAAAATAGGCCCGATGCTAAGAGAAGCGCTTCGAGAGGCAGAGGTCCAAAAGAAACAAATGGCGGCACTTCCTGAATCTCTTCAGCAGCAAATCATGCAATCCATCGCCCCGATATGGCAATATGCACAGGATTTGGGATTAGCACAGGTGGATCGGATTGAGGCAGAGGCGCAAGAAAGATTGTCGGCTTATGAGACTGAAAATAATGGCTTGTTGAAACAGCTTGATGAAAAGGAAGCTGAAATCTCTGACATCCGCAATCAGTTCTTAGAAAGCTATGATAAAAATCATGAGCTTCATGAAACCATCAATCGGTTGAGCGGAGAGAATACGGTTTTGACAGTCAAAAATGAAGATCTTGAAGATAAATGTGAAGGCCTAGTCACTGAACTTGCCCAACTCAAAGCTATGAATGCAGAGCTTCAAAAAGAGCTAATTAATTTAGTGAAGCAAAAAATTTGATCCAAAAATCTTGGTCTTTTTGAAAATGCGCCTAGTTAAACTATAGAGCCCATCAATGATGCTTAGTATGGGCTTAGATCAGATTGTTATATAGATAAATACCAATTTGAATATAGATGATTGATCTGATTGAAACGGGTTCCAAGGCTTAGTGTTATAGGCTTTGGTGCCTGTAAATTCATGATAAACCATTTGCAATAGAAGCCGTCCTTTTTAGGGCGGCTTTTATTTTTTGAAAACTTGTCCCAGTTTTATTGGGAAACTCATTTTTGCAGATATGTGAAGTTTAGCAATTGTGCAGAACACTACATGGATAAAGAAAATGAATGAAGATTGGATGACAGTGAAAGAGGCGGCAAAGAGGGCCGGGGTTTGTACGAAAACTATTTATCGGGCCATCGCGTCCGGCAAATTAAGAGCCGTGCGTCTTGGGGGCACAATGATCCGTATCGATCCACTTCATTTTCTTGATTATGTCCATGGGGGGAGGGGTGAGAGTTAAAGGCTTTTTACGGGGCGTAAGCCTTTAACTTCTCACTCACATATTTTTAAAAGGAATTCTATTATGATTACATTACAGGATTATTTAGACAAACTGGAACACACAGAGATTGATGGATTATCTAAGGAACGCCAACGCGCCATTTATTGGGATTTAAAGCGATTTGTATCTTATGCCCATGTAGATGGGGATGCTCGCAAAATCCAGGCTGTTCCCAGAATTATCACTCAACATCTTGATCGGATGTTACCTGCTGATTTGAAGATGGAAGATGAAAGATTCAGAAACTTTTGCTCCAATGTCAGGGCAGCTCTCAAAAAGGTTAACATTGAGGGCGCTATATACAGCTATGTGAAAGACTTGCCTGAAGCATGGCAGCAATTATTGGATCGTGTTGATCTTAAAGAGGCAATGCTTGATCCCAAAACTTCTTTCAGCAAACATCAGCTGATTAAACTTAGAAGTTTTGCCAAGTCAGTCGTCGCAGCTGGGATTATGAAGCCTAAAGATATTGGTTTGGAAATCTATTTAGATCTTTTACCGATTGTGAAAGAGCAAAGCTTTAAAAAGACAGCCGTCATTAATCTACGTGATGGGGCTGTAACCTGGAACAAATGTAAGGTGCTATTTCAAGATTGGCCTGGTGAAAAGATCATTATCCCAAACAAGCGGGATTTTTGGGTACCCGTTGCGGATATGCATCCAGATCTACAAAAAGAGATTGTAGCCTATCAAGATTATATGCGTGATCCGGTGAAAGTTGATTTGCAACGCAATAAACAAAACAAAAGGTTTGAACCTTATAGTGAAGGGACCATCAAGATCCATACGAACCGTTTGCGCTATGCAGTGACTTGCCTGTTACTAAAAGGTCATCGCTTAAATGATCTTACAAGCATCCAAAATCTGGTAAGCCCTAAAGCCATGGGATTGGTCTCTGAAGTTTATCGGGAACGTAAAGAAGAAGAACTTCGACAGATCTATAGTGATGGTATTCAGAGTGATGAATTTTTAGAAAAGACCTCTGGGGAACATACGATTATTCGAGACCTGAGAACCATTGCTCATAATCTTTATAATGTACCTGCTGCAGTATGTTCAGCAATGTATACAATCCTGCAAAACACTAGATCAGCAACTTATGATCTGGGGGATCGGAAAATCACCGTTCATATGAAAAGTCATGGCCTCAGTGAGAAGAATAAACGTGTTGTAGATTCTATACTGACCAATGACGAAAAGCATAAAGACTATCTGGAATTGTCACGCAAAATTATGGATCAGGTTGAGGAAAGACGCCAGGCAGGTGCTAATCATAAAATTGATGACTTTTATGCTTTCCAGAATGCAATCGGCTTTGCCATCTTGATTAACGGGGTGATGAGGCCTGGGGATTTAGCCAAACTTAATCTGGCCACAGAATATAGAAAGACAACTGCTTCAGAAGTTCATGTGGCTGAGTTTATTTATTATGAGCAAAAAGTTGGTAAGAGAACCAAGGAGCTGACGATCAGACCTATCTCAAAGGATTTGAATGAGTATTTTAAGCTCTATCTTGAGCATTACAGACCGTGGTTTTTGAAGGGGCAATCTTCGAATTATGTCTTTCCAGGAGAAAACCCTAAAAAACATATTACCACTTCAAGACTAGCTTCGCGGATATCCAAATTCGTGGAATCCCATTTGAAGATTAAATATCACTGTCATTCAAACCGGCATATCACAGGGTCGCATATTGTCCGGGATAATCCGGCCAATGTTACTTTGGCCTCAAAAGCACTGGGACATAAACGTCAAACGACCACGGAAGAATATTATCTTCCGGATCAAACAGAGACAGCCCTCAAACATCGAGATGAATTGAATAAAGGGATTACAAATAATGTGCTCTAATAAAAATTGGCCTGCTTGGCTTCAAGTTAAATGGGAGGCGAAAGCCTCCTTTTTTGCCCGAACTGTTCAGAAAAAAGTTAAAACAGAGTTAAATAATTTGATGATTGCTTTGACTGGTAAAATCGGAACGGAGGAAGTTAAAAGATATGCGTTATCCCTCAAAGAGGATCAAAAAATGCTTCCTAAAAACCGCCATACTCGATTGGGCTATTTGAAAAGGGGATTGGATCAACTCATTCCTGAATTGGACACGGTTTTTATCTGCGAACTTCTAGGCCAACTTAACTCAGAAATGAGGCCTACCTCTGGTGAGCCACGTAAAGCCACACGGGATTATCCGCATAAATATGCTATTCCTTTTGAAGGTTGGCCCAGAAAGGATCGGGCGTTATGGAATGACTTGATGCGATCTCCGACTTCCAAAATTGCCGGTTATTCAGAGCCTATGATCAAAACCTATCGGGATACCTATGGTCAATGGGTGAAGCATCGTGAAGAGGCTGGGTTAGGATACGGGCAAGAAACTTTGGAACTGGTGGATAGCTTCCTTGAGAAGATCAACAACCGAGATATTACGTCTCATACCCGCAGCAATATTGTTCAAAGAATTATCTCTGTAATATGTGATTTTGAGAAACTAGAGGAAGAGCAAGTTGATGAGTTTCTGGAATATGAAGAAACAGGAGATCTAGATGAAAAGTTTGAAGATTTAGTTTTGCAAACACAATCAGAAGAATTTTTACCTTATGGTGAAGCGGAAGAGGTCCTGACTGTAATTGAGTATCTTCAGGCTTGTTCGCGTATGCTCAAACGTCAAGCGATACCAGAGAAGGGGAAAGCGGCTCGTATTGTCAGCCCGCATGATCTTTACTTTCTTGGTAAGAGCCTGTGTGAGGCTGCAAAGAAAAATCCAGTTAAGAGCACAGAGATGGCTGTTCAATATCGTAATGGCTTGATGATCCAGTTTTTGTCACATCGTCCTGTGCGTCTCTCAAATCTAATGGATCTGGGAATCAAACAGGGGAAGGATCAGCTCTGTTTTGGCGGCACTATTGATCTTGAAAACTGGGAGACGATCTGGCCCGCCGCTCAGATGAAAAACAGACATATCCTTAAAATCCCCCTCCCTGAAATAATCCGGGAAGATATGGATACTTACCTGAAATCTTACCGTCCCATTTTGAAAGGGAGTAATCCCACAACACAGCTATGGTTGTCACGAGAAGGCGGACGGCCCTTATCAGCTGGGCAGTTTGAATCCAAAGTTAAGAAATTAACCAAACAGCGTCTTGGGGTGGATGTATCGCCTCATCTCTTTAGGGATAGTAATGCGCAGCTTTTGGTAAAAGAAGACCTGCTTTGGGCTATCCCGAATATCTTGGGGCATCTATCAGAAAAAAGCTCTGAAACTTATAAAGGGCAGGCAGAAGCTTATCATGCCTGGAAGGTACAGCGACAAAACATCCAGAAAATAACGGAAGACAGTGTCTTTTAAGTTTAAAAGACACTGTCCCGAAAATCCACGTAAGTCCTTGATTGTCCATCATTGTCCAAAACGTTGTGAAAACGGGGCGGGGTGTTCCCATACTGTATCTCATGGGGTGTTTGCACATTTGATGCTATATTATATCAATATAATATCCTTAATAACGATTTTTTTAAACAAAATCAAAAATATGTGTTTCACCTAATTATCTCTATATGAAATAGAATGTATAGAAAATTTTAGTCCTATTACTATCAATGCCTCTTAGTATAGTCCTTCTGTCTCCCTGTATAAAGAGAATGGATATATTAATGAGTTGAAGAAGTAATATATGAATAGTGAATTTCTAAAAACTCGAATACGGGTGCATCTATAATTTTTAATCAAAAAAAAAATTTATTAAGAGTGATTTTATTATGTTTTTTATACATCAACTAGTTTTGACAAAAGTCACGACAAAGCTCTTGGAAATCTTGTGTTTAAGTTTCTTTTCTTGATTGTACGCGGCTTAGTTAAAATGATACATTTGGTATTTTTAAAAATGAGGAAACATTGCTTTAGCTTAAGTGATTATAAATGGTTTGATAAATTTCCTCCAGCTAACTTGAGCATTAAAACTATCGAGTTAAATTCTAGTAATTAAAATTTGAGCAGGATAGTGACCTGCTCAAATTTATATTAGTATATGTTATTGGCTTTTTGAAGTTCTCTTACATACTGAATGATAGCGCGTATTTCTTCATCGGTTACATGAGGTTGTGCAGGCATATCGCCAAATGGCCAGTGATGTTGTCTTACCCCCATTTTCACAGCACGTACGAATGAGCCGTCATTGTGATGGCCTGGATGATACACTTTATGGATAAATGTTGGGCCAGCCATAGTTCCTTCTGCATTTTTGCCATGACATGCCATACAAGTATCGTCATATGCTTGCTTCCCTGCTATTGCTAATTCTGATAAGGGCATGTCGACTAATTTTTCATGAGATGATGGCATCAAATTTGAGATAATTTTTGAACCCAGAATACCACCTC
Source organism: Curvivirga sp. (assembly GCF_965219885.1). Taxonomy (NCBI): domain Bacteria; kingdom Pseudomonadati; phylum Pseudomonadota; class Alphaproteobacteria; order Rhodospirillales; family Aestuariispiraceae; genus Curvivirga; species Curvivirga sp. The sequence continues at coordinate 2,228,762 of NZ_CBDCOT010000009.1, forward strand.
CAACAAGCACTATTGCTATGATAGATAATGGTATAATTTTACCTTTAAGATTCTTCATGATTTTAATCCTTAAGAATTCATATCAAGAAGATAGACAGCAATTGCATTTAAATCTTCCTGAGTAAGATTGGATGTTCCAAATTGCACGACTTCCCCCATTGATCCGCCAAATGCATCTCCATCAGGTAATATCCCCGACTGTAAGGCGTATATGATGGATGATTTATCCCATCCGTTAGCTTTCAAAGCCTCTGATGTGATTGAGGGAGATTTCCCGCCATCAGGTAATCTTGAAGCCCCGGAAAGGTATGCTGACTTCTTTCGGGCGCCAGCCAAGTTGCGATCTGTGTGACATGCCCCGCAATGTAAGGGGCCATCAACAAGATATTTTCCTCGGTTCCATTCATCTGACTTGGCAGTAATATTTTCACGCTTAGGAAAATCTAAGAAAGCAGCACGCCATAATTTTAATCCATCTCTTATGTTGAATGGAAAATACAGGTCGTGATCTTTGGACGGAATTTCATTTGCAGGAACAGTATTAAAAGCAGCCCATAAATCGGCGATTTCTTGATCAGAAAACTTTGCGTAAAAATCATATGGGAATGCTGGGTAATACGGTTTTCCTTCCGGCGAAATACCTTGTCTTAAAGCTTTAGAAAAATCAGAAATTGTCCAATCGCCAATTCCATTTACCTTGCTCATCGTGAGGTTTGGGGAATAAAAGGTACCAAAATCTGTTTCTAATTTATGCCCACCTGCAAGGATTTCAGTGCTTCCTTTTGCCGTATGGCAAGCAATGCACCCAGAAACCTGGGCCAGATAGACACCATTTGAAATATTTCCTTCTAGTGAAGAGACTCCTTCTGGCTGGCCAATATGCCAAGCAGAGATTCCAAGATATCCTGCCCCCGCTAACGCGAGGGCAAAGACACCAGCAAATAATGCTTTTTTCATTTGTGATCTCTAGTTTTCAATTCTGTATTTTGTATGACAAGCAGAACAGTTTTGAGTGATCATTTTAAAAACACCATTTGGCGGCATTTGATCTAAAGGCATGTCATCCAAGTTCATATTGTCTGCCATATTTCCTTGCCCCATTTGCATCATGGATTGGCCCATCATTGAACTATTGTTCATCATCTGACCTTTCTTATGAAATGGGTTGGCAGCTGCTTTTTCTAAGCCGATTGCTAATTTATTTAGGTCATTTGCAATTTTCTGGAAATCGTCCCAATTGCTCCAGATTTCTTCTTTAGCTTCACTTGGACCATGAATGCTGTCTTTAGGAAAACCTTTGGTCATATGTATACCTGAGTTTTCTTGAATGATTTTGCTTTGGGTAATGACTTTCTCAATATCGTATTCTTGATCACCCTTCATCATTGGGACCAGAATTTTGATCGCAGATTTTAGATTACCCATTAAATCCATGCGTTCTTTTACAACGCCTGTTGCACCTCCATGTCCAAATGCAGTTGCGACAAATAGTGCTGATACCACAGTTGTGGCAGCGATAACTTTTTTCATTTTAGAAGTTCCTTATATAAAATTGTGTAATTTGATAAAGGAACTATGCTTTGGGTGGAGGAGTATCCCGCAGAGTATCAATGCCGAACATTGCATATGTGCCATCTGCTTGTCTTAAGGTAGTGAGTTTCAAAACAATATCGACAGGTTGTTCAACAATATTCATGATATTATTCGCGCCACAATGGATCAAACCTGCAGTGTTATCTATATTTTCACTTTCGTTGAAATGTGCATGTGAAACATCATGAGAATGCGCGTGTTCATGATTGTTCTCACCTTCAATATGAGGTGAGTCATCATGGGCATAAACATTCCCTGAAATCAGGAAGGCTGCGCATATTAAAGCTTTTAGAAATAACTTCATGACATTTCTTTAGTTAACAAAATCACCTGAAAGGTTCGCTTTAGAATATATATGTTTTAGGAAAATGTCGATTTCTTCTTTTGCCAGAAACATTAAATTTTTTTGATAAAGCCTCTTGAAATTAAAAATTAGAAAATATATATCCGGCAAATACGAAGTTTAATCTTCTTTCAACGGATATTAGTTTTAGCGCATGCAAAACACATGGACATATAAATCATTTTACACCCACCTGAATAAGGTAATGGGTGCATTGATTATTGCTTCCATCGTTTTGTTAGGATTAATTTCTACGAATGCAAATGCACATGAAAAGAGCATGAATGCATTTTATGGCTCAGATGTTTCTGTGCAAGTTGAAATCGATCATCATGCAGAAAATCACGAAATTACAAAAAATCATTCCACCAATCATGATATGCATGACTTGGAATGTATGACTTTTCAGTGCCATGCCTTGGCATTATTTGATTTTAATATCCTACAAGATGCATCAAACGATAAAGAAGAATATGTAAAATTCTTCCAGATGTTAGTTGATGCCGATCTTTCAAATCTAAACCGACCTCCAAGACACGTTTAAGCGCGTAGAAAGCTGCATTTGCGGCTTACGTGCGATCTCTCCCCTTGAAACTGGATTCCCAATGTTGGGAGTTCTTCAAATTTATCTATGGAGAAAAACGTGTTGAATACTCTTTTTACTAAAAAAATCGTGGCCGTATCATTGGCTTCTTCCTTGGCGTTATCTGCTGCAATTGCTTATGCGAGTACAGAAAGCCACAGTAATGATGAACATGGTGATAGCCATATGTCGCAAATGTCCTTTGGGGAGCCAGGCGACTTAACAGAAGTTAGTAAAACAATCGAAGTTACAATGTATGACAACTATTATGAGCCTGAGGAAATCGAGGTTCAGGCAGGTCAGACAGTTCGATTTGTTGTGAAAAACAATGGTGATTTATTGCATGAATTTAATATTGGCACCGCGTCCATGCATGCAAAACATCAAGATGAAATGGCAACCATGATGGCACATGGAATGATTGAGCCTGATAAAATCAATCACTCTATGATGAATATGGATATGGGGCATGGTGGTATGGCTCATAACGACGCAAATAGTGTTCTGTTGGAACCGGGTCAATCAGGTGAAATTATCTGGAAGTTTAATGAAGCATCTGAACTTCAGTTCGCTTGTAATATTCCAGGACATTATGAGTCTGGAATGATGGGGCCTGTTCACATGAAAAAAGAACATCACTCTTAAGCGTAGTGAGAGGAAGGGCATGTCTCTTCCTCAAAGACCATTCATTAAAAATGCGAGAATAAAAATGAAATCGTTTTCTTTTAAAAGAAATAGTGCTGCTGCGCTTATGACGTTAGCTGGCCTTTTCGCTTCGGCGGCACATGCCGAAACATATAATATTACTGTTGATAAGGTAAAAATTGATACAGGTGACTTCGTCAAAGACGGTATTGGATATAATGGTTCATCTCCTGGTCCCGTTCTGCGGTTTAAAGAAGGTGAAGATGTTACAATCAATGTCACAAATAACCTTACTGAAGATACATCCATTCACTGGCATGGTTTGATCCTTCCCTATCAAGAAGATGGGGTCCCTGGGATTTCTTTTGATGGCATTAAACCAGGTGAAACATTTACATATAATTTCCCAATCGTGCAGTCCGGTACATACTGGTTCCACAGCCATTCAGGGTTCCAAGAGCCAGATGGGGCATATGGGGCAATTGTTATTGAACCTAAGGACCGCGAGCCATTTAAATATGATCGAGAATATGTCGTTCAGTTGACGGATAAGCATCCGCATTCAGGTGATCGTATTATGCGTAATCTGAAAATGATGCCTGATTACTATAACCGACAACAACAAACCCTATTTGATTTCTTTAACGACGCAGATGAAAACGGCCTTGCCGATACGGTGAATGATCGTATGGCATGGGGCGATATGCGCATGATGCCTGCAGATGTCGAAGATCTTCAGGGTTTTACCCCTTTGATTAATGGTAAAAGTGCCGCAGGTAACTGGACAGGGTTATTTAAACCAGGCGAACGGGTACGTTTGCGCTTCATCAATTCATCTGCAATGACCTATTTTGATATCAAAATTCCAGGGTTGGAAATGACCGTCGTCGCAGCTGATGGAAATAACGTACAGCCTGTTAAAGTGGATGAATTCCGAATTGCTGTTGCAGAAACCTATGATGTTATCGTTCAACCAAAAGAGGATAAGGCCTATACAATTTTTGCGGCTTCCATGGGCCGTTCCGCATATGGGCGTGGCACCTTGGCAACCAAAGAAGGGATGTCTGCAGAAGTTCCTGAATTGGAAGAACGCCCATTATTAACGATGGCTGATATGGGAATGAATCATGCCAATATGTCTGGTATGGATCATTCTTCTATGTCTAATGATTCAGGTGTAGATCACGCTGCGATGGGACATGGCGATATGATGGCAAAAGCTGATGAAGAAGATCATTCAGCACATAACAACATGTCTCAGGAAGTTGATCATGCTGCGATGGGTCATACCATGCCAAAAGCAACGGATGCTGTTGATCCATTCTACGCGCAAGGTAGTGGCATTATGCCTAAAGCTTCCAATGGTGGAAAATTCCTGTCTTATTCAGATTTGAAAGCCCAAAAGCCTCTATATGAATACCGTGAAGCGACGAGAGAGATTGAGTTGCGTTTAACAGGGAATATGGAGCGCTATGTTTGGTCCATTAATGGCAAGAAATACGAAGATGAAGAAGAAATTAAGCTTAACTTTGGTGAGCGTGTACGCTTTAAATTCGTAAATGAAACCATGATGTCTCATCCAATGCATTTACATGGGATGTGGTCCATTCTGGATGTGGGTGCCGGAAAATGGAACCCTGTAAAACACACAATTAGCATTGCCCCTGGCACAACCGTTTACATGGAAACAGAAGTAGATGCCGAGGGTGAATGGGCATTCCATTGTCATCTTTCTTATCATGCCTCCGCAGGAATGTTCCGCCGTGTTGTGGTGGAAAAAGACGAACAAGTCACTCTTCAACTTGAAAACAATCTTTAAGAGGATAGAGGTATGAAATATCAGAATAATATCTTAGGTGCCTGTATTCTTGGTGCTACATTAGTTTCAATTACACCAGCATATGCAGAAATTGAGGCTGAAACATATTATGGCGCTCAGGTGGAAGAAGCTGAATATCGTTTTGGTGACGAAGGAGAGCGTCTCTTTGTTTGGAATACGGATGTATTCTATGGGACAGATGAACTCAAGCTACGTTGGTTATCTGAAGGTGAAATTGATACAAATGATGGGATACAGGAAGGGTTAGAAAACCGTGTGGTTTTACAAACTCCTATCTCGGATTTCTTTGATGCCAAAGTTGGCTTACGCGCGGATACGCCAGAAGGTGAAGATCGTTATTATGGCGTATTGGGTGTAACAGGCTTGGCCCCTCAATGGTTTGAAGTTGATGCCGATTTCTTCTTGAGTGAAAAAGGCGATACATCTGTTCGCTTGGATGTTGAGTATGAATTGTTGCTCACCAATCGATTGATTTTAACACCTTCACTGGATGTGGATTTTGCATTTAGTGATGATGAAGAAGTTGGTGTTGGATCTGGTTTATCCTCATCCGAACTTGGATTACGTCTGAGTTATGATGTGATTGATCGTTCATTCTCTCCTTATGTCGGCGTCGTACATGAACGAAAATACGGTAATACAAAGGATTTAGCGTTAGATGAAGGTGAAGATTCCGAAGCTTGGGCTTTAGTATTTGGGTCCCGATTTGTCTTTTAATATACAAGCTCTCTGTCGTTTACGGCAGGGGGCTTTCTCTTATGGAGGTCATTATGAATAAAAGGCATTTATTACATCTGCTTTGTATTGCGTTATGTGTTTCATTCATTGTTGGAATTGCAACTTTATCATCTGCACAGGCATCAAGTCCTTATCATGTGCAGATGCTGAATGAGCGTGGTTCAGAAAAATTTGTTTTCAACGAAGAAATTATCAGAATTTCTGTAGGTGATACGATAGTTTTTGAACCGACAACGAAAGGACATAATGCTGCTTCAATTAAAGCTTTAGCACCAGATCAAGCGACAAAATTTAAGACGCCTTATAACAAAGAAGCGGAAGTTACCTTTTCGGTTCCTGGAATCTATGGGGTCAAATGCACACCACATGCTGCTGCAGGCATGGTTGCAATAATTGTTGTTGGAGAAGAGATCGATTCCAAGGTTGATTTGTCAAAGGTTAAATTGCCGAAGAAAGCTAAATCTAAACTAGAACAGTTAATTTCCCAACTTTGATACGGAGTATAGAGGGCCGATTGATCGGTCCTCTTCGATTACATGGAATTTATTTACTCATATCACGATTTTTTCAAAGAGCTTTTTGTAGCTACATTTGGGGCAAATCATTGGTGGTTTCATTTTGTGATGCATACTTCAATGACATTTGTGCCTTTATCCCTATTGATGTTGTTAGGTCTTACATTTGTTAATCTTTATCGTCAAAAAGTAGCACATATAGAAAATGTTGAACTAAAAGATCGTGTAAAAGGCTGTTCAATAGGATGGCCAAAATATGTTAGCCGCTATCTTGTGAAATATACGAAACGAGGACAAATAGTTGTTACTTTCTTAGCGTTAATAGCCTTACCAATCTATTATGGGACGTTAGAATTACCCAAATTAATTATTAACCATGCCATTATTGCGGAACATTTTCCATTAGAATGGGGGAAGTTCACAATTGAAAAAATTGAATTCCTATTTCTGTTAAGTATCGGATATCTCATCCTGATATTGGGAAATGGATTGGTTAAGTTTATTATTAATACCTATAAAGGTGGTTTAGCAGAACGAGTGATCAGACGTTTAAGGCTTTCGGTTATTCGGCAATATAGGAAAGAAGAAAACTTAAATAAAAATTCAAACGCGATGATCCCAATGATCTCACAAGAAGTGGAGCCAATTGGGGGATTTGCCGCCGATATTATATCGATACCTTTGGTTCAAGGTGGCACCTTGTTGACCATATTCTTATTCTTTCTCATGCAAGATATGATCTTGGCTTTAGCTGCAATATCAATGTTACCCTTACAGATATTTCTGATTCCTCGTTTGCAAAAGAAGGTAAATATTCTAGCGAGAAAACGGGTCAAAGAAGTGAGGCATCTAAGTGAGCTATTGCCTGAAAAAGGTAAGATGCGGGAACAGTTTTTTTCTTTGCGCAAATTGCAATCCATTCGATTAGAACTATATCGCAAGAAATTCTTTCTAAAGGCACTAAATAACTTTTTGATAAGCATTACACCATTCTTTTTCTATTCAGTCGGAGGTGTTTTGGTTATTGAGGGTAGAATTTCCCTAGGCACATTAATCGCGGCTATTGCGGCCTATAAAGACCTGTCATCACCCATCAAAGAACTTCTTCAATATTATCAAAGATACGAGGATGTGAAGGTTCGATACGTGGATCTACGACATTATTTGAACGTCTAGAATATGATAATTTGGGTCTTGACCTTCCAGTAACTGGAACCTGTATGGTGGCTTTAATTTAAGGATTAAAGAGGTGTGATATGACTAATCTCAGTAAAGTTTCTTTTCCAATTGAAGGCTTGTCATGTGCAGGTTGTGTTGGCCGCGCCCAAACCGCGTTAAAAGAAACACCTGGTGTATTAGAGGCATCAGTAAATCTTGCAACAGAAAAGGCTTCTGTAACGTTTGATGCTTCAGGAAATGTTTTTGCACTTGTTAATTCATTGCAAGAGGCTGGTTATCCTGCAGGAAAACGGATGGTGGATTTATCTGTGGATGGGATGAGTTGTGCGTCTTGTGTTGGGAAGATTGAAAAAGCACTTTTAAATTATGAAGGCGTGGTCTCGGCTCAAGCCAATTTGGCAACGGAAATTGTTAAGGTCGAATATGTTCTAGGCATTACCTCCGACAAAGATATAGCAACGGTTGTTACAGATATCGGTTATCCGGCGACATTCAAGGCTCAAGCCCAGTTACAGGCAAGAGAAAAGAAGCAGAATGAAATACAGCGTATCAGACTTAATATGATGTTGGCTGCTTCATTAGCATTTCCCGTGTTTATTATTGAAATGGGTGGCCATATTTTTCCTGATTTTCATATGTGGATAATGAAACATGTCGGTCAAACGAACAGTTATCTCTTTCAGCTGTTGTTAACATCCATTGTAATGGCATTCCCTGGCCGAGATTTTTATATAAAAGGGTTTCCAGCTCTAATACGTAAGGCTCCTGATATGAATTCTTTGGTGGCCTTAGGAACGACTGCGGCATTTGGATATTCGCTTATATCCACTTTTGTCCCGTTTTGGTTACCTGAAGGCACTGCAAATGTTTACTATGAAGCAGCAGTCGTCATCATCGTTCTGATTTTATTGGGACGTTTTCTTGAAGCCAGAGCAAAAGGGCAAACCGGTGAAGCTATTCAAAAACTAATAGGTTTAAAAGCCACAGTAGCATGGATTGAACGAGATGGAGATATTATCGAGGTTGATGTGGGCGATATCTCACAAGGCGATATTGTGCATGTTAAGCCAGGGCAAAAAATCCCCGTTGACGGTATTGTAAAAGAAGGAATTTCGTTTGTAGACGAAAGTATGATCACTGGTGAACCTATTCCAGTGGAAAAAACTGCGAAATCTGAAGTCGTAGGCGGTACTATCAATGGTAATGGCGTGCTGGTATTTAAAGCAACTAAGGTCGGTGAAGAGACGATGCTAGCCCAAATCATTCAAATGGTTGAGGATGCGCAGGGGGCAAAGTTACCAATTCAAGGAATGATTGATAGAATTACCTCATGGTTTGTACCTGCTGTTTTGGTTTTAGCACTATTAACGATGATTACATGGTTACTCTTGGGCCCAGACCCTGCTCTTAGCTTTGCATTGATTGCCGCAGTGTCGGTTTTAATTATTGCGTGTCCCTGTGCTATGGGGTTGGCGACACCTACGTCAATTATGGTTGGTACTGGTAGGGCGGCTGAAATGGGCGTTTTATTTAGAAAAGGTGATGCATTACAAGCACTACAAGAAACTCAAGTTATTGCATTAGATAAAACTGGTACCCTGACGAAGGGAGAACCAAGCTTAACTGATATCAATGTTGTTGAAGATTTTGATCTTGATGAAGTTTTGGCAATTGTTGCATCGGTAGAAAAAACTTCTGAACATCCGATTGCACTAGCGATTGTGAAAGCTGCAAGTGAGAAGAAATTACAGTTAAGTAAAGTAAAGGATTTTGAAGCAGAGATAGGTTTTGGCGTAAAGGCCAATATTGGTGATCATTTTGTAATGATTGGTGCAGACCGGTACATGCAACGTGAGGGTATCTCTATCGATATCTTTGAGGAAATATGTGCAGGATTAGCACAGGAAGGTAAGACACCAATTTATGCAGCAATTGACGGCCAGCTAGCCGCAGTGCTTGCCGTTTCTGATCCAATAAAGGAAACAACCTCAATAGCCTTGTCTGTATTGCATGATATGGGTATGCATGTTGCGATGATTACTGGCGACAACCATAAAACTGCTCAAGTAATTGCGGATAAACTTGGTATTGATACTGTTGTTGCTGAAGTTTTACCTGAAGGTAAAGTAAAAGCGATTCAGGAACTACAGAAATCATTTTCACATGTCACTTATGTTGGGGATGGCATTAATGATGCGCCAGCCTTAGTGACTGCAAATGTTGGAATTGCGATTGGTACTGGTACTGATGTCGCTATCGAATCTGCCGATTTGGTCTTAATGTCTGGTGATTTAAGAGCTGTTACAAATGCGATAAATATCAGTCAAAAAACAATGGCAAATATTAAGCAAAACTTATTCTGGGCGTTTGGCTATAATGTGTTGTTAATCCCCGTTGCAGCAGGCGTGCTTTATCCAATAAATGGTATAATGCTATCACCAATACTTGCTGCCGGTGCAATGGCTTTATCCAGCGTGTTTGTTGTAACAAATGCTTTGAGATTGCGATGGGTGAAGTCCTATGCGTTTAACTGAGTGTAGATAAATAGTTTTTTAGATTCAGTTTACTAATCTACGCCAGTATTTGAACGTATGAACTTTGAACGAATAACATGTTTCGAAAGTGAGTGTATGAAATCGTTAATTAACTGAGATTAATAATATCGTGCTGACGTTATTTTGGTTATCAACAAATGGTAGAAACAAAGTCTCATCTTCTGTTCGACCGCCCCAGTTATTAGGCACATTTGATGGGTCATAGATATGGCACATGTTGTCAATGATGTATTGGTATGTCTCCAAGACATCGTGCCACTCATCGCCATGAAAATTATCATGCACGGTAAGTTTGGTTACATCGCGTCCCCGATGTTCCACTTCGCCAGTTCCTACTAATCTATAAAACCATTCTTTTGATGAGCCTGACACATCCACCATCGTGATCAAGGGTAAGAATGGTTTTAAATCAAAAGGCGATATTTGGTTTTTGTGTGGTATCGACGAATTTCGAGGTAATTCTTCCCACCAGTGAAAAACAGCAGTTAATTGAGCATCGCAATGAGACAAAAAGGATTTGTCAGTAATTTTATGTGAGGAAATTGTTGTCATTTCTCTGTGCAAGCTCAAGCCCTGTAAGGCAATAGTCAATTAATGGAAGGAAACCTAGCTGATTGGTTAGGGTTTTTCAACTGGGTGGGCGATTCACATTAACGTAATCGTGAGTTGAAAGTGAAGATTTTGAGGAATAGGTTCTATTTCATGCTTGTATTTCGGGATGACTTCATCAATTAGTTAAAATCGAAATATTGGTGTTGTGTTAACAGTCAATGCGAATTTGGAAAATGATGCGTCGCTTTTTTGCTTCATTCTTGATTTTTATAATCGCTCTCACAAATGTGGGGTTGGCGAATGAAAATCTTATGGGAAATGAAAGTAGTGTAGCTTCAAGCGGTTTTAATGCTCCTGAACATATGAATGGGGGTATAAACCATGAGGTTTCAGATGATCCTCTTTTTTCACATTCCCTATGCCAGCCCAGCGATTGCCCGATGGATATGTTGTCTTGTAACAACATGCAGACCTGCCAGTTTTCCCCAGTGATTGTGCCTATTATGATGTCGAATGCGAAAGATGTTGGACATCGATTTACTTATAGCTCATTGCTGCCTAAACAACTTTCCTCAGTTTTTTCCTCCAAACTATTCCAACCTCCAAAAGCCTGATCTTTCTATGTGAGCATGTTGGCTCTTTGATTGATTAATATTTTGTTTTTTGAGGTTAAAATTATGCAAGGACGGTATTTTGCATTAGCCGTATTGGCTGCGGTTATCGGCGTATCTGCGGGAATTTATACGGAAAGATTTGTACTTTCTGACAATATGGAAATGGCTGAAGGGCCTGAGATTTTGTATTGGGTTGCACCAATGGATCCAAATTTCCGTAAAGATGGCCCAGGTAAATCGCCTATGGGTATGGATTTAGTTCCTGTTTTTGAAGGTGATCAAGGTAGTGTTGATCCGGAAGAAATTCAAATCGATGCCAGAGAAATTAATGCTATTGGAGTTAGAACCGCTACAGCCCGCGTAGAACAGATTTCAACAGAAATTGAAACTGTGGGTTTCATTGGTTTTGATGAACATAAAACTAGTCATGTTCATTTGCGTGTGGAAGGTTGGATCGAAGAACTCAAAATTGGTTCTGTCGGAGATAAAGTTAAAAAGGGTGATTTACTTTTTAAACTATACGCACCGGAAATTACTATTGCTAGCTCTGAATTGATACGTGGTGTGAAAAGAAAGTCTTCAAGGGAAATTGATGCAGCAACTCGTAAACTAAAAAACTATGGTGTTTCCAAATCGCAGATTAAAAGGATGGCTAGTGCACCTGAGCCGGCTGAATATCTTGAAGTATACGCGCCACAAGATGGAATAATTACAGATCTAACCGCAGTGGAAGGAATGTATTTAAGACCGGATATTAGAGCCCTATCACTTACTGATTTGTCCAGTGTATGGTTGTTAGTTGATGTTTTTGAAAGAGATATACAAAAAATCTCAAAAACGATGATAGCTAAAGCAAAATTCGACCATATGCCGGGGCAGGAATTTGTCGGTGAGGTTGATTATATCTATCCAGAACTTGATGCGATGACACGCACATTACCTGTTCGACTCAAATTTAAGAACTCTGATGGCTCTCTTAAACCAAATATGTTTGGAGCAGTAAAACTTATTTCGGATAAGAGCCGCAGAGCAATCACTGTTCCTGCTGAGGCAGTAATCAGAACTGGCCGAGCAGAGCGCATTATTCTTAAAACGGGTGAAGGTACATTTCGTCCTCGTCTTGTTACAACTGGTATGCGTGAGAGTTTTGGTGATAATACCAGAACTGAAATTCTCCAAGGGCTGCAGTTGGGTGAGGAGGTTGTTACTTCTGCACAGTTCTTAATTGATAGCGAAAGTTCCCTTAGTGGTGGGATGCTTCGAATGGCACCTACTAAAGAAGTACCGGCTAATGGCAAAGGTATCCTCATTGCTAAAAATGAGAAAAATGGAACTATTATCATTGATCACGAAGAAATTACGTCGCTAGATTGGCCTTCGATGGAGTCGACCTTTGCACTCTCTAAAGAAGTAAATCTTGCATCCTTAGAAGTTGGACAACCTGTTCAGTTTGCTGTCGTTAGAGGTTCTGACAATCTCTTATCAATTCAAGAAATCAGAGATGATAATGGTGTGGAGGCTGAAGGAACTGGTGTTATCCATGCGGTTACCGCAGAAGGTAAAATCAATATCTCCCACGATCCAATTCCAGAATTAGGTTGGCCGTCTATGACAATGGATCTTGATATCGCAAATGTTGATCCGTCTAAAATTCCTTTGGATACACAAATCTCATTTGATTTAGTCAAAGACGCAAATGGAATGTTTGCGGTTTCTAACATTACTACAAATGAAGTTCCAATAGATAGTGAGAAGATGGAGATGGCTTCTATGGAACCAATGACGCACTCCTCTATGTCAGAGCCAGCAGGGTTAATTCAGACGACTGGTGTGGTGAATGATTTAGATATTCAAGCAAATACGGCGAATATTACACATGGACCCTTGTCCGATATGGGTATGCCGGGAATGACGATGGATTTTTCTATTTCAGAAAGTTTGGATCTAGAGACAATTCCATTAAACAAGGAAATAATAATTTATTTGGAAAGGCGGGATGATTTTTCTCTTTTACTCAAAAAGTTTGAGGAAGCATCATGATTTCTAAAATAATTGATATCTCACTAAAGAATAAACTAATTGTAGCTGTCTTAAGCCTTTTCCTAGTTTCAGCGGGTTTGTGGTCTCTTAAGACAACAGCAGTAGATGCCATCCCCGATCTTTCGGATGTACAAGTAATTATTAAGTCAAGCTATCCTGGGCAAGCTCCACAAGTGGTGGAAGATCAGGTAACTTATCCGATCACGACTGCCATGTTGGCGGTGCCAGGGGCTTTGGATGTGCGTGGTTTCTCATTTTTCGGGGACAGTTACGTCTATGTGGTTTTTGAAGATGGTACGGATTTATATTGGGCTAGGTCTAGGGTTCTAGAGTATCTCGCACAGGTTGAGACAAGCTTACCTGCGAGCGTAGTACCAGAACTAGGTCCAGATGCAACAGGGGTTGGTTGGGTTTATCAATACTCATTGATTGACCGTACAGGCAAACATGATATTGCCGAATTACGTAGTTTACAGGATTGGTGGCTGAAATACGAATTACAAACTGTTGAAGGTGTCTCTGAAGTTGCCACAATCGGTGGGATGGTAAAACAGTACCAAGTCATCATCGATCCTAATAAGCTGCGTGGATTTAATATTACTTTACCCCAAATTCGAGATGCCATTGAAACATCTAATCGTGAAACAGGCGGTAGTGTCATCGAGATGGCCGAAGCAGAATTCATGGTTCGATCTAAAGGGTATGTCGATGAGATTACGGATTTGAAAAAGGCACCGTTGATTGTAAATGAACGCGGTGCAGCTATTACCTTAGGTGATGTTGCTGAAATCCGTTTTGGCCCCGAAATGCGACGTGGGGTGAGTGAATTAAATGGTGAAGGTGATGCCGTTGGTGGTGTTGTTATCATGCGATGGGCTGGTAATGCTTTACAAGTCATTCGTGGTGTTCAGGATAAACTTGAAGAATTACAAACCAGCCTTCCTGAAGGTGTGGAGATCGTCACGACGTATGATCGGTCCGGCGTTATTGAACGTGCTATTGAAAATCTTCAGGATAAACTTACAGAAGAGTTTATCGTCGTCGTCTTGGTTTGCGGCGCATTTTTACTCCACTTACGATCCAGCTTAGTGATCGTTTTGTCGCTACCTCTTGGTATTCTCGCAGCTTTTGTAATAATGAAAATACAGGGTGTGAATGCTAACATAATGTCGTTGGGTGGTATTGCCATTGCCATTGGTGCAATGGTGGATGCGTCTATTGTAATGATAGAGGCTCTACATAGAAAGTTGGATGAAACAAAAGACGAAGCAACGAAACATTGGTTGCTTGTTGCTGAGGCGGCGAAAGAGGTCGGGCCAGCTTTGTTTTATTCATTAGCGATTATCACCGTTAGTTTTTTACCTGTTTTTGTGCTGGAAGCACAAGAAGGACGGTTGTTTAAGCCACTAGCTTATACAAAAACATATGCGATGGCAGCTGCAGCAATCTTATCTATTACACTAGTCCCAGTGTTGATGGGCTGGTTTGTTCGCGGAAAAATTATTTCCGAGAAAAAGAATCCGTTAAATCGGGCTTGTATTATTTTATACAAACCTTTTCTTGATGCTGCTGTAGCTTGGCCGTGGTTGACAATAGGAATTGCGATTACTTTGGTTTTATCTCTCATATACCCACTAAAAAATGTGGGTACGGAGTTTATGCCAACCTTAAATGAAGGTGACTTTCTTTATATGCCTTCACTTTATCCTGGAGTATCGATTGGTAAAGCAAGAGAAGTACTTCAACAAACAGATAGGCTTATTGCTACAATTCCAGAGGTTGAAACTGTTCATGGCAAATTAGGCCGAGCGGATACGGCAACAGACCCAGCCCCTCTGACTATGATTGAAACAACTATCAAACTGAAGCCAAAAGAGGAATGGCGAGAAGGCAGTACAATGAAATCCATTAGGGATGAACTGGATGCTCTTGTGCAAATTCCTGGTGTTACCAATGTATGGATACAGCCTATTAAAAACAGAATCGATATGTTGGCAACAGGTATTAAGACACCGGTTGGTTTGAAGGTTATGGGGCCTGATTTAAATGTTATCGAGACAGTTGCTATGGATGTTGAAAAAGCAATATTACAAGTGCCTGGAACGGCAAGTGTATATGCTGAGCGACCTGTAGGTGGACGATTTATTGAGGTAGATATTAATCGAGAAAAGGCAGCTCGATACAAGCTCAGTGTTGATGAGGTTCAAAATATTGTCCAAACAGCCATAGGAGGTGTAAACATTTCACAAAGTGTGGAAGGCCTTGAACGATATCCAATTAATATGCGATATCCGGCTGATTGGAGAAATAGCCCAGAGCGAATGGCTGAACTACCTATTGTAACTCCAAGTGGAGCTCATATTCCTTTAGGCAGTATTACTGAAATCAAAATTGTTGATGGTCCGGGTATGATACGCTCTGAAAATGCGAGAAGAACAGGCTTTATCTTTGTGGATATTGCCGGGCGTGATCTAGGTGGGTACGTAGCTGAGGCTCAACAAGTCGTGAAGACACAGGTGGATTTACCTCCTGGTTATTCATTAAGTTGGGCTGGGCAATATGAATATATTGAAAGGGTACAAGAAAAACTTCTTGTTGTTGCACCAGCAACAATTGCGATTATTACTTTGATGCTATTTATGGCCTTTAATCGTATTACCGAGGTTGCCATAATTTTGGCGGCGTTGCCAGTCGCATTAGCAGGCGGTTTCTGGTTTATTTGGTGGTTGGATTTTGATATTTCCGTGGCTGTACTAGTTGGCTTCATTGCTCTTGCAGGCGTGGCTGTTGAAACCGCTATAGTTATGTTGCTTTACCTTAATATTTCTTGGGAAAAAAGACGAAAACTAGCAGTAGAAGAAGGACGTTCTCTAAACAAAGCAGATATAGATTTTGCTGTGTTTGAGGGAGCTCTGTTAAGGTTGCGTCCTAAAATCATGACTGTTGCTACTATTTTTGCCGGACTTATCCCAATCATGATGGGACAAGGTACTGGATCAGAGATTATGCAAAGAATTGCTGCTCCTATGATTGGTGGTATGGCAACCGCAACCTTACTAACCTTGTTAGTTATCCCTTCAGTTTTTGTGATCTGGAAGGGTATGAGTTTGCGTTCTTCAAATGAGATATTATTGCAGGAACAGTGTTAGAAGTGGAACAAATAACATTATCAATTTTTGAATGCTCAAAGTACTAAGTAGTTTCGACTTATATTTTAAGTTTTTTTGGGCATAAGGCACTATAAACTGTATCATTTTGATTTTTGAACTAAAGAACCAAAAGAGTAGTGATCTTTTATTACCTCCAATGCGTAAACATATCTTTCAATGTTTTGTATGGATAATCATGGAAACTCTGCTCAATTGGATAAGCATCAATTCGATTTTGGTATATTTCCTTTTATTTGCATATTGCTTCCTAAAAAGCGGAGCGCTTCCTTTGTTTGCTGGTGTTTTAGTTGGATTAGAAACACTTCTTTTAGCACCAGTAACTCTATCATGTTTTTTGGGTGCTTACTTAGGAGATGAGCTTCGCTATTATTTAGGAAGAAACCACTCAACAGCAATTCAAAATAGGTGGCCGAAAACGAGAAGGTATATTGAAGCAGGTATTCGGTTAATGGATAAATACGGCAGTTGGTATGTGTTCTTATACAGATATCCTAAAGGAATGAGGACTATTGGGGCATTTCCGGTTGGTATGAGTAGCATGAAATATAAAAGGTTCTTCTTGTTGAATACCTTATCAGCAACACTTTGGGTTTTTATTCTTGTTGGTTCAGGAGCAATGCTGGGAAGATACGCTGAAAATTTTGCTCAAGATTATTATGGTATGATCAGTATCGGGCTTTTTTTGTGTTTTGCTATTTCGATATGGTATTTATTTAATCGCTACTTCAAAGCTAATTCCTAATGATTTCTTACAATTAAGACCTATTTTCAGCACGAAAAGAACACACAACAAGAGAGACGGCACCTATGCAAATGCCTATATCGGCCACATTGAAGGTTGGCCAATGGTATGTGCCAATGTAAAAATCAAGGAAGTCAGTTACTGCACCGTTCCGAATACGGTCTGTTAAGTTGCCAAATGCTCCGCCAACAATCATTGATAAAGCGATCTTTTCCCAAATAACATTGGTTTTCAAAAGCCAAATTATTAAGAAGCAAATGATGATTACAGTTAATATGGACAATAAAGTTGGTCCCAATGAGCCCAGATCATTTAAAAGGCCAAAGCTGACTCCACGATTAAAACCAAGTGCAAGATTGAAGAATGGTGTGATAGATATGCGGCCAGTTAAACTTCCCAGAAGCTCTATCATCAATATTTTTGTGATTTGATCTAAAAGGAAAACAAATATACCAATCGACAGGATTAATGATAGTTGCTTGAATTTAAAGATATGCATTTTATCCCTCTCTATGTTTTTTTATTTGGGTATAGTTGTTCCTACACCATAAATTGGTGCAGTGACCGTTACAGTGCCAGCCCGTTCAAAATTTAGGGTGATTTGAGTGAACTCGCCTTTCACTAGTGGGCTTTTCAATTTCATCAGCATCAAATGTAATTCACCTGGTGCCAATACAACTGTACTTTTACCTGCAATAGTAATTGTCCCTGCAGGTTCCATACTCATCATGCCATTGTTTTTACTTGTTCTATGAACTTCAACCAATTCTGATAATGGAGAACTAACAGAGAGCAATCTATCTTCTTCTGTTCCTGTATTGTGAATTTTCATATAAGCCGCGGTAGGTCGGATTGTGCCAATCGATGCCCTAGCCCAAGGTTGTTCGATTTCCATTTCTTTGAGCGACCAAGTATCCTGAGCGATACTTGGAACTGACCCAAAAACAAATACTAACGCCAAAGTAAAAATTGCATGATACTTCACGTATGTTTCCTCCGTATAAACTTCTTTACAGAATAAAGTTAATTTTCGCTGTAGATTAGGCATTCTACTTGATACTTAATACCTAATCATGTGGCTTTAACACTGTGTTTTCTTAATTTTGAGAGTTGATCACTTCATCACGAACAAGCATATAAAGTTGTTCTGCACCGAATGATGGGAGTGGTTTCCCATTAACAAAAAATGTTGGTGTTTGCTGGACCCCAATTGTTTGTATGTCTGTTGTATCTTGGTGAAGCACGGCGTTGATATTGGAATGTGTAGCATCAAGTTTAGCTCGTTCGATATCAAGTCCTGTATCTTCTAAAAGGGTCCATAGGTTATCAGCTGAACGACCATGTGGCGCCCATTTTGGTTGAACGTTAAGAATTCTCTCCAATACAACCTCAAACTTGCCTTGTTTACGTGCAGCTTCTAACAGTCTTATCGCTTCTTCTGATTGTGGGTGAAAAGAAGCATATCGAATTACAACACGAACCTTACCTTCGAAAGTAGCTAAAATTTCTTTAATTAAAGGATAAAAAGCTCGGCAAGCTTCACATGCAGGGTCGAAAAATTCCACAATAGTTACAGGGGCATCTGCAGGGCCTATAACTGGGGCGTGTTCTCTGACTAGCGTTGTTTCATTTTCTGCGGATGTAGCTGACACCTGTTTTTTACTTGATGTATTATAGATTAGTGCCCCAGCAATAAAAATTCCAACAGCAACTATTGCGGTCATAAAGATTATGATTGGACGGTTCATAGGGTTCTCTTTCTAAAAGGGTAGCTAAGCAAAATAATAATGCTGATAAATGCAAGAAATGATAAAAAAGGCAGGGGAACTAGGCCAAATAAAACTTGATCGTCACCGGCGCAAGATGGCCCACTTTGCAGGCAAGGCTGAATTGGTTCAGGAATGAAACCCAAAAAAAGCAAACTATGCCACAAAGCGAACGCACCACCAGCTGCTGCCAAAGGAATCGCGTATCGCCTTACGGCGTAATCAGACTGTAAACAAGCGAGGCCAAGGATAAATGCTAAGGGAAACATCGCAATTCGCTGGTACCAACAGAGAATGCATGGCGACTTTCCCATCACTTCCCCGATAAAAAGAGCACTGAGAGTCGAAACTAATGCAATTGACCATGCAATATACAGCGCTGGTAATTGAAATTTGATAGGGTACATGATTTTCAACACTTATTTTTCAAATGCATGAATAGTTTGATGCTGCATTTCTTTCCAAGCTTGTTGAACAATCTGGACAGCTGACCAAAGGAAAAGACCTGCCATAAGGGTGGCAACTGCAAGGTCGGGCCACGCAGAGTTTGTAAGATAGACACCGCCTGCTGCGCCAATTACTGCAATGTTACCAATGGCATCATTACGACTACATAACCACACTGATCGAACATTTGCATCGCCGTCTTTAAAACGCATAAGAAGAACTACACTTGCAAGGTTTGCTAAAAGCGCGAGTCCGCCAATACCTCCCATAACTGTTGCTGAAGGTACGCCTAATACCAGAACTTGGTATGCTGTTGACCCAAATACCCAAAGCCCCATTAATGCAAGACTGCCCCCTTTAATTAGGGCTGCTGTTGCGCGAACTTTTAAAGACATGCCTATTACATATAAACTAATTGCATATGTCATAGTGTCACCGAAGAAATCAAGGGCATCTGCTTGCAAAGCTTTTGACCCTGCAAAAGCGCCAGCAAACATTTCTACAATAAACATTAAACCATTTATTGCGATTACGAGCCATAATGCCCGCTTGAATTCATCTGAAACACCATCGAATTCGGCTTTATGCCCACAGCAACCAGCACTCATATAGACCTCCTGCCCAAGATGGGCTTTTCATGAAAATGTCGACTTGAATTGTTTTACAATGTTACTATCTACAACCATTGTAGGAGCAAGAGATAATTTTAATGAAAATAAAAGAACTTTCTATTGGCGATTTAGCTGAACAAGCTGGTTGTACGGTACAATTGATCAGGCATTACGAAAAAATCGGATTGTTGACAAATACGAGACGTACAAGCGGTAACCGTCGCATCTATACTGATGATCAGGCAATTCGTCTGATTTTCATTCGCCATAGCCGTGAATTGGGATTCAGTTTAGATGATATTAGGCAGCTACTTTCATTTTCCGATCAACCAACCCAACCGTGTGAACAGGTAAATACAATTGCAAAAGAACATCTTGTAAATGTGAGAGAGAAGATTTCACGATTGCGTTCAATTGAAAGAGAATTAAAGCGAATGGTTTCTGAATGCGAAGGTGGAAATGTAGAGGAATGTCGAATTATTGAAGTCTTGGCTGATCATTCCAAATGTTTGAGCAAGAGGCATCCAGCAGATAAGTCGCAATCTCAATTGTAAGGAATAATTATACTCTTTGTTTAAAGATGTGTCTTCTAAAACAATTTATGTTAAATATGGACCCGTTTTAGCTATACAGTAATGAGAGAGATTAACGGTGCTTGGGTTACTTTGATATTTAATTGTTTTGTAATTCTTTTTACTCAGCCTATAGGGTTTACTGCAGGTGATTTTTTGATCAAGATCTGTCAATTATCTGTGTGTTCAGGCCCCCGCAACCAATATGTAAGAAGGTCGTCCTATAGGGCGGCCTTTTTACATTTTAGATTACTGAGATTAGGATTTGAATTGACGAATAAAGTCAGGGCAAACGCAGGGATAAGGAGGGCGGTAGAACGCCGCTTCGCGATAGCGAATAGACCAAGTATAAGGTAGGGCTTTGTGCTGCGCGAGGCCAATTGTACAAGAATTTTCGCATGTCGTGCAGTCCATGGATACTGAAGCGATAACGGCTTAAAATGTTCCTAACTGGACATTATCATCATACGCAGTTCTTCCTCTTTTTTAATCTATAGACCTATGCGCGGTATTTTATTAAAATGTAGGTCCGTAAAAGGTAATCTATCCAACTAAGCCTTGGGAGAGAGTAGAGGAAATTTGTCGATTGATGTGAACAATGTTGTTTGGGAAAGAACCTATGATATTCATCGGGTGAAGGATTTAAGCTTTCTTGAAACTTGCGATCCGGCAATTAGAGATTTCTACGGACTATGGGACAATGCACGAGATGAAGAAGGCATTGTCCTAAAATCAAGTTTTTTGCCTGAAGATATGGGGGCACTTCTTTCCAGCGTTTTTATCATTGATAGAGAGCCAGAAAATCGTGACTACCGCTACAAATTGGTTGGTAGTAACGAAATTCTGTTTAGGAAAAACAACCCAACAGGCAAGCTGGTCAAAGACGGTCATGTGGGCACCATATCAGATGCCTTAACTAACTATGATTATGTATTTCGAGAAAAGTCCCACTTATTTATGTTGTGCAATATCTTTAAATCAGAGCAATATATGGTGACTGACGAGACTTTATTTTTGCCCGTTTCCAATGATGGTGACGTCATAGATTATTGCTATGGCCTCGGTGTGCAGAAACTGGGCGGCCAGAACAGCGAGGACACGAGTGTAAGCAAAAGGCTGATATTCGATACCAATTTATACAATATGTGAGTCTGATACGTCTTAAGATATCTCCTGATTCGTTTCCGTTATCGCTTCGAAATGTTGAAGATCTGTTACATGAATATGGAATAGATTTGGGCCAATGTTTGCACATCAGAACCGCCAAAGGCGTGTTCATAACACATTTCTGTTGTTCCGGTTCATCGCCTATGGGTTTAACTTAGTATAATTGACATTCTGGTAACCTATTATTCAAGTTATAGCGGCATCACGAGGGTTGCCCCATATTCATGACCTTGAATTAGTGAAATTTTTTCCAACAAAGTAATCTTAATGAAGTCAGGAGAAATCTTTGTGAAATACAATCATGATGAAGAAATAAAGGTTGAGAGTATTTGCCCTATAATGAATCTTTCAGAAACATATACTCGACAGTTACTTTAGTATGAAGCTCTATCCATTCTCAATCCAACACCGCTTACGATACGTAAAGGATACATGGTTTGAATTAAGTGACAGAGAAGAATGACGCAGAATATTGTAGTTTTTGGTGGTGGCGGTGCAATTGGGAATGCCCTTTCAGGTATGATTCGAAAACTATATTCGGATGCATTACTGCATATTGTATCGAGTAAGGAAATTGAGGATAAATTTCCTTTATCGGAATATTATCTTATTGATTATAAAGATGAAGAGGGATTGAAGACAATTTCACAAAAGATTGCATCTTTTGGTTCTATTGATCTTCTCATTGTTGCATCAGGTATCTTACATAGTTCAGACATTAAACCAGAAAAAAGCCTAAGGGATCTTGATGTTACCAATTTCCAGAGGGTGTTTTTTGCGAATAGTATTTTTCCTGCGATGATCGCAAAATACTTTGTGCCGCTTCTTTCCAGAGACGAACGCGCAGTTATCGCAATGCTATCTGCGCGGGTTGGCAGTATATCTGATAATCAACTAGGTGGATGGTATGCTTATCGAGCGTCAAAGGCTGCGCTTAATATGATTATTAAAACGACTGCAATTGAAGTTTCAAGAAATCGTAAACAGGCAATTGTTGTTGGCTTGCATCCTGGCACGGTTAAGAGTGAATTATCCAGACCATTTACCGCCAATATTGCTCATGACAAGTTATTTACACCAGACTACGCCGCCAAAAAATTATTGAATGTTATAGAGACGTTGAAAGTTGATGATAGCGGGAAATGCTTTGCTTGGGATGGGCAGGAGATATTACCATGATCAAAATATTTTATGACGGTGGATGTGGTCTATGTTCCAAAGAGATAAAATATTATCAACGGATAGCCCCAGAAGATAGATTTGAGTGGTATAATATTTCAGAAAGTCAGAATGAATTATCTGAGTTCAATATATCTGAGATTGATGCGTTGAAGCAACTGCATGTGATTGATGACGAGGGCATCTTATATGTTGGAGTAGATGCATTTCTAGTGATATGGAGACATCTAAAATACTGGAAAACTCTGGCACTTATTACTTCTCTTTGGCCGGTGAAGATTATCTTGAAGATATTATATGGAAAGTTTGCAGCATCACGTTTTGTTAAGCTCTATGGCGCCTAAGAAAAAATTAGCAGTTCAACTCATATAGACCATAGGTTAGTCATATTTATATTTCTAGTGAGGGTTCCTCGAATATTCTTTGGGAAAGAGTTCGAGAGAGTTCAGGGAATCGGATTAGTCACCAAACGTTTACCCTTTCTTCATCTATATATTTCTATATTTACAAGCTATAAAATGATGAGATGTGCTTTAGTTTTGGCACCTCTGAAAACAATAGCGATGCTATGTTTAGGATTTAGGGATGAAAACATCTGCAAGTATTATGGTGCTGCTGATCGAAGACGATATGGATATTGCAGCCACGGTAAATGATTTTCTGGAACTTGAAGGTATAGAATGTGACCATGCCTACGATGGTGAGAGTGGTTTAGATCTGGCCAAAACAGGGAACTACGATGTGATCTTGCTTGATCTTATGTTACCTTTTCGGGATGGCGTTAGTATTTGTGAAGAATTACGTAACGAAGGGGTAGATACACCTGTTTTGATGTTAACTGCACGTGATACATTAGATGACAAGCTTGAAGGATTTCAAGCTGGCGCGGACGATTATCTGGTAAAGCCATATGCGTTGGAAGAGCTTTTAATGCGCACCCGTGTATTGTCACGTCGACGAAGTGGTGAAATCAAAAGGTTTAGTATTGAAAATCTGGAAATCGATTTTGAGGCACGTTCTGTAAAACGTGAAAATCAGGAGATCAAGATATCACCGACAGGTTGGTTGATTCTGGAAGTGTTATCGAGAAACAGTCCTAAAGTTGTTTCGCGCGCGCGACTTGAAATGGCTTTATGGAAAGGAGAGCCACCTGACAGTAATGCGCTTAAAACGCATCTTTATAAATTGCGCAAACGTATTGATAGGCCGTTTGAAACGGATCTTATCCATACCGTTGCTGGGCAGGGTATAGCCTTAAGGGAAGAAGAAAATGGCGTCTAAAACTAAGACTTTCTCTGCCGTTATTCGAAAATACATATTACTGTGTTTTGGAGGTACATTGTTACTTTATACAGTAATTTTGAATTTTTATTTATTCCACGGTTCTATAATTACGGCGTCTTTTGCTTTGGACGCCTATGCGCGTCACTATGAGAATGCATTAGAGAAAGACGAAAACACGCCACTTCCTAATGCATTTAATATAACAGCTTATGATGATTATAAAAAACTACCAGCAGTAATTATTGCGAATGTGCCGAAAGAAGAATTAGAAATTGGTGATTTATATGGCTTGGATTTGGACGAAGAATACGATGATGAAAAGCGATTAGATTTACTTTATCTAATTTTGCCTTATGAACTTAAGAATGGCAGCATCATATATATGGTGCAAAATTTTAACGAAGAAGATGATGGAAGTGCATTTCTGGAAGAGTGGGATCTTCTATCATTTATAACAATTCCAATAGGTGTTGTTTTTCTAATAATTCTTCTAATAGTTGTTTTTATGCTGGGGCGTCGTTTAGCGAAACCGTCACAAGAGCTTGCAAAATGGGCTGAAAATTTAAATACAGATAACCTAGCTCAACCTATTCCAAATTTTAAGTTCAAAGAACTCAACAATGTTGCCAAGGAACTTCATAGTGCGTTAAGTAGAAATGAAGAATTCGTTGTTAGAGAAAGAGAATTCTTGCGACAGGCAAGTCATGAATTACGCACACCCGTTACGGTAATCAGAGGTAATATTGAATTACTTTCAAAACATGATTTGTCAGAGCCCCAACACCGGGTGGTCAATCGTATTACACGTGCATCCAAAAATATGAGGCAGTTAATTGAAACACTATTATGGCTGGGACGTGAAGTAAGCCCTGATATGTCTCAAGAAGAAGTGAATTACCCTGAACTTTTAAACGATGTTTTAGAAGAGCTGACTTATTTCACTGAAATGCAAAATGTGGAATGTAAGATAACGGTTGAAAACACGGATATTATCTCTGTGTCAAAAACACCTTTATATATTGTGATTTCAAATCTTTTAAGAAATGCCTTTCAACATACGCCTAAAGGGCATGTCGATATTCAACTGGTTGATAATGTCTTTATCGTAGAAAATCATCTGGATGTGAAGGCTGGACAGCTTAAAAAAGAACTTGGGCAGGGCGTTGGTGTTAATCTTGTAAAACGTATATGTACACGTTGTGGATGGAGTTGCGAGATGGTGCCTCTGGAAGATGGCGGTATGCGTGCAATATTTACTTTAAGCGAAGAAAAAGAAAATAAAGTCTGATTTGGTTACCCTTTGGTTACTAGCGATGTCGATAAATTCATCGCGTCACTAGTAAATTTAAAGGTTTCCAATGTTTAACAAATTCTTTTTACCTGCCACCGTATTAGCAGGTGCAGTTACCACTTCACCCATGGTTATGGCAAATGATTCCCGCAATGGGGCGCCTTCTGAACCTGAACGTTTATATGAGAATTGGGAGTTCGCGATTGGTGCAGGTGTTATGTATGCACCGGATTATATAGGGTCGGATGATTATGATGCTGGATTTATGCCTCATCTGGAAATCGTCTGGAATGATCGTGTTTCACTGTCTATGGATGGTTTGTTAGTCGATGCCTATAAAACAGATAATCTAACTCTTGGATTGGGTGTTGGACTTACAGAAGGGCGAGATGAATCTGATAATGAAGCCTTACGTGGATTAGGTGATATTGATATGAGCGCTGCCGCAGTGCTTTATGGTAGCTATCAATGGGAAATGCTAGAATTCGGTGCACGTTTTGAGCAAGATCTTGGCGATGGTCATGAAGGTGCATTGGTAGGACTGGAAGCAAACTTTATGGTGCCTGTAGTTGAAGATAAATTGATGTTTATGGTTGGCCCGGATGCCACATGGGCATCGGAAGATTACATGCAATCCTTCTTTGGTATTTCATCTACACAAGCTGCAAATAGTGCCTATTCCCAATATGATATTGATTCCGGTTTCAGGGATGTCGGTTTACATGCCATGGCAGAATATCGCATTACTGATTCCACATCATTAAATGTGATTTCGCAATATACACGTATTATTGGGGATGCAGCCGATAGCCCAATTGTAAAAGATAAGGGATCCGAAAATCAATTCTTCACAGGGATGATGTTAAAATACGAATTTTAAATTAAATCGGTTACGAAGAATTAATTGAGCCTCACAAATAACTTGTGAGGCTCTTTTACATCCAAAATACTAGCCGCGTGGGAGTTTAGGTTTTTGAGGAACACTTTTTGATATTTGAGTGCCGATAAAACTGTTTTGTTGATGAGCGAAGATAGCGAGTAGTTCGTGATAGTTGTCAGGGACTGCTTCTTGAACAGATTGGTTCTTCATTAAATCCTGCTGCCATTCGTATATAAGCGTATCTTGGTCAAGAAAAGCGTATCCTGTTGCATCGTTGAAGACGTTCAGATATCGGAAGATTGTACTAAAGATGACATCAATCATATAGAGTGCCGATTTCTGGCGTATAAGATATTCTGGGCATTCCTTCCCAATTAAAGTTAGTAAATTTCTAATCTTTTGCGCAGAGATTTCAAAGGAAGACTTTGATTGATCATGATATATAATATGAGCAATTATAGTTAAGATTTTGCTTCCGATTTCCGACCAACTGCGATGTATAGCACGGTCGATTGTGGAGGCAGGATGTAATGTGTTTTTTGTCAAATCGTTTAGAAACTCTAAAATCACCTTAGATTCAAAAAGTATAATCTCATCGTTGATGACGAGAACAGGCACTTGTTGCAATGGTGAAAGTTTCAGGAACCAGTCAGGTTTTTCTGACAAAATAATATCGGTTCTTTCATAGGGGATTTGTAGTTCTTTTAGGATAATAACAACTTGCTGAACATAAGGACATAACCGATGTCCAATGATATGAAAGTCGTGATTGTTTGGATTTATCATGATCACGCTATTCCTTATCCCCTTTCATAACGTGGTCAAGAAAGGGGGGTATAGTAGATTAAGGTAAGTAATGGACGTTTAACTTATTGCCATCCAAGTCGCGAAAATATGCAGCGTAAAAGCCGGTGTCGCCTCTCGGCCCGGGTTTACCTTCATCTTTTGCGCCGAGTTCTATAGCCTTTTGATAAACTGTGTCTACAAGGGCAGGGTTCGATGCCGATAAGGCGATCATAACGCCGTTGCCGATCGAAGCTGGTTTTCCATCCACAGGTAAGTGAACTGAAAAACCAGGTGAAGTCGTGTTCATATCACTCCACACTATAAAGTCGTCCATCTCCATCATACGTTTACCATCTAACAGTTTTAATAATTCATCGTAAAATAAAGCCGCGCGGGACAGGTCATTTGTCCCTAATGATGTATATCCAATCATTATAAACCTCTTAATTTATGTTCCTTATGTTAAGGAAGCGTTTTTGAATGTAAGAAAGTTACTAATTTGCAAAAATGAAATAAATATGTGATTTTGAAAATTATATTTGCAAAAATGAAAATGAGATCTTGATATGAACTGGAATGATGTTCAGCTATTTTTAACTGTTGCGAGTAAACAATCACTCTCAAAGGCAGCAGATGAGTTAAAAGTTAGCCATACGACGGCTTTTCGTCATCTGAATAAATTTGAGGAGGCTGTCGGTGCGCGCTTATTCGATAGAAATAATGGTTCTTACGAGTTAACTGAGACGGGTGAAGAACTACTTGTATTTGCGAAAAATATCTCAAACTCTTTTCAGGATATGGATCGCTTTATTTTTGGGAAAGATAAGCAAGCGCAAGGTGTGGTGAGATTGACTGTCCCGACAAGTTTTGCATACCAAATTATTCCTAAGTATATACAAGAGTTTAATCAAAGTTATCCTGATATTAGGATAGATTTACTTGTTACTAATCAAGAAGAAAATATGAAATCTAGGTCAGCAGATATAGCGTTACGTGTATCTAAAGAACCTGCAGATTACTTATTTGGCAGGAAAATTTGCGAAATAAATTGGGGTATATTTGCAAGTGAAGCTTATCTTAAGACATACGGCAATCCCAAAGATTTGAGTGAATTGGATGGGCATCACATTATTGGTGCCGCAGGGGAGTTACTTAATCATCCGAGTTATCATTGGCTGGATGGGAACTATAAAAATAATATTGTTCAAAGAAGTGATGATTTGGCTGCGATATCTCATCTAGCGCGTATAGGCATAGGGTTGGCATTTTTACCAAATGACTTGAAGCTACCGGAATTGACCAAATGCTTTACTTTTAATCCTGCTGGATTAAATGACCTATGGATACTTACGCATCCTGATCTTAGAAAAGTTGAACGTATTAAAATTGTTATGGGATTTTTTGCGGAACGCTTAAAGCAGGATCATACCTTATTCATTTGATGAGAGAGCCTGTATTCTTGAGAAGCCGTATTTGATATGTAGACGTTGGGAGATTCCAACGGCTTCTGCATCTCGAGATTTGATGGCAGTGACAAGGTCTGTTAATTCGTCAATGAGCGAGTGACACACTTCTTCTGTTGTGTTCTTGGCGACTTGATACCAGCTGCTAGCTGATTGAAAATAGAGTTGCTTCCACATTTCTTTAAGTGATGTGTTACCGATAATATCATATATCAGATGATGTAACTGGTGATTAATTGCAAAATATTCCTGTATATCAAACTCTATCGTTTGTCTTTGTGCACGGGTCAGAAGGGATAAAGTGATTTCTTCATGTTCATCCGTGATTTTATTTGGCGACAGTTTTCCTATGAGTTGAGCGAGTTCCATGCGCATTTCATAAATCTGTGTAATTTCTTCATAAGATAATCCGACCACAACTGTACCAACACCGTTACGTGTTTCAATTAAGCCTAGATAACGAAGGCGATTTAAAGCTTCACGCAAAGGCGTGCGACTAACGCCAAATTCTTCGGCTAATGCAGTTTCTTTTAATGTTGTGCCTGCTGGGTATTCCAAAAAGCAAATCCGATTTCGGATGATTTCCTGAATGACGTCTACGTCATTCATATCACTGTGATTTTCAATTTGGATTAATGACATCGTTCATAAGACCTTCGAAAATAAAATCAATCAGACAGTAACTGTATTTATTGGGAATTACCAGAAGTTAGAGGGAAAAAACATACATATATGTATACATCTAATCAATATTATAACAATTTTATGATGAAATTTTGTGTTTGACTCTTTATCTGTATACAGCTTATAGATTTTTAAAGAAATTAAAACTTGGCGATGGGAAATTAACTCATGTTGGAAGAAGCAAAATTACGTAGTTCAGTTCTACAAACAAAAATGAAAGAGGCAGGAATTGAAGTCGCCGTATTTACGGATGAGAGCTCAATTGCCTATCTCGCTGGATTTTGGGGATATCTGGGGATTGAGTTTGGTCGCCCCACCATGTTGGTCATACGCCCAGATGAAATGCCTGTGGTGATTACGCCATTGATGGAATCCGAAATGGTTGCAGAAATGACCTGGGTTGAAGATGTTCGTGTTTGGGAAGATATGGGGGATAATTCCTGGGCTCGCGTTTTAACAGACACTCTGGGTGATAATTGCACCAAAGTTTGGGTTGAGAAAAATACGATACCAGCAATCGTCCGCAATTTCTTTGATGATCAATTTAAAACCATAGATTTGATGGATATTTCGCCCGTCTTGGGGCAAATGCGCATGATCAAATCCCCATTGGAAATTGATGTGATGAAGCAAGCCGGCGAAATTGCAGGGGCAATGATGAAGGCGGCTCATGACTCATTACGTGATGGTGCTGCCGAATATGAATCCGCGTTGAGTGTGATCAATGCGGGCACGCGAAAAGCTGCGGGTTTCCTGACTGACAAAGGATGGGAGAAGTTTGTGTCCCCAATGATTCATAATCTGCAAATTCTTCAGAGTGGGGCAGATACATCTATGGTACATCGCCGTGCCAGCGTAAAGGAATATGCGATTGGTGATCCTGTCTATTTCTGTTTTTGTAACATGGCGCAGTTTAAGCAATATAAACTTGGCTTTGATCGTATGTTCCATATCAAGGAGATTTCTGACGAAGCAGCACATGTACAACAGGCTGCCATCGATGCGCAACAAGCCGCCATTCATGCGATTAAATCGGGAGTATTAGCAGAAGATATCGCAGCTGCAGCTAATGAAATTTATAAAGAACGCGGTTATGAAACAGGTTACCGAACCGGACGTTCCATTGGTGTGGCCTATCTGGAAGCACCGGAGTTGAAGGCAGGTGATAAAACGGTTTTACAACCAGGTATGACCTTTGCCGTTGATGGTGGAATTTCTATAGAATCCTTGGGAGGGCGTATTGGAGATTCTGTTGTCGTAACGGAAACAGGTTTTGACTATATAACGAGCTATCCTCGTGAGTTACTGATCGCTTAGGGGAATGTCATGCGAGAATTGAGACTTGCGATTGCTCAATCTTCCGGGGAACTTGAAGGGCCCGAAGAACGTATGGGATGGTTGGAAACAAAACTGAAAGACCTGCCTTATCAGCAGATCGATCTGCTTCTACTGCCTGAACTTTTTCTGACAGGGTATAATAAAGGGAAGAAACTTCTTGAATGGGCAGAGGCTAATGATGGGCCATATGCAAAAAGAATTTCAGATCTTTGTAAAGAATTTAATCTGGCAATTCATTACGGTTTTCCTGAAAGACTGGATGGAAAGCTATATAATTCTGCGCAATGTTTTGATGCGCGTGGAAATTGTTTAAACATCCATCGTAAACTTATCTTGCCTCCGGGATTTGAAGGGGATCATTTTGAAGCCGGACAGGGATGCAATATTTTTGAACTTGGCGATTTTAAGGTTGCAACTCTAATTTGTTATGATGCTGAGTTTCCAGAAACTTTTCGACATATGGCTGATCAAGGAGTTGAACTGGTTTTAGTGCCCACAGCTTTAGGGGCGCAATGGGGCGTTGTCGCGAAAAAACTTATCCCAACCCGTGCATTTGAAAACGGTATCTATGTGGCGTATGCCAATCAGGCAGGCCGAGAAGGTGATATGAACTATTTAGGTGCCAGTTGTATTATCGCACCAAATGGTGGCGAATTGGCGCGCGCAGGCCAAGATGAAGAGATTATTTTCGCAACTTTGCAGCGCGATGCCGTGCAAAAAGCTCAAGAAAGATTACCATATTTATCAGATGTGAAGCGTATTAAGTTTTAATCGGTGATATTTCGAAATAGAGACGCGGGAAAAACTGAGAAGTAAAATTGAAAAACTCTGTATAAGGCCCCGGTATGGGGCCTTATATTGATGGACTCCTTAAGGCTTTAACATATTATTCTGCTGCTAAAATAATAGGAGACAAACGAGATTTCATCTTTTCACAATACCAGTCAACAAATTGCATAACACCAGCTTCGTGATCTGCGGAATAGGGGCCGGGTTCATAAACCGGGTTTTGGATACCATTTTGATTATCTTCTACGACCCTGCGATCCTCATCATTTGTTGCTTCCCATACTTCGGTTAAGCGCTTTACATAATAATCCACACCTTCAACAGCATCTTTATGGACAAGCCATTTTGTTGTGACTTCTGTCTCTGTTGGACTGATGGGGGTGACACGGAAAACAATTGAATGATCTGCAAGGAAATGATTCCAAGTCGTCGGATAATGGAATTTTAACAATGTACCTGCATCTGCAAATGGTGATCGGCCTAGCCATTTATTAACGGCTGATTTTGTGTCCATGGTATAGCTTTCAGCCCCATCTTTTAAAGGCATTCTTGCTAAACGGAATTGTCCATCCGTATGAATGTAAAATTGAGATTTCATTCCAACAGCTTCACATCTATCGAAATGAGCTTGCAACCTTTCAGGTGGGGTATTGCCTTCAATCTTGGTCACAACGGGATCATCTGGAAAACTTCGGCATAGGGCAGGATGATTACCGCCACAATGATAACATTCGCGATTATTTTCCCATACTAATTTCCAATTTCCTTTTTCAACAATTGTGCTTTCATAAGCGACTTTCGCATTTTCCAGCTCATGTGGTTCTAGATATGGTTCTGCAATGAACTTGAATTCGTCAAAATTGGGTGCATTTTCCGCAAGGCATATATAAACAAGACCTGCGACCGTTCGACAATGCACAGTTTTCAATCCATGTTGGGTTGGGTCAAAATCTGGTCCCATATCACGTGCCCACATAAGGGAACCATCTAATTCATAAGTCCATTGATGATAAGGGCATACAAGTTTGGGGGCAGTACCTTTCGCAACTTTACAAATGACAGATCCGCGATGTCTGCATGTATTGTGAAAAGCGCGTATTTGCTGATCTGCTCCCCTGACAATGATTACATTATATTCGCCAATTTTATAAGTTACGAAATTGCCTGTTTTGGGAATTTCACAACTAGGTATTGCAAATAGCCATTCTCTGTAATGAATGTTTGCTAAGTCATGATTGAAAATCTCTGGATCCGTATAAAATGGACGTTCCAAAGAATAATTCATGCGTCGCGTATTTAGTAAATTTTGAATATCGGTCACTTCGTCTCTCCTGCTGTTTCAGCTCTCATTCACGCCAGCAAAAGAAGACACATGGATAAACGCATTTAGGGCGCATCTATCTATTGTGCCATCATCGCCGCCCGCGATTTGGCAAGTTAAACGAGGCTGGTTTCCGGACTTCGAAGGGGAGATGTGGATAAAGGCCTTCCCGGGAAACCCTATCCCAGTGGCTACTTCTTTATCCTACCTTCATTACCGTTGCGGGGGCAGTGTCGGCCTTTCACCGACTTCCCAATTATCTTAAAGACGTAATATCTTTAAGCACCTCATATGGTGAAAATTTAGAAAAAATCCGGAGAGAGGTTCTTCTGTAAACGACTACGAAAACGTTATTCGCGACGATTATCTAGAAACTATATCGATTTATTGACTGATTTCTTTTTTAGAGTCTGTGATAAAAGCTTTATCATTCGTTTGGTGGATTCTTGAAAAGGCGCTAGATATGCATAAGACAGGCTATGTATCTTATTTGATGTGTTTTTATTGCCAAAAGTGATTTTTTCCGGGGCGCTGGAGGCAAGTACTAGACTTCCTCCCAACCAATCCCATATGGCGAGGACAACACCAAAGTTTTTATCGTAATGTCTGACATTGTTGGAATGATGAATTTGGTGTTGCGCAGGCGAAATAAAGAGTTTTTCTAACCAGTTTCCATAGGTGATGCGAACATGAGAATGGCGTAAATTAGATCCGGTAATGTTGAACAGGAAAATGATAAAGTTAGCCCCCAAAATATCGATTAAGGTCACATTTAATCCGAAGAAGAAAATAAAAAGCGCAATCACGAAACCTTGAATAAGAACAGCCCGGACACTGAAAAGAAGCGCTTCAACAGGATGAATTCTATAGACTGTGAATGGGGTAAGTTTCTCCGCATCGTGATGGATTTTATGGAACTGCCATAAAAAATGATTGCGATGCATTAAGCGATGTAACCAATATTTGGAAGCATCATCAAACAAAAAAATCAAGAATGTAAAAGACAAGCTAACGGCCCAATCCGGTAAGGTGCCTGCAACTGAAGGTCGACCGTTAAAGATCACGTGAAATTCTTCAAACAAATATGTGGCGACGGCCAGTTTCGTTAAAAGGATAGGCGCCATAAGCAGCATAAAAATACGATTGATTACGAAAATACTATAATCCAATCGGGCAGATTTACTGAACCAGATATCTTTGGAAAAGAAACTTTGCCAGAAGCTTTTAATTTTTTGTCGAGAGACTAAACAATATAGGATGATTAGCGGAACAGACGCGGCAAGATATCCCACAAAAATTCGTTTCTGTGGTGAAAATAACGGGCTGATTGCATCCCAAAGTATAGTTGTAAATGATCCTAGTTCCATGGCGGTAAAATAGAACAGGCAGGTAAATTCTGAAAGAAAATACCTGCCTGATTCTAAACTATTTTATGACGATATTAGTCGGTTTCAGCGGAAAGTGCGTCACCCAAGCTATCTGTCAAAGCAGCCATTTCGCCTGTTACGTCATTAGACTTAGCTTTCAAGCCAAATGTTTCATCAAGCAATTTTTGGACGCGTGCCATATGAAGCATGTAAATGCCCCATTCCATTGTTTCACCGCTTAGGTAATCACCATTTGCAGAGATGTCGGAAACTTGCTCATTGTTCAATGTCAATGGGCTGTAACCGATCAAACGGTTCAATTGAGTTGCTGTTGCAGCTAGGTTGTTACGACCTGTTTGCAGCGCCAAAGCAAAGCCTTTCAACTCACCCCAATGTTTCACATAAGCTTTCCAGGCTTTTGTTACATCACCACCAGATTCTTTGATGGTTTGAAGCTTTTGCATGTCTTTATATACGGAACCCGCATATTTAAATGTTGCTTCCGCTAAAACTTTTTCCCAGTTGCTTTCGATGACAGATGCATATTTTTTCAACTGGTCACGTTGTGCATCTGTAAGTTTTTCGCCATTTGCATCTGCGATCAACTGACGACCATCGATGAAGGCTTTGGTGATTGTGTGCAAGTAGTTAGACTTACCACCTTTATCAGCACCCGCAGCATAATATGCAGGACCGAACACCATTTCAGATTTCATGTTTACTTTGCCATCGCCATTCGCGTCGGCAAGTTTCAACACACTTACAGGATCATCAGATTTGCTGCCAAGTTTCGCGATGCCGTAAACTTCTTTTGGAGAAAGAGACAATGTATGAGCCGGTGCACCGAAATAGCCGAATGCTTCATCCCATGCATGCTCTTTACCTGTGTAATACGCGCCATCTTTATATGGTTTGTCATTTGGTTTTTTATCGGCAGATAATTTTTCATCCAAATAATTATCAACAGCTTGGTTGTACATAACCGCGCCCATCAAGAATTTGGAGATCAATTGTGGGTAATTGTAACCAGCTTTAAGATCTTCACCTTTATTGGCAGAAGATGCTTTATCGATCCAGAAAGTTACAAGTTCTGCACCAGTCATACCATTTGGCATACCTGTTACAACGCCGGAATATGTTTTACCAGCTAGGTTTTTCTTTTTACTGATGGAATCAACATCTGTTTCAGCAATGATGAAATCACCTTTGGTTTTAGGCGCGATGATTGCACGACCTGCGTCTTTACCCTCAAAGTAAGACATCATCTGAGCTTTTAATTCTTCGTTTGGTTGGCCGTTACCTTTACCAGCCAATTTTTTCAAAGAATCATGCAAAACCTGACGTGCGATTTGACCTGTATAAGCAACAGATGTTTTTTTATCGCCTTCATAGCCTTTAACTGTTACCGGGAAACCGGAATATACTGGCTCACCGGCAAGAACGGTGGAAGACAGCAATGACACAGAGAGTGCTGTAGCCCCTAATTTAACCAAAAGTTTCATGTCTTTAATCCTACAACTTATTCATTGGTAGTTAATTTGATGTAAATGCTATCTATCACGCATCATAAATAACAGCAAGAAAATAAGAATTACTCGCATTCGCATTTTTCTGTGGTGAAAACCTTAGTTTGTATGGTTTTGACCTTATTGGAGAATGGATATTTTTTGTTCTTTTTATAGTTGCTTTTTAGATGCAGATGAAATGATATTTATTTTATCTTTATATAACTATTTCAAATGGTTAGTATGTTGATAGAAAATTTCATTAGAAAAACTAATCATAGCCATGGAATTTCTCTATTTAACGCCTCGGTTTCTGTCATTAGACTGTCATCAACCGGATTTAAGTTTCCGCACGATAAAAATAGACAGTGGATGTGTTGGGATCATGGCAAAACTTATCACGATCATGATTGATGGGATTAGCGCCGATTTGTTTGAGCGTCACCGCAAATTCATGCCTAATCTTGACTGGTTGGCAGAAAAAGGTACGCAGATAGAAGGTGTGAGTCCTGAAATGTGCGGAACGTCTATGCCGGGCCGTGCCTCCATTATTAATGGTACGCCGCCTTCAGAACATGGTATTTACGGAAATAAGATTTTTGATGAGACGGAAGGTGTGTTCCGCTGGGCTAATCCGGATGACTATCGCACTCCATCGTTAACTCATTATGCCACAAAACAGGGGCTGGATGTCGTCAATCTTGGTTACGGTATGGTAAGACCCGAAGATTGTAGTGTTTATTATGGCCCGTGGTGGGTGGATGAGATGATTGTGCGTGGTCGTGACCAAAATCCGACACCATCTGATAAAAGCTGGATCAATGCGTCAGGTATTGTTGATCCAGAAGGTCGCTTGCAAGCATTAAAAGATAAAGGTCTGTTTCGTGATGTGATTATTCCGGCAGATGAGGATCCTGAATATATGCTGCAAAGAGGTATGCTAGCCGATCAGCAATTTTTTGATATCGTTGCTGCTTTTGCATCATCTGAGAAACAACCGGATCTGATGATCGCGGAAGTTGGTGTAACCGATTATTATATGCATAAATTTGGCACCGATCATTTGATGACTGATTTGTCCTTCCGTGTTGCAGATGCACAAGTTGGCGCTTTGATCAAGCATATGGAAAAAGCTGGTGTTCTAGATGATTATAACTTCCTGGTCTTGGCGGACCACGGTCATGCAGCCATGCAAAAAGGTATGTATGTAGATAATCTGCTGGATGAGGATGTTGAATGGTCCAGTGAAGGTGGCGTTTTATTAGTTGCGCCAAAGGATCAAGCACAGGCGGATACTGTAATATCTAAGATGACAGAGAACGGTATCGAATTGTGGAATAATGACCATTATCCAGAACATCTGAGAGATAAGTTATTGACCTTTGTTGTGCCGGAAGGCTCTGACATTAGTTTTGAAAATGCTAAAAATGGCAACACGGATTTGTTTGGGACTTCAAAATATAAATCTAACCATGGGATGCGGCCGGGGCGTTGGGATGATTTCCGTTTCTGCATTTTCTCCGGTCCTGATGTGGCGAAAAAGAAATTGCCCGTAGCTGAAACCATTAATATTGCGCCAACCATGGCTAAGTTATTGGGGGTTGAAACCCCTTGGGATGCGCAATCCTTAGATATTTTCTAGGAGGTGAAGACTCTTGAGAGATAGATTGAGCGGCATAAGTGCTCTCTATTTCTTGAAAAAGAATTATGTATAGCAGTTAAGAGTTTCCTAATTGCTTGCATAAG
This sequence comes from Curvivirga sp., assembly GCF_965219885.1. Lineage (NCBI taxonomy): Bacteria > Pseudomonadati > Pseudomonadota > Alphaproteobacteria > Rhodospirillales > Aestuariispiraceae > Curvivirga > Curvivirga sp. Next base: position 2,266,067 of record NZ_CBDCOT010000009.1, read on the forward strand.
ATCGCTGTTGAGTAATCGGCAGTAGATCATTATCCGGAGACTTCCCGACAGTCGTTAGGCTGTCGGGATTTTTTTTAATTGCTCGATTAATTATTTTCCGGAAGTTGACAATAATCCATTCCAGTTTGAATGAGACGCTTTTTTAACCATTCACAGAATGTTGTCACTTTTGGAAGCGGAAGTTTATTTGGAAGCACCAGATAATGGGCCCCATCCGAAGGCATTGTATATTTATGGGCCATCACAAGACGGCCATCTTTTAAGGCGTCTTGGGCGGAGAAACTGCGTGTTAGCAATAAACCGTTATCGTTGCAGGCTGCTTCAATAGCTACATTACTGGTGTCGCATTCCAAAATAGGCATGGGAATGAAGTTCGGCATGCCTTGATTTCTAAACCAGTGACGCCATGTTTCCCTTTCCCCAACGACATTTATCAGTGGAAGTTGGGAAATTCTCATCGCATCATTATGGATAGGATAGAGTTCCAGAAATTTAGGGCTGGCAACAACTTGCATAATCTCATTGGTCAGGCGTTCAATCTTCATGCCTGTCCATTCACCATGACCATTACAAATTTCCAAATCAGCGTCGACGACTTCATTTTGTGAGGGCCAGACAGTCGACATTAAACGAATACTGATATCTGGATTATGTTGGTAAAAATCTGGAAGATTGGGCATAAGCCAGCGTTGCATAAAGGTGGCACCGCATTTTACCGTTAATAAAGTACGCTTCTTTGAGCCGAATAATTGTTCAGTACTGGTTTGCATACAATTAAAGGCTTCGGTCAATGTGGGTAAATAAGCCAATCCTGCCTGAGTTAATTCTAGCTTACGAGCTTTACGGATAAAGAGTTGCGTATCCAGATATTCTTCCAGCTGTTTTACATGCTGGCTTACAGCGCCCTGAGTAACATTCAGCTCTTCCGCGGCGCGCGTGAAACTTAATAAACGTGCAGACACTTCGAAGGCACGTAAGGCGTTCAGAGGAGGCAAATTTCTATTCAACTGTTCCAAGTTTCTCACCATGACTTAATCGCAGATGTCAGCCTGTATACGGCTAAATACCTGATTTGGGAAGCCTTATTGGGTCACGTTCATGTTAAGTAAAGAGGTTTAGTAATAGATATTTTTGAATGCATCACAAAAAATATTGAAAAATTAATTAATTTGTGATTTATAATGAAATCAGATAAGAAAAAACTTTTGTCACGCGGGGTTAATTATTTTGAGATGAGCCCTGTTAAAGGATTGGGAGATCGAAATGAAAGACGCATTTATATGCGATGCTATCAGAACACCGATTGGTCGCTATGGCGGTGCGTTATCTTCAATTAGAACTGATGATTTAGGGGCGATCCCTTTAACAGCCTTGATGGATAGAAATCCTGAGGTGGATTGGTCAAAGGTTGATGATTTGATCTATGGTTGTGCTAACCAAGCAGGGGAAGATAATCGTAATGTGGCACGCATGTCTGCGTTGCTGGCGGGGATGCCTATTGAAGTACCTGGTGCAACGATTAATAGGCTTTGTGGTTCAGGATTAGATGCAATTGGTACAATTTCCCGTGCCATAAAATCTGGTGAGATTTCTTTGGGAATTGCAGGGGGGGTTGAAAGTATGTCTCGTGCCCCATTTGTAATGCCAAAGGCAGATGTGGCGTTTAGCCGTGCCAATGCTGTTTACGACACGACAATCGGCTGGCGGTTTGTGAATGATAAGCTTGATAGGGCTTATGGCACAGATTCCATGCCTGAAACTGCAGATAATGTAGCGGAAGATTTTAATATCTCACGTGAAGATCAAGATCGTTTTGCAGCGGAATCCCAATTGCGTTGGGCGAGGGCACATGAGGCAGGTGTGTTTAAAGATGAGATTATTCCTGTCTCGGTTCCACAACGTCGTGGGGATGATGTTGTTGTCTTTACTGACGAACATCCACGCCCGGGAACAGAAGTAGAGAAACTTGCTAAGTTGCGTGGGATTAATGGTCCTGATTTATCTGTGACAGCGGGAAATGCGTCAGGGGTTAATGATGGGGCATGTGCTCTTTTGTTGGCGGATGAAGATGCAATTAAGGTTCATGGTCTGACACCGAAAGTGAAAGTGTTGGGCATGGCAACCGCAGGTGTGGCCCCGCGTGTTATGGGGGTTGGGCCTGTGCCGGCTGTAAAAAAAGTTTTGAAACAGACAGGCCTAACTATCGATCAGATGGATGTTATTGAGCTAAACGAAGCTTTCGCGGCTCAAGGTTTAGCCGTGCTTCGTGAATTGGGCGTTGACGAAGCAGCAGCTCACGTAAACCCGAATGGGGGAGCAATTGCCATTGGTCACCCATTAGGGATGAGTGGCGCACGTTTGGTAACGACGGCCATGTATCAATTGATGCGAACAGGTGGGCGCTATGCTCTTTGCACCATGTGTATTGGTGTGGGGCAGGGCATTGCCTTGGTTCTTGAACGCGCATGAATGTGGGAGAAAACAGATGTATGCACAAATGGTAAAAACAGATGGCAAAGGCGTTAAATCCCGTGAAGAGATGGATGCAGGAGAACGTGCCTTTCAAGATAAAATTGATCGTGATGTAAAGATTGAGCCAAAGGACTGGATGCCAGACGCTTATCGTAAAACCTTGATCCGTCAGATTTCTCAGCATGCTCATTCTGAAATTGTGGGGCAGCTACCGGAGGGGAACTGGATTACGCGTGCGCCGACATTGGAACGAAAGGCTATCCTTTTAGCAAAGGTGCAGGATGAAGCCGGGCATGGATTATATTTATATTGTGCGGCTGAAACTCTAGGTGTGTCACGTGATGAATTATTGGATCAGCTTCATAGCGGTAAGGCGAAATATTCTTCCATCTTCAATTATCCAACATTGAATTGGGCGGATATTGGAGCGATCGGCTGGTTGGTCGATGGGGCTGCGATTATGAATCAGGTGCCACTTCAACGTACATCTTATGGTCCTTATTCCCGTGCCATGATCCGGATTTGTAAGGAAGAAAGTTTCCATCAACGTCAGGGTTATGACCTCATTACAAAAATGGCCCAAGGCACCAAAGAACAAAAGGCAATGGCTCAAGATGCGATCAATCGTTTCTGGTGGCCATCTTTGATGATGTTTGGACCAAGTGATAAAGATTCTGTGCATTCAGCCCAATCCATGGCGTGGAAAATTAAGATCAACACCAATGATGAACTTCGCCAAAAATTCGTCGATCAAACTGTACCACAAGCGGAATATCTTGGACTTGAAATCCCAGACCCTGATTTGAAATGGAATGAAGAACGCCAATCCTATGATTATGGCGAGATCAATTGGGATGAATTCTATCAAGTTATTTCCGGCAATGGCCCATGCAATAAAGAACGCTTAGGTGCTCGTGTGAAAGCATGGGAAGACGGCGAATGGTTCCGTGATGCCCTAACTGCCCATGCAGAAAAGAAAGCAGCCAAGAAAAAACAACAACAGGACGCAGCTTAACCAAGCGCGCCTGATTTTGAGATCAGAGAGGAAGTTACAATGTCAAAAGAATGGCCACTTTGGGAAATCTTTATTCGCGGTCAACATGGGATGTCTCACCGTCATGTGGGTAGCCTTCATGCACCCGATGCTGAAATGGCAATTAATAATGCCCGTGATGTTTACACGCGACGTAATGAGGGCGTGAGTATCTGGGTTGTAGAAGCAAAAAATATTTCTGCTTCAGCACCAAGTGAGAAAGGGCCACTTTTCGATCCTTCGAATGATAAAGTTTATCGTCATCCAACATTCTTTGATATCCCTGAAGAAGTGGGTGCAATGTGATGGCTGACAAAGACGCTCTCTTTAAATTTCTATGCCGGATGGGGGATAATTGTCTCATCATCGGACATCGTAATTCCGAATGGTGCGGTCATGCGCCAATTTTGGAAGAAGATATTGCACTTGCCAATATTGCGCTGGATTTTATTGGCCAGACACAGCTTTGGTTAGGTCTTGCTGGTGACGTGGAAGGTGAAGGTCGTACGGCCGATAATCTAGCTTATTTACGTGACGCTTTTGATTTCAAAAACTTTTTATTGGTTGAGCAGCCAAACGGGGATTTTGCGCAAACCTTAACCCGTCAGATGTTATTTGATGCATGGCATTTACCAATGTTGCAGGCATTAAAAGAATCTTCTGATGAACGGGTTGCTGCTATTGCTGAAAAAGCAGTGAAGGAAGCGAAATACCATCTGGAACGTAGCCGTAATCTTTGTTTACATATGGGCGATGGAACCGAAGAATCCAAACGCCGTATGCAAGATGCGATTGATCTGCTTTGGCCTTATACGGGTGAGATGTTTAAATCCGATAGCGTGGATGAAGCGATGGTTGCAGCGCGTATTGCCCCAAGCTTGGCAGATATCAAAGCTACATGGGATAGCTTCATGGATGAGTTCTTTGCCGAAGCCAAATTGGTGAAGCCTGAAAATGCATGGTTCCAACAAGGCGGTAAAACAGGCACTCATACAGAACATATGGGCTATCTGTTAGCAGATATGCAATTCTTGCAACGGGCTTATCCGGGCGCGACTTGGTAAGGTTAGGGATTAAGTCCGATGTCTGTAGAAGTCTCACATAATCATAATTTACCGGATGAAGCATTGATCTGGGCTTGGCTGAACCAAGTGCCTGATCCAGAAGTGCCTGTAGTATCCGTCGTGGATTTAGGCATTGTTCGTGATGTGGCTTGGCAAGATGATGAATTGAAAGTGGTGGTAACACCAACTTATTCAGGCTGTCCGGCGACCCGTGTGATTTCAATGGATATTGAAACCGCCTTACGCGATAAGGGGATTGAGAAAGTTTCTATCGAAACACGCCTTTCACCTGCTTGGACCACAGATTGGTTAAGTGACGCAGGTCGCGACAAGCTACGTGAATATGGCATTGCCCCGCCAAGTGATAAAACCACATGTGGCATCACAGGTAAAGATAATACAGGACAGCCGGAAACTATGGCTTGTCCGAAATGTAATTCAACAAATACGAAATGTGTCAGTTGGTTTGGCTCAACGCCTTGTAAGGCGAGCTATCAGTGTAACGACTGTTTGGAACCATTTGATTATTTCAAATGTATTTAAGATCAAAGGGGAGTTTGATCATGGCAAAATTCCATCCGTTAAAAGTTATTGATATCAGACAAGAAACACGTGATGCAGTTGTTCTAACCTTGGAGGCGGCCAATGGAAATATGGACGAGTTTTCTTACGTCCAAGGACAGTATGTAACTTTTCGTAAGGAATTTGATGGGGAAGAATTGCGTCGTTCTTATTCGATCTGTTCAAAAGTTGGGTCTCCCTTCATTCAAGTTGGTATCAAGAAGGTGCAAGGTGGCGTCTTTTCCTCTTGGGCTAATGATGAATTAAAGGCCGGTGATGTGTTAGAGACCATGCCGCCAATGGGTAATTTCCATGCGCCGATTTCAAAAGGGGATACGAAGCATTATCTCGGCTTTGCGGGTGGATCAGGCATTACCCCGTTTATGAGTATTATCAAAACGGTTCTGGATGAAGAACCAAACAGTCATTTCACGTTGCTTTACGGTAATATGCATTCTCATAGCATTATGTTCCGTGAGGAATTGGAAGACCTTAAAAATACCTATCTAGGCCGTCTGAGTGTGATTCATATATTGGAACGTGAAACGCAAGAGATAGAATTATTCAACGGGCGCATCGATAAAGAAAAATGTGCGAAACTGTTTAATGGTTGGATCAATCTGGATGATGTGGATATGGCCTTTATTTGTGGGCCGGAACCAATGATGATTTCTATTTCTGAAAGCTTGAAAGAGCATGGCTTGGAAAAGGACAAAATCAAGTTTGAGTTGTTTGCACCGTCCAAACCGAGCCGTGCTGGTGGTAAAATGCATGACAAGGCCATTGCCGAGGATGGGCCAAAGGTTGAGGCGACGATTATTATTGATGGTCTATCGCGAAATGTGGAAATGCCAAAGGACGCTGTATCTATTTTAGAGGCTGGTTTGGATGCGGGTATGGATCTGCCATATGCCTGTAAAGGCGGCGTATGTTCTACCTGTAAATGCAAAGTGATTGAAGGCGATGTGGAAATGGATACTAACCATGCGCTGGAAGATTACGAAGTGCGCGCTGGTTATGTCTTAAGTTGCCAATCTTATCCAGTTAGCGATAAGGTGGTTGTCGATTACGACCAATAAAGAAACGATCTGAAAGAACATTCCTTCCATGGCAAAAATCTATTCTTATGACGATGTGATCCCTGTAGTGGATCCCAAAGCTTATGTGCATGAAACGGCTGTGGTGATTGGGGATGTGATTATTGGGCCAGATGTTTATGTAGGGCCTAATTGTGTTTTACGAGGCGATTTCGGTCGGATTATCTTAAGAGAAGGTTCAAACTTTCAGGACACTTGTGTGGCCCATAGCTTCCCTGATATGGAAATGATTGTGGAAGAAGACGGTCATATTGGGCATGGGGCTGTATTACATGGCTGTCAGATTGGCAGAAACGCGCTGGTTGGTATGAATAGCGTGATTATGGATGGCGCCAAGATTGGTGAAAATTCTATCGTCGCGGCGATGGCTTTTGTGAAGGCTAACTTTGATGGTCCTGCAAATAGTTTAATTGTTGGGTCACCAGCAAAAGTATTACGTGAGCTTTCTGAAAAAGAAATTGCGTGGAAATCCGAAGGTACCTCTGTTTACCAACAATTGGCTCGCGATAGTTTCACCAAGATGAAATCTGTTGAACCTTTATTTGAGATTGAAGAAGGGCGCCGAACTGTCCGTGCGCCAAAGGCAACACCTTTGCATATGACAAAAGATCAAGTTGAAGATTAGTTTTTTATACTTTCAGCATAATGCATCAGGCCACCGCGCCAGCGTGGGAAACCAAATCCGAATACTTCGACGAGGTCGATATCAACAGGAGCTTTGGCAATGCCTTCTGAGAGCATTGCTTCGCCTTCTGCACGCATCGCAGATAGAATGCGATCCAGTATCTCTTCTTCGCTAAAATCTTGGATGGTAGCATCACCATCTTGGCGCAAAGTTTCAATAATACTTGCAACTTCATCGCTGGCAATAGGGGTGCGATCACCTTCCTCATAATCATACCAGCCGCCCTGACTTTTCTGACCAAAACGTTTTAGCGCGCATAACGCATCTGATACAGGGGCATAGACAGGCATCCCATTTTGGGCGGCATTCTGACGCTGGGCAAACGCGATATCTAGGCCGCCTAAGTCTTGTGCCTCAAATGGGCCCATCGACATACCGAATTTCCGCATAACTTTATCAACTTCGCTAGGGTAACAACCTTCAAGTAAAAGCTGTTCTGCTTGTTTACGATAAGTCTTGAGGATGCGATTACCAATAAAACCATCACAGACACCTGCCAGTACCGGAATTTTCCGCAACTTCTTCGCTAAGCCAAAGGCGGTTGCAATAATCTCATCCGATGTATGATCGGTTTTAATTACTTCAACCAATTTCATAATATGGGCCGGGCTAAAAAAATGGATACCAATCATCCGTTCTGGATTGGATATCACATCGCTAAACTTATTTGGATCAAGGTAGGATGTATTGGTTGCAAGGATTGTGTCACTACGGCAAACCTTATCAAGTTCTTTGAAAAGGGTTTGCTTGACGGTCATATCCTCGAATACAGCTTCGATTACTAAATCCGTATCGCTCAAATTGCTATATCCAACTTCTTGCCCAAGGCTAGATAGATTTTCGTGAAGTTTTTTTTCATTTAGCAAGCCACGCTTAAGGCTGCCTTGGTAAAGTTTTGTGATATTGGAAATGCCACGATCAAGGCTTTCTTGATCCCGTTCTACCAAGGTGACTTGATAACCTGCATTTTGGAGAGCAACGGTAATCCCGGCGCCCATGGTGCCACCGCCAATGACAGCAATTTTTTTTAAGTCTTTTATTAAAGACTTGTCCAGCCAATCCGGATTTGTTGCTTTGCGTTCAGCAAAGAACATATGACGTAAGGCTGTGGATTCAGCACTGTTTCGGCATTCAATAAAAATTTGACGTTCTTGTTCTAAGGCATCTGAAAAAGACAGCTCGCAAGCATTCTTGATGGATTGAAGTGCGCGAAGCGGGGATACCTGCCCCTTGGTCTTTTTAAGAAGTTCAGCTTTTTTCTCATCCCAAAAACGATCATGTTTTGGCCCGATCACATCACGATCCTTTAAGGGGAGGGGATGTAGTTTATCTTTGATAATTGCCGCATACGCAACAGTATCCTCTAACAAGTCATTTTCACTGATATAGGTGCATGCGCCCATCTGCATGGCAGTGTCGGCATTAACTGGTTTACCACTGGTGATCATATCAGTTGCTTTACTGACGCAGATAAGACGAGGCAGCCGGATAGTGCCACCTGCGCCGGGAATGAGGCCTAAATTTACTTCGGGCAGGCCGATTTTTGCACCCCTTGCCATCACACGATAAGTACAGGCGAGGGCAATCTCAAAACCGCCACCAAGGGACGTGCCATGAATAGCTGCGATCCAAGTCTTGCAACTGTTTTCAATAGCAGAAATAACTTCTGGTAAAGTTGGTTCTTGAGGTGGTTTTCCAAATTCGGAAATATCCGCTCCGGCAATGAAAGTACGGCCTTCACAAATCAAGATGATTTGATCGATTGTGTCGTCTTGATCCAGTTCATTTGCCGCGTCATATAACCCTTTGCGAACCGCAGCGGATAATGCATTCACGGGCGGATTATCAACCTTAACAATGGCGAGGTGATCGCGTCTTTCAATGGAAACAACCATATGCCTTTTCCTTTATTGGACGTTTTAAGCCGCAACAGGTTTTCTGGTTGCAACGACACGGAAACGTTTTGCCACAAATGCGCTATCTGTCAGGCTGGCATTGCCCGCCGGATTTGCCCCAGTAACATGAAAGTCGCTAAAAGCTGCAGACTGGTTAACGAAAATCCCACCTGTTAAGTTGCAAGACAGATTCACACCTGCATCCCCAAACGCGTCCGATGCTTGATCTAAAACCGCATCATCTGTGGAATAGATGGCAGAAGTAATCGCACCTTTTGTCGCCGCTAAATGGGCTGCATTATTAATAGCATCTGTCGTGTCATCAGTTGCGATAATAAAGGAAATCGGACCAAAAGCCTCTTCTGTATGGATGTCGGATTTAGATGCGTCCACTTTCAAGATTAATGGGGTAGCTGTGCGCGCAGAATCTAGTCCGTCAACAGGGGTGGAGGCACGAAGAATTTTTGCTTTATCGGCATAAGTCGCTACGCGATCTGTTATGCTATCATTGGAGATCGCACCACAAACACCTGCGGCACGTTGTGGATCTTTCAGAAGGCCATTGGTTGCTTTCACAATACCTTCTGCAACTTCATCGAAACTTTTGTGGCCGTCTTCTGTTTCAATACCATTCTTTGGGACATAGATATTTTGGGGGGCCGTACACATCTGACCACTATAGAGGGAAAGAGAAAAGCCAATATTCCCTGTCATACCACGGAAATTGTCGGTGGAGGAAACCACAATGGAATTCACGCCAGCCTCTTCGGTGTAGATGTCAGCTTGTTTTGCGTTGTCACGTAACCATTGGCCAAAGGCATTGGAGCCAGTGAAACCAATAATTTTAACATCTGAATGGATAGATAAATCCTGAGTGATTTGAGCGTCAGGTGTATCCGCAGCAAGCAGGATTGTGTTTGGATTAAAACCGGCTTCTTTCAAAACAGCACGAGCTACGGAAACACTGATTGCCAATGGTAAGATTGCTTTTGGATGAGGTTTTACGATTACGCTGTTGCCCGTTGCTAAACTTGCGAAAATACCGGGATATCCATTCCATGTGGGAAATGTCGCACAACCAATTTCTAACGCTACACCGCGCGGTACGATGCGCCATGTTTTTTCCATCGTATCAACCGAATCTTTACCCGCGGGCTTGCGCCAGATCGCGGTGGCAGGGGTACGTTTCATTTCATCATAAGCATAAGTGACAGCTTCAAGACCACGATCTTGTGCATGCGGACCACCGGCTTGAAAGGCCATCATGAATGCCTGACCTGTTGTATGGGTCACTGCATTGGCGACTTCAAAACTACGTTTGTTTAAACGATGCAGAATCTCAAGGCATACACCAACACGCTCTTCAATAGAGGCTTTACCCCATGATTTGCCTGCTTCTTTAGATGCAGACATGAGTGTTTCAACAGAGGCCGTTGGATATTTGATATTTAACTCTAGGCCATAGGGTGAGGATTCATCACCAACACGGTTTTCTTCCGGATGTCCTTCGATTTTGAAATCACCGTTGCGATAGCTATCAAATGCCGTTTGCCCATCGGCTTTGGCTGTTTCGCCATAGATTTTGCCGCTCGGCATTTCTGGATAGGCAGACCAATAGCCGCGATTTTTCGCTGTTTCCAAGGCTTTTTCAAGTGTCGCACGATGTGTTTCGAAGAAGCTGGACATAACGTCCTCCCTATTAAGTATCACAATATTATTTATTGATTCATATTTTGTGTGATTATTTATTGACCGACCGGTCGATTTATGCAAGTCTTTTCTCATATAAAAATGAAATATGTTGGTAGCTTGAAATAAAAGCGGACATCAAAGAATGGGAAAACTTAATAGGGAGTGAGCTGTGATGAACAGCGATACTATTCTTGTATCTAAAGAAGGTGGCGTGACAAAGATCACCCTAAACAGGCCTGATAAATTAAATTCTTTTAACGATGAGATGCATCAAGCACTTTATGCAGCGATGAAAGAAGCTTCAGAAGATCCTGTTTGCCGAACTGTTTTGTTAACGGGGGCTGGTCGTGCATTTTGTGCGGGACAGGATTTAGGCGATCGTGATCCATCCAAGATGGATGGCCCGCCTGATTTAGGGGAAACATTGGATAAGTTTTATAATCCTTTAATCCGTTTGATCCGTGATATGAATAAACCCGTTATCTGTGCCGTTAATGGTGTCGCAGCCGGGGCAGGCGCAAATATTGCGTTGGCTTGTGATATCGTTTTCGCGGCCAAGTCCGTTAAGTTTATTCAGGCTTTTTGTAAAATTGGTTTGGTTCCGGATTCCGGTGGAACTTGGAGTTTAACCAAGCTTTTGGGAGAAGCACGTGCCAAAGCATTGATGTTGACTGGCACACCGATTATGGCGGATCAGGCGGCTGATTGGGGGATGATTTGGCAAGCAGTGGATGACGATCAATTAATGACCGTTGCGACGAGACAAGCGCAAGAATTTGCCTCAGGGCCTACGGTTGGCCTTGCATTGACGAAACAAGCGATCCATGAGGCTGCGATTAACAGTCTTGATCAACAACTTGATCTGGAACGAGACTTTCAGCGGCGCGCGGGACGTAGTTCTGATTATGCGGAAGGCGTATCCGCTTTTATACAAAAACGAAAACCGGAATTTACAGGGCAGGAATGAGGGGAAGTGATGTCTGCTTTAACTGATAAAGAAGTTGCAGAGAAATCCGCGGCGGCTATGTGGGCCAATGATGATGCTTCTAAAGGTTTAGGCATGGACTTGGTTGAAGTAGATGCAGGTTATGCAAAAATGACCATGCCGATTACTAAATCACAAACCAATGGACTGGATACTTGCCATGGCGGGTTCATTTTTACATTAGCGGATTCAGCCTTTGCCTTTGCCTGTAACAGTCGCAATCAACAAACCGTTGCCCAGCATTGTTCTATTAACTTTGTTGCACCAGCATTTGAGGGGGATGTCCTTTGTGCTGAGGCTAAAGAAGTCGCGGTTTATGGGAGAAGCGGTATTTACGATATTCGGGTTACCAATCAGAAGAATGAATTGATTGCGGAGTTCCGTGGGAATTCACGCAGCATTCGCGGCACACATTTTTAAAATAAAAACCAAATAAGAATAAAAAAACAGAACCAATTATAGGGATAAGATAATGGAAGATTTGAGCCCAAAAAAATCTGATTTGGAAGCGATTGAAATTGCCTCAATTGATGAAATTCGTTCTGTACAATTGGATCGAATGAGAAAGACATTGCATCACGCTTACATGAATTCTCCATTCTATAAAGCGAAGTTTGATGCAGTGGGTGTGCATCCGGATGATCTAAAAGATTTATCAGATCTTTCAAAATTTCCTTTCACAGTTAAGCAAGACTTGAGAGACAACTATCCTTTCGGGATGTTTGCGGTTCCTCAAGATCAATTGGCGCGCGTTCATGCATCTTCTGGCACAACGGGGAAACCTACTGTCGTTGGGTATACGCAAAATGATATTGATATGTGGAGTGACGTGGTCGCACGTTCCCTTCGTGCATCTGGTGTAAGAAGAGGGGATATTGCCCATGTTGCTTATGGTTATGGATTATTCACTGGCGGGTTAGGTGCGCATTACGGGGCGGAAAAGCTGGGATGTACTGTCATTCCTGTGTCCGGTGGCATGACGGAACGCCAAGTGACGCTTATTCAGGATTTTAAACCCCGTGCGATTATGGTGACACCGTCCTATCTTTTATCCATTCTGGATGAGTTTCATGCGCAAGGTATTGATCCTCGCGAGACTTCTTTAGCGATTGGGATTTTTGGGGCGGAACCTTGGACCAACGCCATGCGTCAGGAAATTGAACATCAATTTGATATGCATGCGGTTGATATTTATGGCCTATCCGAAGTCATTGGTCCCGGGGTTGCCAATGAATGTGTGGAAACAAAAGACGGCTTACATATCTGGGAAGATCATTTTTATCCGGAAATTATTGATCCTGAAACAGGGGAAGTTTTGCCAGATGGATCGGAAGGGGAATTAGTATTTACTTCTCTCACAAAAGAAGCTTTTCCAATCATCCGATATCGTACCCGTGATTTAACACGCCTGCTACCTGGAACCGCGCGGTCCATGCGTCGGATGGAAAAAGTTACGGGACGAAGCGATGATATGATTATCCTGCGCGGGGTAAATGTTTTTCCAACACAAATAGAGGAACAAATTCTTAAATGCGCTGGTTTAGCTGCACATTTCCAAATTGAGCTGAATAAAGAAAACCGTATGGATAGTATGACAGTTCATGTGGAAGCGCTTTCACAAGCTAATAATGATGAGGCGAAGGCGAGTTCTGCGAAGGAATTGAGCCACCATATTAAAAGTGTCGTAGGGGTCAGTACTAAGATCATTGTGGCAAATCCGGGTGGGATCGCTAGATCGCAAGGGAAAGCTGTTCGTGTCGTGGATAATCGCAACAAATAAGGTTTACATATGTCCAGAACCCGTGCTCAAGATTTCGATCAAAAAAAGATAGCTATTCGATCTGTGGCAACAGGGTTGTTTTCAAAAGTTGGCTTTCATGCAACCTCCATGACGCAAGTCGCAGAAGCAGCAGGCATATCAAAAGGTTTATTATATCATTACTATCAAAATAAAGATTTCTTACTATTTGATATTCTAGAAACTCACCTGTCCGATCTTGCTGAAGATGTTGAAAACGCGGCATCTAAATGTATGGACCCTGAAGAAAAACTGAATTCCATTATAGAGGCGTTGTTGGATAATTATCATGATTGTGATGATGAACATCGGATACAAGTAGCCGAAATGTCCTCTCTTCCTATCGCACAGCAAGAAACCCTTCGAAATCTTGAGAGACGAATTGTAACACCTGTTAATCATGCTGTATCAAAAATGTTACCTGCGGAGGTTTCGCAAAACATGATGTTAAAACCATGTACGATGACTTTATTTGGGATGGTGAACTGGTGCTTTATGTGGTTCAAAAAAGATGGCCTAATGAGCCGTTCTGACTATGCGAAACTTGTCTCACAAATCTTTCTGAATGGCATTCGATCTTTGCCATAGGGCAAATATAATATCTAGCGCAGAAAAACGAATAGTCCTATAAAGTGAAAAAGAAAAATATCACAGGTTTAGGATCATATGTCGGACGTTTCTCCTCTTCGAAATTCAGTTTATAGCCGATTACTTTCAGCCCAGATTATCGCATTGGCAGGGACCGGCCTTTCAACTGTTGCATTGGCTTTGTTGGCTTATGACTTAGCGGAAGGGGATGCTGGTGTTGTTCTTGGGACTGCGCTGGCTTTGAAGATGGTTGCCTATGTATGTATTGCACCGATTGTTGGTGGATATGCACATAAATTACCACGTAAGATGATGTTGGTTGCCTTAGATATTGGTCGTGCTCTCGCTATTGGGTGCCTTCCTTTTGTGACTGAGATTTGGCAGATTTATGTTTTGATCTTCTTCTTAAATAGTTGTTCTGCAGGTTTTACACCAACTTATCAGGCGACAATCCCGGATGTATTGCCTGATGAAAAACAATATACAAAAGCCTTGTCATTATCCCGTCTGGCCTATGATTTGGAAAACTTGTTAAGCCCGCTCTTTGCTGCTGCCGCTCTTGCCGTCTTAACTTATGATGCTTTGTTTAGTGTCAATGCAGCTGCCTTTATTATATCCGCATTACTTGTTCTATCCTGTACTTTACCTGCTTCTTCAATTGTACAGCGGGAAAAAGGCGTATGGAAAAACCTGACTTATGGGATCAGTGTTTATCTTCGTACGCCACGGTTACGAGCTGTATTGGTGCTGGCGATGGCAGTATCTGCAGCAGGTTCCATGGTGATTGTGAATACAGTGGTCTATGTACGTGATCATTTGGGGCGGTCTGAACAGGATTTAGCATTGGTTTTGATGGCATCTGGTATTGGATCGATGGTCGTGGCGATGTTACTACCCAAATATCTGGATAAGTTTTCAGATAAGCCTGTAATGGTGTTGGGCGGTGTTCTAATGGGATCCGCTTTATTCCTTGGATTACTGGAACCTGACTTTTATCAACTGATGCCGATCTGGTTTATGTTAGGGGCGGGGTCGTCCATGTCCCAAACTCCGATGGGAAGATTGCTTGCAAAATCTGCGACCCAAGGAGATCGCCCGTCCATTTATGCAGCCCAGTTTACTTTATCTCATGCTTGCTGGTTAATTGCTTATCCGTTGGCCGGATGGGTCGGTGGCAAAGTTGGTTTGGATACTGCTTTCTTGGTACTGGGTGTGATTACCGTAAGCTCGACCATTTTAGCATTGGTCATTTGGCCGAAAAATGACAATGAAGAATTAGATCATGTGCATCATGCCCATGATCATGAACATCCTCATTATCATGATGAACATCACGACCATGATCATGAAGGTTGGGAAGGGGAAGAACCTCATGTTCATCCGCATTATCATCCCAAGATTCGGCATCGTCATGCCTATGTTATTGATATTCATCATGAGACATGGCCAAAACAAGGAACTTAACTAAAAACCTTTTTGTCGGTCATATAATGGAAAAGCGGCTTCGCCTTTTTCTAATCTATTGATGTTATTTACCAAGACTTTCGCAGCACTACGGGCATATGTCGCCCCGGACATATGTGGGGTGACATGCACGTTGGGATGAGACCAGAAGGGATCATCTCTTGGTAATGGTTCTTCAATAAATGCATCTAGTGCTGCTGCTGCGATATGTCCTTTATCAAGCTTAGTCAGTAGATCTTGATCCTTGATGATCGCACCGCGCGAGATATTAATGAGAAAACTTCCCTGTTTCATTTTGGATAGGAAATCGCCATCAATCATATTTGTTGTATCACTGGTTAACGGAAGGCAATTAACCAACACATCCAAGTTTTGTAAGAAATCAGTTAACTGATCTATTCCATGATAGGTTTTTATACCCTGAATGGTTTTGCGGCTTAAATCCCAGCCAAGCGTTTGATAGCCATTTTGTGCAATTTTTTGACCAACGACTGAACCAATATTGCCAAGGCCAAGAATACCAACTTGGAAGTCCTCAGCGGGTTTACACGGATAGCGTTCCCAATGTTTTTTAGTTTGTTGTTCTTGGTAGATATGATAGTGGCGATGAAAATTCATACACCAATAAAGGCTATGCATGGCCATATCATCTGCAACAGCAGGGTCAATCAGGCGAATGATTGGTAGATCATCAGGCAGGGAGTTATCTTCTGCTAGATGTTCAACTCCAGCCCCTAATGACAACACAGCTTTTAGATTTGGATAAGTGGCTAGGTCACCTTTTGGGTGATCCCATACTAAGGCATAGGTGATGTCTTCTTTATCTGGTACATTGGGATATTCATAAACAGGTAGATCGTTAGGCAGCAGTTTAGGAAGTTCTTCCATCCAAGCCTGATTACCATATCCATTATTATTTAAAAGGACTGCCATTGAATGCTTCCTTTAGGCCTGAGCATGAAGGCCGACCACGCCGACCACAATCATACCAATGAAAAGAAGGCGTAAGGTGGAAACGGGCTCCCCTAAAAAGACGATGCCCAAAATCGTTAGGATGGCAATGCCAACCCCTGACCAGATCGCATATGCAATACTCATATCAATAGTCTTCATAGATAAGTTGATCAGGCTTAACGCAATAGCGAAAAAGACAATGAACAGAACGCTTGGTACCAGTTTGGTGAAGCCATGGGAAAGTTTCATACAAAATGTACCGGCAACTTCGGTGACAATCCCAAGTGCTAAATATATCCATCCATTCATTGTCTTCTCTTTCTCATTATTTAGATAGGTTGAGATTAACCGCCATATTCAAAAACGGGATCACCTAATATGTCCCAATCTGGCTCAATGCCTAAGCCCGGTGCAGAAGTCGTGTTTAGATATCCGTTTTCTGCTTTTGGTGCACCATGGGCCACATGCCCGTGCATGTAACGATTTAGGTCTGAGCAGTTCAACATAGCCTTCACAGGTGTGCTTGCAGCAAGATGTGAAAGGGTTGTGGTGACAATGTCACTGCCCCAACTATCTTCAACCGTCATGGATAAACCTTGTGCGGCACAAAGATCACGGATTTGTTTTGCTTTGGTCAGGCCACCAACTTTAGAAACCTTAAGACATACAACATCCATTGCGCGGTATTTAATCGCAAGAAGTAATGCCTCAAGACTGTCGATGCTTTCATCCAGTTTAATAGGATGCGGGGTCATTTGACGAATATTTACGCATCCTTCTAAATCTGCACATGGTTGTTCAATATAGACGGAGACATCTTTTAGGGCATGTACCAGCTTGACGGTTTCATGCTGTGCCCAGCCCTGATTGGCATCGGCAATGAAGATTTCACCCGGTTGTCTTGTGGCACATACAGCACGCACGCGTTCTATATCTTCATCAACATTGCCATCACATTTGATCTGGAATTGTTTATAGCCTTCTGCGCGGGCGGCTTCGCAGGCTTCAACCATATTCTCAACAGGCGCACTTGAGATAGAGAAATAAAGAGGCAATTTATCTTGGTATTTACCACCAAGTAAGGTGTAAACAGGAACACCTGAATATTTGCCCAGAATATCCCAGCACGCCACGTCGATTGGTGATTTGACGTAGTTATGGCCTTTCATCAGACTGTCCATGGTTTGGTTTAATACACCTAAATCCAATGGATTTTGTCCGACAAGTTGTGGGGCAAGTTCCGAAAGGCCCGGAATAACCCCTTTTGCATAGGCAGGCAGATAGTTTGATCCTAAGGGGCAAACTTCACCATATCCGGTAATCCCTTGATCAGTTTCGATGGCAACAATTGTACTTTGGGCAGAACTGATAACCTTGCCCATTGCCATGCGATACTCACCCCCAACACAATCAAGATCGGTTTGATAGGCTGAAATCTTAGTGATTACTGGATTTACAACCTTTTGGGTGATGTCGGATTTTAAATCTTTTACCAAATTCATCAGCCTAACTCCTGTTTAGACATTACTGCTCTTCTTCCATCATTCGGGGGAAGAGTGTTTCAGTGTTTCCATCTACACCAATGATTTGACCGGAAATATGTTTTCCATAGTCAGAACAAAGGAAGACGATTAAATCTGCGATTTCTTCTGGATCCACATAACACTGCATGGATGTTCCAATCGCATAAAGGTCGCGCACATAGTCTTCGGATAATCCTTCACCCTTTGCATGGGCGGAGATTACGTTATCCATACGTTCGCCATTTACATTGCCCGGCACGATGCCATTCACGCGAATATTGTCGGGGCCTAGTTCCATAGCCAATGTTTTTACCAAACCAGTGACGGCCCATTTAGCGGCAACATAGGGGCTTCTGTTGGGGAAGCCTAAAATACCAGCGGCAGATACCAGATTAATGATGGTACCTTGTTTCTTTTCTTTAAAATGAGGCACCACGTTTTTAGTGAAAAAGAATTGGCTATCGATACAAACAGCCATGGTTTGACGCCATTGATCGACTGTTACATCTTCAATTGGGGCGGTAGGACCGGCGATACCTGCATTGTTAACCAGAAAGTCCAAGCCATCGGTCATGACTTCAGACATGATACGATCCACCTCGTCTGGATCACTGACATCACAGATATATTTGGTGATGTCATCTGGCAGGGTATCCAGGACTTCTTCATTAATGTCGCAGGTATAAACCTTCGCGCCTAGTTTATGCATGGCGAGACAGGTGGCACGGCCCATACCAGCACCACCTGCACTTACAAATGCTCGTTTTCCTTCCAGAGAAACTTTCATTCGCTTAAGCCATTATTGTTTATTGACGATAGGATGGATCAACTTGATCCAACTGACGCAACAAAGCAGGCCATTCATATTTACCCGGAGGGAAATCGGCATATTGGCGACGTGATAGTTTCCAGATTTCCTCCGGACCTTTATCTAATGGTAGGCCTGTGGAATATGCTTCAACCATCACCTGGCAGGCCCGGATTAAGTAATACATATTCATGAAGGCTTCGCCTGCCGTTTCGCCCACTGTCAAGAAGCCGTGGTTACGCATGATCAAACAGGATTTACCTTCGATATTTTTTGCCAAAGCATCACGTTCTTCAAGGGTTAGGGACAAACCTTCCCAATCGTGATATCCGATATCGCCATAAAGCATGGAGGTATCTTGGATCAAATAATCCAAACCATCTTTTAGCGCAGTCACAGCCAAGCCAGCAGGGGCATGTGCATGGAAGACAACTTTCATATCTGGATGTGCGTTATGGATGGCAGAATGAATGACGAAGCCTGCGGTATTCACATCTGTTGGGCCAGACAGAACAGTGCCATGTTCATCCACCTTAATCAGATTAGATGCCGTTACTTCATTGTATAACAAACCAAATTTGTTCAACAGGAACTGATGGTCTGTGCCCGGTACACGCATGGTTATATGGTTCCAGATCAAATCATCATAACCGTAAAGGGCTGCTAAACGGTAAAGAGCAGCAAGATCAATACGGGCTTGCCATTCTTCGGGTGTGATTTGGCTTGCACCTTGTGCGGATTTGAAGCTGTCTTCGTTCAGCTCGCGGCGGTCCATTTCGTTAATTTCGTCTTTCATCTTACTTCCCTCTTAATAACTGATCATTTTGTTCTTCAAGTAGCTTTACAGCCATGAGATGGTTTTGGTCGAAACCATATTTATCTACAGCGCGGCTGTAGATATCTTCCACTTGCTCACACATTGGCAGTGTTGTGCCTGTGCTTTTGGCGAGCTCAAGGGTCAATTTCATATCTTTATGCGCAAGTCCGAGGGCAAAGCCCGGATCATAGCTGCCTTCAAGAATAGGGGGGCCATAACGGTCTGCCACATAGGAACGTCCGGTTGATTTTTGCACGATGCTTAACATTATTTCCGGATCAACACCGCCCTTTATGCCAAGCATCAATGCTTCGCTTAGGGCGACGGAATGCAAGTAGCAAAGCATCACTTGTGAAATCTTTGCCACATATCCTGCGCCGTGATCGCCAAGATGTTTTACATCTCCGCCGATAACATCCAGAATGTCTTTTACTTTTTCATATGTTTCAGCCTTGCCACCCACATAGATGGCTAAGCTACCTGCTGCGGCACCTTCTGTGCCTCCGCTGATCGGGGCATCCAGTGTTGAGATATCTTTTGCTTCTGCAGCGGCGCGAATTTCGCGCTCCACTTCTAAATTGTTGGTGGAGAGGTCAATCCAGATCGACCCCTGTTTCATAGCGTCTAGGATGTTGTCCTCATCCAAGGCAATTGATTGCAACTGCTTTGGACCAGGTAGGGAAGTCATAACAACATCTGCGTCTACGACCACCTCGGCAGGGGATGTTGACCATACACCACCAGCTGCCAAAATTGGTTCTGCTTTGGATTTATCTAAATCAAAGACATTTATATCATAGCCTGCTTTGGCGATATTAAGGGCCATTGGTCCGCCCATATTCCCTAGACCGATAAATGCGATTTTCATCTTTGCTTCTCTCCTGAAAAGAAGCCTCACCCTTTATTTCGGGTGAGGGAGTTACTCTAAGGGTAATTAGTCTGTCAAACCGTCGGAACGATGGGCTTCACGTTCGTAATGCATTGGTAAAGCGCGTCCATAAACCTGTTTGGAATGTTCTGGGCGGTTTACAGTATATGGATCAATGGCATAAGTCGGTAAGGCGATAATGCGATTTGTTTTACCTTTGACCGGTGTTACGCGATGCATGGAAAAACGACCTTTGAAAATTTGCATATCACCCGGACGAAGTTGCAGGGAATGAACTGGATCACGATCACCATTCAAAACCTTATTCACGCCATCAAAATTTTCATCAGATCGATTGCGAATGTCAGGGGCATATTCGAAAGTGCCGCCTTCTTCAGATTCTTGAACCAGAATTGAAACCGTGAAATCGTTTCCATCAAAATGCCATGGGAAATAATCGTTATCACGCATCACACCATATGGGTGATTTCCCAAAGGATCTGCCCAGCAATAAAGTGGAGATACATTTAAACATTCGCTTAAAAAATCTAACAATATTTGAGAGTCAAAGATCGCATTGAGATCAGATTGTTCTTCAAGGCGGTCTGAGTCGATAAATCCGCTGCTGCGATATTCAAAGAAACGTTTTGGATGATCTTCTGGTAAGCTTTCATCTTCTTTCGTGAAATATGGGTTATGGTTCAGGCTGGACCAAAAGGTTTTTTCTTCCAGACGATGTGCTTCCGCTTGCATACGATCTAAAGATTCTTGTGTGACGAAATCCCGAAGAACCACACATCCAACATCATCCAATTCCTTGCGACAGCGGTCGACCAGTTCTTGACGGGTTGTAGATTCTTTATCGTGAATTGGATAAGTATTTAAATCAAAGATGTGATCCATCGGATCGTTTTTCATAATCTTTAATGGTGTTTTTTCCATATTCATAGCATCCTCCATTACAAATATGGTCGTCTGGGTTCAAAAAGGTGAAATCAGACGTTTTGAATTCTTGTATGTGAGAAGTATGTGTTATTTCTCTTTGACAAAGCAAACGAATATAAATTATGGGTAATATCGGATTTTTCGATTTAACTGAGAATACTCTATGAATATTGAACATATGCGCGCGTTTTTAGAAGTTGCTACAACGGGCAGCTTTCAATTAGCCGCAGATAAATTACATGTGACACAGTCCACGATTTCTGCACGTATCAAGGCGCTGGAGGAACGTTTGAACCGTCAGTTATTTGTACGTCGAAGAAACGGCGCAGAACTAACTGCTGGCGGACATCATTTTCACCGACATGCATTAACAGCTGTGCGGTCATGGGATCGTGCACGTCAAGAGATTGCCCTGCCGGATGATATGAAAGCCATTGTAAATCTTGGGGTGCAGTTGAACCACTGGGACAGAATTGCCGCACCATGGTTGAATTGGATGAATTCGAATGCATCTAATTTGGCAGCGCAAATCGTATCAGAATATTCTGAACCTTTGATGCATCGCCTTCGTGATGGATTATTGGATTTGGCGATTTTATATGATCCGCAACAGAGACCAGAATTGGTCATTGAATCCTTCCTTGTTGAGAAATTGATTTTAGTGTCAACAACGCCAAGGCAAGTGGAAGCAGAAAGGGTTCAAGGGTATATTTTTGTGGATTGGGGAGATAGCTTTAAAGCACAACATAGCTTGGCTTTTCCAAATGCGCTGTCGCCTAAACTATCTGTTGGTATTGGATCTGTTGGTTTAAACCATATTTTACAACATGGTGGATCGGGTTATTTTATTGAAGAAACAGTAAAGCCTTTAATTGCGGAAGGGCGTTTGTTCCGAGTGAAAGATGCACCAGAATTTAAACGTCCAACCTATCTGGTTTATCAAGATAGTCCATCTGATCATGATTTGTTGGAAACTGCGATCAAAGGATTGCGTTCCATCTTACCTGACACGGTATAAAAGTGAGTTAAAAGAATGAAAATAACCAATGTTAAAACCACTTTGGTGGAAGTCCCATTTGAGAAGCCTGTAAAAACTGCAATCCATGATATGCGATCAGTTGGATGTTCTTTACTTGAAATTGAAACGGATGAAGGCCTTGTTGGTGAAGCCTATCTTTTCTCTTTAAACGGTGTGCGTCTGAAATCATTGGATGAGATGTTAAAAGGATTTAATCATCATCTAATCGGTGCCGACCCACATTACATAGAAATGATTTGGCAAAAGATTTGGTCAGAAATTAACCCAATGGGGCATGCGGGGGTAACCATTTCGGCTTTATCAACGATTGATACGGCCCTTTGGGATTTGGTTGGGAAAGCAGCTAATCGGCCATTGCATCACATATTTGGCGCCTGCAGGGATAAGATAAAAACCTATGCAAGTGGTGGTCTATGGATGTCGCAAAGCATTGATGAACTTCAACAAGAAGCCAATGAATTTCTAGATCAAGGCTTCAGAGCCATGAAAATTCGTGTGGGTCATCAAGACATCACCAAAGATGTGGAACGCGTTCGCGCAGTGCGTGACGCTGTAGGTGATGAAATTGAATTAATGGTTGATGCCAATCAAAGCTTTAATCCAAAACATGCCATTCGTCTGGGTCGAAAATTAGAAGAGTTTAATCTGGTCTGGTTTGAAGAACCTGTGCCTGCTTATGATCTAGACGGTCATGCAGAGGTGCGTTTGGCACTTGATACTCCGATTGCCAGTGGGGAAACGGATTATACGAAATATGGCATGAAGGATTATATCGATAAGAAAGCCTGTGATGTCTTAATGCCGGACTTGCAACGTATTGGTGGTTTAACAGAAATGCGTAAAACCGCAGCAATGGCAGAGGCTGCAAATATGCCGATCTCCACGCATATCTTTACAGAGCAAAGTTTATCTATTGCTGGTTCTGCCCCAAATTGTATATCAGTGGAACATATGCCTTGGTTCTGTCCGCTCTTTAATGAAGAAATGGTCATTAAGGATGGTTTGGTTGAGATCCCCAATCGTCCCGGTACTGGCTTTACTTTCCGCACGGAAGCTAAAGAGAAATATAAGTTATGATGGCTGGAAGTTTGAAGATCTTGGAGAGAGAGTGGAATCCTTATGATTTTATATGATGCAAATTCATCCGGATGTAACCCTGTAACCGTTCGACATTTTATTTTAGAACGTGAAGGGTTGTCATTAGAGGTGGAGCATATTGATTTAGTAAATTTGGCAAATAGAGAGCCAGATTATCTTGAAAATGTGAATAGCCGTGGTGAAGTGCCTGCCTTGCGTTTGGATAATGGATCCATTATCACTGAAACCACAGCCATATGTGCGTATCTGGATGAAGTTGCCACAAGTGGTATGTCTTTATTTGGAAATACACCGGAAGAACGCGCTGAAACAAATATGTGGGTGAGGCGGGTATATCTTGAAATTTGCTCACCACTTTTAACTTGGTGGCGTGGCACAGAAGATGCCGTTCAGTTCTATAAAGGTCATCGTGTACCTGCAACCGATGCACAAGAATGGATGCAAGGGCAAACCCATAAAGGATTGGAGCGTTTAAACATCGATCTTGAAGGGCGTATGTTTATTGCGAATGCTAAGTTAACAATGGCAGATATCTTATTAAATGCTTTTCTGACTACCTTACTACGTAAAATTACTTGGGCGGATCGTGAAGATTTAACAAACTTGATGTCTTGGCGGAAGATGATGGCAAGCCGTCCTTCCAGTAAAACAATGTTGGACCCGTTACCTCGTAAAATTGGTTGAGATGTCTAACCTCAAATCAACAAAAAGGGCCTGAAGTTAAATTCAGGCCCTTTTATGTTTCAGCTATAAAGCGTGATTAGCAAGTGATTGCTTTGGTTTCAAGGAAGTCTTCCAGACCCCATTTACCACCTTCACGGCCAATACCGGATTGCTTGTAGCCACCAAATGGCATGCCTTGGGATAGGTCACCACCATTCATGTGAACCATGCCTGCACGTAATTTACGTGCAACGCGGTTTGCTTTATCCAAATCTTGCGTTTGAACATAAGCTGCCAAGCCATAAGGGGTATCATTACCAATTTTGATGGCTTCTTCTTCTGTTTCAAACGGGATCATGGCTAATACAGGGCCAAAGATTTCCTCAGCAGCAACAGTCATCTCGTTATTTACATCAGCAAAGACTGTAGGCTTGATATAGTAACCTTTTTCAAAGCCTTCTGGGCGACCAACACCACCTGCAACTAATCGGGCACCTTCATCAATACCTGCTTGGATCAAGCCCTGGATTTTGTTGAATTGAAGTTCGCTGACAACAGGGCCCATATGACGGCCTTCTTCTGTTGTCGGGCCAACTTTTACAGATTTTGCTGTTTCTTCGGCAATTTTTACAGCTTCTTCATAAGCTGATTTTTCAATCAGCATACGTGTTGGCGCATTACAGGATTGACCTGTATTGTTCATGCAATGCAATACGCCGCGTTTTACTGCTTTTTGTAGGTCAGCATCTGCGAAAATAATGTTTGGTGATTTACCGCCAAGTTCCAAAGAAACACGTTTCACTGTGTCTGCGGCGTCTTTTGTCACCATAACACCGGCACGTGTGGAACCTGTGAAGGACATCATGTCGATATCTGGATGTTTGGACATAACAGAACCAACGCTTGGGCCATCGCCGTTTACAAGGTTAAATACACCTTTAGGGAAACCAGCTTGATCCATCCATTCTGCAAATACCATAGCAGAAAGGGGGGCAATTTCACTTGGCTTCAATACTACGGTGCAACCGACTGCAACCGCAGGAATTACTTTCAATGCGATTTGGTTAACAGGCCAGTTCCAAGGTGTAATCAAGCCACAAACGCCAATTGGTTCATGACGAATAACCTTTTCGGTATCACGATATTTAGATTCGTCTTCAAACTCTTCTAAAGCTTCAATAAAGCCACCTAAATGCCACGGACCCGACCCTGCTTGGGAATTATCTGCCAAGGTTTTTGGTGCACCCATTTCCAAACGAACAGCTTCGCCCATGTCAGCGTTATTTTTATTCATGATATCCATGAGGTTTTTCAACAGTTGCAAACGCTCTTCTTTTGACGTTTGGCTATATGTTTCAAATGCTTCGCGTGCCGATGCGACTGCTTTGTTTACGTCAGCTTCGCCACCCATGGAAATAACGGCACAAGCTTCTTCGGTTGATGGATCAATCACATCTAGTGTTTTTGGTTCTACCGGGTTTACCCATTCACCATTGATGTAGAATTTTGTTTTATCTAACATGGCTTTCAGTCCTTATAAAAGTTCGCCTAAACTGTAGTTTCGACTACGCATCGAAATCATGTTTTAATTTCTCTGAGCGCAGTTTATTCAAAATGTGATCACATTTACAAGCTGAATCTTCACATGAAGTAAGATCGCTTGATCAAATGTCTTTGTCCTAATCAGAAATTATTATGGGATACATATAAGAAAGGGTGGACTTTAAAATCAAGTCCACCCATACGTATTTATGCGCAAAATATTTTTGGTCTTATCTAAAATAAAAACGATTCGCTTTTATTCAGCTGCAGCTTTGTTGTCTTTAACTGCAGCTAATGACACAGGCGCTGCAGGTTTTTGTTTTGTATCTAAAGTCATTTTACGGCTGTAGCGGCCTTCGATTTTCGCGCCTGCTTCTACTTCAAGAACATCATGATAAACATCGCCAACAACATGCGCGCTATTTTTTAGACGTACTTTCTTGGAACGAATCTCACCTTTTAAGTAACCCAAGATAGTTACCTGTTCCGCTTCAACTTTTCCGTCCATTTTACCTGTTTGTCCGATTGTCAAAGCATGACATTTAATTGTACCAGTAAAACCACCATCAAGTTGCACATCGCCTGCACCTTGTAACTCACCACCGATTTCAATACCTTCGGCAATAACAGAAAGCATGGTTGGCGCTTTCTTTGGCGTCGGTGTTGTCACTTCAGCTTGCGGTTGTTTATTCTTAGACCCAAACACGTTCTTAGCTCCCTTGGCCATAAGTGGCCCTGTCTCTTAAATCCAGATTGATTTTGGATAAGTAAATTTAGATATATGGTACGCTAATATAATAGCCTAGACAATGGGTCTAAGATGATTCTTTTATGAATTTTTAGGTAAGATTTTACCTATCACAAAAAGAGTCAATGGAATCAAACATGAAGCTTGATTCCATTGCTAAACATTTATTTTAATTAAAATTTTATTCAGCTGCAGTTGCAACCTGAGATTCAATTTCTGCGATATATTTTTCAGCTTCTAGCGCTGCCATACATCCCATACCTGCCGCTGTCACAGCCTGGCGGTAAATCTTGTCTGTCACGTCACCAGCGGCGTATACACCCGGCACTGTTGTGGATGCTGTACCTGCTTCAACCAATAGGTATCCATGGTCATCCATTGGCAGTTTCCCTTTGAAAACTTCTGTCGCAGGACTATGCCCAATTGCGATAAACACACCATCAACAGTTAGTTCACTCTTGCTGCCGTCTTTGGTGTTCTTGAGACTCAAACCTGTAACACCTTTGCCTTCTTCCCCAAGGATCTCTTCCAGTGTGTTATTCCAGAGAATTTCAATCTTTGGATTCGCAAATAGACGATCTTGCAAGATCTTTTCGGCTGTTAACTGATCGCGACGATGGATCAGTGTAACTTTTTCTGCATGATTGGTCAGATAGATTGCTTCTTCAACGGCTGTATTGCCGCCGCCAACAACAGCGACTTCTTTACCGCGATAGAAGAAACCATCACATGTGGCACATGCACTTACACCAAAACCTTGGAAAGTTTGTTCTGATTCAAGCCCCAACCATTTTGCCTGTGCACCTGTGGAAACAATTATACTATCAGCTGTATAGACTGTACCACTGTCACCTGTTGCACGCATTGGACGGCTTTCAAAATCAACATCAACGATGATGTCATAAACTAGATCAGTGCCCACTTTTTCAGCTTGTTCACGCATCTGTTCCATTAACCAAGGACCTTGGATCACATCAGCAAAACCCGGATAGTTTTCAACTTCAGTTGTAATGGTAAGCTGACCACCCGGTTGAAGACCTGCAACCAATCTAGGTTTCAGGTTTGCACGTGCTGTGTAAATCGCAGCTGTATAACCAGCAGGGCCAGAACCGATAATTAAAACTTTAGAATGTTGGGTTTCAGACATTTTCGTAAACTTTCCGTTTCGCGTGTTTTCTCACGCAATTTGCTATTTCATTTGGGTCCTAAAGATAGGCACAGAAAAAGGAATCTCAAGAGGCTTTTTCGCAGAAAATAAAGCTTTTAGTGAATCCAGTAGTTTAAACCTGTTTCCTTAGGAAGATTTTTCATATGTTACAAAGCGATAGGCAGGATTATCGCCTTCTGCTTCATGTGATTCTGTGAAAACTTCTTGCCAGATAGTTTTATCGATTTCCGGGAAATATGCATCGCCATTCGGCGATAAGGCTACTTCCGTAATATAAAGTCGCGTCGCGGATGATAGGGCAGATGTGTATATTTGCGCGCCACCCACGATCATGATTTCCTCTAAGTTAAGCTCTGTCGCATATTTTTTTCCGAGCTGCACTGCGGTCTCAATATCAGCAACGACATCAACTTTTGGATCGGCTTCGTAATTGGTATTTCGGGTGATCACGATATTTGGGCGGCCCGGTAAGGGGCGACCAATGGATTCATAAGTCTTTCGCCCCATGATGATGGGTTTGCCCATTGTTGTTTTTTTGAAATATTTCAAATCCTCAGACAGATGCCACGGTAAATCACCATCAACACCGATAACGCGGTTTTCACCTTGGGCGACAATCATCGAAATATGCACAGTTTGAACCCTTATCCTTTTATGAATTCCCTATCAATTAAGAGAAACCATCTTTCACGTAAACATAAAAATAGATTTTCAAATTTGACAATAAACTAAATTATCCCTATATACTGCAAAAGACAGACATCTGATAAGATGTTGTTCAGTTCGCATTTATGTTGAGGAGACCGATATGGAATTCATATTTAATCAGCTAACGGATATGGAGATTTATGGATGGGAAGCTTTTATCGGTGATTGGTTCTTTGTTTTCTCTTTCGCTTTTTTAGCGCTCGAATTTCTAAGATATGGTTTGAGAGAAAAGATCAGTTGGGGGCTAATTGGCGATGTTTTTACAAATTACATCACGCTTGGTGCCTTTATCGGAATTAATTATCTGGTAATTGGCGGATTTTATGTGGGGGTTTTCTTTTATGTATCCGAATATGCGATTTGGACGATTGAAAGCAATTGGACTAGCGTTGCGATTTGTATCATTTTGGCAGATCTAATGTATTACTGGGAACATCGATTTGCTCATCGTGTGAATGTTGCTTGGGCGACGCATACGGTACATCATTCATCCCCGCATTTTAATATTTCTGTCGCCTATCGTTTTGGTCCGCTAGATGGATTATTGCCACTACCGTTCTATATTCCTTTGGTGTTGCTCGGCTTTAATCCATTTGTTGTGTTTTTTGCCGAAATGTTTGTGCAGTTATATCAGACATTGTTGCACACGGAAGGTTTTGGAAAATTCCCACGTATTATTGAGAAGGTCATGAATACGCCGTCGCACCATCGTGTGCATCATGGGTCCAATAACAAATATCTGGATAAGAATTATGGTGGCATCTTCATCATTTGGGACCGTATGTTTGGGACCTTCGCAGAAGAAAAAGAAGACGTGGTTTATGGATTGGTGACGCCGATCAAAAGAAACGATCCTTTTTCAGCTTTCTTTCATGGGTTTTATCGTTTGGGGCAAAAGGTTTTCTATACCAAGGGTCTTTTCAATAAAGTCGGTTGTTTGATTATGCCGCCGGGCTGGGAACCAGCTAATCAAAAACGTCAGATCAAACAATAGATAAACAAAGGATTATACACATGCCTTCATTCAAACAGACAGTCGCTGGTATCGCGGTTTCAACAGTGATCGTAATTGGTGGTGCATATATGGCATATGAGATGCCATCAATTTCGGAATATGTGGTGAGTTATGATAGCTCATTTTCAGACGCGGTGACACAAGTGGAAATAGTGAGAGAAACGCCAGAAATTAGCCAAGTAGCAACCACTTCACCTAATGGAGGCGATTTGAGTTTCACAATTTATGATATCGAACGAAACTATGGTAAAGTTATTGTAATGGTTTATGGCGATGAAGATAGTTATAGCACTTATGATCCAAATGGATTGATCGCTTATGACGAGTTATCGATAAACGGTGGGACTGTACATGCTTCCTTTGAAAATATTGGAGAAGGTCCCTTTGCGATCTCTTTCTTTCAAGATGAAGATGGTAATGGTGATTTAACTTTACAGGGAGAATATCCAATCGAAGGTTACGGCGGTTCAGGTATGAAAACACCTTATTCTGAGCCTTCATTTGAAAAAGCTTCTGTGGGTCTTGGAAGTCATAATTTTAAAATGCATTATTTAAAATAAAGTCGTTTTGTATTGTCGAAGAGTGTGACCTTCTGATGAATCGGATAAGATGCTACCAGATTTGATTTGAGGATGAATTTATGAAGCAATATCTGGAACTGGCACAAGATGTCTTGGATAACGGTATTTTTAAAGGTGACCGCACGGGAACTGGGACCAAATCTGTTTTTGGCCGTCAGCTACGCCATTGTTTGAAAGATGGTTTTCCGCTTCTGACCACAAAGAAATTACATTTTAAAAGTATTGCCAATGAATTGATCTGGTTTCTGAATGGTGACACAAACACTAAATGGTTACGTGAAAATGGCGTGTCTATTTGGGATGAATGGGCGACAGAGGCGGGGGAGCTTGGCCCTGTATATGGCAAGCAATGGACGGCATGGGAAACCAAGTCAGGTGAAACCATTAATCAGATCGACTATGTGGTTGATACTCTAAAGAATAATCCAAATAGTCGTCGTATTTTGTTTCACGGCTGGAATGTTGAATATCTGCCAGATGAAGGTGTCAGCCCGCAAGATAATGCGGCAAATGGAAAAATGGCGTTACCACCATGTCATCTTTTATATCAGTTCTATGTGGCGGAAGGACATTTAAGTGCGCAACTTTATATCCGTTCCTCTGATGTTATGCTGGGGCTGCCTTACAATATTGCGTCACTTGCGTTATTGACACATATGTTGGCTGAACAATGCGATCTAATCCCGCATGATATTGTCGTCAGTTTCGGGGATGCACATATCTATAGTAATCATTTTGAACAAATTGAAACGCAGCTGCAACGTAGTCCAAAAGCGTTGCCAGAGTTAAAGATCAATCGAAAACCGGATAGTATCTATGATTATAAATTCGAAGACTTTGAAATCATTGGATATGACCCTGATGCTCATATCAGTGCGCCTGTAGCCATCTAATCCTTAATTCTAAATTCTACAAAATATCAACTGTGGGAGAATATCTTGTCCCCCACAGTTGGAAATTTAGGTGTTTAGTTCAAAGTTTTATTCGCAGTCAAAACGATCAGCATTCATAACATTGACCCATGCAGCTATGAAATCTTCAACAAATTTTTGCTGGTTATCGTCTTGTGCATATAGTTCTGCATAGGAACGCAAGATGGAATTGGAGCCGAATACAAGATCAACACGGGACGCAGTCCATTTTACGTTACCATTTCTTCGATCACGGATTTCATAATTGCCATCTTTTGTCGGATGCCAGCTGTAGGTCATATCTACCAAGTTCACAAAGAAATCGTTGGTCAGTTGACCTTCGCGATCTGTAAAGACGCCATGTTTAACATCTCCATGATTGGTGCCTAACACACGCATGCCGCCGATTAAGGCTGTCATTTCATGTGCATTCAAGCCCATTAGTTGAGACCGATCCAAGAGCATCTCTTCAGCGCTTACGGCATAGGTATCTTTTAACCAATTACGATAGCCATCATGTAATGGTTCAAGTACAGCAAATGAGCCTTCATCTGTCATATCTAAAGTGGCATCACCGCGTCCTGGTGTGAATGGTACTGTGATATTGTGACCTGCAGCTTTTGCAGATTGTTCAATTCCGACATTCCCCGCCAACACAATAATATCTGCGATACTGGCCCCAGTTTGCGAGGCAATGTTTTCTAAAACGGGCAAGATGCGATCAAGACGTTCTGGTTCATTTCCGACCCAATGACGTTGTGGGGCTAGACGGATACGGGCACCATTTGCACCTCCACGCATATCGGAACCACGAAATGTGCGGGCACTGTCCCAAGCGGTAGAAATTAACTCGTTGCTCTTTAAGCCACTGGAGATGATTTTCTCCTTCGCAGCCTCTATGTCAAAATCAACGGGACCTGCTGGTACAGTATCTTGCCAGATCAGGTTTTCTTCTGGAACGTCAGGTCCGATATAACGTGCTTTGGGTCCCATATCACGATGAGTTAGTTTGAACCAGGCACGGGCGAATGTTTCAGAAAAATATTCTGGATCTTGATAAAACTTCTCTGAGATTTTTCTATATTCTGGGTCCTTGATTGTTGCCATATCGGCGTCGGTCATCATCGGCATACATTTGATGGAAGGGTCTTCTACATCAACAGGCATATCTTCTTCTTTGATGTTGACAGGCTGCCACTGCCAAGCACCTGCAGGGCTTTTGGTTAGCTCCCATTCATATGAGAATAACATATGGAAATAGCCATTATCCCATTGGGTTGGGTTTGTTGTCCACGCACCCTCAACACCACTTGAGACCGTATCACGACCAATGCCACGATTGCCTTCATTTAGCCAACCAAGGCCTTGAGTGTGAATGTTTGCAGCTTCTGGATCGGCGCCGACTTTATCGGCATTGCCATTACCATGTGCTTTACCAACGGTATGCCCACCAGCTGTGAGGGCGACGGTTTCTTCATCATTCATCGCCATACGTGCAAAGGTAATACGCATGTCTTCTGCAGTTTTTAGTGGATCAGGCTTCCCGCCGACACCTTCAGGGTTTACATAAATTAACCCCATTTGAACTGCAGCTAATGGATTTTCCAGAGAATCGCGATCATCCTCTTTATATCTATCTGACCCTAACCATTCTTGTTCTGAGCCCCAGTAAATATCTTTTTCTGGATGCCAGATGTCTTCGCGACCAAATCCGAAACCAAATGTTTTTAAACCCATGGATTCATAAGCCATATTGCCAGCAAGAATCATTAAATCAGCCCAGCTGATTTTATTTCCATATTTCTTTTTAATAGGCCAAAGTAAACGACGTGCTTTGTCTAGGTTCACATTGTCAGGCCATGAATTTAACGGCGCAAAACGTTGATTACCTGTAACACCGCCGCCGCGGCCATCTGCTGATCTATATGTGCCTGCGGAATGCCAAGCCATACGGATCATAAGGCCTCCATAATGGCCCCAATCTGCAGGCCACCATTCTTGGCTATCTGTCATAAGTGCTTTTAAATCATCTTTTAAAGCGTCAACATCTAATGACTTTACGGCTTCTCTGTAATTGAAATCTGACCCCATAGGGTTAGTTTTGGAATCATGTTGGTGAAGGATGTCTAGATTTAGGGTATTTGGCCACCAATCAGTATTGGATTTACTTGTGGATGTCATGCTGCCATGCATGAACGGGCATCCTGATGCTTTTTGATTATTACTCATAACGAACTTCTCTATCTTTAGTGAGGTTAGCTTTATGCTCATACGCGATTAGACAGGTTTCAATGATTTGCGATTTTGTTGTAATTGCGTGAGCACGTCTTATGCTTAAAATATAATGTGAAAAAATTGATCTATAAAATATTATAATTTGAATTTATCAATCTAAAAAATAGATCGTAATTCCAATACGTGGGTATTTTAATTCCAAGTCACTCTCAAAACTTCAAGTAAGTTACAGATGAGTTGAAAATCGAATTTTCTTTTATCAAGACGCTTAAAGAGGCTTTATTCTTCGGCTGTGAATGCCTATATAAAGATTACTGCTTTATGCAGTTATGGTGCTAAACGGCTTTATGGAATAAGCGTAGTGGACCCGGGGGCGGTACCCGGCGCCTCCACCATTCATCGGAAGATAGAGAAGGACTTGTTTCTTTCTAGATGGTATGGGGGCGAATTAGGATCGACACGCGTAGTAAAGATTTAGTCGGTACCCGGTATTGTCTCCGCCGTTATCGGGCTATTCTTATAGTTGCAAACGACAACAATGAGATGGTTGCTGCCGCTGCATAATTGCAGCCTAGGCGACGAATTTAAATCCCTATGGACTATCTTCCCATAGGTGGGGCCCGGGGCGCCTAGCAACAGAAGCCCCATTTCTTAAAGAAATATTCACTTTCCCTACCAAATCAGTTTACATAAACTATGTATCTCTTTTTGCTGGGGGGAATAGGGTGAATAAAATTGATATTGCGGCATTGACACAAGAATTAAAAAACTATGTGGAAAAGAAGAATATTAGTCATTTTTTCGATCAAGACTATAATCTTGAAGAAATGAGGGCATTAAATGAGCCGGAAATAAATTTATATCTTGGTTTAATCTATCGGCTGGCTGGGGAAGCTGGTGAGTCGATCTCTCTGTTACTTGATTTTTTAAAGCAATATCCAACACATATCGAGGCACTGCGTCAGGTCTTTTTTCTTCTCAATGCGGGCGGGCGATATGCTGAAGTTCTTGATCTATTCGACAAGTTAGACGAGAAGGTGAAAGTTGATCCGGTAACAGTCAGGCATGCGTTGACAGCTCTTATCGCGTCAGGACAATATTTCCGAGTTGAAGATTTTGTCAGTTTTATACGCGAAAAAAGAATTACTGATTTAAATTCGATCCAATTTATTCTTTTGATATTCTTACTAGGTTCCCCATCTCTTAGCATGGAGGTGGTGAAAGCAACCTCGTCCCATGATCAAGGGGGCAGTGTTGATCCTGCAAAAATTTATGTTTTGCAGCATATATTTAAGGATGTTCCACTCGCTGAGTTGTGGTCCAATTTATCAGAATTTTTTGATGATTTTGAAGGAAAACGAAATTGGCTCTTATTACAGCTTGGCAGAACACATATCTATGATCCTTCGAGTATTGCGTTGCTAAAGCAAGATACACTTTATCCAATTGAACAGGCTGCTTTTGTGTATTCCCCGATTCCATCGATGAATAGTGTCTTACATCATGATATTCCGTTAATGGAGGCCGTCCAAATAGATGTTCCAAGATTTGGACAGGGTTTGGAAGGTTATTTTGATCTTGTAAGGCAAATGAATGATAAAGGTGAGTTTGATACTGCTAAGCAAAATGTATTGGCAGTTAAGGATAAATATGCGCCGAATGCTCATGCTCCGATATCAATTTTATCATCCGGCCGGGCAGGTACTACATCACTTCATCATTTGTTTCAAAAACTTGAAGATACTTTTTCATTTCATTCCTACCAATGGCAAATGCCTACGACGGACAGAAACCATGTTTTATATCGAATATTGGAAAATAACTTCGTAGGTGAACCAATTAGAAATGTCATTAAAAGTTATGTGTCAATCAGAACCACCGAATTAATCTACGCATATCGCCTTGGTAAGACACCTGTATTTACTGGTCATTGGGATAGTATATTAATGCCCATATGGTCTGTACTGTTTCCGGAAAGTAAGTTTATTTATTTAGAGCGAGACAACGTCGCAACATTCAAATCGATTTATGAGAAAAACCAATGGTTTGATAATCAATTACAAGCATTAAGATATGATAAAAGGTTTCCAAATGACTGTTTTCATCATTGTCTTGATACTCGATTGAACATCACGCAAAAGATAAGTTGGTTTTTGTTTACAACGCAACTATTTGGAAGAAAGGTTGCTGATTTTCTTCCTGAAAATAAATATCTGCATCTAAAAAGTGAGGATCTTTTTAATACTCAAAAAGATGCATATGCAGATCTTTCTAACTTTCTGGAAATAGCAGAAATAACTTCCGATTATCTAACGGAACATTTCTCTACGCCGATTAATGAAAAGTCACAGAAAGTTGTGTTTAGAAAAGATAGTAAACAACAGACTAAATATTTGGAACAGTATTTCGATCAGTTAGCCGAAACTGGCTCCTTGATCCGATAAGTTATCGATAGCCATGTTTGGCGAGTATTTCATCAAAAGTACCGTCAGCTTTAATTTTTGTGAAGCCACGATTGAAAGCATTGATGATCTTTTCAGGATTCGTAACCATTTTTGAGATTGCATTATAGATGAGGTTTTCTTGGACAGCTGGTTGATGAATTTTGATCAGGCGATCCCAATTAGGTAGCTTATGGTTTAAACTTCTTATGATATGTTCTTTTCCTGAAAAAATCATATCGATCCGGCCATTAATTAATTTTTCAATGTTTTGATCTGGTAAATCGACAGGAATTTTATTCAAATAAGTCGCTGCATCAAACACACCGCCACCTGACGCACCACGGATAACGCCAATTTTATAAGGTGATAGCTGGCGTAATTCATCAAACTGAATGCTTGATTTTTTCAAGCTTAATAGAACAGTTTGAACTTCTGAAATTGGCTTGGAATAAACAAAATTTTTGGTGCGTTCTTCTGTTAGATATGCACCCAATAAACCGTCATACCGTCCTAAAGCAGCATGTTTTAAGGCTCGTTTCCAAGGGAGGAAAGTGAATTTCACTTTATAGCCTTCACGTTCGAAGGCCGTTTTGGTGAGTTCTGCAATATATCCTTGGTTTAATAGGTTATCTCCGTAATATGGTTCCCAATTGACGGATACCAAGCTTAAAGATCGAATTGTTTCCGCTTTTGCAGATGTATTTAATGTAATGCAAGTAATTGTACTACAAGCACATACAAATAAGAATGTTCGAACTAATTCTTGGTTTATCAATAATAATTACCCCTATTATGTGATGCTATTTTAGCGTGAATATTTTTTATTCCAATAGTAAATCACATTTTCATGAAAGATCAGTTTTCAATCCATAAATATTAACCTAATATGCGCGCGGAACATCAAGAATTGTTGCGTAATCTGCACAGGTTTGATACTTCATTAAGCAATAGAAAATTTTGTATTGGGACGGGAAAAAGCATGACGGAAGACCTGTTAGGCTATAATGAAATGGTTGAAACTGCGATGCGTACAGTTGTACGTGAAGCGTTGGAACGTGCTGGTGACGATGGTTTGCCTGGCGAACACCATTTTTATATTACCTTCCGTACGGATCATCCTGATACAAGTATCCCGGATCGCTTGAAAGAGCGTTATCCAGAAGAAATGACAATTGTTTTGCAGCATCAATATTGGAATTTAGAAACCAGTGATGTTGGGTTTAATGTTGATTTAAGTTTTAATCATAAAATGGAAACGTTGCGCATTCCCTATGATGCATTGATTACCTTTGCTGATCCATCAGTGAACTTTGGTCTGCAGTTTCATGTGGATATTGATGATGACAGTTGGGCATCTGAGGAACTGGAAGCCGCAGTTGAATTGGATGCAGATATCGAGTCGGGTGGACCAACTACAGTTGAGGAACTTGCCGCAGAAACATCTGAAGGCGAAGCGGGTGACAAGGCCAAGGGAGGCGATAATGTCGTTACCTTGGATAGTTTTCGCAAAGACAAATAATAAAAGGGGGAATGCCCCCAACCAAGGCGACTTACAGTCGCCTTTTTTAATGTGATAATGATCAGGATGCAGACAAGATATCTGCAAGTTTGAAGTGAGGAAAAAATGAGCGCAGAGCCAAAAGACGTAATGTTCCCTCTAGGTAAAGATGAAACGCCTTATCGTAAAATCACGAGTGATTATGTGTCTGTTGGTGATTTTGAAGGACAAGAAGTTCTTAAAGTTGATCCGGAAGGTATTCGTCTATTATGCGAAGAAGCGTTTAATGATATCAATCATTATCTTCGTCCAGGGCATTTGGCTCAATTACGAAAAATTCTGGATGATGAAGATGCATCAGCTAATGATCGTTTTGTCGCTATGGATTTATTGCAAAACGCCAATATCTCTGCAGGTGGTGTTTTACCGATGTGCCAAGATACTGGTACTGCAATTATTATGGGTAAAAAAGGCTCAAACGTTTGGGTGACTGGCAATGATCATGAAGCCTTGGGGCAAGGTGTTCTGGATGCGTATGAACGTCGAAATCTTCGCTATTCACAAGTTTCACCTGTTTCTATGTTTGAGGAAGTGAATACTAAAAACAATCTTCCTGCGCAGATTGATATCTTCTTTGAAGGGGAAGGTGCGTATAAGTTTTTATTTATGGCAAAAGGTGGGGGGTCTGCGAACAAAACCTTCCTATTTCAGGCAACACCATCGTTGCTTGAAAAGGAACGCATGATCGCTTTCCTTGATGAAAAAATTAAGACCTTAGGCACCGCTGCTTGCCCGCCATATCATTTGGCCGTGGTGATTGGTGGAACAAGTGCTGAGTTGAACTTAAAAACTGCAAAACTGGCTTCTGCGCGTTATCTTGATAGCCTTCCTAAACAAGGCAATGATAAAGGCCAAGCTTATCGAGACGAAGAATTTGAAGGTATTGTGCATGAGCTGACCCAACATATGGGGATTGGTGCGCAATTTGGTGGTAAATATTTCTGTCATGATGTGCGTGTTATTCGCTTGCCGCGTCATGGGGCGAGTTTGCCAATTAGCATTGCTGTTTCCTGTTCTGCAGATCGTCAGGCAACAGGGAAAATTACAAAAGACGGTATTTTCCTTGAGCAGTTGGAAATGAATCCTGCGCAATATCTACCGGAAGTTACTGAAGGTGATCTATCCAGTGATGTGGTTGAAATTGATTTGAACCAACCAATGGAAAAGGTATTAGCGATTTTAACTAAATGTCCGGTTAAGACACGTTTAAGTCTAACAGGTACCATTATTGTGGCGCGTGATGCGGCCCATCGGAAAATTCGTGAACGTTTGGATGCAGGCGAGCCAATGCCCGATTATTTCAAAAATCATCCAATTTATTATG
Organism: Curvivirga sp.; assembly: GCF_965219885.1. NCBI lineage: Bacteria > Pseudomonadati > Pseudomonadota > Alphaproteobacteria > Rhodospirillales > Aestuariispiraceae > Curvivirga > Curvivirga sp. Next base: position 2,304,350 of record NZ_CBDCOT010000009.1, read on the forward strand.
CAGGTCCAGCAAAGACACCAGAAGGTATGCCATCCGGCTCATTCGGACCTACAACGGCGGGACGCATGGATGGTTTTGTGGATGAATTCCAAGCGGCAGGTGGTTCTTTGGTGATGTTAGCCAAAGGCAATCGTAGCCCACAAGTTCGTGAAGCATGTCACAAACATGGTGGTTTCTACTTAGGATCTATTGGTGGGCCGGCTGCACGTTTGGCTCAGGATTGTATTAAATCTATCGAATTAGTCGAATATGAAGAACTAGGAATGGAAGCTATTCGCAAGATTGAAGTGGAAAATTTCCCAGCCTTTGTCGTTGTGGATGACAAGGGAAATGATTTCTTTAAAGAATTAAATCTGGGATAAATATTTATTTATACGGATTAAGAATTGAAAGCGAGGCAGGATTGTCTCGCTTTTTCTTTGACTCTTTTAAGAGGGATACTACAGTCAAATACAGAAAAAGTATCTATACCGTTCATAACGGAATCGTTGATTAGATTATAGTGCGACATCATATGGGGAATTACATTGTTGAAACTGGGCTTTAAAAGAAATGTATTATTTTTCATTGCTTTGGTTATGCCGATTTTTGCGATCTTAGTATCGTCAGCAAAAGCAGATAATTATCAGAAACTTGCCTCGCAAGTAGCTCAGTCCGGTACAGTTGATATTGTTGTGAGTGGCGGTTGGAATGCCGTAACTGGTGATATTGATCCTCGTGATCTACATCGTGCGATTACAGGTGATATCGACCTTCCTGGATTACAACAAAAATTTACCCGTCAAATGCAGGCAGGGGGCGCTATTGCGGAACCCTTATATACGTTTAAATATTTGCCGTTTTCAGTTTTGAGAGTGGATAGGCAAGGTCTTGAAAATGTAAGAAATTTCTCATCAAAAGTAGCGATTTGGGAAAATCTGGAAATTAAATCTCAGCTGACCGAAAGTACCGAAATGATTGGTGCGCCTATACAATGGCAAATGAACGGAACCGGCACTGGACAAGTTGTGGCTGTTATAGACAGTGGTGTGGATGCGTCTCATCCTATGTTGAGAAATCGTGTGGTATTTGAAGCATGTGTGATTTTACTAGGATGTCGGAATGGAAAGAGTATTGATATCGGGCCTAATGCGTCACTTACGAAAACGAACCATGGGACACATGTGGCAGGTATTATCGCGGGAAATGGAAATGGGATATATGGTGTAGCACCTGAAGCGTTTGTTGCGTCATTTAAGGTGCTAGATGAAAATGGAAGCGGGCGCGCATTAGATGTTCTGGTTGCGTTAGATATGATTTATCAATTGAAAACACAAAAGCAACTAAACATTAATGTGGTGAATATGAGTTTAGGTGGTGGATATTTTCCTGATCCTTGTGATGAGCATCCTTTTGAGGCCGCGGCCGCGATGTTGCAACAAGAGGGGGTAAGTATCGTTGCTGCTTCTGGTAATGAAGGTTATGCAGATGCGCTAGGTGCGCCTGCATGTGCAACATCTATCATTAGTGTTGGTGCAGTGGATAAAACATGGAATATTGCTGAATTTTCCAATGCTTCAGAGCATTTAAATCTCTTGGCGCCGGGGGTTGGTATCAAATCTTCGTCCGTGAGTAATGATGGTCAGCATGTGCTGGAAAAGTTGGACGGAACATCCATGGCAACCCCACATGTTGCTGGCGCGATGGCGGTTATGCATCAAATGTTTCCTGATAAGTCGAGTAACGAGTTATTCGAGATGCTGAAGGGAGAGAAAATCCTTGATCCTAGAAATGGTCTTTCCTTTCCGATGCTTTCTCTACCACAAAAAATAGATAATGAGCCAGTTTCCTCCCCTGAACCTGAACCGGTACCCGCGCCTTTACCCGAAGACAATGGCGGAACAATAGCAATTACGGGATAGTTGCCTGTTGGGAATAGATGTATCGCGAATTGAGGCCATCTGATCGTTTGACGGTTAGATGGCTTCTTCCTATTGTGCGGAAATATATTATTAATACTAAAAGGTCAGTGCGGGATGAGTGAACAAGACAATCAAGGTCGGGCAGGGGTTATATTTGCTCTGATTGCATTTGGTATCTGGATTTTATTCCCGTTTTATTGGAATGAATTACGTGACGTGGATCCAATGGAAATATTATGTCATCGTATTCTATGGAGCATTCCTGTTTTATATATCATTATGATATTGAACAAATCGACAGGTGAAATTGCCCGGGTTTTTCGTTCTCCTAAAATGTTATTGCTGCTTAGTCTGTCTACCGTGGTTATTACGATCAACTGGGGACTATATATCTGGTCAGTAGCCAATGATCTCATCCTGCAAGCAAGCTTAGGATATTTTATGAATCCCTTGGCAAATGTCCTAGCTGGGTTAGTCGTATTTCGTGAGCAACTTCGTAAATGGCAATGGGTATCCGTTGGTCTCGCTGTGGCTGGTGTTGTGATTTCAGTTCTTTACGCTGGTGTATTCCCATGGATTGGTGTTGTTCTTGCTGTTTCCTTTGGTGTTTATGGCGCTGTTCGTAAGCTTGTCGATGTGGATGCTGTACCGGGGCTGTGTGTAGAAACAATTTTATTATTCCCATTCGCAACGGGGTATTTAATTTGGCTTTATATGCAAGGTACTCTTGGTTTCCTTCATCTTGATTTAAAAGCTGATGCATTAATGTTGGGCGCAGGTTTTGTAACTGCCATGCCATTGGTTGCTTATGTGGCTGCGTCAAAGCGTTTGCCTATTTCGACGGTTGGTATGCTGTTCTATCTTGTGCCAAGTGGTTTATTTGTGCTTGCGACACAATATTATGGAGAGGAAATCCATACAGGAGATATTATTACCTTTGCTTTCATTTGGGCGAGTCTGGTGATCTTTACTTGGGAGCGTCGATATACGGCACGTCGTAATCGTGCGGAAATTGTTTAAGAGGATTTCGAATGTCTGAAACGGGAATAACTGGTTTAGATCACAGCATTATAGGTGTTTCTGATCTTGAGGCTGCACGTGGAACTTATGAGAAACTTGGTTTTACGATCACACACCGTGGACGGCATGAAGGGTGGGGTACAGCAAATTATTGTATCATGTTTCCACAGGATTATTTAGAGATCCTAGGTGTCGTTGATCCAACTCAGTTTGATGCAGGGCTTGTGGATTTTCTCGCTACAAACGGCGAAGGACTTATGAAGCTTGCAGCGCGCTCTTCTGATGTAGAGGTGACAAGAGCGCATCTTGATCAAGAAGGTTTTGATCCTTCTGGTGTGCAAAAATTAGGGCGTTGGCTGGAAATGCCTGAGGGGGATGTGATGCCAAATTTCCGTCTTCTACATATCCCTGCGGAAAAGACACCCGGATTTAAAGGGTTCGTATGTCAGCATCTGACGCCTGAAATCGTTTGGCGTGAGGAATGGTTAAGCCATCCAAATACAGTTACTGCAGCGAGAGCATATGTGATTATTAATGAAGATCCAGCAAGTTTGAAGGACTGTTACGAAAAGCTGTTTCAACTACCGACGAAGTTTGAAGATGATATTCTTTATGTGGATACAGGCATGGGAGAGATTATTTTCTCCCCAAAAGACGCATTGAATCAGATTATTCCTGATTTGGTATGGTCTGGGAATGAAGATGAAGGAACGATGGTGGCCATGATATTGGCCGCGAATGATCTTTCAACTACAGCTTCAATACTTCGTGAAAACAGGGTGAACTATATAAAAGCAACCAGTGGTGAGTTGTTGGTTTCGCCAAAAGATGCATGTGGGGTTGCAATCCAATTTATCTAAAGTTTCCCGGGCCGCCCAAGATATGGGTATCCTTCTGGTTGAAGAGAGGCTGGATCGTCATGATCGATAAAATAGGGCTCATCTTCAGATTTACGTTTTAACGCATACATACGTAAATCGGCTTCGTGTAAAACCGTGTCTATTTTGGAATTGCTGTCATAATGTTCAACGCCGACGCTGGCAGAAATAGGGATTGGAATACCTTTCCAGGAAACCGCAAGCGCATTTAGTTCATGATCAATTTGCATGGCTTTTTCCATACCTAAAATACGATCCGTGCCTGTTAAGATTACTGCAAATTCATCTCCCCCTAGGCGGGCGGCAGTATCGACCAAACGGATGTTGTTTTTTAGATGACTGGCAACAGCACATAAAACCAAATCACCTGCTTTATGGCCATGTGTGTCATTGATTGCTTTAAACTCATTCAAATCAATCATGAGCAAAAGACCATTTTCGTTCCGGCGAATAGCGCGTTCAATAGCGCGTTGTAATTCATGTCGGAAACCTCGACGATTGAGAATGCCTGTTAAATCATCAGTTATAGAGGCTTCTTTTAGTCGGGAAACTTCGGCTTCCATTTCTGCTAATGCTTGTTCTGCTTTTGCAGCGTCATGAATGGCATTTTCAAGAAGTTTACAGTAGGCATCAATTGGATCAGCTTTATCGTCAACAGAGTTTAAAAGTTGCAAAGCGATATCACGCGCAGAACGTGCTGAATGTTGCAATTCTTCGCTATTCTCTTCAGTTTGAATAGCTTGTTGTTTACGGAGTTTATTATCTTCTTCATCTAAAGATGCAAAGAAGGAAGTGCTATCCATTATTTCCATTCTAATCCTCCGGTTGGGTCCGAATTCTTCTCATAACAAGAGTTTGGTCTATACAATCCTGTAATTAGAACAAGTATATGCAAGTATTATGCCATAAATAGGATATAAAATAAGGGATATTGCATTTGAGGGAGAGGATATAGAAAAAGCAGTAATTCAGAGGTTTATGCGAAGAAGGGCAGTATTAAACTACCCTTGTTCTACTCAGAGGGAAACCTGACTGGGTAATTTGGTTCCGGCAAAAAATGCATCCAGATTATCAAGGCATTTAAAGCCCATATCATTTCGGGTTTCAACGGTTGCACTGCCAATATGTGGAACAAGGAAAACGTTGTCCAATGTTAAATATTCGGGATTGATATTTGGTTCCCCCTCAAAAACATCAAGGCCGGCTGCGGCGAGTTTGCCAGATTTTAGAGCTGCGATAACATCTGTGTCTTTGATGACAGGGCCACGTGCAGTATTCACCAATACCGCACCATCAGGCATTAGACTGATCCGGTCTTCATTTATCAAATGATGCGTGCTTTCGGTTAACGGGCAATTGATGGACAGGAAGTCACTGGCGGCAAGCAAGCTTTCAACGCTGTCATGGTAAATTGCACCTAAGTCATCAGCGCCTTCTACTGGTCGACGGTTATGATAATGGATTGGCATATCAAAACCTTTTGCACGACGCGCCACGGCTTGACCAATGCTACCCATACCGAGGATGCCAAGACGTTTTCCTGACATATGAGTACCAAGATAACCTGATGGCATCCATCGGCCCCAGCCGCCTTCACGTAAAGATTTCTCGGATGCTTGGGCTTGGCGGGCTGCACCTAGCATGCACAGCATTGCAATATCTGCTGTAGCATCGGTCAAAACATCGGGTGTATTTGTGATAATTATATCTCTTGCAGTGGCTGCGGCCACGTCGATATGATCGTAACCGACAGAGAAAGTAGAGATGATTTTGATGCTATCAGGGAGTGTGTTTATAGCTGCCTGATCCATTTTTTCGGTCGGACTGATCATCAAACCATCGCATTTATCTGCATATTTAGCATAATCTGAAATATCTAATGGCTGATCATTATCGTTCATAACAACGTCATATGATGCAAAAAGACGTTTTTCCACATCCGCAGGGAAGCGGCGTGTGGCAAAGATTTTCGGCTTGCCCATGTTAACTCCCTATTAAGCATATTTTGTTCGAAAGTAGGTTAACGTATTAAATTACTTTAAAGATCTGCCTTTTATTATGGCGTCATTTCCCAATTTGTCACGCAGCAGATCCATGGTATTTTCAATTTTTGCCCGTTTCTGACCATCAGGATCAGCGAGATCAATCGGGTCAGCGAGACCGCCCTCGACAAGTTCTGCTCCACCAATCCCCAAAAGCCTAAAAGCACGTCCATCGGCTTCATTTTTAAGAAGCTGTTTTCCAACCCGAAAAAGCTGTTCTGCCAGCATGGTAGGATCAATCAACGTGCGATTACGCGTGATTTGTTTAAAATCTTTGGTTTTTAATTTCAGTACAACAGTGCGTGCAGCAAGGTTTTGTTTTTTCATTCGCTGTGAAACATTATCGCATAACTTCCACAATGTATTTTCCAATGTTTGATAGTCGGAAATATCAGTATTGAAAGTCGTCTCATTTGAGATGCTTTTCGTTTCGCCGCCAACAGATACGCTACGATCATCTTCACCGCGACAAAAATGATATAAGCGTTTACCCATGCTGCCATAACGTCCCATAAGATCGAATTTTTCATAGGCACGTAATTGGTGAATTTTTTCGATGCCATCATTATGAAGGGTTTTAGCCAAGGCTTTTCCCACACCCCATATTAATGTAACCGGTTTATCACCCAAGAAATCCATAGTTTCTTCTTTGCCGATGACTGCAAAGCCTTTGGGTTTCTCTAGATCAGATGCAATTTTTGCTAGGAATTTATTGTGGCTGAGGCCAACAGATGCGGTGACACCAACTTCGTCTTCAATTCTTTTTATGAATCTTGAAAGTGTTTGGGCTGGATATGCTTTGTGCAATTTCTCAGTGCCGGAAAGATCAAGGAAAGCTTCGTCAATGCTGATCGGTTCAACCATAGGGGTGATATCATGCATCATCTTGCGGATTTCTTTACCCACTTTACTGTATTTTGCCATATTTGGGCGGATGACAACCAGATCGGGGCAAAGTTGTTTTGCTTTAAACATAGGCATCGCGGATCGGACACCATACATACGCGCAACATAACAAGCTGCCGAGACAACACCGCGTTGTCCGCCACCAACAATGACGGGTTTGTCCGCAAGGCTTGGATCATCACGTTTTTCTACCGTGGCGTAAAAAGAGTCACAATCAATGTGGGCCGTGGAAAGCAAGGCCAGTTCTGAGTGGTATTTTAATCGTGGCGAGTTGCAATCCGGACATCTTGCCGCCCTTGGTTGCTCAGGCATATACCAGATATGGCTGCAATCCCGACAAAGGCAATTTGGACTATTTGGGATATCCTGCATTTGTCGAGTTTTGCTCCTATTAAGAAATTAGATCAGGTATTTTGAGGCCAAAGCCATGCGGCACCTCTGATACCACTAGAGTCGCCATGATGGGGTGGTAAAAGTTGAGTTTCAACAAAATCGCTAAACACATATTGTCCCCATTGTTCTGGTATAGTTCTATATAATCGATTTATTTTTGAAAGGCCACCACCTAATACAATAACCTGTGGGTCATAGACGTTAATGATGCTTCCAAGGGCGCGGGCAAGGCGTGTCTCGTAAAGGGTAATAATTTTTAACGCTGGTACATCGCCTTGATCTGCTAAATCAGCTATTTCTGTGGCTTGGGCAGTTTTTCCTGTAAGATTTTTATATTGTTGTGTAACAGCTGGTCCCGAAAGATAGGTCTCGATACATCCGCTTCTTCCACAATAGCAGTCAGGGGCGGGAAGGGAATCTATTTCGCGTTCTGGCAAAGGATTGTGCCCCCATTCACCAGCAATCCCATTGGCGCCATGTATGGCTTGTCCATTCAACACTAATCCGCCCCCAACACCTGTACCAAGTATGACACCGAAAACAGATTGAATATCCTCGTATGGTCCCTCTATTTCATCCACCCTTTCGGTCAAAGCCATCATCTCTGAAAGTGCAAAGCAATTTGCGTCATTCGCTAGTCTAACCGGTTTTCCAATGGCATTAGCTAAATCTTTGTCTAATGCTTTTCCGATCAACCAAGTCGAATTAGCGCCCTTTATAAGGCCAGTCTTTTGAGAGATACATCCCGGAATACCTATACCAATTGTATAGTTTTTTCCAAACTTTTGCTCTATCTCAATGACCAGATCACGAATGCTTCTTATATTGGCGTCGTAATCGTGTTGGGGCGTGAGGACGCGTTTTCTATAGATTTCGATTCCACTGAAATCAAAGGCTGCGATCTCGGTTTTTGTGCCGCCAAGGTCAATTCCAAGGCGAAATGAAATGTCGTGAATTTTTGTCATATGGTAACAATATTTTTTGATTGGATTTTTATACAAGTTTAAACAAAATTTAATGAATTTATAGTTTTAACCATAAATAGTTATACAAAAAAGGAATATTTCTATTGCCATATCTGTCTTAGCGAGGTAGCAATTATATATGGTAAAGCTTCTAAAAGAAGAAGTAAGAAATCCAGATGAGTATTTCTCGTCAATCACGAAAGAATTCGGAGAGGGAAATCATGAGCAAAACAGTCATGATCGTTGAGGATAACGAGCTGAACATGAAACTTTTTCATGATCTGCTAGAAGCACGCGGATACGATATCCTTGAAACTCGTGATGGCATGGAAGCCTTAAAGATGGCTCGTGAGAAGAAACCTGATCTTATCTTAATGGATATTCAGCTTCCGGAAGTTTCTGGTTTAGAAGTGACAAAATGGCTTAAGGAAGATGATGATCTTCGTGAAATTCCAGTGATTGCTGTAACAGCTTTTGCTATGAAGGGGGATGAGGAAAAGATTCGTGAAGGAGGTTGCGAAGCCTATATCGCAAAACCGATTTCTGTGAGTCATTTCCTTGAAACTGTTGAAAAATTCTTACAATAAGCTTTCTTTTAACGAACAGGTAGGGGCGAGTTAAACGGGGTATGGCATGACTGCACGTGTGTTAGTCGTAGATGATTTAAGGCCGAACGTTAAGCTGCTCGAAGCTAAACTGACCAGCGAATATTTTGATGTGATTACTGCTTCTGATGGGCCTTCTGCCTTGGAGGCTGTGGAAACGCATGATCCGGATATCGTTTTGCTGGATGTTATGATGCCGGGTATGGACGGGTTTGAGGTTTGCGAAATTCTTAAAAACGATCCTGATACGATGCATATTCCAGTGGTAATGGTAACAGCACTTTCTGATAGTGCAGATCGTGTACGTGGTCTTGAATGTGGCGCAGATGATTTCCTGACAAAACCGGTAAATGATAAAGCATTATTTGCGCGTGTACGATCTTTGGTGCGCTTGAAGATGCTGAATGATGAATGGCGACTGCGTGAAGAAACATCGGATCAACTAGGCGTTTTACGTGATCGCAAACTGGTAAATACTGTTGATGTGAAAAATGCCTCCGTTCTTGTGATTGACGATAGTCAGGTGGAACGTGTGAAGGTTGTTGAGACGCTTTCTAAAGATGATGACAATGTTGTCTCTGCAGGGACCTTAGCAGAAGCAGAAGAAGCGATTAAAGATCAAGTTTTTGAACTGGTTATTATTAACTTACATATGCGTAATGAAGATTCTCTTCGCTTTGCTAGCCATCTTCGTGCACGCGAAGATACAAGAAATATTCCGATCCTGATGATCGCGGAAGAAGATGATACAGAACGGCTTGCTAAAGGGCTTGATCTTGGGATTAATGATTACGTCGTTAAACCTGTTGATAGAAATGAACTATTAGCACGTTCTAGAACGCAGATACGTCGTCAACGCTATCAGGAACGCTTACGTGACAATTATGAACGCTCGTTAGCAATGGCGCTTACGGATGCGCTGACGGGTTTATATAATCGACGCTATGTTACAGCCCATTTAGGGGGCATGGTTGAGAAACATCTCGCCACAGATAAACCTATGACCTTGGCCGTTTTCGATATTGATTTCTTCAAAGGGGTGAATGATACCTTTGGGCATCAGGCAGGGGATGAAGTTCTTGTTGAATTATCCAATCGTATCGTGAATGGTTTACGTAATGTAGATATGGTGGCTCGTATGGGCGGTGAAGAATTTGTCGTTGTTATGCCAGAAACAGAATTTGATATTGGTTCAGCTGTTGCAGATCGTTTACGTAACTCAATTTGTGAACATCTCTTTAAGATCGCTGAGCGAGAAAAAGGTATTCGTGTTAGTATTTCAATGGGGTTAACACAGCTTGAAAAAGATGGTGATGAGCCTGATAAATTGTTTAAGCGCGCAGATGCGGCATTATATTTTGCTAAGGCGCAGGGACGAAATTCAGTAGTTGCCGCTGTGCCAACAGGCTTTGATATGGTGGGTAAAGGGGATCCGGCTATTCGCTATGAGAATGCTGATCAGGATTAGCTCCAGCTACAAGATTTTGCTAAATAAAAAGGCCCTTATTAGGGCCTTTTCTGCATTTCAAGGATAGAGATTAGCCATTTAGGAGGGTGTTAATCTCATCCTTTAAGGCTAGACGTTTGTGACGTAAATCCTTCTCAACGCTTTCATCCGCAGCTTCAACACGTGTTTCCAAGCGGTGAATTTCTCTGTTTATGTCGTGATACTCATCAGCAAGTTTTGCGAAATGTGCATTAGATGTCTTTAGATCGTGGATTTTTTCTACATATTCTGGAAATTCATCTGCGAGTTCATGAGGTACATGAGACATGTTTATAACCCTATAAAATTTGTTGTTGATTGAATGATAGTATCCAGTCTCTGATGACGAAACATTGACTTTGATCAAATTGTAGAAGGGAGGTAGCTTTATTTTATAAGGCAATAAAAAAGGCCACCCGAAGGTAGCCTCTTTTAAAATCTATTTAGAAGTAATTACTTCATTTTAGATTCACGGAAGATAACGTGTTTACGAACGCGTGGGTCGTATTTACGCATTTCCAATTTTTCTGTGATGTTGCGAGGATTTTTCTTTGTTACGTAGAAAAAGCCTGTATCCGCTGTGCTCACCAACTTAACTTGCAATGTAGCAGGTTTTGCCATGATCGTAGTCCCGCAAAAAATGCACCGGAACAAAAATGTACCAGATGCTGTTAAAATAAATCTGCCGCGAAAATACTGATTACTACGCTGAAGTCAAGCCTAGTTTGGAAGATATATGATAGAATCTCAAAAAAAGAGCTTATAACTCAGGTTCTCTATCAATAATGACACTATAATCATCATAGCTATATGTAAGTAACGGTGGAAGATCTGGCAGCAAACCTGTTTGATAATAAGTAAGAGATTCTTTTAAAGCAAATTCCGTGACATCAGCAATAGGGAGTGTTTTCAAGGCATCTTTCACGTTATACCAGTCGATCTCGATTAGCTCCCCCTCCGGTTTGAAGGGGCGTGGAATTTCTTTGACGATATGTACAAAGAAACGGGCGTTAAAGCGTACGGGGCTCCCTTCCGGTGTAATTGCTTGGGCAACACAAGGTAAAGGTAAGTTAAGGACGCCAGAGTTTTGATCTCTGCAGGCTGTTAAATAGGGGTGCTCAACATCTTTATCTACTTTGGCGTTATCAATAGGAAGATAGCCTGTTTCTTCTATACATTCTCTGCAAGCAGCCAAGCAATGCGCGATATAATCTTGACCTGATAGATCATCACGTATGCCCTGTAAATCGGTAACATCCATTCCTAGAAATCTTGCAGATTCTGTATCTTCAATGTCAACACGGCCGCCTGGAAATACAGCATATCCCGGCATGAAACGTAAGTCATGACGCCTTTTTCCTAATAAGACTTCTGGGTTTTCTGGCGAGCCTCGCAACAGAATTAAACTTGCAGCAGGTTTAGGTGTAACAGTTTGCTGCATGTTTAACCATTCGGACTAATGTAAGAAATTGCCAAAGCATCTTCATAAAGGTCGGGATTGGATAATAATGTTTTTGCTGCTTCGATATCGGGATCCGCTTCACTTAGGGTCGTCCCTTCCCAAAGGCAAGAATGCCGGAAACCTTTTACATCCCCATCTAGATCAAACTGCATTCGCTTTAAGTTTATAAATTCAAGGCGAGATTTATCTGGATGTGCGCGTAATGTCTTTAAGACAGCGGCAATGCCATTTTCTTGTGCAACAGTGCATATATTCGGTAAAACGCCGTAACCTTGAAGATGGTAATTGTTTGGTGCGAGATATCGTGCCCAAGTAAGTTGTAATTCTCCGTAATTGGATAAAGGAACGACATTTTGTACGGTGCCTTTACCATAACTAATCGCCCCAACAATCACAGCTCTTTTCTGATCCTGAAGACCGGCAGCCAGAATTTCGGCCGCGCTTGCAGTTGCGCCATCAATTAAAACGATTAATGGAATATCGCCCAAGACATTCCCGGGCTCTGCTTCGAATTTTTGAAAACTCAGTGGGTTTCGCCCGCGTGTTTGGCTCATGATACCATGATCCAATAAAAGATCAGCAGCATCGATCGCCTCTTGTAAAAGACCGCCGGGATTGCCCCTTAAATCAAGGATTATACCTTTCAATTGATCTCCGGAATAATCCTTGGCTCTTGCGATTGCTTCGGCCATGCGAACAGCTGTTCGGTTATTGAAGTTGCTGATGCGAATAACTGGATAAAGTAAATTTGCATCGTAGAAAACAGTATTTGGGGAAATTTTACTACGGATAAGATTGATGGAAAAAGCTTCAGGTCCCATATCTTCATGTAAGACTTCTAATCGTACATGGCGATTAATAGGGCCTCTGATTAATGTATAGACTTCTTCAATACCTAAACTATCCAATGTGACACCATCAACGGCGATAAGGCGATCACCAACTTGTAGGCGAGAACTTGCTGCAGGGCTGTTCTCTTCTATGGTCGCTATATGAATTGTACTTGTGCGTTTCTCAAGTGTGATCCCAACGCCGCCAAAGCCATCTCGATTCTGTTGGATTGAAAGGGCTTCTTGTGGAGACGCGTAGCGGGTGAAACGATCCAGTTTCTGTATCATCGCCGTCATATATATCGTTAACTGATGATCTGGTGATTTGTCTTGTAACAAGACGGATGTTTTTTGTGCTTCACGAATAATATCATAGCCCGCTTTTGCCCAAGATGCAGGATATTTTAAATCAATCTGATTGAAGTAAACGTCATGAATGTCTTCGTCAGAAGAATAAAGAGTCAGTTTATTATCTGTAAACGTTGCAGATAAATCAGGGTCTGATGCGATAACCGCACGTATACCATTCAGTGAGAGCTCTTTAAGGTTAATATCCTCCACATAATAGTCGTTCAGGCCTTCTAACCCTTCCAACAAGACTTGCTGATCCAGTTCAGTCCATAACGCATCCTCTGAAGGTTTGCTCGCACAGCCTGTAAGATATGTAACAGACAAAAAGGCTAGCGCATATGGCCAGTATTTATGAAGGCTTTTAATAAGCACAGGAATTCCTTGAAAGATTCGACGATGATGAATCTTATCCTAGCTTCGCAGATTGGTCTATTGAGAAATCAAGAAAAGCTTAACGTCTTTTGCCACGTGTTTTTTTGCCTTTATTGGCAAAAGGACTTTTCGCTTTCTCGGAACGTTCACTACGATCTTTTTTCGATGAGGATTTATCCTTACTGCGGCTAAAGCGCTTTTTACCACCACGTCCGCTGGAACCAGATTTGCCGCCAACACTTCTTTGTAGTTTCTTATCTACCTTGCCACCATCCACAATCGCAAAGGTCATGCTGCCTGTGATCGCATCTGCTTCACGTAGGGATATTGTGACTGACTCTCCTAGGCGATAAGTCATACCAGTTTGACGACCGACCAAGGCATGATGCACTTCATCATGAATAAAGTAATCATTCGGTAGAGTTGCGATCGGAATTAAGCCATCCGCGCCTGTTTCATCCAAGGTAATGAATAGGCCAAAGCGTGTGACACCATTCACACGGCCTTTGAATTCCGCACCTACATGCTCCGAGAGATAAGCTGTGACATAGCGATCTTTACATTCACGTTCCGCAACTGAAGCACGACGTTCAGTTTGAGAGATATGTTCACCTAAATCTTCAAATTCATCAGCCTGTTCGGCTTCTAAGCCATCATCACCAAGTTTATAAGCTTTAATCAAGGCGCGGTGAACCAGCAAATCCGCATAGCGTCGAATAGGGGATGTGAAATGACAATATCGGCGTAAAGCCAAGCCAAAATGTCCAAGATTTTCAGGCGCGTAAACCGCTTGTGCTTGAGAACGCAAAATGATGTCTGACATCATCTGCGCTTGTTCAGTACCTTCAACTTTCTTAAGAATGCCTGTAAATTGGCGTGGCGTGATGACACCGCCTTTAGTCATATTATGACCCATGCCTTCAAGACTTTCACGTAAGGCTTCCATCTTTTCCAAGCTAGGCTCATCATGGACACGATACATGATCGCCCGCGCATTTTTTGCTTCTAATGCTTCGGCGGCAGCCACATTGGCAGTGATCATAAACTCTTCGATAAGTTTATGACTGTCCAAGCGGTCGCGTGGTAGAATCTTGGTGACTTCCCCCGCATCATTTACAAAGATACGACGTTCAGGAATTTCCAACTCTAAAGTACCGCGTGATTGACGTGCCTCATCTAACGCTTGATAGGCTGCATAAAGTGGCTTGATGACCGTTTCCATGATTGGTTCAGTGGTTTCATCCAAACGACCTTCAATCGCATCCTGAGCCTGCTCATAAGTTAAACGGGCAGCCGATCGCATTAACCCGCGAATAAATTTATGACGGATTAATTTGCCATGGCGATCAATATACATATGAACAGCCATACAAGCGCGATCTTCATGAGGTCGCAACGAACATAAACCGTTACTTAATTGTTCCGGCAACATAGGGACAACACGATCAGGGAAGTAAACGGAGTTCCCTCGATCTTGGGCAGATTTATCTAGTGGACCATTTGTTTTGATATAGTTGGAGACATCTGCAATAGCGACAAGAAGATGCCAGCCTCCAGGGTTATCCGGATTAGTATCTGGTTCTGCAAATACCGCATCATCAAAATCACGTGCGTCATCCCCATCAATTGTTACCAACGGGATATCACGTAAATCTGTCCTTTTACCTAATGTCGGCTCCGGCAATGCATCTGCTTCTTTTAGGACTTCATCGCTGAATTCCATTGGAATGCCATGGGCATGTATGGAAATCAAACTGAAAGCTTTCGCATCCGTGAAGCTGCCAATAACTTCTGTGATTTTACCTTGTTGGGCCCCATAAACCCGTTGTCCGCCCATTGGCTGTACCAAGGCAAGTTGACCTGCTTTTGCGCCATTGAGATCATTTTCAGCGATAAAATAATCAAGTTTGCTACGACGGTCAGTTGGATGAAGAATGCAGCCACCTTTTGTGGCCTCAAGTAACCCTAGCACTTTTTCTTTTGCAGGATGAAGCGTGCGAATTATCTCTGCTTCGTAAGATTTATCGCCAATACGTTTTAAACGTGCAAGGGCGCGGTCCCCAATTTTAGGAGCAGGGACATTTCGATTGCTATGTGGCTTCATAAAGATGCGCACATTCTCATCTAGATCACCATGCTGTTTGGTTGAAACAGGCTTAGCAAAAGCATCCCCATCCGGGTCAACTTCATGAACCTCAATGACCAATACATCCGGCAGCGCTCCTTTGGGTGCCATCTTACGACGATGCCCTTTATCAATGGAGCCTTCTGAGGCGAGTTCTTTTAAGAGCCCACGTAATTCAGTACGCTGGTCACCACGTAAATGGAAAGCCCGGGCCAGCTCTCGCTTGCCGACGGGCTTTTCACTATTATTGATGAAATCCAAAATTTCCTGTTTGCTAGGAAGAGGGGCCGGGGCTTTGGATTTAGCCGACCTTTTTACAATTTTGGGAGGTTTGGCCAAACTCTAGCTCGCTTTCTTTGCTGCAGCCTTTTTCGCAGCGGATTTCTTTGCAGCTGATTTCTTAGACGCCTTCTTCGCAGAAGCCTTCTTAGAGGACACTTTCTTGGATTTCGCTTTTTTGGCTGCAGCTTTCTTTGAAGCACCTTTTTTACTTGGTCCTTTGGCAAGTTTTGCTGCAATCAATTCCAATGCCTGTTCCAAAGTGATTTCTTCTGGATCAATACCACTTGATTTACTGATAGAGGCATAAGTGCGGCCATGTTGAACATAAGGACCGAAACGACCAATACCCTGATGAATAGCTTTGCCATCTTCTGGGTGAACACCTAATTCACGCTTGGCATTTGCTTTGCCTTTGTCGCCTGCTTGCGCAATTACTTCAACCGCACGGTTCATACCAATGGTCAATATATCATCTTCTTTAGGTAGACTTACGAAAGCTGTGCCATGTTTCAGATAAGGGCCATAGCGACCAACACCAGCTTGAACCAAAGCACCTGAATCAGGGTGAGTGCCCAAATCACGAGGCAAGCTTAACAAGCGTAGAGCTAAATCCAAATCCATACCGGATGGCTTCATTGTTTTTAACAAGGATGCGCGCTTAGGTTTGTCGCCTTTTTTCTCAGCTTCACCTAATTGAACATAAACACCATAAGGACCTTGTTTAAGCGAAACAACTTGCCCGCTTTCAGGATCAACACCTAGTTCTTTTGGTAATTCAACAACTTCACCTTCTTCGCCATCGTCGTTGGATGCCATGGAAAGGTTTTTGTTATATTTACATTCCGGATAGTTTGAGCAGGATAAATATGGGCCGTATTTACCAATATTCAATCCCATACGGCCTGTACCGCAGGAAGGGCATTTACGTGCTGCTTCTGTTGAACCATCTTCATCTTGTTTGAAGAAGTGAACAGCAAGCTCTTTATCCATTGCTTCACGTACTTCCGCATAGGTCAAAGCAAGAGCCGTTTCTGTTTGACCATGGAAAGGCCCCCAGAATTCACGAAGAACGGCTTTCCATTCTTTTTGGCCATCGGAAATATCATCTAGTTTTTCTTCAAGCGCAGCCGTGAAGCCATAGTCAACATAGCGTTCAAAGAAAGCTGTTAAGAAACTTGTTACCAAACGACCACGTTCCTGTGGTTGGAAACGGCGTTTATCCAATGTCACATAATCACGATCCTGTAAAAGTTTCAGGATGGAAGCATAGGTAGAAGGACGGCCAATGCCTAATTCTTCTAACTTCTTAACCAAACTCGCCTCAGTAAAGCGTGGCGGTGGTTGGGTGAAATGTTGTTCCGCTGATGCGTCATTTAGAGGTGTCGCATCGCCTTTCTCCATCGGTGGAAGGCGTTTGCTATTCTCATCATCATCCGATGGGTCGTCATCTTTACTTTCGGTGTAAAGTGTTAAGAAGCCATCAAATTTCAGTACAGAACCTGTTGCACGTAAAGTAACGCGTCCGTCGCTTGATGGAATTACCACTTTCATTTGGTCGAAAACAGCACTTTCCATCTGTGACGCCATGGTGCGTTTCCAGATGAGTTCGTAAAGGCGTAATTGATCATTATCCAGATAGGCAGCCATTTGCTTTGGATGGCGGGATAGATCTGTTGGACGTACAGCTTCGTGAGCCTCTTGTGCGTTTTTGGCCTTTGTTTTGTATATACGTGGCGAGTTTGGTAAGTAATTTTCACCAAATTCTTTTTGAATTAAATTACGAGAGGAATTAATCGCTTCCATGCTTAATGTTGTACTATCTGTACGCATGTAAGTGATCAAACCAACTGTTTCACCACCAATGTCAGTACCTTCATACAGGCGCTGCGCTAGTGTCATTGTCTTGGTCGCACCAAAGCCTAGTTTTCGGCTTGCTTCTTGTTGCAAGGTGGAGGTTGTGAATGGGGCATAAGGATTACGGCGAACTGTTTTGTTTTCAGTTTCTGAAATCGTATATTGGCCTGCTTTGACTGCGTTTAGCGCAGCCTCTGCAATTCCTTGATTACCAAGTGATAGTTTATCCAGTTTTTCACCGTCAAAATGTGTGAGGCGTGCTTCAAACGCTTGACCATTTGGAGCGCTTAATTTTGCCGCGACACTCCAGTATTCATCAGGACGGAAAGCCTCAATCTCTGCTTCGCGATCACAGATAAGGCGTAAGGCAACAGATTGTACACGACCTGCAGAGCGAGAGCCTGGAAGCTTACGCCACAACACAGGGGAGATAGAGAAACCTACTAAGTAATCCAAAGCACGACGTGCCATATAGGCATCGATTAAGTCCTGATCCAGTTCTCGCGCCTGATCAATCGCAGTAACAATTGCATTCTTGGTGATTTCGTTAAAGACTACACGGCTGACATTTAAATCCTTAAGGACTTTGCGACGTGCCAATTCTTCTTGTAAATGCCATGAAATTGCTTCCCCTTCGCGGTCGGGGTCAGTCGCAAGCATCAGGTTTTTCGCTGACTTACAGGCTTTTGCAATATCGTCCAAGCGCTTTTTAGAGCTGCTATCGACTTGCCATTGCATCGCAAAGTCATTGTCAGGGTCAACGGAACCATCTTTGGAAGGCAGGTCACGGACATGACCGAACGAGGCCAGAACAGTAAAGTCTGAACCTAGGTATTTATTGATGGTTTTTGCTTTCGCCGGTGATTCTACAATCAGTACATTTTCCGCAGCCATGCGCCAGAACAAGCCTTTCAATAGGTAGGTATTGTTTTTCTAATATGTGATTCTCTCAATATGAGGAAGAAGCTACATCTTTGCGCGATGTAGCATGTCTTGAGGCGGTTTTGCAATGCGGCAATGAAAATTAGTGTAAAGTTTTCCCGATTGAGCCAGAAGATTGGCGCCAATTTTCCAGATAAGTATCTGCTTTACTTGGGCTGACCTTATTGAAATAGGATACAGCTTTGTTGACCAGTTGACGGTCTTGGTAATCCTCATATTTCTCTGCAAGGAAACGTTTTAACAAATCACGGAACTGATTCTCGGAAAATCCAATTGCACGTGCAGCAATGGCAACTGTATTAACCTGAGCCACATCAAATACCATTTCGGTGACGGCAATTGTAAGGCCCGTTGAATAAGCAAATTCAGAAATGAAATCTTGCTGTCCCTGTGTCATTAAGACTTGATATAGTCGATCGGAGATAGATTGTGTAATCGCCCCGAATAACTTGTCTTTTGGCGGTTGTGACACAGGGGAAGCGTCCACTTCTTCCCCCTCTTGCTGGGCATTTGCAACGGCATCATAGATCGCGGCGTTCGCCAGTTCTTCGTCAATTTTGTAATTGCGAAGAATAAATTGGCGAGTCGCTTCACCAACCCAAGCAAACATACGTTGGGCAATGCTGTTTGGAATATCTTTACGACTTAATAGTTTTGTTTGTAATTGCACATTATCCAAAGAACGCTCAACGAGTATATCCATATTCGCATCGGTAATTTGGGCTCCTGGATTTTCTAGTAGTTTTCCAGAAACCATATCGTCGTTAATTTGGATTAGGGCATTTGTAATCAACGTAGACAGGTTTGGCCTTTCTGCTACAGCCATATGATGGCCACGTTGTTTACGATCAATTAAATCGACAAGAAACTCGTCAGTTAATTGTTGAGAATGAACCAGAATAGGATAGGCGACATGAATTGTATCATTGGCGAGGAATTCAAGCATATCACTTGGTACATCGTCACGATGGGCAAGATAATCTGCCACATAGCGGCGTACTTCCATTTCAACTTCGCCGATTAATTCACGTAAAATCTCAAAAGTAAGATGGGTTTCTTCAGGGGTCAGATTCGTATCAGGCTGCAAACACATTTTAGTAATGGAGGCAGCTAAGCCACCTTTACCATCTAACGTGCGTTGCTGTGCAAGTTGCAGCAGTTTTTCAAAAGATACGTCCGACATGCGTCCCTTATCCTAAATAAGCGTTAAGTAACCTTAATCTTTTATATTATATAAGGGCACGTGAATCAGTGACGTGCGTCACACCTATCACACATTAGTGATTACTTGATTAGATTTTTATTCAGAATCAAGTAAATAGCCCCATAAGTTTTGATAATGAATCAAAAAACTGATTCGAGATCAAGTTAAAAGTTAAAAAAAGATTAATTAATCACGCAATTAATTTAAAATGGAATCGCATTGCTTGTTTTGGCTATTTTGTTACCCGAATGGCGATATAAATGACCTGTAATTTCCAATTCTATGACCAAACAGATGACTTCAGAAGCTGGGGCGTCCATATCACGAATAAGATCATCCATTGAAACTGGTTCTGCGCTTAATGCATTAAGGAGTTTACCCCGCCATTTATCCAAATCACATTCTTGTACTTGATTAAGCGGGATTTCGAATGTGCTATGATTCGCAGGTTCTGATAGATTTGCTTTTTGGGTCTGTAAGGTATTTAAAATATCATCAGGTGTTTCTGTGATTGCAGCACCATGCCGGATTAAATCATTACAACCACGTGAACGTGCGTCCATGGGAGAACCGGGAACAGCAAAAACATCTCGACCTTGTTCGTTGGCAAAGCGAGCGGTGATAAGTGAGCCTGATTTTAAAGCTGCTTCCAATACAAGTATCCCTTCTGATAATCCAGATATAATTCGATTACGATTGGGGAAATGGCGCGCTTGTGGCTTTGATCCCAGTGGCATTTCTGAGACTAATAATCCTTCGGATTTTAAGCGCGCATATAAATCCGAGTTTTCTTTTGGATAAATAATATCAACACCACCGGCTAACACGGCGATTGAGCCTGATTTGATACTGCCTTCATGAGCTGAAGTGTCGATGCCGCGTGCCATGCCCGAAGCGATAGTAAATCCTTCTACCCCTAATACCTCCGCAAAACGATGTGCGAGTTTTTTACCATTTAAAGAAGCATTGCGACCTCCAACAATACCGATGATACGCTCTTTTAAAAGATGAGGATTTCCCGTCACGGATATTACGGGTGGGGCGGTTTCAGTATTAGATAATGGAAAGGAGTATTCATCACTATTCAAAAAAATAAACTGTCCCCCAAGTTTATCCAATTGATGCCATTCTTTTTCTGCAGCGGATAAAGGGAAAAGTTTAAACGGCTTCTTTCTTCCTCCTTGTTTGGCGATATCTGGAATGGCTTTTAAAGCTTCCTTAGCTGTTCCATAGCGTGCGATCAGGTGGCGAAAAGTAATAGGGCCGATATTTTCACTTCGAATGAGACGTAAGCGACTCAGTTTTTCTTCATAACTTAAATTGGTAGTGATGTTGTTCATACTGTCCCCCTCAAACTATCTGCTTAGGTAATGAAGGGGAAAGAGCTGTTTTCTATCTCTAAGACCAAGGATGTCTTAGATCAGCTTTCTTTCTTTTTGGATTTTCCAATTTTTGGTTCTTCGCCTTTTAGGATGCGGACGATGTTTTGATGATGTCTGATCCAGGCTAATATTGCCAATATAGCTGCACCAATAGCGACTTCAGGTTTTTGAAAATACCATGCATATATAGGTGCAAGAGCCAACGCCACTAAGGCCGAAAGGGATGAAATACGAAACACCACCGCCATGATTAACCAAGTGACAGCTGCCCCTAAGCCAACAGGCCAAGATATCGCAGCGAGAGTACCAAGGGTCGTTGCGACCCCTTTACCGCCTTTGAATTTTAACCAGATGGGAAAATTATGACCGACAACGGCAGCTATGCCAGCAATCAGGCCGGCCATTGGCCCTAGTAAATAAGCAAAGGATAGCGCTGCGATGGCGCCTTTGCCGCTATCTAGTAGTAAGGTTGCCAATGCCAAAGGTTTATTACCAGTACGCAACACATTAGTTGCACCGATGTTTCCGGAACCGATCTTTCGGATATCTCCATAGCCACCGATAAATGCCAATACTAAACCAAATGGAATAGAACCTAAAAGATACCCCCCAAGCATAGCTTGCCAGTCCTGACTCCAATCAATCGAGAGCGTAAAATCCATAAGGAGTATCCTTTATTGTTTTTCTTATTAAGCAGAAAAGCCCTTGTCTTTATATAAGACACGACCGTCCACAATTGTTGCTTTGACTTTGCCTTGTACGGGGCGTTTATCAAAGGGGGTATTCTTAGACTTACTTTTAAAGTCACTTTCGCTAATTTGCCATGGTAGATCCGGATCAAATATCACCAGATCAGCAGCACCGCCAATTTTTAACTTACCACCAGATAATTTAAGTAGATCAGCTGGCTTATTCGTTAAGCAACCAATGACGTCTAACAAAGATAAATGACCATTGTGATATAGCTCTAGAGAAATAGTCAGTAACGTTTCTAGGCCAACAATTCCAAAAGCGGCTTGATTAAATGGTAGGCGTTTTGATTCAGCATCATGGGGTGCATGATCACTATTGATGACGTCAATGGTTCCATCTGCAAGTGCTTCCACTACCGCGCGACGATCCATTTCATCTCGTAGAGGCGGGGAAACTTTTGCAAAGGTACGATAGTCACCAACCGCTGTTTCGTTTAAGGCAAAATAATGCGGCGCCGTTCCGCATGTTACAGGCAAACCTTGGCGTTTTGCCCGGCGAATAACATCGATAGATTCACGTGTTGTAATGTTAGCTGCGTGATAACGCGCACCAGTCATCTCAACAAGGCGTAAATCCCGTTCAACCATCATGACTTCCGAAAGGCGCGGGATGGCAGGTAAGCCAAGACGGCTTGCTAATTCACCGCCATTCATTGCGCCGCTGGATGCAAGGCTAGGTTCTTCTGCATGTTGTACCAATAACAAATCGAAGGCAGTAGAATAACTTAAGGCCCGGCGCATGACACCAGCATTGGCAACCGCTTTGGTCGCATCTGTAAATGCAACTGCACCGGCTTCGCTTAACATACCGAATTCTGTAAGTTCTTTGCCTTCCAGATTTCGGGTAATCGCACCATAAGAATGGATTTTTGTACGCTTTAATTGACGTGCGCGACGTGCTACGTAACGAACGCCTGCCTCATCATCAATTACTGGATCTGTTTTTGGAAGGGTTACCATCGTAGTAACGCCACCTGCACTTGCGGCATCGGTTGCTGTTTCATAAGTGCCTTTATGCTCATCACCCGGTTCGCGGATTTGAACACGCATATCAACAAGCCCCGGTGCGAGACAAAGGCCTTTGCAGTCCACAACCTTATCAACGGAAGGCGCGCCACTTTTAAACAGGTTTGGGCCAAAGTCCGCAATCACACCATCTTCAACCAGCACAGCACCTGTGGCATCAAGACCGGATGCAGGATCAAGTAGACGGGCATTCATATAAGCAATACGGGATTGTGCCATGGTTATGCCCCTTTCTCTTCGTCTTTAATTTGGATTGGTCGGGTAAGCAGGTCAAGGCAGGCCATACGTACAGCAACGCCCATTTCTACTTGATCCAAGATAGCTGACCGATCTACATGATCTGCGATATCAGCATCAATCTCTACCCCACGGTTCATCGGACCGGGATGCATCACCAAAGCGTCGGGTTTTGCATAAGATAGTTTTTCCTGATCCAACCCAAAGAAGCGGAAATATTCACGTGTTGAGGGGACATAGGACCCTTGCATACGTTCAAGTTGAAGACGTAACATCATCACGATGTCACAATCTTTAAGGCCTTCACGCATATCGGTATAAACTTCTACGCCCAAACGATCAGAAGCACCCGGTAACAGAGTTGGTGGTGCGACGATACGGACACGTGCACCCATTGTGTGAAGAAGGTGGATGTTGGAACGTGCGACACGGCTATGGGCAATATCGCCACAGATTGCAACTGTCAGATTATTTAAGCGTCCAACGCGACGACGGATGGTTAAGGCATCTAAAAGCGCTTGTGTGGGATGTTCATGCTGTCCATCGCCTGCGTTGATAACAGCGCATTTTACTTTTTCAGAAAGAAGTTTAACCGAACCAGATTCACCGTTTCTGACAACCAGAACGTCTGGATGCATGGCATTGAGTGTCATCGCAGTATCAATAAGGGTTTCGCCCTTTTTGATGGAGCTGCTACTTGCCATCATATTAATCACATCGGCGCCAAGACGTTTTCCTGCCAATTCGAAGGAGGTGCTGGTCCGTGTGGAATTCTCAAAGAAAAGATTAATCACATTCAAGCCATTCATGCGTGTCAGCTTTGGCTTGCGCTGGCGATTTCTCTCTGCGTAATGATCTGCGAGATCAAGAATCTGTGTGATGTCTTGAGGCGAAAGTCCCTCTATGCCCAGAAGATGGGGGTGGGGAAATAATGTGCTGTCATGGATATCAGTCATTAAAAGTGCACCCTATAAATATTATAGGATTTTGCAAGGAAAATGACTCATCAAAATGATAGTTTTTTAATATTCGAATTCGACGTCCAAAGTCTCGGATGTTGCTCTAGCCTGACAAGTCAAAATTGTACCGCAACTAATTTCATTGGGCGTTAAGGCCTCAGGATTTTCCATTGTGACAGTACCTTGTTTTAATTGGGCTTTACAGCTGCCACATAAGCCAGATTGACATGAGTAAGGTGGATCCATCTGGGCATCTTGCATGGCTTCCAATATGGATTGTCCTTCAGGCACGTTTAAATACTCAACACGTCCATAGAGGTTCACTTCTACCTGACTATCCATCATTATATCAGATTTTTGACCGGTTCCTGATTTAGGTGTGAAACTTTCGAAATGGATTCGGGTTTCTGGTATGTCGAGACCCTTTAATGCATTTGTGACATCTTCGTTCATGCTATCCGGCCCACAGATATAATATTCTGTATCTTGTGTGTTGGAATGGGATTCCTTAATGAAATCCTGAACAGCAATTGCGTTTATGCGTCCAGAACGCCAAGCATTAAAATCAGATGTTTGATTTGGTTCAGAGAGGATATGTTTGATAACAAAACGTCCTGCATATTCTTCTTTCAACTCTTCTAAAGCATCATGAAAGATAATCTGATTTTCGTTTTTATTTCCATATAACAAAAAGCATTGAGAATTAGGCTCTTTAGCAAGAATGGTTTTAAACATGGAAAATAAAGGTGTAATTCCGGATCCAGCCCCGAAAAAATAATGACATCTTTGGGCATTTGCATCAGGTTCCACAAAGAAATTTCCGTTAGGTGGCGTTATACAAACTTCATCGCCTTCATTCAGTTTGTCATTAATATAGTTGGAAGCAACGCCGTCTTTTATACGTTTGACCGTTATCGCGAGATGTTCACCAAGCACATGTGAAGAAGAGATCGTATAACTGCGACGAATATCTTGTCCTTGCGGATCAAATTGCACATTCACATGTTGTCCAGATTTCCAGTGAAACAAAACCGCATATTGGGGATGAATATCAAAGATGATTGTTTTAGCATCCTTTTCAAGTTCAGACCGTATTTCTTTCACTTTGGATTTAAGGAAGCCGATATTCATTTTTAATTTCTCGCAATTTGTTTAATGCGACTAATAAAAGGGATATATCACAATAATTCAAGAAGTAGATTTGCAGCCTTTATATTGCCGTCTTCCCATCTTTGGGGAGGATGCAGTGGATTATAAGCGTCTTTGTTGAAATAAATAGCAATCACGCCCTGAGTTACTGCAAAAATGCGGTCTGTATCCTCACATGACGATGTTCGTTTTAAGAACTTCTCTATACAACTTATGAAACTGGTTAAACTACTTAACAAAAGAGGCTTTAATTCTGCATCTTGTTCAGACCGGGCAACCAATGCCTGATAAACGAGTACCAAATTCATGTTAGATATAACACCAGAAGCAAACAGGATATCTAATAGCTGTTCTTTCTTATCACTTGCCTGTAAAGCTTGATCCATTAACTCTGTTTGGCCTTGAAATTGATCAATTACATGTACAGCCAAGGCTTTTAGCATGTCATCTTTATTACCTAGGTAATGGCGTAAAATCGTACGCTGTACACCTGCCTGTTCGGCAATACGTTCCTGCGTCGCGCCTTCCAACCCAAAGCGGGCGGCGCAAATCACATAGGCATCAAGAATTTCTTCACTGCGTTGATCTTTTAGACTTGGTCTTGCCATGATTAATTTCCATTAATTATCATTATTGACAATATATTGTAAAGCTAAAGATCATTTCAAGATGAAAAGCGGATTGCTTACATATAAAGATATTGGGCTAATAAAATCACAAATGGCATCAAAGCCATGGAAACCAAGGTATGGATTGTGATCAATCCTGCAATCAAGGGTACATCACCGCCAAGTTGTTTTGCTAAGGCATATCCTGATGCTGCGGTTGGTAGGCAAGCAAATAGGAAAGCCGTAAAGGCTGGTAAACCAGTGATACCCCATAGATATAAACCTATTGCGGTGACGGCAGGCAGAATAAAGAATTTACCTATGCAGGATAAAATGATTGGTAAACTGGCGGTTCTAAGGGCGCGAAGTTGCAAACCTGCACCAACACTTAATAGCCCCATCGCAAGCGTTGCGCTGGACATGGATTCCAAAGTGTCGGTGATAACTGGAATTGGTCCTAAACCGGTTAAGTTCCATGCAACACCCGCAGCAATCGCACGCAACAATGGATTACGATAGAGTTCCTTCATGATGCGTTTAAAGAGATGGGTGTCAGGGTCGCCATGTAATGTGGTTAAAGTGCTGACGCATAACACATTTACAAAAGGTACCATCACGGCGGTGGCAAGGGCACCAAGGAATTGAGCTTCCGGGCCTTCTATCGCAACTAAAATCGCAAAGCCGATATAAGTATTATATCTGATTGCCCCTTGATAAATGGAGCCCATGGATTCTTTAGTATATTTCTTTTTAAAAAGCGGGATCATCAACCAGATGAAAACACCACTTAGAAATATGCCTGCTTCTAAACTTGTCAGATAAGGCCAGAAAATATCGCCTCCCAGTGGGGCAATGGAAGTCTTAGTAAATAAAAGCGCAGGGAATAGGACCCAATACACGACCTTATCAAGGCCAGCCCAAACTTCCGGTCCAATGAACCCCGACTTACGTAACCCGAAACCTACCATTAAAAGTAAGAAGACCGGGGCGATTGTCAGGGTAATGGAAAACATAGATTTAACTGTTTGTTATTGTTACATAGTCTCAATGATGAAATCGAGCGCCCCTTGCAGGATATAGGAAGCGGCGGCTTTATCAACGACTTCGCTACGGCGTTTTCGGTTCATGTCGGCCTGTTCAATTAACACACGCTCAACGGCCACCGTAGATAAACGTTCATCCCAAAGGGCAACTGGTAAATCCATACCGTTATGCTTTAAATTCCAGGCAAATTGGCGGGTGGATTGCGCGCGTGGACCTTGAGTACCGTCCATATTCAATGGCATACCAAAAATCAAACCACCGACATTATGTAATTCAATCTTTTTAGCGAGCTCCGCCATATCTTTGGTGAATTTAGTGCGCTTCACTGTTCCGATAGGGGAAGCGATGCGCATCGCCGGATCGGAAATCGCCATACCAATGGTTTTAGAACCCAGATCCAGACCCAATAAAGTCTGTCCCGGTAGCAGGAGACCTGCAATATCTTTAACTTCTACAAACATATTGATCTTATGCCTTTGGATAGCGCGAAAAGCAACGGGAATATTCTTTTCTATTCCATTCAGAAAAAAGACATTCTATATAAGAGGAAAATTATAAACATATAAGGATTAAAAATATGCGTGGTCAGCTATTTGTGACAGGTCTTGTCAGTGCCATCTTTCTCACGGGAACAGTTTTCGCCCATGAAGGGGCGACGGGCGTTGTAAAAGAGCGTATGGATATGATGGAAAATCTAAAGTCCGTTATGAAAACCTTAGCCCCAATGGTGAAGGGGCAAAAGGAAATGGATAGTCAGGTTGTGATAGAGCAAGCTAAGATTATCCGGCAAAATACCGGTGAAGTTTTACTTTCCAAATTTCCTAAAGATTCTATTCATGGACCAAGTGAGGCTCTACCTGAAATCTGGCAGGAATGGGACAAGTTTAAAGGCTATAATACCAAATTGTCAGAGCTTGGTATGGCTTTAAATGAGGCTGCTGGTGATCCAGATGCTGTCATTGCTACATTTAAGGCAATCGGCGGTACATGTGGTGCTTGTCATAAGCAGTTTAAGAAAGACTAAAGTTTACTCAATTTATTCAAAGACAAGATATAGGAATAATCGGTTAACGGTTTGACCATCATCGGACAAGGGAAGGGTAAGGCGCTTATATTTTATATGTTCCTTACCCAACCAGCCTGCATCAAGTTCAACAATAGAAGGTTGAGCTGTTCTCACAGCGATTTCAAAAAGTTCACGGGTTTGTTCGTTATAGGGTGAGGCAAATATATCATCGAAATAACGGCCTGTTTGATCACATCCCCACATGGATACAATAGCGCCGCCGATACGTGTGACTTGAAAATCAAATTTATCATTTGAAATGTCTGGGTGAATAACCTTGTACATAACAGTATTTGGCCAAATACGTGGAAAATCAACAGGGTCAATGTCTTGGCGACTAGGGGCGATGCGCTCTCCCTTTTTGTCCTTCCAATATTGCAGGACACTATCCAGATTTGTGATCTTCATAGGTGATTAATCTTCCCCCAATTTTTGCAGCCAAGACATCCTTACATATAAAAATATAACAAATGGTTAATTTAGGAGGTGATTATGAAAATCAAATTATGGTATTTGCGTTGCGTTCCCCTATAGAGGGTGTTAGTTTCCTCGACGGTTTAAACTTATGTGTCGGGCAGTAGCGCTTGCACATATCATTTTGCACTTTGTGCCTCATAAGAAAATGGAGATGGAGCGGATGTCGCTCGATAAGAATACAGTCGCGAAAATTGCGAAATTGGCGCGTATTCGCGTGCCTGAAGAAGATTTGGAGCCTTTGGCTGGTGAACTCAACACAATCATCGGCTTTGTTGAACAGCTTGGTGAAGTAGATACAGATGGTGTAGAGCCAATGACATCTGCGATTGAGCATGAAATGTTCCAGCGTGATGACGTTGTTAGTGATGGTGGATATCCTGATCGTGTTTTGGCAAATAGCGAACATGCAAACATGGGCTTCTTCACTGTGCCTAAAGTTGTTGAATAAGGGGATAGGTTAGATGACTAAATTAACAAGCCTGACCATTGCCCAAGCACGCGAAGGTCTAAAGAATAAAGAATTCAGTGCTGTTGAACTTGCGACAGAATATAACGCAGCTGTTGAAGCAGCGCGCCCACTAAATGCTTTTATTACGGAAACACCTGAAAAAGCATTGGAAATGGCAAAAGCATCTGATGATCGTATCGCCAAGGGTGAAGCAGGTATCATGGAAGGTATTCCTTTGGGGATCAAAGACCTTTTCTGTACTGAAGATGTTTTGACAACCGCTGCCAGCCATATTCTGGATGGTTTTAAACCACAATATGAATCCACAGTAACAACAAATTTGTGGAAATCCGGCGCGACTATGTTGGGTAAGTTGAACCTTGACCAATTTGCGATGGGCTCTGCGAATATCACCTCTTTCTATGGTGATGTTGTTAATCCTTGGAAGCGTGAAGGCGATAACACAGATTTGGTACCTGGTGGTTCTTCTGGTGGTTCTTCTGCTGCAGTTGCGGCTCATGCAGTTGCAGCAGCAACAGGTACTGATACAGGTGGTTCCATCCGTCAGCCTGCGGCATTGACTGGTACTGTTGGTATCAAACCGACATATGGTCGTTGTTCCCGTTGGGGTATTGTGGCCTTCGCAAGTTCACTAGACCAAGCAGGTCCAATGACACGCGATGTACGTGATGCGTCCATCATGTTGGAAGCAATGGCAGGATATGATCCAAAAGATGCAACTTCTGTAAATGTGCCTGTGCCGAATTACGAAGCCTCCTTGGAGAATGGCGTGAAAGGTCTTCGCATTGGTATTCCAAAAGAATATCGCGTGGACGGCATGCCTGCGGAAATCGAAAAGCTTTGGCAACAAGGTATTGAATGGTTGAAAGCAGCCGGTGCAGAAATTGTTGATGTTTCCTTGCCTCATACAAAATATGCACTACCAGCTTATTATATCGTGGCACCTGCGGAAGCTTCTTCCAACCTGTCTCGTTACGACGGGGTGCGTTATGGTCTTCGTGTTTGTGATGAAGGCGATAGCTTGGATGATATGTATGAGAAAACCCGCGCAGCTGGCTTTGGTGACGAAGTTAAACGCCGTGTGATGATTGGTGCTTACGTACTTTCTGCGGGTTACTATGATGCTTACTATTTGAAAGCACAAAAAGTGCGTACACGTATCGCCGAAGACTTTAACAATGCATGGAAATCTTGTGATGTGTTGTTAACACCTTCCACACCTTCTGCGGCATTTGCAAAAGGTGAGAATAGCGATCCGCTTTCCATGTATCTGAATGACGTATTCACAGTGACAGCAAACTTGGCAGGCTTGCCGGGTATTTCTGTGCCTGCTGGTTTGGACAGCAACGGCTTGCCACTTGGTTTGCAATTGTTGGGTAAACCATTTGATGAGGAAACTGTGTTACGTACAGCCTTCGCGCTGGAACAAGCTGCTGGATTTGAGGCAAAACCTCAATTCATGGCTGGTTAAGAGATTAAAGAGAAGAGAATTGCAATGACCTATATGATCAAAGGCAATACAGGCGATTGGGAAGTGGTAATGGGCTTGGAAATCCATGCGCAGGTATCTTCCAACGCGAAACTATTTTCTGGTGCGGCTACAACATTCGGGGCGGACCCTAATGAACAGGTATCCCTCGTTGATGCGGCGATGCCGGGTATGTTGCCAGTTGTAAACAAAGAATGCGTGCGTCAAGGTGTGCGTACTGGCCTTGCGATGGGCTGTGAAATTAACTTGAAATCTGTATTCGCGCGTAAGAACTATTTCTATGCCGATTTGCCACAAGGCTATCAGATTTCCCAGTTTGAAGAGCCAATCGTAAAACGCGGTAAAGTCACAATCGACCTTGAAGATGGTTCAACAAAGGAAATTGGCGTGGAACGCCTGCATCTGGAACAAGATGCGGGTAAATCTATCCATGACCAACATCCAACACAATCTTACATCGACTTGAACCGTTCAGGTGTTTGCTTGATGGAAATCGTATCTGACCCGGATATGCGCAGCCCTGAAGAAGCAGCAGCTTATGTCTCAAAGATTCGTTCTATTGTGCGCTGCATTGGGTCTTGTGATGGTAACATGGCCGAAGGTTCCATGCGTGCAGACGTAAACGTATCTGTGCGTAAGCCGGGTGATGAATATGGTACACGTTGTGAGATCAAAAACCTGAACTCCCTTCGTTTCATGAAACAAGCGATTGAGTTTGAAGCAAAACGCCAAGTTCAAATCCTTGAAGAAGGCGGCTCCATCGATCAGGAAACACGCCTGTTCGATACAGCAAAAGGCATCACACGTTCCATGCGTTCCAAAGAAGACGCGCATGACTATCGTTATTTCCCAGACCCAGATTTGTTGCCAGTTATTCTGGAACAAGCTTGGGTGGATGAATTGGCGGCTGACTTGCCAGAACTTCCAGATGTGAAGAAAAACCGTTTCATCAGTGATTTTGGTCTGCCTGCATATGATGCGGGTGTCTTGACTGCGGAAACAGAAAACTCTGCTTATTATGAGCAGGCTGTAGATGCAGGTGGTGATCCTAAATTGACAGCAAACTGGGTGATTTCCGAATTGTTTGGTCGTCTGAACAAAGCGGACATGTCCATTACAGACAGCCCCGTGACACCGGAAAACTTGGGCCAATTGGTTGGCTTGATCAAAGATGACACTATTTCTGGTAAAATCGCCAAAGACGTTTTCGACGATATGTTCTCTACCGGTAAAATGGCGAAAGACATCGTTGAAGAAAAAGGCTTAAAACAGATCACCGACACAGGTGCTATTGAAGCTATCATTGATGACCTTATTGCCAATAACCCTGGTCAGGTCGAACAATATCGTGGCGGTAACGAAAAGCTGATCGGCTGGTTCGTTGGTCAAACCATGAAAGCGTCCCAAGGCAAAGCCAACCCGGGCGTGGTAAACAAAATCTTGAAAGAAAAACTAGCTGGTTAAAGCTGGTTATCTTTCTGAATAAGAAGAAAAAAGCGCGAAAAGAAATTTTCGCGCTTTTTTGTAGATGAATGGCGGAATCTAAACTATCCCTCATCTATAAATTTATAAAATAATACGAGGGGAAGAAAAATGTTCTACCAAATTATTGGACATGACCAGACAATTTCAAATGTATTTAAAAGATTACTGGTTTTATTAGGCTTGCTCACATTAGCTGCTTGCGCTCCGAAATTTGCGCATGTGGAGGGAATACCTAGCTATGAGGGAGTAAACATTAAAAAACTTTCCGTAGCTACTGTTGATAGGCGAGATTTCATTCTTAATGGAAATAAAGAGCCTTGGTTTGAGGGAATTACAAGAGCAGGCTTTGGAGTTCCTCATAGTCTTCGTCGTGAAAGTGAGCCCGAAAACCAATCTTTTGCAATGTATCTTTCTTTGAAGGTGCAAGATTCTCTTAAAGGCAGGGGAAGTAATGTCGAAGTTGTTAGTCTTGAAGCTGGGACAGATAAATTAAAATCTGTTCAAGCGTTGGTAGCTGAAGGAAATCCAGCTTTATTAATTGAGATAAATCACTCCAGATATGATTGTTGTTTTAGTTTAGAATACAGATATGATTTTGATGTGTCTGTTATCCGCGCTAATGGAGAACTGCTTTTCACGAAAAAATTTGCACATTGGTATGAAGATATGGAGGTAGATGAAACGAGATTTTACTCTTCTGGATTCTACGACGTATTTGGTATTCATGCGCAAAAATACGCGGATTTGCTGACTGAATTTTTAAATGATACAGAAATCCAAGCAGCGTTAGCACGTGCTGAGAATTAATTTTTAACAATCGGCCTCCTGTTTGATGGAGGCCTTTCCGCTTTGATCCGGGAATTTCTCAAAAAGGAGGGTGAGCATTTCGTCCATCACTTCGGAGAGGACGCCGCAGCGACCTTTGGAACGTAGGCGACCTTCGTAAAGTACTGTGGGGCCTGCTTCGTTTTCCAAGCTGTCTTTTACGACGATATCTAGTGCAATCTTACGCGTATAGCTGTCATAGGTGCGATTGGTGCTGGCACCTGTTGTATAGATCGGAATGGTGTAGCGAGTACTCACATGCCCACCACCGCCAGAGCCATATCCGCCGCCAAAGGTTACCGATGGATAGCCATAGCTATCATCCTTAATCTCAATCCCGTCATTTATGCCGTAGTTGAAAAAAGCAATAAGGTCTGCTTCTTGTTCATCTTGAACGATTTGAAAGCCTTGTCCGGAAAGATGGTTTTCCAACTTTTGTTTGTAGGTTTTATATTCAAGACTACTTCGTAATTCTTCCGGGAAAGCATGCACGATTAAGGTTTTCGTTTTATCATCTTCGGTGATTTCGGAGAAGGATTGGACATCCCCGGTCAAGCGCGCACAAGCTGCAATAAATAGTAAGGATGAAATTGCAAGAAATCGAAACATGGTCTTAAATCTCATATACGGGTTGGCTTTCCTTAGATATCATATCGGGATCAGCGGCTTGCATTTCAATGCTAAATCTACTGCCGATACCTTCTTCGCTGCTGACATGGATTTTACCACCCATTGTTTCAATAAGCTTTTTACTAATGGTTAAGCCGATACCAGTTCCTTCGATTTGAGAATTTACAGCGTCTAGACGTTCAAAAGGCTCAAAAATGTTATCTAGTTGATTTTGTGCAATACCTTTGCCTGTATCTTCCACATAGATCTCAACATTTCCATTTGGAAGATCAATGCAACCAAATTCAACATGACCACCTCTATTGTTATATTTAATGGCATTGGTCATTAAGTTTACCATGACTTGTTTGAAGCGTAATCGATCTGCATAAATCCCCTTATTAGATTGCCTCTTTCCATTTAAAGTGACTTCTTTCTCTTTTGCGATATTGCGAAGCATTTCAAGGTTTTCGCGCATGACATCATTAGGAAAAAATGCTTCTGGATTTAAAGGGGTGCGTCCTGATTCCATTCGTGAGAAATCCAGAACGCTATCAATGAGGCCTAATAGAAGTTCGCCAGATCGAATGATTTGGTCTACATTTTTTTGCTGATATTCGTTTAAGTCACTATGACGACTGATACGCAAAAGCTGAGAGAAGCCCAAAATCGCGTTTAACGGCGTACGCAATTCGTGGCTCATAGATGATAAGAATTTGGATTTTGTCTGGTTTGCTTGATCTGAAATCAGTTTTTCTTCAACAAGTTCTTCTGTGCGTTGGTTTTGCAGATATTGATGGATACGATTATCCCAATATTCCTTATTCCAGACACGGACTTGAATGAGGATGAAAAGGCAATAAAGCAACGCGCATACACCAACGATATTTCCGATATCTGTGAAGAGTGTAAACGTTGCGACCGCAGTCGGTAACATTACCAATAAAATATAGGTGATGGCGAGTTTTCGCCAAAAACAAAAGGAAGAAAATGCCCCGACAGTGACACATGCCAGATAAATAAAGAACAGCCATGTATACCATTCAAATCCATATACATGTAACAGGCATGCCATAACCAAACTGAAATATAGGCTAATGCTTGAAATGCTTAGGAAAAAAGAGATTTCAAATCTTCGTAGATTTTCAATGTTTTTGCTATTGAGGACAATGTAAGATGTCATCAGCCGCAGGGAAACCAATGCCAAACCTAAAACAAATAATGAAGAAAATGCGTCTTCATATCCAGGTAATACAGGGATGTAGAGACCAAGATAAACAAGGCCAACATATAAGAAAAATATGCCTGGCAGGGAGCGCTTGTTCAGAGTCTTGATCGCTTCCCATCTCAGATCTTTGCGAACGTCTTCAGGAAACTGAAGGTTCTGCTTTGTTAGATGTCTATCGCAATCCGTAATTTGGATCATCTTTTATCCCGGCTAAAACATTTTATTTTTCCTGTCTTAGCTGGAATATTAGACGATTGCAATGATATCGAAAGGGGTAAAATTATTGAACTGCGACTAAAACAACGCCAAGTTCATCTTCTAGTTTTTTGATCTTTGCGAGTTTATCTTCGTCCATATCCACAGGTTCCGCTTTAATCGCCGACATGGCTACTAACGGCGCGCCGACTTCTTTCTCTAAAGCTTGAATTGCTTTAAGACGATCTGCTTCCAATGGGGCAAAAGAATACAACATATGAAATCCTCCTGTTAAATATCATCTTGTTATGTTCTACGCAGCATAGCATAAATTGGATTGGTTAATGTAAAATTTCATGGTTTCACGAAAAAACAGGTTATTCGTTGCTTATTTTCAATAATGATATTCCTCCATTCCTTGAACTGGTTGCTGCTGGTTATAGTATGCAATTCAATGAACACGGGCCTTCACCAACAGGCGTGTTATGGGCTGATGCGAAAGGGCAGGAAAAGCGATTTGCCACACTTTGCAAGGTGATCGATGAAATGAATACCAATCAGGAAGTTACAATCAACGATCTTGGTTGTGGCTATGGTGCTTTATTTGACTATTTAAATGCTGAAAAGTTTAATGATGGGCATTTTCAATATTATGGATCAGATATCTGTCGGGACATGATTGTGAACACTAAAGCACGCATAACAGATAGTCGGGCGCATTTTAACTGGTCTTATCAAACACAACAGATTTGCGACTATTCCTTCTGTTCAGGTACCTTTAACATGAAAGGAACAGCGGAAGATGATGTCTGGACAAATTATGTGAAGGAAAGCTTACGACATCTTTTTGATCACAGTAAAAAGGGGATGGGGTTTAACTTACATGACGCCAAACAGAAGAAGCGTCTGGAATGGACCTATTACGCAAATAGGAAAGACATCTATAATTTCTGCAAGAAGGAATTATCTAGTGACCTAACTCTAATGGAAGATAAAGCGAAGAAGGAATTTACAATACTTTTACGAAAGTAAATCTTCTTCGCAATGTTGTTTATCAGATGATCGCTAACATTTCATCAACTGAGGCAATTTTCTGACGTGCCTCAGTTTTAGTTTCGGCCGCATCAATAGCTTTCCAATCAGCAAAAGTAGTTACTTTGCATCCTTTTTCTGCAAGTAGCTTATCTATTGCTTGACCACCCTGTTTTGCAGGATTAGCTGTAATTTGATCCATAATGATTTGTGACGTTTTAAAACTACATGGACGGTTCGTTGGGATAGTGCCCGATGGTCCACGTTTTCCCCAACCGACAACATATAAATTATCTTGGATTAAACCTTCTTCATTTGGATAACGACCAAGTTTTTCATCAAAAGGGACACCTGCCAGAGGCTGGGAATAATATCCAATCGCCGAGACAACCAAATCAGCAGGGATGTCAAAAAGCTCCCCAGTGCCTGTTGGTTTGCCATCTTCGTTTAACTCCATCCGTTCAAACTGAACAGCTTCAACTTTTTCTTCACCTAGGAAAGCTGTTGGACTTGCAAGAAATTGAAGGTGGATAGTTTTATCTTTGCCATCACGTTCCATTTCCGTGAAACTTCGGAAAATATCTAATACTTTGCCCTTAATACGGCCTGCTGGTTGGCTCGTATCTATATGCGATGGAAGCTCATCGGGAATAACAGCGCCTTCTATGACAGGCAACGCATGTTCCAATTTACCCAATTCACGCAATTCGGGTGGGGTGAAGCTTGCTTCTGCTGGACCACGGCGACCTGCAATAACAACATCACTAATTGAAGCTTTATCAATCGCAGCGCGTGTATAATCCGCAAGATCAGAATCGGACATTTCTTCAGCAGATTTAACAAGGATACGTGCCACATCAATGGCAACATTACCATTACCGATGACAATAGCTGATTTTGCATGTTCGGGAATAGGGGAAAGGTCTTTGTAATCAGGATGACTGTTATACCAGCTTACGAAAGCAGCAGAACCATAAACACCGTCTAGATCTTCACCAGGAATACCAAGTCTTTTATCTTCGCGTGCGCCATTGGCAATAACGACAGCATCATAATGTTCTTGAAGATCTTGAACGGAAATATCTTTGCCAACCTCAACATTACCGATCAAGCGAATACCGTCTTGATCAAAGAATTTTTCATATTGGTTAATGACTTTTTTTGTCCCTTGATGATCTGGGGCAACACCGAAGCGAACCAAACCAAATGGCGTTGGTAGACGTTCGATGAAATCAACCATTGTATCAGGCAGTTTTTTTTTGATGCCTTCGGCTACATAGATGCCGGAAGGGCCGGCCCCGATAACAGCAATTTTCAGTGTCATATCTTTTTCTCTTAAACCCTTAGCTTTAAATTGGATGTAAGATGGCAAACTCTTTTCTTCAAGACAATAATTTTAAATCGCAATATTCGACCGGGGTCGATAAGGAAAAAACGATCCATTGAGGCGGCTTTTTCTAATCATATGTGATATTTGCCGTAACCCTATTGTATTTTGTCGCAAAGTTTTTATTCAAACCAGGTGAAAATTGGCTATTTTCCAGCAATCCTGATTTATGAAAATTAGGAAGCAAAGTTTTTGGTGGTTTTTGATTGTCAAAAATTTTGCTGCATTGCACAATGCGCGCGTGGGGATACGACAAACACCTTTCGGCATAAAAAAACAAATAGCCGGAAGCTAGGACGGGATGATTAAAATGACAAAAACAATCACAAAACTGCTAGTTGCTAACCGTGGTGAAATTGCGATCCGCATTTTCCGTGCTGCCAATGAACTAGGCATTAAAACGGTAGCCATCTATTCCTATGAAGATCGTTTTTCTCTGCATCGATTTAAAGCAGATGAAAGTTATATGATTGGTGAAGGTAAAGGCCCTGTACAGGCATATCTTGATCAGGATGACATTCTTCAACTTGCTAAAACCAAGGGCGTTGATGCGATTCACCCAGGTTATGGATTCCTTTCAGAAAACCCTGAATTTGCAGATAAATGTCGCGCCGCAGGGGTGACTTTTGTTGGACCGCTTGGTGATACTATGCGTTTGCTGGGCAGTAAAGTTGCGGCGCGTGAATTGGCTGAGAAAGCTGATGTGCCTGTAATGCCGGCGACTGGTCCATTACCACGTGATATAGCCGAAGTTGAAAAGCTTGCGGACGAAGTTGGTTATCCATTGATGTTGAAAGCCAGCTGGGGTGGCGGTGGTCGCGGTATGCGCGTTATTGAATCTGCAGATACATTGGCAGATCAAGTTGAAACCGCACGTCGCGAAGCCGAAGCTGCCTTTGGTAATGACGAAGTATATCTTGAAAAACTGGTTCGTAATGCGCGCCACGTGGAAGTACAGATCGTTGGTGATAGTCATGGTAATATTGTCCATCTTTTTGAACGTGACTGTACGGTCCAGCGTCGTAACCAAAAAGTAGTTGAACGCGCACCCGGTCTATATATGACGGATGAAAGTCGCGCTTCTCTCTGTCAGGCTGCGTTGAAGCTAGCACATGCAGCAGATTACCAAAATGCCGGTACCGTTGAATTTTTGATGGATGCTGAAACAGATAAGTTTTATTTCATCGAAGTAAATCCACGTATTCAGGTGGAACATACAGTCACCGAGGTTGTTACTGGTATTGATATCGTGAAGGCTCAAATCCGTATTGCGGAAGGGGCTGAAATCGGCGATTCTCATTGTGGTATTCCACAGCAGGAAAATATTCATTTGCGCGGCCATGCGATGCAATGCCGAGTGACAACAGAAGATCCTGAAAACAATTTCATTCCCGATTATGGCCGTATCAAAGTATATCGTGGGGCTAATGGTTTTGGTATCCGTCTTGATGGATCAACCGCTTATTCTGGGGCCGTGATCACACCATTCTTTGATTCCATGTTGGAAAAAGTAACCGCATGGGGGGCAACACCCGAAGAAGCGCAATCCCGTATGGATCGTGCCTTACGTGAGTATCGTATCCGTGGCGTGGCGACCAATTTGGCTTTCCTAGAGAACCTGATCAATCATCCGAAATTTAAAACCGCGGAATATACAACCCGTTTTATCGATGACACACCTGAATTATTCCATTTCCCGAAACGTCGTGACCGTGCGACACGCTTGTTGCGTTTTGTTGGGGATGTAATCGTAAATGGTAATCCAGAAGTTGAAGGTCGTATCAAACCGAAACGTCTGACTATGCCAGAAGTTCCAAAAGTGGATATGCTTGCAGCTGCACCTGCAGGCTATAAGCAAAAGCTTGAAGAATTAGGTGCGGAAGGTTTTTCCAAATGGATGTTGTCTGAACCTAAAGCATTGGTGACGGACACAACCATGCGTGATGCGCATCAATCCTTGCTTGCGACACGTATGCGTGAATTTGATATGTTACAAATCGCGCCTGTTTATGCACGAATGTTACCTGAGATTTTCTCTATGGAATGTTGGGGCGGTGCGACATTTGACGTTGCTTATCGATTCTTGAAGGAAGATCCGTGGAATCGTTTGGCGCGTCTTCGTGAAGGCATGCCAAATATGCTAACCCAAATGTTATTACGCGCCTCTAACGCGGTTGGTTACACCAACTATCCAGATAATGTAGTTCAGCACTTCGTGAAGGAAGCTTCTGCGGCTGGCATGGATATCTTCCGTGTATTTGACAGTTTGAACTGGGTTGAAAATATGCGCGTTGCTATGGATGCTGTGATTGAATCCGGTTCCCTATGCGAAGGTACAATCTGTTATTCAGGTGATATGCTGGCTGAGGGCGACAATAAATATACGCTTGGATATTATGTTGATATGGCAAAGCAGCTTGAAAAAGCAGGTGCACATATCATTGGTATTAAGGATATGGCTGGTGTTGCAAAACCAGCAGCGATTTCCAAGCTTGTGACTGAATTAAAACAAGAAGTTGGTATTCCACTGCATTTCCACACACATGATACATCTGGTATCGCAGCGGCATCTGTAATTGCGGCTGTGAATGCGGGTGTGGATGCGTTTGATAGTGCGATGGACAGTTTCTCTGGTCTAACATCCCAACCAAACCTTGGCTCTATCGTGTCTGCTTTGAAAGACAGTGATCGTGATCCGGGCTTGGATGAAGAAGCCATTCGTACCATTTCCCGTTACTGGGAATCTGTTCGAGAGAATTATGAAGGCTTTGAAAGTGATATTCGTTCTGGTGCGTCTGAGGTTTACTTGCACGCAATGCCGGGTGGTCAATACACGAACCTTCGTGAGCAAGCTCGTGCCACAGGTATCGAACATCGCTGGCCTGAAGTTGCCAAAGCTTATGCAGAGGTAAACGACATGTTTGGCGATATCGTTAAGGTAACACCAAGTTCTAAAGTTGTTGGTGATATGGCAATCTATATGGTGTCTTCAGATCTGACCCGTGAAGATGTAGAAGATCCAAATAAGCCAATCGCTTTCCCTGAATCTGTTGTGGCTTTATTCCGTGGTGATCTTGGCCAGCCTGTTGGTGGTTTCCCAGAAGAATTACAAAAGAAAATTCTGAAAGGCGAAAAAGCAAATACAGATCGCCCTGGTGCACATTTGCCACCTGTTGATCTGGATGCAGCCCTTTCTTCTATGAAAGACAAATTTGGTGAGCATGTCGGTGAACGTGATGTATCTGCGCATCAGCTTTATCCAAAAGTGTATGAAGATTATTCCAAGCATCGCGCGCTTTATGGGGATGTGTCAGTGTTACCAACTGCAACCTTCTTCTATGGTATGGAAACTGGGCAGGAAATTACCGTTGAAATCGAAGCAGGTAAAACTCTGATCATTCGTTACTTGAATACAGGTGAAGCGGATGAAGATGGTGAACGTACAGTCTTCTTCGAATTAAACGGTCAACCACGTACAGTGAAGATTGCAGATAAGTCATTGGCGTCTTCAGCGAATGTTCATTTGAAAGCGGAAGAGGGTAATCCAGCCCATGTACCGGCACCAATGCCGGGCATGATTTCCAGCATTGCTGTGCAACAAGGGCAGGAAGTTTATGCAGGTGATGTATTACTATCTATCGAAGCAATGAAGATGGAGACAGCAATCCATGCAGAGGCTGACGGTATTGTTGACAAAATCAATGTACATGTTGGCTCGCAAGTTCAGTCAAAAGACCTTTTGGTGAATTTGAAAATCGGTTAAGATTGACCGATAGTGACATTAAAAAACCGGAGAAAATTTTCTCCGGTTTTTTTTATTTTATTTCGTTCAACCGTTTTATTTGTCTACCTGTTGGATCAAAATTATCAGGGGCTAACCATTTTTCTATTTTGTCTTTTGTAATAAGCCATTCCGATTTCAGAATTGAAAACCATGCAATATCTCTTTGCCAGCCTTTCACAATCGCAGCGTTGCGCCAATTGCCTTCATGAGTGAAGCCTAGATTTAAGGCTGCTTTAAACGAGTTTTTGTTTTGAGCATGGCATCGCCAGACTAGCCGTTCATAGCCAAGATCATCCATAACATATTTCATTAATGTAAATATAGCTTCTCTTGAGGCGGCACTACCTTGTAGCTTAGGTGAGAACCAAATGCTCCCGATCTCTATGCTACTATCTTGTTGGTAAATATCACAAATTGAGAGCCAGCCAAGTGGTTCAGAGCCTTTCGGCGTAACAAGCCAGAAAGGTTGATCTGCACGATTAGAGAGATCATCAAGTAGCTCCGTCAAATCATTGACATCAGCGAAAGGGCCATAACGCAAATAGTCAAAGCTTTCTTCCGCTTCAGTTACACTGGGCCATAATAGCTGACCGTGCTCAGGCCGAAGTGGTTCCAAATGCATATATCGACCGTTAAAAACTAATCGATCTGGGTTGGGCCATTTATTTTTAGAAATGGATGTCCCTAAATCTTTTTTCTGTATCATCATAAATTGAAGCCATTTTCTCAATCAATCCAAATCAGATTTAATCTGTGGCAATTATGAGTACAAGGAAAAAGAGTTTAATAAGGACCACTTGTGACTTATTGAACCAAAGCACGATCTCGTAGGTAGGGGACATCCTCTTTTTCTGGATCATCAATAGTGCGTCCAATATGATGGCCATCAAAGACGGCCGCTGCGATAATGCGCGGGGCATCACAATCCCCAATACGTGACAGATGGGTAATACCTGCTTTTTCAAGGGCATCAGGATTATCTTTAAGGTCTCGATAAAGGCCTTCATTTGGCATGCGAGAGGTCACAGGAATAAAGCAGGTTGCAGCCAATTTTTGCTGCCTACCAGAATAAACACAATCCAGTGTGACTGTGTTATCATGATATTCTGAAACTGTATGGGATACGATAATATTTACGCCTAGCTCAATGAGGCGCGCCTGTGTTTGAAATTGTTCCCCTGTATATTCTGACCAATCTCCCACACGTCCGGCAGAAGTAACAAGCGTCACATCGCTTTCACCAAGTTCAATCATTCGTTCTGCAATGACTGCTGCCATATAATAATGTTCGTCATCAAAGATAACAGTATGTCCTGTTGGTGGTAATGGCTTGTTGTTCATGATGTCATCAGGTGTGAATAGATTTTCTCCGGTATAAGTGCGAAGAGGAAGTTGATAACTGCGCCCCATACCATCGCGGCGCCATTTAGCCCCTGTTGCGATAATCACGCGGGAAAAACCGAATTCTAGAACTTCTGGGGCCGTTAATGGGCTTTCCAGATACATGCTGACATTTGCCATTTGTTGTAGTTGATAAATTCGATAATCCTTTACGCGTGCATATTCTGACATGCCGGGCAGGGTGCTTTCTTTTAAAGCGCGTCCCCCTAATTCTTTTGTAGCTTCTGCAAGTGTAACTGGATAACCGCGTTTGCCAAGGATATGGGCAGCTTCTAAACCTGCTGGACCCGCGCCTATAACTAGGATTGGCTCGTCAGTGGTTTTCGGTGGTACATTTTCTGGATGCCAATCGCGGCGCCATTCTTCACCCATGGTTGGGTTTTGTGTGCATCGAAGGGGGGCTGAATGAAAATCATGCGCATAGCAAATATTACAACCGATACATTCACGAATTTCGTCTTCTCGGCCCTCACTGATTTTATTAGGGATAAAAGGATCCGCAATGGAAGGGCGCGCCGCACCAATAAGATCAAGAATACCCTTTTTTACCATGCGAGCCATAGTGTCAGGTGTTGTAAAACGTCCGACACCAACAACTGGTTTTTGTGTTACTTTTTTTACATAAGATACAAATGGTTCCATTGGTGCTTCGCCAATGAAGCGAGATGGCCCCATTTCAATGCTATAGTCATCAATCACAACATCCCAAAGATCTGGAATATCTGCGAGAATTGATACCATTTCCCGCGCTTCATCTTCTGGTTCTGTGCCTTTTGCACTTAAGCCGCTATCAACGGAAAAGCGGGTGGCAACGGCACAACGATGTCCAACGGTATCTTTCACTTCTTTTAGAATTTCACGAACCAAGCGTACTCGATTTTCTACACTGCCTCCATATTCATCGGACCGGTTATTGGTATGAGAACTAAGAAATTGATGCAGAAGGTAATGATGACCAGCATATACATATACGATGTCAAATTCAGCCTGCATCGCGCGTTTTGCCGCTTCTACATGGTATCGACGTAAATCACGAATATCTTGTTGGTCCATGATTCGACATTGCATAGGGCCTGTGAAGGAATAAGTACTTGCTGCTCCGATAGCTGGCATGCGGCTCATCATATTATTAGTAGCAGGACCGCCATGCCACATCTCTACACCAGCTAAGGCACCGTGTTCATGAACTTTTTCAGCCATTTTGCCAAGGTTACGAATATCGCCTTCATCCCATAGAGTGCAATGGCTATGAGGTGTATCATCAGAACTCGGATGAATGGAGCAGTATTCTGTGTTCACAACGGCCCATCCACCGTCTGCTTTGATGCCCCGCATACCCGCTTGAGTTTCCGGTCGATCATATCCCATACCTGTGCAATGAGGAACTTGATAGAAACGATTTTTTGCAGTGACTGGACCAATCTTTATTGGTTCAAAAAGTAGGTCATAATTGGGATTGCGGGGCATTTTGTGTGATCCTGAATTTATTAAACGATCATTTAATAAAACTATTTAGAAAATAAATCCAGAAAAAAATATGACAGAAAAGACTTGTGAGGTGAAGAAGGATTTCATACTGTTCGTAAAAACAGGGATGGCTAGAAAGCTGTATAAAAATGAAGAAAATCAAACTCTTAATTTTGAATTTTATTAGTATTCTAATTATTGATGTAAGTGCGTCAAAGGCGGAGAAATTTATTCTCGGCTTGCAAAATTATGATCAACAAATTTCTTCGTATCAGGAAAGTGTTGTTGAATTGGCTCTCCAACATATTCCGGGAAGCCATAGTTTTGAGATTAAACGTTTAGAAGTATCGCAGGATCGAATTTTCAGGTTTTTAGAAGACGAAAACTCAGAGATTGATTTCAGCATCGGCGGATATTCTAGAGACAAAGAACAACGCTTTCTGCAGTTGGATATCCCGATTTCGAGAGGTATTTTAGGGTATCGCATCTTTGCAATTCGTGATGACAGCAAAGATATGTTTCATTCAATAGAGACCCTAGAAGATCTTAAAGGACAAGTTGTTGTGGGGTCTGGTATTGGATGGCCCGATACAGAAATCTTTAGAGCAAATGGGTTTCGGGTGGAAGCAGCAAGTTATCGGAACTTGTGGTTAATGCTTGCCAAGGGACGATATGATGCCTTTAATCGCGGTATTGGCGAAGCTTATTTAGAAATTAATAGTTATGCTGATTTATTACCCAATCTAACCGTTGATGATAGTTTGATGGTTCACTATCCTTATGGACAGTTCTTCTATTTTAAAAAATCAGCTCAGAGAAAACATGATTTATTAATGGAAGGAATTCAGGCAGCCTATGATAGTGGCGCCTATATGAAATTGTTTAACTCACATCCCCAAATTAGGCAGGTTTTTGAGATTGTGAAACCAACAGGCCGGAAAAACTTTGAAATGATCAATCCCGAAATTTCTGATCGTATCAAAGCTATCCCGGCTAAATACTGGCATAAGTTTTAAAGGCTATTTATCGAAATAAAAATCACCGTAAGCGTCTTTGATAGCCTTTAGTTTGGCTGGCATAAAATTACCAGGCTCGTTCCATACAATTTTATTGCGTGTAGCGAGCAAATAGCATTCTTTATCTTCACTTGCCTGTTTACAATTCTCCAAAGCTAGAAACCTGTTGCTAG
Source organism: Curvivirga sp. (assembly GCF_965219885.1). Lineage (NCBI taxonomy): Bacteria > Pseudomonadati > Pseudomonadota > Alphaproteobacteria > Rhodospirillales > Aestuariispiraceae > Curvivirga > Curvivirga sp. Next base: position 2,349,228 of record NZ_CBDCOT010000009.1, read on the forward strand.
TGGTCGATGAATATCCATGTCTTCCATCTAATGTGACATAAAAGTCTTTCTCGCCTCCGATTTGATCAACGAAGTTGACCAGTTTCTGAGCCACATAATTTGATAACTGAATTGGGCCTGTACCCTTAATATCTGAGATATCACGATTAGATTTTTTTGTTATTTTTCCATCATAAAAATAGTCGCCATATGTCTGGTAAACAATTTCTGACTGGAATGGCATAAAGTTACCAACATTTTTCCAATGAATGTAAGACTTGGTTGCCAATAATCCACATGCAGTGCCGCTATCTCTTTCACATGACGCGATATTTTGGTTCCGAAATCCTGGGCGACAGCGATTATCTGGGCAATAATAATAGGTCGAATATCGACCTAAAACATCAACATAATATTCGGATGATTTGCTATCCTCTAAAAAAGTCTCGAAGTGTTGTGCCGCGCCTTTGCTAAGTATCAATGGGCGATCTTGTACATAGGTAGCTGTCTGACAGGCTGAAATTGTTAAAGTAGCTACTAAAAGTAATGAAATTTTTACCAAGATTGATTTCATCTTATATTCCCCTTCCTCAAAACGAATTGAAAATAGGAAGGTAATTCGGAAGATAAATCAACGATTTTCATCAAGTTTATATTTTAAATTTAAGGCCTTAGTTAGCCCCGTTTTTTTTAATTTACGAATAGCTTTTTTGAAAATACCGAGCATCTCTGGAGACGTGGATTTGGAAACGATCATCCACAATGGAACTGTAATAATCGGCTTTCCGATGATCGGTTTCTTTTTTAAAACGCCGGAATTATACAACCATTGTGCTGCATGTTTTGACGTGTACCAAGCCTGAACCCGATTACCATTCAACATTCTTGCACTGGCATGACTGTTGTTGTTCGGTGCGAGATTTTCATCAAAACCTAGCTCGCGTAGCTGATCTTCAATTCTGCTTGCTCGGTAAACAGCAATTGAGTCCAGTTTTTTGGCTTCCTCAATTGTATTGATCGCAGGGCCTATTGTTGTGACAAATGACCAAGATACATCTGTGGTATTATCTACCCAATGAAACAAATCTTCCCGATAGGGTGTACGTGCCATTTGAAGCATAATGACGTTTGGTGTGTTTTGTACCAATTTATAAGCTCTTGCCCAGGGCAGGATTTTTGGGGACGGACGGATATCCAAGCCTGTGGATTGCAATTCATCAATCAATGCATAGCTTAAATCGACCAACATGCCGGCATCTTCGTTTTTCACCCGCATGATCAGTGGTGGGATTTCCGATAAGAAGATCTGTGGTCTGTGGATATGGCCTGCTGTATGGTCGGCATGACTGACTGACTCACTCATACAGAATAGAAAAAAGCTTATTATACCCACGGTAATATTATAATACCGCAATGCTTGCCCCCTGAAATAATTCGCTTTATTAGCAGGGGATCATAAAGCATCACAAAATTCATGCAAGAATTGTTTTTAATGTATTTGATAAATTACATCTGCAAATCTCGCATCACCCGGGGTTAGCAAGTCACAACTGGCTACATGTACAGAATGTAAGGGCCCATCAATATTTTCTTCCCAGAAATTTATAAGCTTATGAATTTCGGGATAATCAGGAAGCAGGTCATAGGTTTGCCAGATAAAACTTTGTAAGATCGTTGGATGATCTGGCATATGATAAAGGAATTCAGCCGTAGCCAAACGATAACCTTGTAACTGTAATTCCAAATCGGACGGCTCCGATTGTATTGAGTTAATGGTAGGGGATTTTGGTTGATTTGGACCTGTCATAGGCATCCTCCATATTTATTTTCGATACATTCAGTATAAACTATTTTTAAAATCTTTCCTAATATTTTCAATGAATTAGCACTGTATATCGGAGAGTGCTGACAAAATTTTCCAGAATCACTTGAAAAGGGGGATGGGAAGGATTATCTGTTTTTCGGTCGCTTTTGTTAGCAGCCTCACTTTGAGAGTGCTAATGGAAGTTACAAGGGAAGATAAACTTCCCGAAATTTGAACAGGGTGTTTGTTCATTTTGGAAGGACACCCGTAACCTTTGTCTTATTATATGAGAGGGTTTATCTGATGGCATTCAGACCTTTACATGATCGTGTTCTTGTTCGTCGCGTAGACGCAGAAGAAAAAACAGCTGGCGGCATTATCTTGCCAGACTCCGCACAAGAAAAACCAATGCAAGGTGAAGTTGTTGCTGCAGGCAACGGCGTACGTGGCGACGACGGTGAATTCCGTGCGTTGGACGTAAAAGCTGGTGATGCTGTATTGTTCGGCAAATGGTCCGGTACAGAGATCAAATTGGACGGCGAAGAGTTCTTGATCATGAAAGAAAGCGACATCTTGGGTGTATTGTCCTAATCGGACAAAACACTTTTAGAACCGCTTATTTTACAAGCCTTATTTAAATACACTGCCTGAAAGGGGTATATTCCATGGCTAAAGAAGTTAAATTTTCAACCGAAGCTCGCACTAAGATGCTTGAGGGTGTTGATATCCTAGCAAACGCTGTAAAAGTTACATTGGGTCCAAAAGGCCGTAACGTTGTTCTAGACAAATCTTTTGGTGCACCACGCATCACAAAAGACGGTGTTTCTGTAGCTAAAGAAATCGATTTGGAAGATAAATTCCAAAACATGGGCGCACAAATGGTGCGTGAAGTTGCTTCCAAAACAAACGACCTTGCTGGTGACGGTACAACAACCGCGACAGTTTTGGCACAAGCAATCATCCGTGAAGGCGCAAAAGCTGTTGCAGCAGGCCTAAACCCAATGGACTTGAAGCGCGGCATCGATGCTGCTGCTGATTCTGTTGTTGGTGACTTGTTGGCACGCGCTAAGAAAATCACATCCAACGAAGAAATTGCACAAGTTGGCACAATCTCCGCTAACGGTGATGCAGAAGTTGGTGAAATGCTAGCTGAAGCAATGCAAAAAGTTGGCAACGAAGGCGTTATCTCTGTTGAGGAAGCAAAAGGCTTGGAAACAGAATTGGACGTTGTAGAAGGTATGCAGTTCGACCGCGGTTACCTATCTCCATACTTCGTAACAGACAGCGAAAAAATGAAAGCTGTTTTGGAAGAGCCATTGATCTTGTTGCACGAGAAGAAATTGTCTTCTCTACAACCAATGCTTCCAATCTTGGAATCTGCAGTTCAATCTTCCCGTCCATTGTTGATCATCGCTGAAGACATCGAAGGCGAAGCATTGGCAACATTGGTTGTGAACAAACTACGTGGTGGTTTGAAAATTGCTGCTGTTAAAGCACCTGGTTTCGGTGACCGTCGTAAAGCTATGTTGGAAGACATCGCGATCCTAACAGGTGGCGAAGTTATCTCCGAAGACACAGGCATGAAGCTTGAAAACGTAACAATCGACATGTTGGGTACAGCGAAACGCGTTGAAATCTCTAAAGAAGAGACAACAATCGTTGACGGTTCCGGCGAAGCAGACGCTATCCAAGCTCGCGTTGGTCAAATCCGCGCATTGGCTGAAGAAAGCACATCTGATTACGACCGTGAAAAATTGCAAGAACGTTTGGCTAAACTAGCTGGCGGTGTCGCAGTTGTTAAAGTTGGCGGCGCAACAGAGATCGAAGTTAAAGAACGTAAAGATCGCGTTGACGATGCATTGAACGCAACACGTGCTGCTGTTGAAGAAGGCATTGTTGCTGGTGGTGGTACAGCATTGTTGTTCGCTACTAAGAAATTGGACTCTGTTGAAGTTGACAACAACGATCAAAAAGTTGGTGTTGATATCGTTCGTCGTGCATTGCAAGCGCCAGTTCGTCAAATCGCTGAAAACGCGGGTGTTGACGGCGCTGTTGTTGCTGGCAAATTGTTGGAAGGCGACGAAGCAATTGGTTACAACGCACAAACAGGTGAATATACAGACCTGATTGCTGGCGGTGTTATCGATCCGGTTAAAGTTGTACGTACTGCATTGCAAGACGCTGCATCTGTTGCTTCCTTGTTGATCACAACAGAAGCTATGGTTGCTGATAAGCCTGAAGAAGGCGGCGCTGGCGGTATGCCTCCAATGCCAGGTGGCATGGGCGGCATGGGCGGCATGGGCGGCATGATGTAATCAGCCAAGCCCAGAGCACTGCTCGACAGCTTAAAAATTAAAAAAGGCGGTTCCGATTGGAGCCGCCTTTTTTAGTAATTAAGTAATAAGAGAAATTAACTAGGTTAAGATTGTTGTATTCTCTTCTGCATCTTCTTTCATGCGTTCTTCGATTTTCTTATCGACTTCCAGTTTTTCTTCCTGACTTAAAGCTGCATATTCTTCAGGTGTCATACCAAGTTCACGGAGTAGGCTCTCGAAATAACGTTCTTCTGGTGTTTTCTGCATATAATCAAGGAACCAATTGCGTGCAGAAGCTTCATTACTTTCTTCCGCATCTTCATCAGCACCATCTTCAGTTTCAGAACCTGCAGCTGCAGTCTTTTGATTGAAATCTAATGGCTTACCATTGGCATTGACGACTAAATTCCCATCACCATCGAAATCAAGGGTGATCTTCTCATTAAACTGAGAGGTGGAACCTGTTTCAGCTATCTGTTGGAAGGCATTAAAATGGCTCGCCATTGCCGCAAGGGTATGAAGCTCATTTTCCAATCCCGGCGAAGAAGATAACGCATTCATAAATTCTTCTTTATAGGGGTAATCCTGTGGAAGCTGAATTTGTCCCTGATTATCATAACTGATCTGGGAGGGGCCTTCAGGAATATGATTGGATTTCAAAAGCTGTTGCAGGCGTTCTTCCGTATGCTGACGGATTGCCTGCATATTGCTTTTATTTGGCATCAAAATAGGAATGTCATCTATATCAATGGGGCCGCCATACGTAGTAGGGGCAAAATACTCGTCTAGATTAAGAGTTATCTTACCATGGCTGGTTTCCATCACGGCTGATGCATTAGGCTTGATATCGGATGTATCTTCTTGTCCAATCTGAGAAGCATTAAAAAGTGTTTCTGCTTCTTGATTTTTTTTGGTTGAACTTACCTGTTGAGAAGAGTTTGGCGTATCATCATTGCCGACTGTGTAACTATTGCCCTGTGGTTGAGACGTCTGAGTGGAAGATTTTTCCACCTCTGTGACGGGCTGCACTTTTTGCTTCGAAGCTTCATCGGTTGGTCTATATACCTCATTTCGTTGAGTTAAATAGCTATAGAGCGAGTTATCATTGCTTGAAACATACATGATTTTGCCAATCCCGTTTATCGATATACATATCCTATGGGTTTATTAAGCAATTTTCGTTCCAGTTTTTATTGTATAGGTTGTAAAATTAGCCGTGATTTTTGCATTTCTGGTCGATTTTAGAATTGAGGCTAAGGAATAAATGATCATACTAGGCTTGTTTCTCAGGGCGGGGTGAAATTCCCCACCGGCGGTAACTTGAAAAGAGGAGTTTTCAAGAAGCCCGCGAGCGCTTCCTTTAATAAGGGAAGGTCCAGCAGATCTGGTGTAATTCCAGAGCCGACGGTCATAGTCCGGATGGAAGAGAAAAAGGAAGGAGTACTATCTGCATCTAGATAGGGCACCTTGCTATATGACGCCCTGTTTTCTGTAATTGGCAACATGATAAGGAAGAAAGCCATGTCCGAAAACAAGTCTGAAAGCGTTTATAAAATTGCTTTTATCCAAGCTAAATGGTTTAGCGACATTGTGGGGGAAGCCCGCAAATCATTCCAAATTAAAATCGATGAATTAACCGATTATAATGCGTCTGTTGATGTCTTTGATGTGCCGGGTGCTTATGAAGCACCATTATTGGCAAAGAAACTGGCAAAGACAGGCAAATACGAAGCTATTGTTGTTGCCGCACTTGTGACAGATGGCGGTATCTATCGCCATGAATTTGTGGCGGATGCTGTGATTTCCGGCATGATGCAAGTACAACTTGAAACCGAAGTTCCAGTCTTAAGTGTTTCCCTGACCCCACATCATTATCATGGTCAGGATCATCATGATTATTTCTTTGCCCATTTCACCAAAAAAGGCAAAGAAGCCGCAGATGCTGCTTATATGACCATCAACAATATGCGGTCATTGGGTTAAAGAAAACGGCTCCTTCGGGAGCCGTTTTTCGTTTGATTGCAAGAATATTGTTGGCATCTATATAGGCTGGGTTGTAAAAATAAAATATTGTTAAAAATAAAAAATGCTAAAGGGGAAGTAAAAATGAAGGCGCATGGAAGTTGCTTGTGTAAGGCAGTGGAATTTTCATTTGAGGTGAAGGATAAGCATTTTGACGCCTGCCATTGCTCCGTCTGTCGGGGATGGGGAGGTGGTCCTTCCTTTACCGTAGAGGTCGCAGGTGAACTTGAATTGAAAGGGGAGGAAAATGTATCTCTTTATGAATCAAGTGACTGGGCCGAACGTGGATTTTGTAAGAAATGCGGGACAAACCTGTTCTATCGTCTTAAAGATAAATCCCATAATTACTGTAATTTCAATTTAGGTACGCTTCAGGGCCATGAAGAATTTGAATTTAGAACTCAAATCTTTACAGATTCAAAGCCTGATAATTACAGTTTCGCCAATCAAACCAAAGAAATGACAGAACAAGAAGTTCTTGAAAGTTTTGGTGCTGGTTAGTTGAGCCAGTCCATAAACCGTCTCACAAAAACTGTTTTATGATCGAGTGGTTTTCTGGAGATATTTCTGGCACATACAAAAATATGACGCTTACTGGCTTGCAGTTTTCTGGTCATGCACTTAAATAGGGGACGACGTGATCTGCGCTGACGCGTGAATTCATACAACTATCCCGGGGGCTATAACTTTTCCTTAGGGAACTGCCTCTGGTCGGATCGTGGTCCGGCTACCGTGGTGCCCACCTGACTTGTCAGGCTCCGGAGGATTTTAAAATGGACACGGCAGAGGTGGACACGTCACGATTATTTTTAAAGGCATCTATGAAAACGCCTTTATAAGGATATTGAATATGTCTTTGCCATTAGCAGAAGTTAAACAAGCAGCCCGCAAAGCGGCTTCCAAAATTCGTAAAGAAGTTGCCGCACAAGATGATGGTTCTGCCTCTCTTGAGATATTTGCGCAATTACAAGAAGCTGGCTTGTTTAAAGATGGTCTTGTGATTTCAGGTTTTTTACCGATCGGGTCAGAAATTGATACACGTCCGATTTTGGAAAAATGCCGTGAGCTCGGCATGGTTATTTCCCTGCCATGTGTAGAAGCAGTTGATGCGCCTTTGACTTTCCGTAAATGGCATCCAGATGATGAACTGGTGAAAGAAAGCTTTGGGACCATGGCACCTGCACCAAGCGCAGAAGAAGTACAGCCGGATATTATTCTATCCCCCATGTTGGCATTTGACCGTGAAGGTTTCCGTTTGGGCTATGGCGGTGGTTTTTATGATCGCTCCCTTGAAAAATTACGTAAGGTAAAATCTACCGTGGCAATTGGTGTTGCTTATGCTGGGCAAGAAATTGACGCTGTGCCACATGACCATCTGGATCAACCGTTGGATATGGTGGTCACGGAAAAGGAAGTGATACGACCATGAGATTTCTGTTTCTAGGGGATATTGTCGGCAAGGCGGGTCGTCGTGCTGTTCAGGATTATTTGCCGGATTTACGTGACGAATTAAAACTGGATTTCGTTGTGGCGAATGGCGAAAACGCCGCCCATGGATTTGGTTTAACGGAAAGCACGGCAAACGATTTGTTTGATGCAGGTGTGGATTCTATCACATCCGGTAACCATGCTTGGGACAAGATCGAAGTCATTGGTTTGATGGAACGTGATGACCGTATCATTCGTCCGGCTAATTTTGCCGAAGGCTCACCGGGTAAGGGCGGGGCGGTTTACCAAACACCATCTGGTCATTCGATCCTTGTGATTAACATCATGGGGCGTTTGTTTATGGAGCCTCTTGATAATCCATGGGAAGCCTTGGATCGGTTATTGCCACCAGGCTTGCCGGGGGATTATGGGCTGGATGCAGTTTTGGTGGATTTCCATGCGGAAGCCACGTCTGAAAAATATACTTGCGGTCATTATTGTGACGGACGTGCAAGCCTAGTGGTTGGTACACATACCCATGTGCCAACGGGGGATGCGCAAATCCTTGAAAATGGAACCGGCTATCAAACTGACGCGGGCATGTGCGGGGATTATGATTCCATTATTGGTATGGGCAAGGAAGAATGTCTGGCGCGTAATACAGGCACAATCCCTAAACCACGTCTTTCTCCTGCTGAAGGGGATGGTACCTTATGCGGTGTTTTTGTGGAAACGGATCCCAAAACTGGTTTGGCATCGCGCTGTGAATCGGTTCGTGTTGGACCGCGTTTGCATCGCGCTGTGCCAATCGTAGATTAATTTATTTTTCAGGACTGGCGGAAAACTCGGCCTTTTCTGTGTTCACCATGAAAAAATAGATGACAAATGGCTGGTATTTAGTAAAACAGCCACAGTGAATTTGCGCGCGAGTATATATCTTGCGACGTTGACGAAGAATTTTAAGTAAGGTGAGGATCGAACCTATGGCAGGTCATTCCAAGTTTAAGAACATTATGCATCGCAAAGGCGCGCAAGATAAGAAGCGCGCAGGTCTATTTGCGAAATTGTCCAAAGAGATCATGATCGCAGCGAAAATGGGCGGCGATGATCCGGATTCCAACGCACGTTTGCGTTTGGCGATTGCGACAGCACGTTCCAACTCTATGCCTAAAGACAATATCCAACGTGCGGTACAAAAAGGTGCCGGCGGTGGCGAAGCGGATTTGATGGAAGAAATTCGCTATGAAGGTTACGGTCCGGGCGGCATTGCTGTCTTGGTTGACGTGATGACAGATAACCGTAACCGTTCTGCGGCTGATGTGCGCGCGGCTTTCAGTAAAGCTGGCGGTAACTTGGGGGAAACAGGTTCTGTATCCTTTATGTTTGATCGCGTTGGTGAGATTGTATTCCCGGCGGAAGTTGCAGATGAAGACACAATGTTTGAAGAAGCTTTGGAAGCGGGCGCAGATGAAGTTGTAACAGGTGACGAAGAACATGAAATCCTTTGCCAGCCAGAAGATTTGCACGAAGTTGCAGGTGTGTTGGGTGAGAAATTCGGTGATCCAAAAGCATGTAAGCTTTCTTGGAAGCCACAAAATCTTGTTCCTGTAGAAGCTGCTGATAAAGCGGAAAGCTTGTTGAAGTTCATGGATGTATTGGATGATCTGGATGACGTGCAAAACGTAACAGCCAATTTCGATATTTCTGATGAAATCATGGAAAAGCTGGCTGCGGGCTAACGAATCCTATATCGGATAAAGGGCAGCTTGCAGATGTGAGCTGCCCTTTTTGATTCTTAAGGTTTTTTTGAGGTTTCTATGCCAACCAGAATTATCGGTTTTGATCCGGGATTGCGCAACACAGGTTGGGGGGTTATTGACATGGAAGGTAACCACATCACCTATGTGGATAGCGGGACTGCGCGTCCGCCGACCGATTGGACAATGGCAGACCGTCTAAAAGCCTTACATGATATGTTGATGATGGTGTTGGAACGATACGATCCACAAGAAGCCGCGGTAGAAGAAACCTTCCTCAATAAAAACCCGGGCACGACCTTAAAGCTCGGTCATGCGCGTGGCGTGGTCCTTGTTGCACCAGCCCTATACGGCCTTCCAGTTGCAGAATATTCAGCAAAATCAGTGAAGCAAGCTGTGGTTGGCACAGGGGCAGCCACCAAAGATCAGATTGGTGTAATGGTTAGAACCTTGTTACCGAACTGTAACCCACGTAGTGAAGATGCTGCCGATGCCTTGGCTGTTGCAATATGTCATGGACATAATCGGACTCATGATACGATCGTAAAAAGTGTTTTAAAGCAATAGGTTGCATTTGTTTTAAATCTTAGGTTATTGGTGTTGTATCTGTTCCAGTATAAGTGTAATAGCGGATATACGGTAATCAATTTACCATATGAACTAGGAAGTTTTTTGTCTTGTTCGTATGTTCAGGATTGTCATGTATCCCTTAGTTAGAAATTGCAAAGATTTTTCAGCTTGAATGTCTAAAAGAGAGAAATAAATTGAGAACACTATTATTGACTTGCACTATGTTTTTATTAACTGCATGCGCGGCAATGTTTTTAACTAAAGATAGCTATGTTGCTTACGAAGCTAAGATTCAATCTAATATTGAGAGTTTCGAGAAATGCGTTTTGGATACGAACCAAAGTAAGGGAGTATTTGAAAAGCTAGCATTACAAAGCATTAAGTTTAAAGATATCCCTCATAAGGTATATTTATTTAGTTATGATGTAATATACGGTTACAAAATTTCCTCACCTAATGATCTTCAAGAATTTGGAACGCTAGTTTTAACTTCTCTAGAAAGTGATGATATTCAAGTTTCCTATAACAGCAAATTTCCAAGTTCTGGAAAAGTGAATTTAGACAAAGACAACATGGTTCTCTTGGTTCAGGCGTGTGCTAAGGATAAGCTTCTTAGTGATCAATACTACACAACTTCAGTTAAGAAAGCGGTCTTTTAGAAAAATTTAGTTTAGTGCTTTGCAACTAAGCATATTTACTCAGCTTAATTTGCTAATAGTAATCCGTAGACAATACGGAGCGACTCACGCACATTGGTCTTCTTGCATTTTCAAAGGATAGATCGGGAGAAGACGACAGTGATTTCCATGCTAAAAGGGTTGGTGGATACCATTGCCGAGGATTATGTGGTTCTGGATGTGAATGGTGTGGGCTATCAGGCCTTCTGTTCTCGTCGTACTTTATCCCAAATGCCGTCCGTTGGCGAAGCGACCCGCTTGGAAATTGAAACCCATGTGCGTGAAGATCACATCCATCTATATGGCTTTATTGATGAGATGGAACGTGATTGGTTCAAATTGCTCACCACTGTTCAAGGTGTGGGCGCACGTGTGTGTCTTGCGATCCTGTCTGTACTTGGACCAGATGAGTTGGTGCAAGCGATTGCTGCGCAGGATAAAGCGGCTGTTGCCCGTGCCAATGGTGTTGGGCCGAAACTTGCAGGGCGTATTGTACTTGAGCTGAAAGACAAAGTTGCGAAATTCTCTCTTGGTGGTGCAGCTTTGGCGGATAAGAAAACTGCGGCCAAAGAAAGCAAGGCTTCGGCACCCGTTGCGAATATTGCGGATGATGCTGTGTCTGCGCTGGTTAATCTTGGCTATGGTCGTAGTGATGCCTATACAGCTGTTGTAAAAGCCGCACAGGCGATGGGCGATGAGGCAACTGTCGAAGCATTAATTCCAGCGGCCTTAAAGGAGCTTAGCCAGTAATGAGTGATAGCTTCTCTCCGTTTGATGATGGGCCATTTGATGATAGCCGCGTGGTATCCCCAGAAACGCAGTCATCAGATAAGATCGGTCATAAAGATTCGACACGTCCGACATCCTTGGATGACTTTATTGGTCAGAAAGATGTACGCGAAAATCTTAAAGTCTTTATCGAAGCTGCACGTCAACGTGGCGATGCTATGGACCATACATTGTTTTATGGCCCGCCGGGTTTGGGTAAAACCACATTGGCACAAATCGTTTCACATGAACTAGGCGTAAGTTTCCGTGCCACATCCGGCCCTGTAATTGCCAAGGCAGGAGATTTAGCGGCTTTGCTAACCAATCTGCAGCCGCGTGATGTTTTGTTTATTGATGAAATCCATCGTCTTAATCCAGCAGTCGAAGAAATTCTCTATCCTGCCATGGAAGATTTTCAACTGGATTTGATTATTGGTGAGGGGCCTGCTGCGCGATCCGTCAGAATTGATTTGCCGCCATTTACTTTGGTTGGGGCAACCACCCGTGCGGGCTTGATCACAACACCATTAAGAGAACGTTTCGGTATCCCGTTACATATGAACTTCTATACGGAAGATGAGCTGACAACGATTGTAAGTCGTGGCGCACGTCTGTTGGATATGAATATGGCCGAAGATGGCGCACGCGAAGTGGCAAGACGTAGCCGCGGCACACCGCGTGTGGCTGGTCGTTTGTTGCGCCGTGTACGTGATTTCTCTGCGGTTGCAGGGCATGAAGTCGTGAATGCAGAAGCAGCAGATGCGGCTTTATTGCGTATGGATGTGGATAATAGTGGTCTTGATAAAATGGACCGTCTGTATCTTTCCTGCATGGCAGATAATTATGGCGGTGGGCCGGTCGGTGTTGAAACCTTGGCAGCAGCCCTTGCCAATGAACGTGATGTTTTGGAAGAAGTTGTTGAACCATTTTTGATCCAGCAAGGTCTGGTACAGCGCACCCCAAGAGGGCGCATGCTGACACCAACGGGATGGGCTTATATTGATCGAAAACCACCAACGGATGTGACCAAGACAACGGCACAATTAGGATTACTGGATGATGAGTAAGGATAGCTCAAAAATCTATGATCCCGCCATATTGTTGCCGCAATGGGATGGTCAAGTGCACAAGCTGCCAATCCGCGTTTATTACGAAGATACGGATGCAGGTGGAATCGTGTATCACAGTGTCTATGTAAATTATGCAGAAAGAGGGCGAACGGAAATACTTCGGGCCATCGGTTATAACCAAAGCCGTCTGGTAGAAGAGGAAGATATTCTTTTTGCTGTGAGAAGTATGACAGTTGATTTTCGCCGTCCGGCAGTTCTGGATGACTTGTTAACGGTGGAAACACGGGTGAAAGATATTAAAGGCGCATCCTTTGTAATGGATCAACGAGTGATGCGTGAAGAAGAATTATTGGTTGGACTAGAAGTAAAAATTGCATCTATTTCGACTGAGAAACGTCCGATAAGGACACCAAAGCATATTTTGAATGCAATGCAGGGCCTTTAAGGCAAGGTCACTAAACTGGATAGAAACGAAATCAGGGAAGTCTGAAAGATGGAAGAAACAGCAGTAAACTTAGCCGCGGTTGCAGATACAGAAGTGTATGAACTTTCAATCATGCATCTTTTTTGGCAAGCGGATATAGTTGTAAAAACCGTGATGATCATGTTGATCGTTGCATCTGTCTGGTGCTGGGCCATTATCATTGATAAAACCATGCGTATTTCCAAAGTATCGCGCAAAGCATCCAAGTTTGAAGAAGCTTTCTGGTCCGGAGGATCTTTGGATGATTTATATGATCGCATTGGCACTCATCCGGCAGATCCTATGTCCTCTATTTTCGTTGCGGCAATGAAGGAATGGCGTCATGCATCCAACCGTGCATTGGCATCAAATGGCGGTGTGAATTTATACGAACGTATTGATCGTGTGATGCAGGTAACGCTGTCTCGTGAAATTGGCCGTTTGGAGCGTCATCTCACTTTCTTGGCAACTGTTGGGTCTTCTGCAACTTTTGTTGGATTATTCGGAACTGTCTGGGGAATTATGAATAGTTTTACTGCGATTGCAGCAAGTAAACAAACAAGCTTGGCAGTTGTTGCCCCTGGTATTGCGGAGGCGTTATTTGCGACAGCACTTGGTTTGGTTGCTGCGATCCCTGCGACAGTTGCTTATAACAAAATCTCTAGCGATCTTGGCAAATTAGCAGGTCGTTTGGATGGGTTTTCTGGTGAATTTTCCGCCATTATTTCTCGTCAATTGGATGAAGGGAAATAATCATGGCTGGCTCTACAATGGGGCGTCAAGGTCGTGGGGGACATGGCACCAAACAACGCTATCAACAAATGTCAGAAATCAATGTGACACCTTTTGTTGATGTTATGTTGGTATTGTTGATTGTCTTCATGGTGACAGCACCTTTGATGACAGTAGGCGTACCTGTTGATTTACCTAAAACCAAAGCAGCACAAATTAACGATAGTGAGGAACCATTGGTTCTTTCCATTGATGCGGATGGTCTTCTGTATATTCAAGAAACATCTGTTGAACTGGATGCTTTAGTGCCTCGACTTCAGGCGATTACAGGTAATAATCCGGATATCCGCATCTTTGTACGTGGTGATAAATCGATACCATACGGGCAGGTGATGGAAGTCATGGGACTTGTATCTTCTGCGGGTTTCAAAAAGGTAGCACTTCTTGCGAAGTTGCCCGGTCAAAATTAATTCAGTGTTTTTATTCGGTTAGTTCATCCATGCGCGGTCCAGTCATAGCATCGGTAGTTTTTCATATAGTGATTTTTCTTGTCACTTATTTTGGCTTGCCTGATTTTAATCGTAGTTTGGATTTGCCGCCGCCTCCTGTATTTGTGGAAATGGTGAGCGAAGAAGAATTAGCCGCATTGGAAGAGGCGCCTAAACCTGAGCCAAAGCCTGTACCACAGCAAAAAGCGCCACCACCTCCTCCGCCACTGCCGCCTGCACCAACACCTGCGCCGGAACCTGAGCCAGAGCCAGAAGTTGAACCTGAACCGGAACCAGAAGCCGAACCCGTTCCTGAGGAAGTGAAAAAGCCGGAGCCTAAAAAGCCGGAACCGAAGCCAAAACCTGCGCCTGTCGTAAAGCAGCCGCGCCCATCTGCGAAACCACAGGAACCGCAACAAGCTAAGAAACCGGAAAAGCCTAAAAATGATTTGGCTTCTGTTTTAAAAACAGTACAGAAGCTTGAGGATACACCTCAGCCAAAGCCTGAACCGGAAGAGAAAAAAGAAGATAAGAAAGAGTTGGCACTAGCGGATATTCTAAAGAATGCGCAAAAGCCAAAAGCGAATACACAAACGCCGCGCCGTCAGGTTCGCGATGCTAGTGAACTTTTGTCTAGCAGTGAATTGGATGCCGTTAAGCGTCAGATTGCAAATTGCTGGTCCATCCAGCCTGGTGCAAGAAATGCGGAAGATCTGATTGTAAAACTTCGCGTTACCATGAATCCTGATAGAACCGTTCGTACGGTGGAGGTGATCAAAGGGAGCGGTGGTAATCCTTTCCAAGGGGCCGCAGAACGAAGTGCGCAAGCGGCTGTTTATAAATGTAGTCCATTACGTCTGCCTGCAGATAAATATGATGTGTGGAATATTATTAACTTCACCTTTGATCCGAAACAGATGTTTGGATAAAAAAGGTAAAGAAATTCGAATATGTCAGGAAAATGACACATTTGCCTTATAAGAACGGGCATCCAGTGATTTCTGGTATAAAAAGAAAACGTGAATAAATGAGATGGGAAAGAGATCGATGTCTATGAAATCAATGTTTGTGAAAACACGGCATTTGATCGTGATGATTTCTGGCTTGCTGATGGTGTCCAATATGGCCCGTGCGGAAGTCAATATTGATATTACGCAAGGGAATGTTGATCCATTGCCGATTGCAATTACAAACTTTATTGGTGAATTAGCCCCTGAACACCAAATCGGACGCGATATGTCTGAAGTTATTTCAAATGATTTGAACCGTTCCGGTATCTTTCGAACCATAGATTCAAAAGCGTTTATTCAAAAGATCGACTCTGCAGGTGTACGTCCACGTTATTCCGATTGGCGTGTTATCAATGCACAGGTTTTGATGACAGGTGGTATTGAACTTGAACCAGACGGCATGATGAAGGTCAAATATTATTTATGGGATGTATTTGCCGAAGAACGTCTTGCCGGATTGGCTTTCAATACGGAACAAAGCAATTGGCGTCGTGTGGCTCATCTGATTGCTGATAAGATCTATGAGAAGTTAACAGGTGAAAACGGCTATTTTGATTCCAGAATTGTTTATGTCGCGGAAAGTGGTAAGAAAACGTCACGCAAGAAACGCTTGGCTATTATGGATCAAGATGGTGCAAATCATATGTTCTTAACTGATGGTGTTGATTTGGTATTAACACCTCGTTTCTCCCCAAAGCGTCATGAAATTACATACCTAAGCTATTTTAATGATCGCCCACGTGTATATTTATTTAATATCCAAACAGGCCGTCAGGAAATGTTAGGTGATTTTGCAGGTATGACTTTTGCGCCACGCTTTTCTCCTGATGGGGACAGCATTGTGATGAGTTATGCTGCGAATGGTAATACTGATATTTATTTGATGGATTTACGTACGCGCCAGTCCAAGCGATTAACAAGAGGGAAAGGCATTGAAACGTCTCCTTCCTTTAGTCCTGATGGCAAATATATCACTTATAATGCTGACCGTGGCGGTAGCCCTCAAATCTATGTTATGAAAGCAGATGGATCTGATGCTCATCGAATTAGTTTTGGTAAGGGAAGTTATTCGACGCCAGTTTGGTCACCTCGTGGAGATTTGATCGCTTTTACTAAGTTTACTCAAGGTAAATTCCATATTGGTGTTATGCGTACGGATGGTTCCGGCGAGCGCTTATTGTCACAATCCTTTTTGGATGAGGGCCCTACATGGTCGCCAAATGGTCGTGTCTTGATGTTTTTCCGCCAAGACCGTGGTGATAAAGGTAAGACACGCCTGTATTCAATTGATTTGACGGGTAACAACTTACGTGAAGTGATTACTCCGGGGGATGCGTCTGATCCTGCATGGTCTCCACTTAATCCATAAGGAGAAGAATACTATTTGGTAATTAGCTGCAATTTAATATTTATTTGCCAATAAAATATAGGCGAAATAAAAATTGTTATTCTTTTGTGAAAATTACTAAAAAGATATTAAGAATGGTTGAAATAATTGAAATACCATGCTTAATTACATATTAGAGAAGGTTTTTCTTGATGCTTTTAGCTTAATCTTGATTTCCTGTGGGGGAATTCATAGATGAAATTAGTATCAGATCGCAGGAATAAGCCTGCAATTAAACAATAACTAAGTCATTGGTTTGGCTTTGCATTTAGGGGATGCTCTTATGCGCTTTAAAATTCTAAGTTTGCTCGCTGCATTGGTTCTCGTAGCCGCTTGTGAAACAGCTCCAGAAGAATCAGCAGGTGGTAACACAGGCGGTAATACAGGTGGTAGCACACAAGCTGCTGGTACTGACGGTTCTAATGGTGGCACTAACCTTAATGAAATCGTAGCTGGTTCTGAAACTGACTTTGTTGTCAATGTTGGTGACCGTGTGTTTTTCAACTATGACCGTTCTGATTTATCTTCCGATGCGCAATCCGCTTTAGCGAAACAAGCAGCATGGTTGTTGCAATACCCACAAGTTATGATCCAGGTTGAAGGTCATTGTGATGAGCGCGGTACACGTGAATACAACTTGGCTTTGGGTGAGCGTCGTGCGAACTCTGTAAAAGAATATCTGACAAGTTTGGGTGTCGCTGCTGATCGTATCTCAACAATCTCTTACGGTAAGGAACGTCCAGCTGTTGAAGGTTCCAACAAAGAAGCATGGGCGCAAAACCGTCGCGGTGTTTCCCGTGTTGTAGGTGGTGCGAACTCCTAATAATTTAGGATATGCAAGTTTAGAATGAGGCGGGCTTTTGTCCGCCTTTTTCTTTTGTAAAATATGGAACATGAAGAAGGAAAAGCCTTTTTCTTGCCGTATTGTATTGCTAAAAAGATATATTATTCAGTAGTTATAGCTGTATCTTCATCTGACTAGGAACAATAGAATGACAAAACGGATTTTTGCTAAGTTTACGTCTGGGCTTAAATTTGGGGCGATGGCGATGATTGTAGCCGGTGGCGTGGTTATCGCTCAACCTGTTGCTGCGCAATCCAATGAAATAGCTGCTATGCAAAATCAGATGAATAGTTTGCGTCAAGCAATTAAAGATCTACAGCTTAAAGTTTATAAGGGACAGGATCCTGAAAAAATAGATCTTTTAAGTGGCGGGGATAACCCGACCAAAGCTCAGGTTAGTCAAGTTCAGGCAAAAATTTTGGAATTGGAAGAGTCTTTACGTGACTTAACAGGCCAATATGAAGTGCTTGATAATCGTGCACGTCGTATTGAAAATCGTCTTGATAAATTAATTGAAGATATTGATTTTCGGTTAACTGCACTTGAGAGTGGAACTCCAATTGGCGCAACTACAGGAGCTGCAGTTACGACGGCTAACGATCCTGCTGTGGTGGGACAAGCTACAACTGTTGTTTCTTCTACAGGTGCAACGACCACGGCATCCCCTACAATTTCCAATCAGGAAGGTGTGTTAGGCACTTTATCAGAACAACAACTTCAGAATTTCCAAAATAATACGCCAGTACAGCAGGATGGGGAGCTTGCTAATTCTTCGCAGACAACTGGTGGTTCCATTACGACAACGGAGGCCTTACCAGAAACAGAAGGTTCAGGCGTCATTTCGGTGACACCGCGTTTTGATACGCCAGAAGCAGAGTATAAAGCGGCCTACGGTTTACTTCAAAAACATGACTGGGACGGTGCAGAGCGTGCGATGAAAGGGTTTATTGATCATTATCCAGACCATTCCCTTGTAGGGAATGCTATGTATTGGTTAGGGGAAACTCATTATGCTCGCAAGCAATATGGTGAAGCGATGAGCAGTTTTGCAGCGACTTACCAGCATAATGAAAAAGGGCGTAAAGCGCCCGATAGTCTCTTGAAACTTGGTATGTCTCTTGCGCAGTTAGGCGAGGTTGATCAATCATGCGTTACATATGATATCTTGCTGACCAAACATTCTGATGCCAATCAAGTTGTTTTACGTAAGGCACAACAACGAAAAGAGGCACAAAACTGTCCTGCACAATAAGCGGGAATTGTGCACTACATATGTCCAAGTTAGAGCAGGTAGGGTTTCAACATTTTATGTCACAGGTTCTTAAAGAACCTGAAAGCCTCAAAAAGATTGCTGTTGCTTGTTCCGGTGGCGCCGACAGTATGGCTTTATGTCATATGTTACACAGATGGTGTCAGAATTATGGAGTTCAGCTCACTGCTTTAATTGTTGATCATGGTTTGCGTTCAGAAAGTGCTGATGAAGCACGTTTAACCCATTCAAGACTTCAGGGCTTGGGAATAGAGTCGTTTATTCTCTCTGATCCTAATTCAGCAATCCATGGTAATATTCAAAGTCGGGCGCGTGATCTAAGATATAATCTGATGTTGGATTGGTGTAAAACCCATCAAGTAACTCATCTATGTCTAGGCCATCACAAGGATGATCAGGCAGAAACTTTTTTATTGCGCTTGGCAAGAGGAAGTGGTCCTTCAGGTTTATCCGCCATGAAAAAGATAGAGAAGCGGCAAGAGTTAACTATTCTTCGCCCTTTATTATCATGTTCGAAAGAAGAACTTGTCAGCTATCTTCGGGACCTGAAACTTGATTGGGTAGAAGATCCAAGTAACCAGTTAGATAAGTTTGATCGGGTAAAGTTTAGAAAGCTTTCACCGCTTTTATCCGACGCTGGTTTGACTTCTGATCGGTTATCAAAGACAGCCACTGTTATGGCAGATACACAAGATGCGATTGATTGGGCAACGAAACAGGCTTTGTATGACAGCATGAAGATCTATGACGTTGGATGCTATACAGTTGAAAAAGCATGTTTAATGAACTTGCCGAAGGCAATTACTCTTCGTGCGTTATCTCTTATGATTTCATCGGCTAGTGGACATATTTATCCACCAGAATTATCGATGCTTGAGCAAGTATATCAAAATTTTAATAAGGTAGATTATGGTGCAACCTGTTTTGGTGCCCAATTACATTCGCGTGGTGATGTTTTATGGATAGGACGAGAAATCTCCAAAATTGATGCTACGAAGAGGAATGACTGGGATGGGCGGTTCAAAATTGATGGACTACCTCATGGTTTCTTAGTTCGCCCTATCGGCGATGCTGGGTGGAAAAGTTGGTGCATTGAACAGAAGAAAACAAAGAAAGATTGTATCTATCCTGCTTTTGTTCGAAATGGTGTTCCTGCGCTTTATAAAGAGGAGACTTTTGTGAGGCCTCTTTTTCCTCTTTTTGAGGAAGATCGGTTGGAAAATCATGAAATTTGGTCAAATTTTAAGATTCATTTTAATATTCCATCACAATTTGACGATTTCACCTTTTCAACTGCCCTTTCCGACACTATGTAAGAGGTCCGGTTTGCTTTTAAATTCTGTTTTCCTCCTGTATGATGAAAACAACAACAAAGTTTCGGGGAACTGTCTTATGTCATCTAGATGAAATGATATGACGTAAGATATAATAATTGCGAAAATAATTAAGGCATTGGATCGTGAATTTATTCGGACGCAATATGGCTCTTTGGATTGTCATCA
The DNA here is from genome assembly GCF_965219885.1 of Curvivirga sp. Lineage (NCBI taxonomy): Bacteria > Pseudomonadati > Pseudomonadota > Alphaproteobacteria > Rhodospirillales > Aestuariispiraceae > Curvivirga > Curvivirga sp. The sequence goes on from NZ_CBDCOT010000009.1 coordinate 2,369,314, forward strand.
TTTTATTGATGGTCTTCCTGTTTAATGTATTTCAAGGTTCTGGGTCGCAAAATAGCGGCACACAGACTGCTTATTCTGACTTCATCGCGCAAGTTGAACAAGGCGGTGTGAAGGATGTAACCATCACTGGTCAGAATATTTCTGGTCATTTTTCAACTGGTGAGTCTTTCAAAACATTCGCACCTCATGACCCTCTCTTGGTTGATCGTTTGACCAAATCAGGGGTTCGCGTAGAAGCTGTACCACCTGAAGGGAAAAGTATCCTTTTCGAGATTCTCGTAGGCTGGTTCCCAATGCTATTGTTGATTGGTGTTTGGATTTTCTTCATGCGTCAGATGCAAGGTGGCGGTAAAGGCGCTATGGGGTTTGGTAAATCCAAAGCTAAGTTGCTAAATGAAAAGATGGGCCGCGTTACATTTGAAGATGTTGCTGGTATCGAAGAAGCTAAAGGTGAGCTTGAAGAAGTGGTTGAGTTCTTGCGTGACCCGCAAAAATTCCAACGTCTTGGCGGCAAAATTCCAAAAGGTGTATTGCTTGTAGGCCCTCCGGGTACAGGTAAAACTCTTACCGCACGCGCAGTTGCAGGTGAAGCAAATGTGCCGTTTTTCACGATTTCTGGTTCCGACTTTGTTGAAATGTTCGTTGGTGTGGGTGCTTCCCGTGTTCGTGACATGTTTGAACAAGGTAAGAAAAATGCACCATGCATTATCTTTATTGATGAGATCGATGCTGTTGGTCGTCATCGTGGTGCTGGTCTTGGTGGCGGTAATGATGAGCGTGAACAGACATTGAACCAGCTATTGGTTGAGATGGATGGTTTTGAAGCGAATGAAGGTGTTATTCTTATCGCTGCGACCAACCGTCCTGATGTATTAGACCCTGCATTGTTGCGTCCAGGACGTTTCGACCGTCAGGTTGTCGTGCCAAACCCAGATATCATGGGCCGCGAGAAAATTCTTAAGGTTCATATGAAGAAAACACCTTTGGCGCCAGATGTGGATGCAAAAATCATCGCACGTGGTACACCTGGTTTTTCTGGTGCGGATTTAGCCAACTTGGTGAATGAAGCCGCTTTATTAGCCGCTCGTCGTAATCGTCGCGTTGTTTCCATGCAGGAATTTGAAGACGCAAAAGATAAAGTTATGATGGGCGCTGAACGCCGTTCCATGGTGATGACGGAAGAAGAGAAAAAACTTACAGCTTACCATGAAGCGGGTCATGCTGTGGTGATGTTGCATGCTAAAGGTCATGAACCTTTACATAAAGTGACAATCATTCCTCGCGGTCGTGCATTAGGTGTGACCATGTGGTTGCCGGAACGTGATCGTTTGAGCCAGTCAGAAACTGAACTTCGTGCAATGCTGGCATCTATGTTTGGTGGCCGCGTTGCTGAGGAAATGATTTTTGGCAAAGAGAATATTACGACTGGTGCTTCTAATGACATCATGCAGGCAACTAAAATTGCCCGTTCCATGGTGACTGAATATGGTTTCTCTGACAAATTAGGCCGTTTGCGTTACAGCTCAAACCAAGAAGAAGTTTTCCTAGGTCATTCTGTAGCACAAGAGAAAAATGTTTCTGACGCAACAGCGCAATTGATCGACGAAGAAGTGCGTCGTTTTGTGGAAGAAGGTGAGGCCGAAGCGCTTCGTATTCTGACTGAAAATAAAGATGAGCTAGAAGCAATTGCGCAAGGCTTATTGGAATATGAAACATTGGATCGTGACGAAGTTGATGCCTTAATAAAAGGAGATAAAATTCGTCAAGCGACAGAGGATGATGACCAAGATAGCGGTGAGAAGAAAGTTCATACTTCTGTACCGACAACGTCTTCTTCTAAACCTGCTGGTGGAAATACACCGGATGGTGCGACACCTGATCCTGCAGAATAGTATTATCTCTGTAATCAAGATGATGAGGGCTGGCCTTTATGGCTGGCCCTTTTCTTTATATTTCGCCCTTGAAGAAATATGGCGAAGCAGCGAAAATACAAATAATTATAAAACTTAAGAGAGTTGATCTCATGGCACGTAAATATTTTGGTACTGATGGCATTCGTGGTACGGCAAATATTCATCCGGTAACACCTGATTTGGTTCTACGACTTGCTTTAGCCGCAGGTAAGAAATTTACACGTGGAGATCACAGGCATAAAGTGGTTATCGGAAAGGATACTCGTCTTTCTGGCTATATGTTAGAAACAGCCCTTGTCTCTGGATTTGTTGCGATGGGGATGGATGTTTATCAGGTAGGCCCAATGCCTACGCCAGCAGTAGCGATGCTAACACAATCTATGCGTTGTGATTTAGGTGTGATGATTTCAGCATCCCATAATCCATTTGAGGATAATGGGATCAAGTTATTTGGCCCGGACGGGTTTAAACTATCTGATGAGACAGAACTTGAAATTGAAGCTTTGATGGATGCCCCTATTGCGGGGTTAGCTGAGCCTAAATCCATTGGGCGTGCAAAGAGAATTGATGACGCGCCAGGGCGTTACATTGAATTTGTTAAGAAAAGCTTTCCTGCTGGATTAAGTTTAGACGGTTTACGTATCGTTGTAGATTGTGCCAATGGTGCTGCTTACAAAGTTGCACCTGCAGTATTCTATGAATTAGGTGCTGAAGTTATTCCGATTTCGGTACAGCCCGACGGCACCAATATTAATGCGATGTGTGGGGCAACGAAACCTCAAAAGATGTGCGACACGGTCGTTGATAAAGGCGCACATCTTGGTATCGCCTTGGACGGTGATGCTGATCGTCTTATTATCTGTGACGAAAAGGGACGTGTATTAGATGGTGATCAGCTCATGGGGCTTGTTGCTAAATTCCTACATACACGCGATGCCTTGAAAGGTCCGTTAGTTGCGACTGTAATGTCCAATTTGGGTCTTGAGCGTTATTTGGGTAAAGAAGGTATCGGTATGTTACGCACGCCTGTGGGGGATCGTTATGTGGTCGAAAATATGCGTGTCCATGGATGTAATCTTGGTGGAGAGCAATCTGGCCATCTCGTTGTTGGGGATCATGCAACGACCGGTGACGGTATTCTGGCAGCGCTTCAAGTGCTAGCTGTGTTGGTTCAAGCTCAAAAACCAATGAGCGAGGTTGGACGTGTTTTTGATCCAGTACCACAATTACTAAAGAATATTCGCTTCAATGAAGAAAAAGGTATGCCGCTTGAAGCTGACAGCGTAAAGGATGCGATTACGGCAGGTGAGGCGCGTTTAGGAGATACCGGGCGCGTGCTAATTCGCAAATCAGGTACAGAGCCTCTTATCCGTGTTATGGCGGAAGGGGATGATGGGCAGTTAGTAGAAAATGTTGTCGATAGTATTATCGAGGCCATTTCCAAAGCTTAACAAAAAAAGCAGCTTCTGATTAATAGAAGCTGCGATCTGTGCCTGCGCTACCTTCCGCGTATAAATTAGCCAAAATATCTACGGCTTGAGCCACAGTGTCGCGTTGTCTTGGGGCGCCAAGACAAACACGTACATATTGTGGGACGTTACCTCGACCGATGACAAAGGCGCCACTGGTTGAAATTTGAACGCCACGCTTTTGCGCTGAGAATACAAAATCCGCGGCCATATGAGGTTCTGGAATTTCAAGCCACGCGTGAAGTGCCCATTTAGGTAATCGATAATTTGCACCTAATGGATCAAATCTATTTTTGAATATTTCATGACGTGCTTTCATTTCAGTATGAAGGCGTATCCCCAATTCTTTGGCTATACCAGACCTTACCCATTCACAGAAAACTTCGACTGTGAGGGGGGAGGCCATACCTGAAGTTGCTCGAATCGCTGCCTCAATGGATGGGATTAATCTCTCTGGTGCACTTACATAACCCACTCTCAGGCCCGGTGCGAGGATTTTGGAAATACTGGACGCGTAAATGCCGTGATTCGGAGCGAAATCTGTTAATGGAGGGAGTGGATCTTCCAATAAACAGGCGAAGATATCATCTTCTACAATCATTACATTATATTGTATGCAAATTTCAGCGATTCTTTCACGACGTTTTAGTGTCATACTGATATTTGTAGGATTATTAGGGGTACATACTGTCTGTAAGGCAGCAACGCGATGATGCTTACAATACTGTTCTAGTGCTTCAGGGATCATGCCGTGGTCATCACAGGCGATTCCATGCAATTTAATATTCAAGTTACGTGCAATACTTTTGATACCAACATGATTAAGCTCTTCAACGACGACAATATCACCCGGGTTTGTAACAGCAGAGAGAGCCGCAAATACCGCATGTTGCGCTCCATTTGTAATGACAATATTTTTCTTTGAGGCGCGTGGAAAGCGATTTCGCGCCCATTGTGCTGTGACTTCTCTTTGTTCCGGCATGCCAGCACTTGCTTGATAAGACAAGAGACGTGTCAAATCTGGCGATTGCATAATTGTCTGCATCGCCTGTATTAGAGCGTCCTCTTGTCCGCAAGGCGGCGGATATCCAACATCCAATTGTATGGGTGCATTTGGATCATCCTGTACAGGTGCATTTTTATAAGGAATCGGAAAGTCGGAAGTCTTGCCGCGAGTCGAGCTGCTCTTCGTTTCGCCTGTTATAAAGGTGCCACGTCCTACTTCTCCAAGGACCAAACCCTGACGTTCTGCTTCCTGATAGGCACGAGTGATTGTCCCCACCGTCACACCTAAATGCCAGGAAAGCTCTCTATGAGGTGGAAGTTTATCACCTGCAGTAAGCTTCCCGTTTAGGATATCTGCGGCCATGGCGTCTGCGATGGCTTTGTATTTTGGACCTTTGAACTGATTCAGGTCGGGGGCCCAGCTTGGCTGTCGTATTGTCATGGTGACAATTTATACATTGACGGTTACAATTTGTCAATTATTGTATGTATTGTCATTAAATCAATAGTGTTCGGGTATTTAATAAGGAGATATTGTATGCGTACAATTTGGATCATACCCGGGATGTTTGGTTTGAATGTAGAATTCACATTCGGCTCAACAAAGTCCGGGAACAACACTTCCCTCGCGTCTTTTACTGAAAAGACATGGACAAAGGTAACAGCTGCAGCTGCACGCTGGCAGCAGCGACGCGCACTTAAAGAGTTGCCTAATTACTTGTTGAAGGATGTCGGTTTATCGCATTGGGATGTTGTAGAAGAATGCAACAAACCTTTCTGGCGATAAAGATATAGGGATATTTCTTTCAAGAATGGTGCAACATTGTTGAAAAGCCTGAGATAACCCCTATATGCTTTGGTGAAAGGCTGTCAGAGAACCCAAGCTTTGACAGCCTTTTTTATAATTTAAAAATAAAACGAACAGGTACCATTATGACTGTAAAGACTGCCACATTGAGCCAGCTTGAATCCGCTATGGATCAGGTTCATGCTGTATTTAAAGGAACACCAACTTATAGCTGGCCTTTGATCAATGAAACTGTGGGGACTGAAGTCTGGGTCAAGCATGAAAACCACACACCTATCGGTGCTTTTAAAATTCGTGGCGGCCTCATTTATATGCAAAATTGTGTCGGTAAGCATAAAGGTGTGATTACTGCAACACGTGGTAATCATGGGCAGAGTATTGCAACATCCGCTAAAAGGTTAGGAATGAGCGCAACAATCGTTGTACCAGAAGGCAATAGTGTAGAGAAAAATGCCGCCATGAAGGCACAGGGAGCTGATCTTGTGATTTATGGTAAAGACTTTCAGGAATCAGCTGAGTATGCGGCTTCTCGCGCAGCTGATGAAGATTTACATATGCTGCCTAGCTTTCATGAATTATTGATGCAAGGTGTTGGAACCTATGCGTTGGAATTTTTTAGAACAGCATCTGATTTGGATACAGTGTATGTGCCGATCGGTATGGGGTCCGGTATTACTGGTATGATTTCAGCTCGTGATGCTTTGGGATTGAAAACCAAAATTGTTGGTGTTGTTGCAGAAGGCGCCCCTGCCTATGCATTAAGTTTTGCAGCTGGTGAAAAGGTATTGAGTAATAAAGCCGAAACTCTGGCTGATGGTATGGCCTGTCGTACGCCTGATGATTCCGCTTTGGCGATTATTTTGGCCGGGGCAGAGCGAATTGTAACTGTGAATGATGAAGAGATCAAAGCTGCTGTTCGCACATATTACACCCATACACATAATATTGCGGAAGGCGCCGCAGCGGCGCCGCTTGCAGCATTGATGCAGGAGAAAGATCAGATGAAAGGGAAACAGGTAGGTGTCGTGCTTTCTGGCGGAAATATTGATGCCGATCTCTTTGCAAGTATTTTACAAGAAGGCAAAAACAAATAATGACAAATTCATATGATATGTATCAGGTTGATGCGTTTACCACTGAAGTGTTCAAAGGTAACCCAGCAGCGGTTGTGCCTTTACAGAAATGGTTACCCGATGATGTGATGTTAAGCATTGCAATGGAAAACAATTTGGCAGAAACAGCTTTCTTCATTCCCGTATCAGATGAAGAGTTTGATTTTGAGATTCGTTGGTTTACGCCTGCTGTTGAAGTTGAACTATGTGGTCATGCAACTTTGGCAAGTTGTTTTGTGATTTGGAATAAGCTTGGCTTTACGTCAGATGAAATTCGTCTTAAGACCCGTATGGCAGGACCATTATATGTGAAACGCGATGGTGAGAAGATTGAATTAAACTTCCCGACACGCCCTGTTAGTGAAGTTCCATTACCTGATGGGTTTGAAGAAAAACTTGGCGTGACGCCGATCTCGTATAATCGTGCTTTAAAGAATTTGGCATTACTTGAAGATGAGCAAGCCGTGATAAATTTCCAACCTGATATGGACTATATTGCAGGTCTGGAAGGGGATGGTTTGATTGTCACGGCAGAAGGTAGTCAGAGTGATTGTGCTTCACGTTATTTCGCACCTGCTCATGGGATACCTGAAGATCCTGTAACAGGTTCAGCGCATTGTAGCATTATTCCCTTCTGGGCAGATAAACTCGGTAAAAACGAATTGCATGCAAGACAAGTATCCGCCAGAAGCGGTGATTTATATTGTGTATTAGAAGGTGACCGTGTTCGCATGTCGGGATATGGGAAGCTCTTCCTTGAAGGTAAAATTTACATTTAGTTTCGAATGATATGATTGAATAATAAAAGGGCGATGAAATATCATCGCCCTTTTATTATTTAGAGACATATTTTAAAGAATTCTTTATTCAGCTTCCATAAGTGCTAAGGCTTCAGCTTCGCCACGTTTTTCGCCAGACCATTCCGCAGTTGTACGACGTTTAATTGGAGTAGATACATTTGCAATATCTTCTGCCATTTCATCAAACAATTTAGCAAGATTAGTAAAGGCGCGAACCTCTATTTCTGCAGGATTATCACAACTTGCAATGCCGAAGTTTTGGATAGAAATAATATCACCTTCATCAACTTTCTCAGTCATTTCATGAAAAGTAACACCGTAATCATAAGCACGATCATGATAGGCGAAGATAGCTGAGTGAGATCCTGGGTAAGAAGGTGGCCCCGGGTGGAAGTTATAGGAAGGTCCCGGCAGCTTTTTTAATATGTCACGAGGTACAATCACATTGATGCAGAAGGCAACAAGGCGGGTATGGGATAGTTCTTCATCAGATAACCCATCTACAACATCTCGCAACTCTTCTTTAGTTGCAGCCTGAAGGATGTTTAAATCTGGCTGATAGGTTTTTAGTAAAGCTGAAAAATGTTGTGCTTCAACTTCTCCGGTGAGCAAGATCAGATTCCCTGTCATGTGATCTATCCCCTTATAAATAACGCTCCAAATGCGTCTGCTCCGCTAGTAATCCTACATAAAGGCTTCTTCCCAAGTCCCTTGCGTAGATGCTTTGGAATACTCTGTAGCACGATTCTCAAAAAAGTTAGCATGTTCTACACCATTGAGAATTTCATCCATCCAACGTAACGGATTATTCTCTTGATTATAGATTGGCTCAAGCCCCAATTGAGTAAGGCGGCGATCTGCAATATAGCGGATATAGTCTTTAACTTCTTGTGCACTCAATCCTTCAATCGGGCCCATTTCAAAGGCAAGATCAATGAAAGCATCTTCATGATGTACAATAGTTTTACAAGCAGTGTAGAGGTCTTCTTGAAGTTCTTCCGTCCACACTTCCGGATTTTCCTGTAAGAATGTCTTGAACAGTTTGATAACAGAGACTGTATGCAAAGATTCATCACGTACAGACCAGGTAACGATTTGCCCCATACCTTTCATTTTATTGAAACGTGGGAAATTCATAAGCATTGCGAAGGAAGCAAAGAGCTGAAGGCCTTCGGTAAAAGCGCCAAATACAGCCATGGTTTTAGCAATATCAGCCTTGGTATCTACACCCCATTCCTGCATATAATCATATTTATCCTTCATCTCTTTATACTTAAGGAAGGCCTCATATTCTGTTTCAGGAATACCAATAGTGTCGAGAAGATGGCTATATGCTGCAATATGCACAGTTTCCATATTGGAAAACGCAGCCAGCATCATTTGTACTTCTGTAGGTTTAAAAATACGTGAATAATGACGCATATAACAGTTGTTTACTTCAACGTCGGCTTGTGTGAAGAAACGAAAAATCTGTGTTAGGAGATTACGCTCTGCATCTGTAAGTGTTTTGTGCCAATCTTTTACATCATCGGCCAAAGGAACTTCTTCTGGCAACCAATGAATGCGTTGCTGTGTCAACCAGGCATCATACGCCCAAGGATAGTTGAAAGGTTTATATACAGGACGAGCATCCAAAAGAGACATGGTTCATTCACCTAGATCAAAATTTTACTTTGTTAAGACTATGTATAACAGTCGTTCTTAATTTTCCAGAAGCCTTTATGCCGGGAGGTGGAGGAGGGAGGGGAAACGCAGTGCCTTAAGACACTGCGTTTGTTTTGCCTATCCCCATAGACACCCAACCTTGTCAGCTATGATATCGCCCCTTACCCAAGTACGATATCGTTGGATAGATCACTGACAGGCCAGACATTCTTCGTAATCGCCACTATTACCACCGCTTGGAGCCGGCGCTGCTGTTGCGATTTTGACATCATGTTCTATACCAGCTTCTGCACGCTGGATAGATTTAGAGCGACAATAATACAAGCTCTTAACGCCTTTTTTCCATGCTTGGAAATGTAGCTGATGTAGTTCACGTTTATGAACGTCAGCTGGCAGGAACAAGTTTAACGATTGTGCCTGACAAATATGTGGCGCGCGATCAGCCGCATGATCAATCAACCAACGTTGATCAATTTCAAATGCAGTCTTGAATACGTCTTTTTCTTCATCAGATAAGAAGTCAAGATGTTGCACAGACCCTTCATTCACAGAGATTGAAGACCATACATCATCATTATCCTGACCTTTTTCCGCCAACAATTCTTTTAGATGTCTGTTTCGTACATTGAAGGAGCCAGACAAAGTTTTATGTGTGTAGCTATTTGCGGCAATAGGCTCAATACCAGGGCTCGCACCGCCACAAATAATTGAGATAGACGCTGTTGGCGCAATAGCCATCTTGTTAGAGAAGCGCTCCATGATACCAAATTCCGCAGCATCTGGGCATGCGCCTTTTTCTTCAGCTAATTTCTTAGAAGCTGCATCTGCACCTGCACGGATATGTTTGAACATTTTATTGTTCCATACCTTTGCCATCACGCCTTCCATAGGAATACCATTTGCCTGTAAGAAGGAATGATATCCCATTACACCTAGACCAACAGAACGTTCGCGCATCGCAGAATATTTCGCACGGGCGAATTCGTCTGGTGCCTTATCAATGAAATCTTGAAGAACATTATCAAGGAAACGCATGACGTCTTCGATGAACATCTCTTCTTTTTCCCATTCCTTGTATTTTTCCAAGTTCAAGGAAGAAAGACAGCAAACAGCCGTACGATCATGACCATCTTTATCCAAACCGGTTGGCAGTGTGATTTCAGCACAAAGGTTAGATGTCTTAACCTGAAGGCCCATTAATTTTTGATGTTCTGGAATGTTACGGTTCACATGGTCGATATAGATGCAATATGGTTCGCCTGTTTCGATACGTGCTTGAAGAATACGGATCCATAAATCACGCGCACCAACTTTGCGAACAACTGAACCATCTTTAGGACTTGTAAGAGCCCATTCTTCATCATGTTCAACAGCACGCATGAAATCATCAGTTAGAAGAATACCATGATGTAAATTCAATGCTTTACGGTTTGGATCACCACCTGTTGGGCGACGAATTTCAACAAATTCCTCGATCTCAGGATGCCATACCGGTAAATAAACTGCAGCAGAACCACGACGTAAGCTACCTTGAGAAATTGCAAGGGTAAGCGAATCCATCACACGAATGAACGGAACCACACCTGATGTTTTACCAGATTGTCCAACCTTTTCGCCGATAGAACGCAGATTACCCCAATAAGAACCAATGCCGCCACCGCGTGCGGCAAGCCATACATTCTCAGTCCATAAATCCATAATACCTTTTAAGGTATCAGGCGTTTCGTTCAAAAAACAGGAAATTGGCAATCCACGGCTCGTACCGCCATTTGAAAGAACAGGTGTTGCCGGCATGAACCATAATTTGGAGATATAGTCATATAGACGTTGGGCATGTGCATCATCATCAGCATAATGCATTGCAACACGCGCAAACATATCTTGATAACTTTCACCCGGCATTAAATAACGATCTTCTAAAGTCGCCTTACCAAACTCAGTCAAAAGTGCGTCACGGGATCGATCCATAAGCACGTTGATGCCACGCTCATTTTGAGCATGATCACGTGTTTCCGTATCTAGATTATCTTCCCCGTTTGCCAATAACGGATCGTGCTGATTAGCTGCGTCTAAACCGAGTTCAGCAAATAGATCGGTTTGTGTATCTGTGTTTCCCCCACGAGATGTATCTAGCATTCCTTCAGACACTGTCTTTAACCCCTTATCTCACTCTTGCCTATAATGTTGGGAGTTTTATGCGTTCTCACTCAACATTCTTAAATCTGTCTTGTCTCAAGAAAACTAACTGCTTTTATCCCTAAAGCAGGTCATTTCCTGTTCATTCTTTTGTATCTTTGTATGCGCAGGCATACGAAATGAAGCTAATTATTGTCGAATAAATGCTTCTGCCTCGACTATGCCCTGCTTTTTCCACAGACATATTTCTTATAAGGTCTTGATTCAGCTTTGATTCTTGTGACCTATCCACATTCTGTGGATGAAATTGCTGTGGATAACTCCAATGTAAGCACCATATTTCGTGCTCTCATTTTCGATAATCACAAGATATAGCTATAGTCACATTCTGTCAAAAAAATCATTTTGAAAATTCATGCATATTTCACTTGATTTTTTTCAACACTAAGGTGGATGGGCTTTCTTTCGAAAACGGAATATTTAATTTTCTTATTCATGTGCTTCTGTTTGGACAGAATCAGTGAAATCGGAGTAGAATCTCCCCCACTAGAATTTGAGGTGAACTACTATATGTGTGGTCGATTTACACTACTATCCCCTATAGATGCTCTTCGGAAGCTTTTTGGCTTCCCGCAGGCACCTAACGTACCAGCCCGTTTTAATATTGCGCCAACCCAAGCAATTGTTGCTGTGCGTCCAGGGAATGGAGAGTTGATTGATCGTATAAATGATGGGCCATTGAATGCATGCTATTTACGTTGGGGGCTGATTCCAAGCTGGGCGAAGACACCAGATAATGCGGCCAAGATGATAAATGCGCGCGGAGAAACAATTTCAGAGAAACCTTCATTCAAAGCACCCTTTAAGCGTCGCCGCTGTATTATTCCGGTTGATGGCTATTACGAATGGTCTAAACGGATGATTGCAGGGCAGGGGCAAGTTGAAGTCAAACAACCCTATTATATAACGATGGAAGATAGGGAGCCTATTGCATTGGCTGGAATTTGGGAACATTGGTTAGGGGCGGATGGGTCAGATGTTGAGACTTGTTCTATTGTAACCGTGCCTGCCAACGATTATGTGGGGCTTGTACATCATCGTATGCCAGTGATTCTCGATGAGAAAAATTTTGAAGGATGGTTTTATGGCTCTACGGATCAAGCTCATCGTTTGATCAAGCCATATTATGGTTCAAGGCAAATGGAAAGCTATCCTGTTTCGCGACAGGTGAATAGTTATCGAAGTGAAGGGCAGCATTTAATTGAACCAATAGATTTGGAACCTGAGGTATGCGAACAACCTCAAATGAAACTGTTTTAGAGATGGTTACATAAGGCCTGCAGATTTGTAATAGTTTTCAGCCCCGGGATGTGTTGGAATTATTCCATTAGGAAGAGAATCTTCTTGTTTTGGGAATTCATGCTCAGGATTATTACGTACGAAAAACTCTTCTGTCTCACTTTGCCATAGAGCTTGTGTTATATCTTCTATAAGCTCCATATCAGCGGTTACATTGACGATCCACTGCACCCAAATAGCAACAGTTGGAATAACAGCCTCTTGATCATAAGCTGTTTGCTCAATTTCGGCATCATGAAGATGAGCATAAATGCGCTTCAGTTTTTCGCGACCTTGTCCTTCAATGGGTATAAATCTTAAGTTTATATTTTGCGCTAAAGATTCTATAGCTGGAATCGGCGCAGCACCAATTATTACAGCGACGTCGATAGTTTCATTTAGAAGTGCATCTGCCGCAGCACCAGGAAACATTTCACGATAACGTATGTTATACATATCCATATCATGTGCTTGTAAAAGAGAACGTACGAAAAGTAGAGTACCAGATCCTTTTGCGCCGATAGAAACTGTTTTACTGTGCAGATCCTTCACCGTGTAAATATCGGAATCCGCACGGACAACAATATGCGCTGAAACTGTGGACATATTGGCAATAACACGCAGGTTTTCATTTTCGCCTACATGAAGGAAAGGACCAATGCCTTTGAAGGCCTGATTTGCGACATCCGAACGCACAAGAGCTGAATCAACCTCACCAAATCGAAGGTCTTCCAGATTTTCAATGGAACCGCTTTTAGATTGGGCAACAGCGATTAAGCCAGGTACGCCACAAACACCGCCAAGCTGATCGCAAGGTAAAGTTCCTGGCGGACGGCTGATACTTGCTGAAATTGCAGTACCTAATGCATATAAAGTCTCTGATGTTGGACCTGCACCAATCCTGAAAAATTTTAGCTTCTCTTCATTATTCGCACTAGAGGAAGTCGCAATGACAAAACTGCTAAAAATCAGGAGTAGGGATAAGACGGAGCGTCTAAACACGAAGCAAATCCAATTCGAATTATAGTTATTCTTTAATATGATAGATTTTAAGGAAATAACCTAACATGGTCAATTCACTATCTGTTTATTATAATTCTCTAAAGAAAAGGGCCGCCAAGAGGCAGCCCTTAATCTTTAGATCATAAGCGTTGATACTAAATTCTAGTGATTCAGAATCTGACTTAAGAACAATTTAGTACGATCAGATTGTGGGTTTGTGAAGAACTCTTCTGGCTCGTTCTGTTCAATCACTTGACCACCATCCATGAAGATCACACGGTCAGCTACTTTACGTGCAAAGCCCATTTCGTGGGTTACGCAAAGCATTGTCATACCGGAATCTGCAAGATCAATCATCACATCCAACACCTCAGAAATCATTTCTGGGTCAAGAGCTGATGTTGGCTCATCAAATAGCATGATACGTGGTTCCATACATAATGAACGAGCAATCGCAACACGTTGTTGCTGACCACCAGAAAGCTGGCCTGGATATTTATTTGCCTGATCTGGAATCTTCACACGCTCTAGGAAATGCATTGCTGTTTCAATAGCATCTTTACGAGGTGTCTTACGAACCCATATTGGTGCCAAGATACAGTTTTCCAAGATTGTGAGATGTGGGAAGAGGTTAAAGTGCTGGAAGCACATACCAACTTCACGACGGATCGCATCAATGTGTTTCAAGTCGTTTGTCAATTCGATACCATCTACAACGATGGAACCTTTTTGATGTTCTTCCAAACGGTTGATACAACGGATCATTGTCGATTTACCTGAACCGGATGGTCCACAAATCACGATACGCTCACCAGATTTTACATCTAGGTTGATGTCTTTCAATACATGAAAGTCACCGTACCATTTATTCATATTTGTAATCTTAATGACTGTTTCGTCAGTCATATGACTTGTTTTTTGGGCTGCTTCACTCATTTGATTGCTCCCATTTCCTTAACGTTTATGACCAGTGTGGAGTTTTTCTTCGATCTTACGGCTGTATAGAGACATTCCGTAACAGCAGATAAAGAAGACCAAAGCAGTAAAGGCGTAACCTGTATAAGGCACGGATTTAATACTCCAGTTCGGATCTGCGATACCGGCTTGTACTGTACCCAGCAAATCAAGAAGACCGATAATCAACACCAGTGTTGTATCTTTGAATAGGCCGATGAATGTATTCACAATGCCCGGAATTACGATTTTCAATGCCTGTGGAAGAATGATCAGACGCATCTTTTGCCAATAGCTCAGACCTAATGAGTCTGCGCCTTCATATTGACCTTTAGGGATCGCCTGTAAACCACCACGTACAACTTCTGCCATATAAGCGGCGGAGAAGAGTGCAACACCAATCAATGCACGAAGCAGATCGTTGAAGCTTACACCTTCAGGTAAGAAGAGCGGTAACATCACGGAGGACATGAATAATACGGAAATCAACGGTACACCACGCCAGAATTCAATAAATACTACACAGATACTACGAATTGCAGGCATGTTAGATCGACGACCCAAGGCCAGAACTACACCGATTGGCAAGGAGAAAACAATACCAGTTAAAGCAATCACCAAAGTCAGGCTGAAACCACCCCATTTGTTGGTTTTCACTTCTTCCAAACCAAACACGCTACCGTATAGTAAAATCCAAGCAATAATCGGATAGATTACCAGCATGAAGAGACCCATATAGCGTTTACCAGGTGTTTTTTCGATCATCAGATAAGCGATACCAACCACCAAAAGCAGCATCGCAAAATCTACGCGCCAGCGAGATTCTGCTGGATAGAAACCATAGATAAACTGTTCCCACTTGGTCCATACAAATGGCCAACATGCAGCTTCAGGGTTTGCACGACATGCATCCGCACCACCTGCCCATACTGCACTAATGATTGTCCAATCTAATGTACCTGGAACCAACATATAGATGAGCCATGCAGCAAAGACAGTAAGTGCAATGTTACCAGGAGAGGAAAAAAGGTTTTCTTTAATCCAGTGAACCGGACCTACCGTATTACTTGGCGGTGGAAGGTCTGGAAGTTTTTCGTCTGTAACAACAGCTTTTGACATCGTTCTTACCTCTCCACCAAAGACATCTTAGAATTATACCAGTTCATGAACACGGATGTGGTCAAGGATACCAATAGGTAAACTGCCATTGTCAGGGAAATAATTTCCACAGCCTGACCTGTCTGATTCAAGGCTGTACCTGCGAAGACTGATACTAAATCAGGATAAGCGATCGCTGTTGCCAAAGAACTGTTTTTTGTCAGGTTCAAATATTGGCTGGTAAGTGGCGGAATAATCACACGTAAAGCCTGTGGGATGATCACAAGGCGTAAAGTCACACCGTTACGAATACCTAAAGCATGAGCTGCCTCAGTTTGTCCATGACTTACAGATTGAATACCCGCACGAACGATTTCTGCAATAAAGGCCGCTGTATAAACAGCCAACGCAACTAACAACGCAACCAATTCAGGAATAATTGGTAAGCCGCCTTTTAACTGGAAGCCCGCCATTTCCGCATAGCTGAATGTTAGAGGTGCAGATTCGCTTGCCAAAACCATTGCCATCAACCAACCGATGAATGGGAGGCCGATAATCATACCGAAAGAGCATAAGAAAACCGGGAAAGGCATACCTGTCATTTCTTGACGTTTCTTTGCCCATTTACCCAAGAAGTAGGAACCCAAGAATGCAGCAATGAGACCTAATAGGATTAGGAAAGAATAATCGCCGAAAATTGGTTCAGGTAAATATGCACCACGGTTGTTGATACCAAAGGCAATGACTTCACCTTTTTCGTATAAAGAGCGTGGGGAAGGTAACGGTTTTAAAACCGCGTGATACCAGAAGAAAATCTGCAGTAACAATGGAATGTTACGGAAGATCTCGATGTAAACTGTAGCCAGTTTTCTGATGACATAGTTGTTGGACAGGCGTGCGACACCGATAACGAAACCTAAAATTGTCGCTACGATTACGCCTAAACCTGCTACGATCAGCGTATTGATCAGGCCAACTAGGAAGGATCGTCCATAAGACGAATCCTGTGTGTATTCTACTGGAGTCTGGATAATGTCGAAACCAGCACGATTCCATAAGAAATCGAAACCGGTTTTGATGCCACGGTTTTCCATATTTGTAGTGGCATTATCCCAGATGAAGTAACCAAACCATATGATCGCGATCAAGGCGAGGCCTTGATACGCCATGGATCTTACCCTTGGGTCATATAGCATGGAGGCTTTGGCTGGTTGGTCAGCCACATTGGGTGTTGTCATAAGATTACCCCTTAATCCTCATATTGTGCTTTTCTTTATTATGAGTGGGATCAAAGTCCCTCATCCTTAACCCCACGGTCGTATTTCGGATTAACATTATATCATAAAAGCCATGATATTAAAAAATACGCGTCCTAAGGATGATTGGTAAGAAAAAGGCGGCATTCCGCTTGGGTGTGCCGCCTTGTTCTTTAGCCTATATGCTTAGCGCATTGGAGCTGCGTAAAGGATACCACCTTTAGACCACAACTCGTTTACACCACGCTCAAGTTTCAAGCTTGTGTTTGGACCTACGTTACGCTCGTAAGCTTCACCATAGTTACCAACTTGCTTAACAATGTTGTATGCCCAGTCAGAGGATAGGCCCAATTGTGCGCCCAATTCACTGTCTGCACCAATGATACGTTTGATGCCTGGGTTGTCAGAGTTGCGCATTTCATCAACGTTTGCAGATGTGATGCCCAATTCTTCAGCATTGATCAATGCGTTCAATGTCCAACGAGCAATGTCACCCCATTGGTTGTCGCCATGACGAACAGCTGGGCCTAATGGCTCTTTGGAAATGATTTCTGGCAATACAACATGTGCATCCGGGTCGGACAATTTAACACGTTGAGCAGCCAAACCAGAACGGTCTGTTGTGTATACGTCGCAACGACCAGCGTCATATGCAGCTACAACTTCGTCAGCTTTTTCGAAAGCTACTACTGTGTAGTCCATGCCTTGAGAACGGAAGTAGTCAGCTACGTTCAACTCTGTTGTTGTACCTGTGTTTGTACATACAGCAGCACCAGACAATTCTGTTGCGGATTTAACACCTAGGTCTTTACGAACCATGAAGCCTTGACCGTCGTAGTAGTTTACACCAACGAATTCTAGGCCCAAGTTGTTGTCACGAGAGAATGTCCATGTTGTGTTACGGGACAATACGTCGATCTCACCAGACTGTAACGCTGTGAAACGTGTTTTCGCAGACAATGGAACATATTCAACTTTGCTTGCGTCGCCGAATACAGCTGCCGCCATAGCGCGACATACGTCAACGTCCAAACCTGTCCAGTTACCTTGGTCGTCTGGGTTAGAGAAGCCTGGTAGACCCTGTGATACACCACATTTGATAGCGCCAGCAGCTTTAACGTCGTCAAGTGTTGCAGCACCTGCGATAGAGCTACCCATTACTACAACTGCGCTAGCAGCTAGAAGTGTTTTTAATTTCATAAGTTTTTACCCCTATGCTTTGGTTATTGTCCACGGATGTTGGTACCCGCAGACTTTTTAAAAAGTCGGACTGTATCTGCAGTCGCCTTCATAAGAGCTTTGTAGAAAAGATAGACATAAACTGGGTCTCAAAAGATCCATCCATGCAAATAATTACTACCCTGCTATTGGGAAATTCCTGGTGCAACAAGCCCTTCCCGGCGGCTGTTTTTACAGCTCATTTTTTACCTCTTTTTAAAAGGTATATGGAATTAGTGCCTATGGAGCAGCAGCAAGTCAACGAAAAGATTCACATTCTTTCCTTATAGGCATGAGTGTTGTTCTTTGTTGCCTTGAGTAAAAAAAGTGTTAAGGATTTGAAAATAAACGATTTTAACGGATTGATTTTTCGGCGCGATATATTTGTTTTTTTATAAAAAAAATAAAATTTTAGTATAAATCGCATAAATGTGATCGATACTTATGTCATAAATACCCCAGTCATCATGAAAATTGTAATATTTTGAGTCTTATCTGGAATTACTAAATTAGTAATCGTTTTTTAAGTTGGCACGGTTGATGCATTGCTCTCACCCGGGAATTTGATTCCATAAATCCTGAACAGAATGTTTATGACAAGGAAGAGAGAAGATGATTAAAAATATTGATGTAGCAGAGTTGGAAATTAGTAACGATCCAATTGAAACGCTTGATCATTTAGCACAACCATTTTTGGACTTAGCTAAAAAATTGGAAGAAGTTCGCTTGAATGGTACAGATACTGAAACCTGGACAGCGTTAGGTGATGCGAACGTATTTTATTGGCGTTTGATTGTTAACTATTTACCAAAACACTTTGCGTCTAGTGTGTCCCCGGCATCTAAAGCAATGCTGGAAATGATTGCAGATTTCATGTTGCGTGCTTCAAAAGCGATGCGACATGCCCCGGATACAGCTCTATTAGCACAGATGGTACAATTAAATTTAAATATGAGTGATCAGATTCTCTCTATTGCAGAGAAAATTGATAATGAACGTATGGCTGCTTGAAAAGAGTAAGTCGTATTATCGCAATTAGAACAGCAGTTTGATTAACAAACTGCTGTTCTTAATTGTAATAAAAATATTATTTTAATTTTTCGTCTATTTCGATAAACATTGAATTAAATTTCGTTTGTAAGGAATAAAACAATGTTTTATCAGCCAAAAGATGGGCATAATTTACCTCATAATCCGTTTAATGCGTTAGTAACACCAAGGCCTATTGGTTGGATTTCTTCGGTTAGTCAGGCTGGTAAGGTAAATTTAGCGCCATATTCTTTTTTTAACGCTGTTGCGTATTTTCCACCTCAGGTCATGTTTTCCTCAACTGGACATCATCAGCAAGGTGGCTTGAAGGATAGCGTGAGTAATATTCGAGAAACGGGTGAGTTTGTTGTAAATATTGCTACATATGATTTGCGCGAAGCGCTTAATAAAACTTCAGCACCTGCTCCACATGATGTCGATGAATTTGATTATGCTGAGCTTGAAAAAGCTGAGTCGCACATCGTTTCGGTTCCACGTGTCGCTGAAAGCCCTGCGCATTTAGAATGTAAATTAACTCAGATTGTCGATCTGCCGTATGAAGATCAACACGGACCAAATTTAGCTGTTTTTGGAGAGGTCGTTGGGATTCATATCGATGAATCGATTCTAGTTGATGGTCTTGTGGATGCAAAAAAAATGGCACCAATTTCTAGAATGGGCTATCAAGATTTCTCTGCATTAGGAGATTTATTCACAATGAAGCGACCGACATGGAAGTGAATATCTCTTTAAGTAAATATAAATCTTTAAAACTGCTCTCATTTATTTGCGTGATCTGTTGTGTGTTGATGGTCGGTTTTTTTATAGGGCTTGGATATTACATTGAATATCAGTCACAAGCTAAAGCAAATCAGATCTTTGATGAACTGAATGAAAAAGCCAAATATCAAAGCCTGAGTGAGAAAGAGAAGCTGATAACACTTGCAAAAGATGTGTTTGAGAGATTCGAAATAGATGGTTCGCAAAGCAATATTTTATTACGGCTTCGTCCTTATCTGACGGCACCTTTTTTACCCGATTTTATAAGGGTTAGGGATGGGGCAATTGATTTGTATGTGCAAGAAGGAATTTGCGACAATTCTGCGCGTATATTGGAATATTTATTGGCGCAGGAAGGTTACGAAAGCCGCCAATGGGATATGGTAACAAGCCGATCTGCACATTCTGCCTTGGCTATTTCATTAAAAGATGGGCGTGAAATCCTGATGGACACTTTCTTCGGTGTCTATCCGGAAATTAATGGAGAACTTGTATCTGCACATAAAGCAAAAATCGCATTGGATAGAGGGGGCAATATTGACGATATATTTATACCTTTGAATGAAAATGGGGATAGCGATTTTTATACTCATCTTTCCGCAACTAGCATGGCAGGTGATGGAGACGCATTTAAGATCGTTTCAACCATACCAGAAATCAAGGGACAGAAACTATCATTAGGGCAGGTTGATGGTTCTTATCAGGATGTAGCTAATGAGAGCCTGTTGTTAGATATGACCCCGTATTGGCACTATATGGGCAGCCGATACAATCGCAACTGGGTAAGGGTGTTACATGCCTCTGAGGATGTTCGAGTTACGATTGAAATGGTTGATGACATTGATATGGGAGTCGTTACAGCAAAGCCAGCCCCGCAAATATTGGAAAAGAAACTTATTTGGAACTTAAAACAGGGGGACCAAATCATTTTTGTTGATGGTGATGCTGAGCGTTCCTGGACAAGAATGAATAGTTACCAATCCGTTGATAGATTTTTGTTTGAAAAAATCAATTAAAATAAAGATTTAATATCATTAAAGCTTTTGCAAATATAAGTTGGATGAATTTTATCTAGATCTCCATGCGTATAGCCATAAGTCAATAGTATGGTTTGTATATTTGCCGCTTGACCAGCCTCTATGTCGTAAATGCTATCGCCGACCATTATGCAATTTTCAAGAGATATATTTGTTTGCTCAATTGTTTTTAGCAATGGTAATGGGGATGGTTTGCGTTGATCATAACTGTCTCCACCTGTAACGATTTGAAAAAACTGTGCTAGATTTAATTCATCTAAGATCGCTAAGGTTGGTTTTAGTGGTTTGTTTGTGCAAAGAGACAATACATGACCCTTTAGTGAGAGGTAATCCAGAACCTCAATGACATATGGATAAATCTTTGTATTTGTAGTCAGATTATCCATATAGTGCGCGACAAAACGTTCAGAAAGCATCTCTAATTCGCTATCCGAATCTGGCTTTTTGTTAAAATGGTCAAAAGCCCTCTCAACCAGCTTTTTGGATCCATTTCCAACAAAACTGGTTGTTTGGTTTAAGGTAAGAGAAGGTAAGCCTTCTTCTTGCAGCAGAATATTAATATTGTGATGTATATCTGGGACGCTATCAATCAAAGTACCGTCTAAATCAAAAATAAAATGCATCTTTAACCATTTGAAAAAAATAAGATTATATACGAATAGGTCACAAAGATAGAATGGTTAATGTGATTCTTCTAGCTTGAAAAATTATATTAGGGTAAAATTTCCGCTAAGGCAGGACATTTCTAGTAATTTTGATGGGGAAGGAATGATGGCTGGTTTTGAAGAAACATGTCTTCCACAAGTGAAGGACGGTTTGACAGAAGTTTTTGGTGCTGATTTAGCGGAAAGCCTTGTTTCTGCAGCGCTTGGTACTGGTGATACTGCTGTTAATAGGCAATTGCTAATTAACGACGGGTTGAATTCAATTACGCCTGAACAACGTGCCAAGGCTTTGGAATTGCTTGATATTTATTCATCTACAATGTCTTGAGCATTCTAATTATTACAATTTGTAATTTTCTGAAAAAAACTGTAATAGCTTTTGATTGGTTTTTTCTGTGAGAATCCCTTAGCTTCCAGACGAAACTAAGGCAAATTCTATTGATTTTTCAGGTTACATGATGACATCTGCTGCTAAACAATTCCCTGCTGCTGCGATAATCCTTGGGGCAGGCAAGGGAACTCGTATGAAGTCCAAGCATCCAAAGGTGATGCATAAAGTGGCTTCCCTATCCATGATTGGCCATGTGATAAAAGCCGTGACACAAATCAACGCAGATAAAGCTGTTGTGGTTGTCGGCCCCAATATGGAAATGGTCGAATCAGAAGTTTCGCCTCATCAAACAGTCATTCAACATAATCAAGCAGGAACTGGAGATGCTGTTAAAGCAGCGTTACCATTGATGAAAGATTTTAAACAGGGAACTGTTTTAATTTTGTTTGGTGATACGCCCTTTATCCAACCTGAAACGCTTCAATCAATGATTTCCTTACGTGAAGAAGGTAACGCCGTTGTTGTGCTTGGTTTTGAAGCTGATAACCCAACAGGTTATGGGCGTTTGATCTCAAATGCGGAAGGTAAGTTAACCGCAATTGTTGAACAGAAAGACGCATCACCTGAAGAATTGAAAGTGAATGTCTGTAATTCAGGTGTGATGGCTATCGATGCGGAACATCTTGAAGAGTTATTACTGGCAATTGATAACAATAATGCTTCTGGTGAATATTATTTGACTGACGTTGTGAAGTTGGCACGTGATCGCGGTTTGGATTGCGCAGTTATTACCACAGACGAAGATCAAGTAATGGGGGTTAATTCACGTGCTAACTTGGCGCATGCAGAGAAAGTATGGCAAGAAAAACGCCGTCGTTTAGCGATGGATGAAGGTGTAACTTTGATTGATCCAAATACTGTTTTCTTTGCCCATGATACTGTGATTGGTCGTGATGTTGTTATTGGTCCCAATGTGTTTTTCGGACCTAAGGTGATTGTGGCAGATGATGTTGAAATTAAAGCTTTCAGTCATTTGGAAGGTGCAACTGTTGGAATGGCTGCACAGATAGGGCCTTATGCACGTTTACGCCCGGGGGCAGAGCTTCAGGAAGCTGCATTTGTGGGTAACTTTGTCGAAGTGAAAAATACTGTGATGGGTAAGGGGGCTAAAGCGAGCCATTTAACCTATCTTGGTGATTCAGAAATTGGCGCAGGCAGTAACATTGGTGCTGGTACAATCACTTGTAACTATGACGGGTTTAATAAAGCAAAGACCATATTGGGTGAAAATGTATTTATTGGATCAAACAGTGCGCTTGTGGCGCCTGTAACAATTGAAAAAGATGCGATGGTAAGTGCGGGATCCGTGATTACCAAAGATGTTTCGGCGGAATCTATGGCCTTCGCACGTAGTCCTCAGAAGGAAAAAGAGGGTATGGCAACGAAATTCCGTGAATTGGCGAAAAAGAAAAAAGAAGCTGCCAAAGCAGCCCAGAAGAAGGACTAAACTTATGTGTGGTATTATTGGTATCCTAGGTAAACAAGACGCTGTTCCTCATTTGGTAGACGGTTTACGTCGTTTGGAATATCGCGGTTATGATTCAGCGGGTATTGCTGTATTAAATGATCATGCGATTGAACGTCGCCGTGCAAAAGGGAAGCTGGATAATCTGGCAGCTGAAGTTGATCAACGTCCGATTTCAGGTCATGTCGGGATCGGCCATACACGTTGGGCGACCCATGGTGTGCCATCTGAAAATAACGCGCATCCGCATATGACGGATAAGGTTGCTATCGTTCACAATGGGATTATTGAAAACTATTTGGATTTACGTGAAGAGCTTTCCGAAAAGACAAATGGTTCCGTGGAATTTACCAGCGACACTGACACAGAAGTTGTGGCTCATATGGTTGGCTATTACCTTGATCAAGGTATGTGCCCGAAAGAAGCTGTGACTGAAGTTCTTCCGCGCCTTGAAGGGGCGTTTGGTTTTGTTATGATCTTCCATGGTCATGAAAATTTGATGGTTGGTGCACGTCAGGGAAGTCCATTGGCTATTGGGTACGGTGAAGGCGAGATGTTCTTTGGATCAGATGCATTGGCATTGGCTCCTTTAACCCGTCGTATCTGTTATTTGAAAGAAGGTGACTGGGCCGTAATCACACCAGAAGGTGCTGATATTATGGATCTTCAAGGCAATCCGGTTGAACGTGAAATTGTACAAACAGCTGTATCTGGTGCGACCATCGGTAAAGGCAATTATCGCCATTTCATGTTAAAAGAAATTTACGAACAACCAACTGTGATTGGAGATACGTTAACAACTGTTTTAAACCCGGCCAGTCAAACGATTACGATGCCGCCATTACCCGTGAATGCGAAAAACATCACCAAAGTGACAGCGACAGCCTGTGGTACAGCTTATTATGCTTGCATGGTTGCGAAATACTGGGTTGAGCAATTGGCGCGTATCCCGATGGAGACAGACATCGGGTCTGAACTTCGTTACCGTGGGACACCATTACCGGAAGATGGGTTGGCTCTGTTCGTTTCCCAATCTGGTGAAACTATGGATACTTTAGAATCTTTACGTTATGCACGCCAGGAGAAACAAAATATTCTCTCCGTTGTAAACGTACCTGAAAGCACTGTTGCGCGTGAATCAGATGCGGTCCTTCTGACACAAGCGGGTCCGGAAATCGGGGTTGCTTCAACCAAAGCCTTCACAACGCAGTTAACTATTCTGGCATGTATGGCGATTGGTTTAGCGAAAGAACGTGGCACATTGGATGCGAAGCGTGAAGCGGAACTTGCATCGGCTTTGGCAGAAGTACCAGGTCGTGCCGCAGAAGTTCTTAATCATGATGAACATATTGCTGAAATCGCCAAAACAATTTCCGAAGCACGCGATATTTTCTATATGGGGCGTGGGACTGCCTTCCCGATTGCGCTGGAAGGGGCGTTGAAGCTTAAAGAAATCTCCTACATTCATGCAGAAGGTTATGCGGCAGGTGAAATGAAGCATGGCCCATTGGCCTTGATCGAAGATGATGTGCCAATCATCATGATTGCCCCAAGCGATGATCTATTTGATAAAACAGCTTCTAACGTACAGGAAATGGTGGCTCGTGGTGGTCGTGTGATCTTTATCTCAGATAAGAAGGGGATCGCAAAAATGAAACGTATGGCGGAACCAGCAGCCTGCATTGAAATGCCGGATGTGGATCCATTCGTTGCACCAATCTTATATTCCATTCCAATTCAGTTACTTGCCTATCATGTGGCTGTCCTGAAAGGCACAGATGTGGACCAGCCAAGAAACTTGGCGAAGTCTGTTACGGTGGAATAGGTCATTTTACGGTATTTCATACCTAATAATAAATATGTAATTATAAGAGATTACGTCACATTTTATATGTTGTAATGTATGGTTATTTTGCCAAAACTGTATATCTCAGACTGTACTTGGAGGTCCATAAAGCAATCTGACTTTTATTGAGCATTTATATTTTGGTCCACCATATTGTTGATACACCATTTTGACCATCGACCGTTAGAGGTTTCTCTGCATACAGATTTGCTACATCTATTAACTCATCCACAGCTTTTATGACGCCAGGATGGCAATGCAAAAAATTGGGATAAATAGAATCGATATGATCTTGATCTTTGTATCGGTTTATCAAATTTTGTGTTTCAAAAGTGACTCTACCTTCACAATCATGGCCAGCTAGAATACCTCCGGGTTTCAAAAGAGAAATAGTTGACCTAATATCTGATACAGTTGCTTCATAACGATGATCTCCATCTATAAATATGAAGTCATACTTATTTTTCTCAAGAAGAGGGCAAACATCTTGAGAAGTGCCTCGGATTGGTTTGATTTTATCTCCGAAATGTGAAGTATTGTGTAGGAAGCGGTTAAACACGTCTATTGTTTTTACAATTTCTCGGTGCTCGTCGTTTTCATTTCCTTGCCAATGATCAACACATACCAATTCTTTACAAAAATTTCCTATGATCTGAGTTGAGCCTGCTCCAAACCAGGACCCTATCTCTAAGCAGGTCAAATTATCTCGATTAAATGATTGCAACAATTCTTTTAAGGCAAACATGTCGAAGGGTGACATTCGATTTTCTTGATAAGAGTTAGGTTGTGTATCAGCGGTATTTTGGGACATGTGAAACCTTAAAATTATATCTAACCCATTTTGAATTATCTAATATCTCATAGCGAAGATCATTGGAAAACTCAATATCTTTCAAGTACTAAGAGTTTTTTGAATGCCTAAAAAAACAATGGTCGCGCATGTTCCTATGGGCTTCAAGATTTTTCGAAAAATTGGCCTGCAAGGCGTTTCTATGAGAATTTAGGTTTTAACTCTGTTGAGTTTACAGACGGATCACGAAATGAAGAAAAGCTATCAGATATGCGATACAAATGGGCGAAGTGAGTTTTTTGTGAAGATAGTTCAAACATTTAAATTTATCCCCTAAAGGTATTATTTAAATAGTTTTGCCGCCTCAGGTAGCAGGGGTAGAATATCTTCAGAGATTGTTCTTGATAGAGTATTTAGCTCAATTGCAATTTCCCAAATTTTAGTTTTTGTCTCTTTATCTAAGTCTAGATTTTCAACGTTACATTCAAACAACGCAACGGCGAGATCACCTTTATAATATTCCGTTTCAATTAGAATATCTTGTTCTAGAATTTCTACCGCAATTGGAATTAGGTATTTCAGACCAATTTTTTGAGAAATAAGAAGACGAATTTCACTTGCAGATAAATCTTTGATTTTCTTTCTCTTAGCGTCATCACATTTTCTTGCTAGGTCGGAAGAGAAAACAACTTTTTCAGTATCAAGACCGAGTATATGGTTTAATGAAAGTTCTGTAATATTCATTGATTTGGATAAGAAATTACTTGTTGAAATACTCAAAAGACCAATGGTCGCGCATGCCGCCGCGGGTTTCCAGATTTTCTGTAAAAGATCCCGTACAGGTGAAGCCTACTTTTTCAAGCACACGGCGTGAAGCAGGGTTTGTTTGAAAAGTGGCAGCTGTGATTTTTGTGATTTCAGGGCGAGACAAGGCTTCGTCCAATAGAAGTTTTGCAGTCATTGTTGCGATCCCACGCCCTGCAAAATCGGGATGAATAAAATAGCCTAGATTGCAGGTAGGGGCACCATTCCATAGACCACCAAAACCGACAAGTTCACCTGTTTTTTCCAAGATTACAAGACGTGTATCTTCGCGACGATTATCGGAATCTAACCATTCATTGATATTCGTTTCGTCAGGTTTGGTCGGCAAAGAACCTGTTTGCATAACACCATCGTCATAAAAAACAGGAAGTATCAATTCTGCCGCGTCAGGGCCTGCAGGGACCAAAGTAATCATCGCTATTTATCCGCAAATATGTTTGTTATTTAGATGCGATTAAATAGATTAAGTAATAAAATTACAAATATTATCTGAGTTATTTTGGCCCTGCTGAGATTGTTTACAGATATTATCTGTTTTGGGCTTCTGCTTCTAAACGCTGTCTTAAGTCTTCTGGTAAAAGTAAGGCGTCAGCAAGGCGATCAAGATATCTGCGTTCTTCATCTGAATCCACATCAACGGCTAAGGCAGATGCCATGAAAATCTCTGCGGCTTGTTCTGGGCCTGTTGAAAGGCGAGCAATGGAAATAGGATCGCTGGTTGCATTTAATTGTTCCACAAGAAATTGTTGTTCTTCTTGTCCAATTTGCATCGCGGTAATTTGCTCTTCGATACGGGCACGTTCTTCTGTATCGATATGACCATCTGCTTTGGCTGCGCTGATCATGGCGCGGATCAGGATTAAACGGATATCGGTATCGGGAGAAGTTGTTTGTTGTTCAGCAAGATCAAAAATACTGCCAGCTGGCGGCGGAGAAATTTGAGCGCTTGTAGGTGCTGGACTAGGTGCTTGCGCAGATGCTGTTTGAGGTTGGGATTGTGCGGATTTATGATCACTCCAAGCTTTATAGGCTAAGCCACCGACAGCGGCTAAGCCGCCATAAGTAAGGGCTTTTTTACCCATTTTACGGGCTTTTTTGTTACTCAATAATAAGGCTGCCAAACCGCCAACTGCGGCGCCACTAACCAGGCCAGTCCCCATGCCACCGGATTTTGTGCTTTCAACAGCTTTATTGATGCCGCTACCCGCAGTTCCCATAACGTTACTTAGAATTGAGTTCACATCCATCTTTGACCATCCTTATATCTTTTAACAATCTCAGTAATTGATATAGGGGCAAAAATTTCGTTTTCCAGAGGTAACGTTACAGGTTGTATTGCAGGTTCGTTTTAATCGTATCTGAGTTCCGTCGCTTTACCATGGAAGATATAATAGGAAAGGGCCGTATACCCTAACAGGATTGGTAAAACGATTAGGGCGCCAAATAACATGATCATCAAAGAATCTGGTGCTGCTGCTGCTTCTACAATGGTCATCTTTTCAGGGACAATATAAGGGAAGAAGCTGTAAGCTAAACCGATGAAGCTTAAGGTAAAGATACCCACTGTAAATAGGATTGGTACCCAACAATAACGGTCATTTGCTAATGGCAATATTCTCAAGAATAAGAACAAGCATAGAATTAAGATACCTGTTGCAATGGGGATTGGGGCCAAAGCAAATAATGTTGGGAAATCAAACCATTTCTCATAAATACGATTGCTGACCAACGGTGTGGTAATAGATACAGTTGTAAGACCTATGATCGAGGCAATGAGATGAAGTTTTGCCCATCTTATAGCTTTTAACTGCAAATCCCCTTCGGTTTTCATGATTAACCAACAGGCCCCAATCAAACAATAGGCAGAGGTGACTGCGAGTGCGATTAAGCAAGAGAATAAAATACCACCCAAACCTTGATCAAAACCAATAATGTAAGATCCCAGCATATAGCCTTGGGCAAGGGCAGTCAGAAGGGAGCCATAAAAGAAGTTCCTATTCCAACGGCCTTTTTGTTTTTGTGGTACTTTGGCGCGGAAGTCGAACGCAACGCCCCGGAAAATAAGACCGAAGATCATGACCGCAACAGGGATGTATAATTCAGTTAAGATAATTCCATGTGCTGCCGGGAAGGCGACAAGCAATAATCCTACACCAAGAATAAGCCATGTTTCATTGGCATCCCAGAACGGACCAATCGACGCAATCATTCGATCTTTTTCTTCTTGAGTTGCTGAATGAATGAGTATGCCGACACCTAAATCATATCCATCTAAAATGGCATAAATCAGCATGGATAAGCCCATCAGAAAGGCGAAGGTTAATGGAAGCCAACTGCCATCTTGAATTACATTTTCTAGCATAACGTTCTCCTTTCTTTATTCTGCGGGTGTCATAGCCGTGTGGCGTTCACTAGCGGACATGGTTTGTTTTTCAGGATCGCGATTTGATCCATCTCCGGCCTTTCGGGCCAGATAGAAGAGGGTCGTGACATAAGCCACAGTTAGAAAGGCATATACAGCCAGGTACATAATCAACGTTGAAAGAACCATCCCACCGCTGACGGAACCAAGAGCATCTTTGGTGCTAAGTACACCTTGCACCAACCATGGTTGACGACCAATCTCTGTGACATACCATCCAGCGATTGTGGCCACGGTGCCGGAAAAAGTCATTCCAACCAAGCCGTATAGGTAATGTTTTGGCATGTTCTTTTTACGCGCTAGAAAATAGGAACCAGCCCAAGCAAATAGAAGCATCAACATGCCGACACCGATCATAATCCTAAAACCAAAGAAAAGTGGTTTAACAGGCGGATGTTGTTCAAATTCTTTTAATCCTTTGATTTCGCCATCCAGACTATGAGTTACGATTAAGCTTGCCAAATAAGGAATTTCGATAGAAAAGTCATTTCGCTGTTCGTCCTCATTCGGCAGGCCAAATAGAACAAGCGGTGCGCCTTGATGTGTTTCCCACGCGCCTTCAATAGCAGCTAATTTTGCAGGTTGATATTCTTTAGTATTGATACCATGTTCATGCCCGGCAAAGATTTGAAGAGGAATTAGAATAGTAGCTGCAATGATCGCTGTTTTTAACGACTTGCGAACGGAAGCAGCCTGATCACCTTTTAATAAACGGTAGGCTGATAAACCGGCGATTAAAAAGGAAGCGGTTAGACCAGATGCTAATAACATATGACTTAAACGATATGGCATTGATGGGTTAAAGATAACCTCCCACCAGCTTGTCACATGGGCTTGTAGTAGTCCTGCTTCATTTGGAATCATCTCAAATCCCGTGGGTGTATGCATCCAGCTGTTTAAAACAAGAATCCAGAAAGCAGATATGGTTGTCCCACCTGCCACCAACACTGTTGCTGTCGTATGTAACCATGAGGGGACTTTTCGGAAGCCAAACAACATGATCCCAAGGAAGGTAGCTTCCAGAAAAAAGGCTGTTAGAACTTCATAGGCTAGTAGAGGGCCAGCAATATTGCCGACAGTTTCCATAAAGCCCGGCCAGTTGGTGCCGAACTGGAATGACATAGTTACACCACTTACCACACCAATAGCAAAGCTTAGGGCAAATACCTTGGTGAAGAAGAAGTAGGATTGCATCCAAGCTTCATTTTTCGTGGCGTTATAACGCAGTTTAAAGAATAGCAGGAACCAACCAAGCGCAATTGTTATGGATGGAAACATTATATGAAAGGTTATATTTGCCGCGAATTGAATGCGCGACAGCATAAAGGGGTCAAGTTCTACCATTTCGATCTCTCACACGTCAGAGGGGTTATGAGATTATTTTTAATTTGTCCTTAAATTGGTAGAGGTTATAAATTTTTGCTCCCATTTTCAGGAGGTTAACAAGGCGTTCGGTATCGATCTTGTTCATTTCCTCATACCAATCAGTTAGCATTTCGATCAGGTCATGCATTTCCTGCATTTTTTCCTGAGCATGCTTTTCTTCTTCGGATGAAGGCTTCTCCATAATCACGGATCGTAACATGGTGAGTGTAGGCTCAATCTCTCTACGTCTGCGTTCCTCAACCAGATTACGTACGATATCCCAAATATCATCATGGGTACCGTAGTAATCTTTGCGGTCTGCTGGAATATGCTTGAGCATTACCAGATTCATACTTGCCAGTTCTTTTAAACCCATCGCAACATTTGAACGCGAAAAACCAAGTGCATCTACAATTTGATCGGCATTCAAAGGTTGTTCAGACAAATAGAGAAGTGCATAGATTTGACCTACGGTGCGGTTAATACCCCACCGTGATCCCATCTCACCGAAGTGAAGCACAAATGTCTGTATGACAGGTGGTAAGTTCATAATCTGTCCTTAAATCCATTTTAGAATTATTTTATTTTTCGTATTTTCAGTATATACTGAAAATTCAGAATTAAGGAAAGTGTTTTCTGCCTCCAAGTTAAAAAAAATTTATAAATAAAAGAAAACCCCGCCGTTTAAGGCAGGGTTTTCAAAGAGAAAAATATAAAGTTTTTTATTTTTCCAACAGACCAGGCCAGTTTTTGTTGGCTGTTTCAATGAAGCCTGGGATGTCTTTGTTCCAACGTTCTTGAACGCTGTCGTTGTTGTTCAGGTATAATTTGCCATCCACAATCTTCCAGATTTTTGGATCGCCTTCATAGCCTTCATTTACTTCAGCCACAGCCCATGCACAATAACCACCATATTGTGGCGCATATTTTGCCGGGTCAGCTTCGAATAGGGCTTTGTTTTCCGCAGAGGAAAATAACCAGGTCGCACCATTCCAGGTGACTTTGTGATCTTTGGACCCTTTAACAGGTTCGCCGTTGGTGAAATAGGATACAGTATCGTATCCACCAACAGCTTGATCACTTAACCAGCCGGTGTAAATTGGTTCAATCGCAAATGCTTTGCCAATCATAAATGTAGAAAAAGCAAGTGCAGCTAGTAGGATTTTAACAGGGGTTTTCATCGTTTGACTCCTTAATAAATCAAATCATCATTCAGTATGTGGATAATCTGCAACGAGGCGTTTTTCTTCCTGCCAAGCTTTGGTTAAGCCCCAAAGAGAAGCAGGTTTAAAGCCGCGTTTCCTGTTTTTTGCCCCAATGCGATACAGGGTCGCATATTGTTCAAACAAGGTTTTGTATGCTTCACGAAGGGTGATTTTACGATCCCAAATATGGGTCGCTTCACCACCAGCACCGTTAACTTCTACAATCTTGAAATTCTTACCTTGTTGTAAGTCTTCGACATTCGTAAAACGTACATCGAAACGGCCGAAATAAAATTCCGGAATATCTTTTGCAATTTTATCAAACGCTTCGGTCATTGCTTCGGTGACATAGGGGCGTCCATCTCTGAAAATGGTGCCACGACTATGAGAACCTGCAAAAGCAAGACGATAAGGTTGCCCGGCAGGAATGATTTCATCAAGGCGGCTTTCGTGACGTTTCAAATAAACATGTGCAATTTGACCCGCACGTTCGTCTTCTTCAATGAGTTGGCGCAAATTGCGTGTACCATCCCCAATTACATATGGGAAATACTTCAACGTAACTGAGAAAATACGGCCCTTTTCCTGATCCGGTTCACGAATATAAAATACACCAGCCTCAGCTTCATAAGGGACAAGTTCCTGTAGCAAGATACTTGCGTCATCCGGGAAGCTATCAATATAGGTTTTCAACTCCTCGCTAGAACGAGCAATTTGCACACCTACACCGCGGCAACCCATATCTGGTTTTGCAACCAAGGGGAAGGTAAGGCCTGCTTCTGACATGCGTTTTTCTGCTAATGAAATGATATCATCGCTTTCACCTTTGGTGATTTGAGTGAAAGGAGAGATATATTCTTTTGCAGTTTCACCAGCGAGGGAGAGGACAATCTTTTTAGACTCACCAACTAACCCCCCCATTGGGAAATGCGGATTTGCAGAAGTTGGTAAAGTTGGACCCATATGACGTAGACTTAGCCAAATGGTTTGTAAGACGATTGGGATGTAAAAGACACGAGGCGACCAAAACTCAAAATGAGATAGGGCAGGACCATCCATTTCCAGCGGTGGCATGCCTTGATGCATTAGTTTGCCGGCGCTGGTAGGGTTGATCGCATTTTCGATACTCAGGTCACTCATGCTTTTTTCCATTAGTTATTTGTCATGGCTTTTTGCTTTGTCACAAAGGCCATATTTTTTGTTAATTTTTTTAAAAGGCGCGGTAGGAAGATCGTTGCCACAACCAATCCAATACCAATTGCCCAACGCCATTCACCGAGTTGCATCACAACAAATTCACCAGCTAAATAGCTTACCGCGAAGAGCGCACTGGTCCAGAAAAAGACAGCAATACCTGTTGTTAGTGCAAACTTGGTGAAAGAAAGTCGGAACAGGCCACAGGCTGTATAAGTCGGAAGACGCATGCCTGGGGCAAATCTAGCACCAATGATGGCTTGAACCATCCATCCGTCTAACCAATTGCTTGTGGCCACCATACCTTTACGTTTTAGAAAATCTCTAACCCGCCAATATTTACTGGAAAGACGGCCTAAACCATATAAACCAAGGTCACCCACGAAAATACCAATATAAAGTGCAATGAGGGCGAGATAGGGATCAATTAAACCTTCAACGGCAACCAAGGCGGCTCCCACAGTGGCAGGGTCTTCCAAAATGAATGTCGCGATAATGATCAATCCCATGATGATAAAAGGATTGCCAGCTTGCGCTTGCAGAAGGTTTATAAAATTTCCTAAATCCCACTCCATATTATTGTCTCGCTTCAGTATGGGATTTCATCATTGCGATAGCCTCATGTAATTCTTCCAGTGAGTTCCACGGTAGGAAGTGATTCTGATCTTGGATTAGTGTCACATGAATGAGGCTATTTTGTGGGAACATCTTTTCCATGTAATCCACATTTGCAACAGGTACTAAGTCATCCTTGGTACCATGAACAATGATTGTAGGGATTTTTAATTCTTTTAAACGCGGGGCTAAAACTTCTAGATCTGCTTTTAAGCTAAACAATTCTTCATTGGCGTTTTTGATTGCACGTGGCAATAACGATGATATAGGCCAAGTATCCCCCACATATTGCATGAAATGTGTTTCTTCAAGTGTAGGATCTAACGCACCTGCAGCCACGATAATACCAGCAAATGCATCTGGATAGTCCAGAGCTGCTTGGACTACAACAGGACCACCATAGGAATGACCGACCAGAATCGGCTTCTTACCTGATGGATGATTAAATAATGGCATTAGGGCACTAGCGTGAAGTGAGATATCTGTTACAGATCCCTTAGGTCCACTTTGACCAAATCCTGGACGGTCAATCGCAATATACTCATATCCCGGTTGCACATCACTTATCATATCTGCCCATACTGTTGTGCTGCCTGGGGTTCCATGAACCAAAATAACAGGTTGTCCATTTGGGTCGCCTGCTTTGATATAATTGATGTGATTTGCGGGGTGATTGGGAAGAAGGGCAGTATGGTTTTCCATCGCGGCAATTTCAGCTTCACTGGTCGCGGACTTAGGAGGGCCAAAACAAGCAGTCAGAGCAAAACTTATGCATAACAAGCCAGCATAGCGAAAAGAAGAAATTTCGCTCAGATCTTTTCTGCGTCTAAGTTGATGTACTGTTTGTCTCATTCCTAAGGCTCTTATTCCTGAAAAATCTTATATTCCAGAAATACGATTATTTGCCTTCACTGACAAATGTCATTCGGTCACATTTTCGCGAGGAACAGGTTATTTATCCTGTTGTGATATAGTCTCGCATGGCATTGGCTTCAAATTCAAGTTCGTTGATGCGGTTCTTAACAACATCACCAATAGAAATAATACCTACCATATTCCCGTTATCCATCACGGGTAAATGACGAAAACGTCCTTCGGTCATTTGAGCCATGATTTTGGCAACAGCGTCAGAAGGACTGCAGGTTTGCACATCTTTTGTCATGATATCGCCAATTGATTTGTTAAGAACGGATGCCCCTTGGTTTCCAATTTCACGTACAATATCACGTTCCGATAAGATGCCGACCAGCTTGCCTGCATTATCAAGGACGACAGTCGCCCCGATTTTTTTCTCAGCCAAAATAGTCACGGCACTTTCGATTGTGTCGTTCTCATTTAGACCAAGTACATTACTTCCTTTTCCTTTAAGTATTCCTTCCACGTTCATTTTCATCTCTCCATGAAATAATTTGATATCCAATTATTCCGCAGAAAGATGAAAACTCAAAGTAAATAATGACTTGCTAATGAAATAAGATGTGGTTTTTGAATAGATGAATGTAAAAAATCTTGTTCCTAAAAATTCATTTACATTTCTTTAAAGCAAAGTCACTTTGTTCAAAATATATTGGTTTAAAGGCTAAAACTATGCTCGGTATCGAAGACGGATATCTCTTTATTTTAACAGCTTGCGGGATATTCCTACTAGCTGGCTCTATAAAAGGGGCGATTGGTATTGGTTTACCAACAACTGCAATGTCGTTGATGTTGCTTGTTTTCGAACCAGCGATTGCATTGGGATTAGTGATCTTACCAATTGTGATTACCAATGGTCAGCAATATTTCACGACACCTAATAAACGAGAAACCGCGAAGAAATATTTACCTTTTGCGGCTTGGTCGATGCTTTCCATCTTTTTGGTGTCATTTTTCGCGCTGGAATATAGCGTGGATTATTTACGTTTGATTATTGCGATCACGATTTTACTTTTCTGTCTTAGCCAGTTTTTTAAAATTCGCCTACATTTTGTCGAGACCCATGATCGCCTGTCTCAGGCAATCTTTGGGATTATTGCAGGTATCTGCGGTGGATTGACATCTATTTGGGCACCTCCAATTATGATTTACACTTTGTCTAAAGGTGTCACAAAGGAAGAGTTTATAGCGGCTGCAGGTTTCCTTATTTTTGTAACCAGTTGGCCTTTGCTTGGTGGGTTAACATCGGCTGGTATTATGAATGGTGGCGTATTCTGGATTTCTCTGATCTGTGTTGGTGCTTGTACGATCGGGTTTATGTTAGGGGCGAGGATCCGAAAATACATTAATGAGAAGACATTTAGATATATTCTGTTAACCTTCTTCACTATTGCAGGTTTGCGACTATTCATTACTGAAATTATGCGATTAACAGCATAACAAAATATATAAATTGATCAGGGAGAGACGAGTATGGGCGAGGGTAAGGTTCCAAACTTTAAACCAATTTCCGGAAGCGATTTACCACGTTTTGCAGGCATTCCAACTTTTATGCGATTACCGCATGTGGAGCCGCAATCTGATTTGGCTAAATCACATGTAGATGTGGGGATTATTGGTATTCCTTGGGATGGAGGCACAACAAACCGTGCTGGCGCGCGTCATGGGCCACGCCAGATGCGCGATATGTCCACCTTGATGCGCAATGTCCATCATGTTTCAGGTATTCAACCTTTTGAACTCATCAAATGTGCTGATATGGGCGATAGTCCCGTTAATCCAATTCAAATTGAAGATACTTTAGATCGCGTTGAAACATTTGTCAGAAGCTTGGTTGAGGACGGCATCACACCAGTAACTGCTGGTGGTGATCATCTGGTGTCATTACCAATTATGCGCGCAATTAAAGACAAGCTTTGTGGCGGTAAACCTATGGGGATGGTACATTTTGATGCACATACAGATACATGGGATCGCTACTTTGGTGGCTCAATGTATACCCATGGAACACCATTTCGTCGTGCTATCGAAGAAGGCTTGCTTGATCCAAAACGTACAGTGCAAATTGGTATCCGTGGTTCTCTTTATACACCAGAGGACAAAGACTGGGGCCTAGAACAAGGTATTCGTGTTATTGAAATCGAAGAATATTTTGATCTTGGCGTCGAAGGTGTGATTAAAGAAGCACGTCGCGTGATTGGAGATGATCCAACCTATGTAAGTTTTGATGTGGATTGTTTGGATCCAGTATATGCACCGGGAACAGGCACACCAGAAATCGGTGGTATGACTACCCATGAAGCACAACAAATTGTAAGGGGCTTACGCGGGGCTGATATCATTTCTGCGGATGTAGTGGAAGTTTCCCCTCCCTTTGATCAATCTGGTGCAACAGCCTTGGTTGGTGTTACCATTATGTGGGAAATCTTATGTTTGCTTGCTGAAAATATGCAGAAAAAAGGCTTGGTGAAATAATATTTTAAAAATAAGGGAGGCAGACAAGCCTCCCTTTTGAGTTTTGCATAAAGTAGGCGTGGGTAGGTATGGCCTACTTTGTTTGCAAGGAGCTCTTTTGCTTTCCGTCTGCATCAAAATTGTCAGAAGAAAGCCAAGCTTCAAAACCAGATTTTGCCTTGTCCCATTCACTATCAAGAATAGAAAACCAAGCTGTGTCCCGATTGTGTCCTTTGACTACGCTCATCTGGCGAAAAACACCTTCGAAACTGAAACCTAATCTTTCAGCAGCTTTCTTGGATGGTTCATTCAAATTATTACATTTCCATTCATAACGACGGTGCCCTAGATCTTCGAAAGCATGTTTCATCATCATATACATGCATTCTGTAGATGCAGGTGTACGTTGCATCAAAGGGGAAAAATGAATATGCCCGACTTCAATTGATCCCATCGTCGGGTCAATTCTAAGGTAACTTGCCATTCCAAGGATTAGATCATCTGATTTACGGCGGATAACATAGAAAAATGGATCTGGGTTAACACAGCCAATCTCTAGCCATCCTCTAAAATCAGCTTCTGTTTCAAAAGGCCCTACAGGTAAATAGGTCCAGTTGGAACCATTTTCATTTTTACTGAAGGCTTCAAACAAACCATTACAATGTGCATCAACATCCAATTTTTCCATATAGCAATATTGACCATGAAGAGGGCGGCCATCCGGTGCTAATGCACCTTTCCAGTTGGGAACTGGTACGCCAAGAATTTGACCTATCTCATTATAGTTAACGTTAGACATATTATTCACCTTTAACTTTGTTGTTAAAGATTGAATAAATAAAATGGCCCTATTCATCTAGGGCCATTCTTAACTAAATGACAGTGCCATTTATTAGGAAACTTCTTTCACTTCTTCATCGGTCAGCGGGCGACTAATCACCCAACAATAACCATCAGGATCAATCAGATAGCATTCGCGTAGTCCATGTGGTTTGTTCAGGCTACCCGCAAAAACGATATGATCATGCTGACGCGCTCGATTTTCGGCTTCATCTGGATCTAGATCGTAAAGATGGAATTCTGCACCTGCACCACGCCCTTCCTGGGATTGGGCGATGCCGAGATAAGCATTGTCGCTATAACTGTGGTCCGCATGCAACATCCATTCGGCATTTCCTTGGCGAATAATCGCGATATCCTCATTCCAATAGACAACATGAGCTAGCAAAATGTCTTCGGCAAATTTCTTGGATGTTTCGACATCAGCTACCAGCAAATTAATACCGAATCCTTTTAAGCTTCGTCCATAATCTGTTGGAGATACTGACCATGGTTTTTTTGTGCTTTTAGATGACATATCCTTGATCCTTTTATGTTTTCATATTGTTAGATCAAAATATAAGAGGGCTGAATAGAGCCATTTTTAGTCAAAAATTTTGAAAGATGGCTCAGGCGGTTGCTGGCGGCTGTTGTAATGCGAAGAACTTGATTTCTCTTTGACGTCCTTTAACAGCAACACTATGGGATTTACTTTCAGGTAAAGTAATACCTGCGGTTTTTGCAGCACGTTCACTAATGATAAACGGCGATTGATATTCTTTACACAAACTCTCCAGTCGTGCAGCGATATTCACATTATCACCAATCGCTGTTATCAATTGATTATTTGGCGGCCCCATAGCGCCAACAATTGCTTCGCCATAATGGATGCCGATACCGATTTGCATAGGTTCTTTAAGTTCACTTTCTAACTGTACATTCAGTTCATCTAGTCTTCGGAACATCTCGGTTGCACCTTTAACGGCTTGTTCAGCATGATTTTTAGCATTTCCGCCATTGAGGCCATAGATCGCCATTAAACCATCACCGTTGAACTGCGCATAATGACCTTTTGTTGCATTAAGGGATGACGTCATTTCTGCAAAAAACTGATTTAAAATGAATAAGACATCGTAAGGGAGCTTTTCTTCGCCTAATTTTGTTGATCCGCGTAAGTCTACAAACATAACGGCGACTTGCATTTCCATCCCGTCAAGGCCACCCGGCCGACGCCCATCTTTTGCGTTGGCATCTGCCGGCATCAGCGGCATAACAGTAATGTCGGATGTTGGACGGATTTGACATGCTAAGCGCACAGAAGGGATTGCTTCAATTCTTTCTAAAGCTTCTTCTTCCACTTTTTTCGGTTCATGTAGGTTTTCTATACCTTCTGTTACGCGTACACGGCATGTCGTACATCTGCCGCGTCCTCCACAAACAGAAGCCAGCGGTATCTTGTTTGATCGCATAGTTTCTAAGGCTGTTGCGCCATCTAAGATACGATAAGATTTCCCGTTGGGAAATTTTAGGCGGGGCTGTTTTTTAAGCTTCTGTAATGCGAAACGTAAAGATCGCGCAATAAAGGGCGTAAGGGAGACAACACCAAAGAAGATAAGTGTATTCATTGT
The DNA here is from genome assembly GCF_965219885.1 of Curvivirga sp. NCBI lineage: Bacteria > Pseudomonadati > Pseudomonadota > Alphaproteobacteria > Rhodospirillales > Aestuariispiraceae > Curvivirga > Curvivirga sp. Next base: position 2,408,533 of record NZ_CBDCOT010000009.1, read on the forward strand.
CGCTACTTGAAGCCAGTTATAGCTTTCAGGGGTAACATTGCTTGCCATTCTGACGCCAGACATGAACATTCTGTCTGATTCCAACATCATAACTTGATAACCAGCGGAGATATACCCTGCTAACGCAAGTGTCGGAATAACGACTGCAAACTGTGCCATAAGCCATCGGATACGGGCATAAAATGCTTTCGTTTTCAACCAGTAATGAATACCGATACATCCATGTATCCAGACAATTATTACCGCAAATCCATGTATGATGCCGGATTCAAAATTCGATAGCCAATAATTTACTAAGACTTGCGGATAATAGATCTGGGTATCATAGAATTCTTCAACGATGCCTGTGGCAATGACGTGGTTTGCCACTAAGAAAGGAATGGATAAACCAAAGAATAACTGGATCAGTTCCCATTTTTTAAGTTTTAGGCTACGTCTTTGGTAGATAACCCATAATGCCATAGCAATATGGGTGATCGCGGCAAGGGTCAGAACAACTGTGCCAATTTCAGTTTTCCAGACAGCAAGAAAATAAGGGCGTGCTTCTTCCATGATGAGGATGGAAGTTAAGCCGAGTGCATGGTTGAGGTAATGCGTTAAAACAAATACAAATAAAATCAAACCACTGATTAGGCGAAGGCGTTGACCCATTGAGTATACGATCCGTTTATAAGTTATAGCTGATATCTAACTTAAAGGGATTTGCCAGAGATAAAAATTAAAAATTGCTAAAATAGCTGTGATTTAGCTTTATAAGTAAAGAAGTAGAAAATGAAAAACGCTCAAAGATTTCTCTCTGAGCGTTAATTCATTAGGTTGTTCAAAGAAGCGAAATCGCTTGTCTGAACGAAAGTGCTCGACCCTCGAACACTGAAAGTTTTAATTTAAAATTAGAAACCTTCGCGTTCGATACGCTTGCGCAGAAGTTTGCGGTGGCGACGGACTGCTTCAGCCTTTTCACGAGCCTTCTTTTGGGATGGCTTTTCGAAATGGCGACGCAACTTCATTTCACGGAAGATGCCCTCGCGTTGCATTTTCTTCTTCAGCGCACGCAGTGCTTGATCAACGTTATTATCACGAACGATAACTTGCACTTTGCTCACCGTCCTTTCGGATAAAGAGTATATATCTCTAAGAGCTCTTCCCTTAGAGTTGGCGGCTTATAACATATGTATATTTGAATGTGAAGCCCTATGGGTTGGAAAGTTAACAGTTTTCCGGCTTTATAGGCTTTTTTCTTCTGCTTTCAGCTTTTATTATATTCATTCATAAAGTTTTTTGAACAGGATTGCAAAATGGCTATTCAACCAGTTACCAAGATGGGACACCCTGCCTTACGACAAAAATCAATGGCTATCCGTTTTGATGATCTGACTGATGATGACCGAGTTGCATTGGAAGAATTGGTAACAGACCTTGTTGACACCATGCATGATGCAGGTGGTACAGGTATTGCTGCGCCCCAGATTGGTGTAGTGCGTCAGACGGTGATTTATTTTGTGACGAAGGGCCGTGGTTTTGAGCCTGTGGAAGAAGATGTTCCTCTAACCGTGATGTTTAATCCGAAAATAGAGCCGATCGATGAAGAGCAGTTTTATGATTGGGAGGGGTGTCTCTCTGTACCAGCTTTAACTGGACTGGTACCACGATATAAGAATATCTTACTTACTTATCAGGATATCACTGGGAAAATACATGAAGAAACCCTATCTGGATATCATGCACGTGTTGTTCAACATGAGGTAGATCATTTATTGGGTATTTTATATCCGCAAAGGATGGATGATATCTCTTTGCTTATGTATAGTGACCAACTGGAACATGGTTTGCCGCAAAAGGCGCGTGAGATATTGATCGCCCAAGGTAATATGTGAAGAATTATTGAGTGAGTTTGAAAATGACTGATGCACAACTGGCGCTGGAAGAAAAACGTGATCAATTAATTGAGGCGATGTTGCCGCATGTTCCTTTTGATGGTTGGACGCGTGCTGCTCTTTATATGGGCGCAGAAGATATTAATCTAACCCGTAAAGACGCTGATCGTATCTTACCCGGTGGACCTGTTGATTTGATCTTGCAATTCTATCATTTGAATACAGTGAAAATGAATCAGGAACTGGCAACACTGGATTTACCATCCATGAAAATTCGCGAACGTATCGCAACTGCCGTTAAAACGCGTATCCTGTTAAATAAAGACCAAAAAGATGCTGTGCGTAAAGCTATGTCTGTTATGGCGATGCCACAAAATGCGATCCATTCGACCAAGGCAATGTTTAATGCAGTTGATGCCATGTGGTATGCCGCAGGTGACAATGCAACTGATTGGAATTATTACTCAAAACGTGGCTTGTTAAGCGGTGTATATTCATCAACCTTACTTTACTGGTTGGATGATAAATCCGACGATAATCAGGCAACATGGGAATTTTTAGATCGTCGTATCGGTGATGTGATGAAAATCCCTCAACTCAAGGCCAAAGCGACAGGCTTTCTTAATAAACTTTCCGGATTGCCAAAATTACGCAGAAGCGCAATCAACCGCATGAAAGTGAAAGCGTAATCGCTTTTAACTAAAATATGTCAGGGATTTTTCGAAATTTTCTGGAACTAGAGCTTCATGAAATAGAGGCAGCGGACCCTCGTATGAAAAAGCGAGGACAATCTCGACTCGTTTTAATATTTTCTGCAATTCCGATTGTGCCATTTAGTGTGTTACTGCTGATAGTTACATTGCTGAGTTGGGATGCGGCGGCCCAGTTTGACAAAGATATTTGGACTATTGTCTTGTTGCATCCATTCTTGGCTTGCTTATGCTTAATGATCGCTATGGCCATGCATAAGCAAGCGCAATATATGTTAGCCATCATTCTGGGCGCTGGACCTCAAATAGGCTCATTTTTATACTTTTGGTATATATATTTAAGTTGGGCAGTAAGTTAGGTCGCTTGCTTAGTCTTTAAACAAGCGATTCACATGTCCCATCTTACGTCCCGGTTTTGCTTCGGCTTTGCCATATAGATGTAAATGAGCACCCGGTTCTGCCAAAATTGTAGGCCAGTTATTGATATCATTTCCCAGTAAATTTTTCATTTCTGCACGTCCCAAACGTTCCACTGAACCAAGTGGTAAACCACAGACAGCGCGAACAAGTTGTTCAAACTGGGAAGTTACACAGGCATCTTGCGTCCAATGACCAGAGTTATGCGGACGTGGTGCAACTTCATTTACAAGAATTTTTCCATCAGTTGTTACAAACATTTCAACTGCCAGAAGGCCGATTAGTTCTAATCCTTCAACAGCTTTGATGGCATAATCCATAGCCGTTTTTGCTTGTTCATCTGTGATGGATGCTGGCACAGTTGTTGTGTCCAGAATATGGTTCTTATGGCTGTTCTCAACAGGCTCATAAGTTTTTGTTTCACCTGTTGCGCTTCGCGCAACAATCACAGAGATTTCTTTGGTGAAGCTGACAAAGCCTTCAAGTACACAGCGAACCTTGTTCAAATCTTTCCAGGCCGCAATCACGTCCATGCCTTCGGTGATCTTAATCTGACCTTTACCATCATAACCAAAGCGGGCAGTTTTCAAAACGGATGGTCGGCCAAGTTTTTCTACAGCCATTTCCATTTCTTCTGCTGTTTCGACTTTGGCCCAAGGCGCGGTTGGGATGCCACAGTTATTCAAGAAAGATTTTTCGACAATGCGATCTTGTGAAAGTTCTAATGCTTTTGGCCCAGGGCGCATTGGCTTATAGGATTCAAGGATTTGTAATGTTTTTACAGGAACATTTTCAAATTCCAATGTGATAACATCTACTTTTGAGACAAAACGAAGTAAATCTGCTTCGTTGTCATAGCTACCTGCAATATGACCATTAGAAACCTGAGAGGCAGGACATCCTCTTTGTGGTTCAAAGATTTCACATTTATAACCAAGATTAGCAGCAGCTAAGGCGGTCATACGGCCTAATTGTCCACCGCCCAAAATACCAATTGTGGAACCGGGTGCAATAACACGTGGGGAAGGGGATGTTGGGCGCATTCTCTAGCTTTCCTTAGGGGAAGAGTTAAAACTGTATCAAGTTTATATATTGATTAATCTACTGGTTCTTCTGCTACAGCGTCTGTTTGTGCTGCGCGGAAGTCATCAAGCGCCTTAGCTACATTTTCATCATGTAAGGCGATGACAGAAGCAGCTAGTAAACCTGCATTAATTGCGCCAGCTTTACCAATAGCAAGTGTGCCAACAGGTACACCGCCTGGCATCTGTACGATAGACAGAAGGCTATCTTGACCACTTAATGCTTTTGATTGAATAGGAACACCAAAAACAGGTAACGGCGTCATTGAAGCTGCCATGCCTGGTAAATGTGCAGCCCCACCAGCCCCACCAATAATTACGTGTAAGCCGCGTTCCTTTGCCGTTTTGGCATATTCAACAAGACGGTCAGGGGTGCGATGTGCAGAGACGATTTTTACTTCATGAGGCACGCCTAGCTTTTCTAAAATTTCAGCTGCATGTGTCATTGTAGGCCAGTCGGATTGGCTACCCATAATGATACCAACTTTTGCTGCTTCACTCATTTTTATCGATCCGTCTTAGTAGGTTGAATTTGGTGGGGAGTATAGGCGGATTGCCTTTGAATTCAAGTCCCCAAAGTACAGGCAATATTAACAATCTGAAAAATTATAACTTTACTAAGCAATAATATCTGGGATGAGTTGATTTTCTAAATTAATCAATTCATCTTTGATCGCGAGTTTTCTTTTTTTAAGACGTTGGACCTGTAATTGGTCAAAAGGAATCGCCTCAGAAATACGGTCGATAACATCATCTAGATCCCTATGCTCTGTGCGTAATTCTTCAACACGATGGCGTAGGGCCGCAACTTCAAGTTCGTCCATGACTATATCTTTACCAATATCTATTTATATTCGTTAAAAATTCAGATATGAAATCTTAGCGCTATTTTAACATGAGATTTTATTCAGAACCATCCGTAAAAGGGCTGTTATGCAAAATAAAGACGAAAAACAAGGAAATCCGTTATGGGAATTTTCACTGAAGGCATATAGCAAGGATAAACTGGCTCAAAATTGCTTACTTTTACAAGATGATTATCATTTGGATGTGAACCTGATTCTCTTATTTGTCTGGACTGGACTATCTGGTGCTAAGTTAACAGATGAATCTACCGAAACATTAATCCGTCACGCGAAAGCTTGGCGTGAAACTGCAGTTGAACCATTACGAAATATTCGCCGTGGTTTGAAAAGTGATGTGGGCGCAGTCACCAAGACAATGAGCAATCATCTGCGAGAAGATGTTAAGGCACTAGAATTAGCGGCTGAAAAGATACAGCAAGATATGTTGATGGATGTCGTCGTTAAATTACCAGCAGTGAATGCACGCGAAGGGGATCGTAAATCAGTGGCCCGTCGAAATCTTCTGACTTATATTCAGCAACAAAACATTAGAGTTGATGCACGGATCAAGGAAAGTTTTGAAGATATCTTATCTATCTCTGAGCAAACTTTCTTGTCATTACAGTTAGGTGAAAATGAGAATGAGGAAGCTTAAAACTTCCTCATGATATTCTTTAATCTTTGATCAGATTAAAACCTTCATCAATCCATCCTGTAATTCCACCTGGCATGGTTTTGACGGCACGTCCCAGTTTTGCAAGACGGATAGCGGCACGCATGGCACCGTTGCAATGAGGGCCTGCACAGTAAACGATAAATAAAGTATCATCAGGCCATTCTTTCATTTTACGCTCTATGATTTTACCATGTGGTAAGTTTAAAGCACCATTAATATGTCCTTGCTCATAAAGGGCGGGGCCACGTACATCTAATAAAATGAAATCTTGTTTGTCGTTGTTGAGAGCATCATGGACATCCCAACAATCTGTTTCAAAGGACATCATTTTTTTAAAGTAATTAAGTGCTTGTTCCGATGGCGCAGCTTTAATTTCACTAACGGCTGATTTCATTTTTCTTCTCCTTAAATGATTGTGGTTAGAAAGAATGTAGAAAAACTGTTTTATTTTGTGAATTGGCGTAATTGACAATTATCGTTAAAAAAGTGACAATTTAGATATGAAAGAAACAAATCCACTCGTATGCGTCTTAATTAGTGAGACTGTGCATCTATTTGAATTAGGCATTGCTGCCGAAGTTTTTGGCTTGGCTCGTCCTGAGTTTGATCATTGGTATGATTTTAAAATAATTGCCACGAATGATGATGTTCAAAAAGCGATGGGAAGTTTGGTTCTTAAGGCTGAATATAATTTGGATGCCCTTAAGCAAGCCTCGTTAATACTTATTCCTGGATGGTCTAGTGAAGACCCAACAATTTCAGAAGACCTTAGACAATTACTTATTAAGATTGCAGGTAATGGCTGTCGGTTTGCATCTATCTGTTCTGGCGTATTTTTATTGGCAGAACTAGGGTTTTTAAATGGCAAATCAGCCACAACGCATTGGCGATATACCCATGAGCTTCAATACAAATACCCCTCAATAAATGTGGATCCCAATGTATTATATGTAGATGAAGGGCAGTTTTTGACTTCAGCTGGTTCTGCGGCAGGGATTGATCTTTGCTTACATATAGTCCGACATGACTTTGGGCATGAGAAGGCAAATATTGTTGCAAGGCGTTTGGTTTTACCTGCGCATAGAGATGGAGGGCAGGCTCAGTTTATTCCTCGTCCTATTCCAAAGGAAAGAGCTGGACATATATCACCACTCCTTGATGAAATACGTTTAAAACTTAATCAAGATTGGTCCGTTGAAACAATGGCCAAAAGAGCTGGGCTATCGAAACGTACTTTGCTGCGCCGGTTTAAGGAGACTGTTGGCGAAAAGCCACATAGCTGGTTGATATCTGAACGTATCGAACGTGCCAAAGAATTATTGGAGGTAACAGAGTTATCCATATCAGAAATAGCGGAGGTCTCCGGTTTAGTAACACCAGAAACATTACGCCATCATTTTCGTCGAAAGGTGGGGGTTAGTCCCACCCATTATCGACAAGAATTCCATAGAAAAATTTGAATATTAAAAGAACTTATTCTGCAATAGGATCGTTAAGTTCTTGGAACTGATTAGAATCTCCCCCAGTTTCCACTGGAAGGATTTTTCCTACATCATCAGGACTATAGCTGTCATTTTCCATTCTTTTACGTGTTTGACGATAAGCACTACGCATGGTCGCGTATAAATCCAAAGAGGACTCTTTTAACTGGTCAAAACGCTCAATGTTTGCTGCACGGAAATCAAGAATGAATAAGCCTGTATGGATATATCCCCATTTTTCATGCCCATCCATTTGTTCCCACTGGTTAACTGGGTTTACAGCAAAATATTCAAGAGCATCGCCTGTTGCGTGACGTACATTATAAGAACCAAGCAAAGGAACAACAACATAAGGGCCTTCTGGTACGCCCCATTTCGCAAATGTTTGTCCAAGATCAGCAGAACGATTTGGGATCCCAGCTTCAGTGGCAGCGTCGTTAAAACCAAGCGTAATGGTATTTAACAAGAAGCGCCCTGTTGTATCGCCCGCATATTCAAATTCGCCTTGGAGGATTTGCGCAATGAAAGTCATTGGTAAACGTAAATAATCCAATAAATTGGAAATGCCGTTACGGATGAATTCTGGCACAACAGCAACGTAACCTTTTGCCACAGGGCCTAAGAATACGTCGTCGATGAATAAGTTAAAATCGAAAATAACCCGGTTCATTGGTTCCAATGGGTCGTTGATTTCTTCATAACGAGCACGCTCTTCCGGGTCAGATGGAGGTGTTGCACAACCAACCAGAACCGCTGAGAGAACAACGATACCAAAAAGCTGAAATAGCTTATTTTTCAATTTAATAAGTGCCATTTTTCGATCCATTAGGCTTAGTATTTAGAATCCCCTTTTAACGGTTCTCTCTAAAGGACTCAAGATTCAAATGATTAAATAATTTTAATATTTTAGGAACATTCCAATCATGTTGGCAAATTTTTATTGATTTAATCTCTCTTATAGACAGGGTAATTGATTGTTTCAGCACAATTTTCTGGCTTTTTGAGTGAAAAACTTTCATAATAAGAAAAGTAAGAATAATAACCCAATCACAAATGGTTGAAGTCACATGTCTTCGGAGACACCGACACCAAATCAAGAATCTCCTCAAGAGAATACAGAATCGAAAAAGACAGATAAGTTAGAAAGCACATCTTTCTGGCGAAGGAAAACAATTTTGGATTGGTTGTTTTATCTTCGTGAAGCTTCTCAGCATGAGATGATCATTATCGGTTTTCTTGCGATTTTTGTTGGTTTCCTTGGTGGTGGGGCGGCGATTGCCTTTCGCGAAGCCATTGATTCTATTCAATACCTTTTTTACGGTATTAGAAGTGAAGAGGTGAATGACTGGATGAGGAATTTGCCGTGGTGGCACATCCTGTTAGCGCCAACGATTGGCGGGGCTATTGTTGGTTTATTCGTTAAATATATGATCCCGGAAAGACGTGCATATGGTGTGGCGGATGTTATCGAAGTAACCGCTTTACATGGTGGTCGTATGTCTATTCGCCGTGGCTTAAGTACGTTTTTTGTCAATGCAGTTACATTGGGATGCGGTGGTTCAGCCGGTCGAGAGGGCCCCGTTGTCCATTTTGCGGCAATGCTGGCAGATAATTTCTCTCGACGCTTACATTTAGGGCGACCGTTGGGGCGTACATTACTTGGATGTGGTGTGGCAAGTGGTGTCGCGGCTTCTTTTAATGCGCCATTTGCGGGTATCTTCTTTGCGATGGAAGTGGTGACGGGTAATTATGCATTATCAAGTATTACGCCTGTCGTGATTTCGGCTGTTTCAGGCACATTAATTCATCGTGCGTATTACGGTGATATGACGGCTTTCGTCATTCCTGAACATGCGATCGCTTCTATGTTGGAATTTCCTGCTTTTGCCTTGTTAGGTTTGGTATCTGCTATAATGGCAATCTCCTTGGTTTGGTCGATTGGTGTCGCTCAATCGATTATGACGCGTTTCCCGATTCCCCGTTGGACACGCCCTATGGCAGGGGGATTCGCAATTGGTATTATTGCTTTAGCTTTTCCGCAAATTTTGGGGGTTGGGTATGAGACAACTGACCAGGCATTAAGAGAAGAGCTAACATTATCAATGCTATTGGTTTTGATTGTGGTAAAAACCGCAGCGACATCCATCACTCTTGGATCCGGTTTTGGTGGTGGTATTTTCTCACCGTCATTATTTCTTGGAGCGATGGTTGGTGGGGCTTTTGGATTGATCGCCACAGAGGTCTTTCCCGATCTTTCTTCTGGTCATGGTGCTTATACAATTGTTGGTATGGGGGCTGTCGCCGGCGCCGTATTAGGGGCGCCAATGTCAACAATTCTAATGATTTTTGAACTGACAGGGGATTATGCCTTAACGGTGGCTGTGATGATTTCAACTGTGATTGCATCCCAGATTATGGTGCAAGTCTTTGGTCATAGTTTCTTCTCTTGGCAATTAATGCAACGAGGGATCAATGTATCTGGTGGACGCGAAAGTACATTGTTGCGAAATAAACGTGTTAAAGAAGTCATGAGGGACGATTTTATCACAATTCAACCTGATGCAGGGATGCAGGAAATTCGAGAGAAACTTCAAGCATGCCCATATGGTGAGCTGTTCATGGTGGATGAGAATGGTGTCTTGCGCGGGACTATTATGCTTCAGAATTTGGCAGAGGGTGCTTTTGATAAATGTCATGACAAAGAATGGAATGCACAGGTTGTCGCACGTAAGAAACCACCTGCCATTACCGAAGACCGTGATTTGGAACAAGCAATCAGTTTTATGGAAGGTTGCGGTGAAGAACATGTTGCCGTGGTGGATAGTAAAGAATCAGGCAGGCTGATTGGTGTATTACATGAACGTCATGTGATGGCTGAATATCATCATGCAGTGCTGGATGCGCGTGATACACATAGGAAAGATTACCGATCCTAGGTATCAATTCCTCATCTACATTAAAATATTTCAAAAAGAGTCAATATAGCTGGATTTCATGCTGGAAGTTTTGGGGCAGGCAAGTATATTCAGCCTATGTCTGATCCACTTGATTTCGATGATGAAGACGATCTCGGCTTCCCTTCCGTAGCTGGACGTCCCGCACCACCTCCGCCACCTTCCCGTTTTGCGGTTGAGGCACCACCTCCTGCTTGGCTGGATGGATTAAATGATGCGCAACGCACAGCCGTTGATGCAATGGATGGCCCTGTTTTGGTTCTTGCCGGGGCAGGAACAGGTAAAACACGTGTCTTGACCACACGTTTGGCAAATATCCTCCATACACAACGGGCGCGTCCTTATCAGATGTTAGTCGTAACCTTTACCAATAAGGCTGCGAAAGAGATGAAGGAACGTGTGACACAGCTTGTAGGTCCTTCTGCTGAAGGCATGTGGCTTGGTACCTTCCATGCTCTAGCAACAAAGATGTTACGTCGTCATGCAGAAATGGTGGGACTTGAAAGTAATTTCACTATTTTAGATACAGATGATCAAATTCGTTTGTTGAAACAGATTTTAACCGCGGAACATGTGGATGAAAAACGCTGGCCGGCGCGCATGCTCATTCATGTTATTCAGCGCTGGAAAGATAAAGGGTGGACACCTGACAAAGTTGGACGTGGTGAGGCCGGTGATATTGCAAATGGCAAAGCTGTTGAAATTTATCGACAATACCAAGAGCGTTTGAAAACCCTAAATGCCGCTGACTTTGGTGATCTACTTTTACATTGCCTGACATTGTTTACTGAGAATCCAGAAATTTTGGAACGTTTTCAAAATCTATTCCAATATATTCTGGTGGATGAATATCAAGACACCAACGTAAGTCAGTATTTATGGCTTCGTCTACTTGCGCAGAAAAACAAGAATATTTGCTGTGTGGGGGATGATGATCAATCAATTTATGGATGGCGTGGGGCCGAAGTTGGTAATATCCTGAAATTCGAGAAAGATTTCCCGGGAGCAACAGTTGTTCGACTGGAACGTAACTATCGGTCCACTGATCATATTCTTGGTGCTGCAGCCGGTATCATCCAGCAAAATGAAGGACGTCTAGGCAAAACACTCTATACCGATGAAGAAGGTGGAGAAAAAGTTTCCATTCATGGTGTATGGGATGGCGAAGAAGAAGCACGTAATGTTTGTGATGAAATAGAAAATCAGCAACGTAAAGGCTTTTCTTTAAATGAGATGGCTGTATTGGTACGTGCAGGCTTCCAAACCCGTGAATTTGAGGAACGCTTGATAACTCTGGGCATTCCTTATCGTGTGATCGGTGGTGCACGTTTCTATGAACGTGAAGAAATTCGTGATGCGCTGGCTTATTTACGTGTGGTCCATCAACCGAATGATGACTTGGCGTTAGAACGTATTATTAACAAGCCTGCACGTGGTATTGGTAAGACAACGTTACAAGCCATGCATCAAGTATCGCGTCTGGAAAATATATCCTTATACCGTGCGGGACTTCAGTTATTGGAAACGGATGAGTTGAAACCTGCAGGTCGTCGTGCATTGAGTAAGATACTAGATGATTTTAATCGATGGAGCAGTTTAGCCGCAGGCGTTGATCATATTGAATTGACGGAAACCATTTTAGATGAGTCAGGGTATACGGATTTTTGGAAACAATCAAAGAAACCAGAAGCACCGGGTAAGCTTGAAAACTTGAAAGAGATGGTTGTTGCGCTGGATGACTTTGAAAATCTAGCGGAATATCTCGAACATGTTGCCCTTGTGATGGAAAATGAAGAAAAATCAGGTGAGAATGATGAGAAAGTCAGCCTGATGACCTTGCATGCGGCAAAAGGTCTGGAATTTGATGTTGTATTCTTACCGGGCTGGGAAGAAGGATTGTTCCCAAGTCAACGAACCATGGATGAAAATGGTCTGGCAGGTTTGGAGGAAGAACGTCGACTGGCTTATGTGGGGATTACGCGTGCGCGTAAAATTTTACATATTATGTTTGCAGCTAATCGTCGTATCCATGGCCAATGGCAATCTGCTATTCCATCTAGATTTATTGATGAGTTACCGCAAGAACATTTAAATGTGGATGTGGATCGTGGTTTATATTCCGGTTCCGGTGGCGGCCGTGCGGAAGATCGATCTCAATTCAGTTTTGATGGATATGGTGGTGGATCATCTTTTGATAACTATTCAACACCGCGTCCAGGTGGCCCGGGTTGGCAACGGATGCAAGCGCAACAGGTTTCTCAAGGGCGTCAATTCACGACAGCTGCCTCTAGATATAAGGGACAAGGGAAGAAAAACTCTTCGGCGAAATCTGGACATGGATATAAAGAAGGGGATCGCGTCTTCCATCAAAAATTTGGTATGGGAAATGTCAAAGCTGTTGATGGTGATCATTTATCCATTGAGTTTGATCACGCGGGCGTTAAGAAAGTCGTAGCTGCATTTGTAGAGCAACCGTAGTAATAAAATAAAAAAATAATCTAAGGAGACCGGGCATGACGGCAATTGCCTCTCAGCCGATTTATAAGTTGGAACTTTTTGTTGATACGGAAGATGCAGCCGAAATCTTTGCAACTGCTTTAGAAAACTTCGTATTTGCAGCCGCCGCATTTGAGGTGCTTCCTGATATTGGACCGTGGCGTTATGAGGGGTATATTGATGGATTACCTGATCATGACTCTCTTGTCTCAACGATCGCTTTGGCAAGTATTCAGGCAGGTGTGAAAGAACCTGATTTCACGTGCTTACCATTACCGGATAAAGATTGGGTTGCAGAGAATCAGAAAAGCTTTAATGAAATTGAAGCTGGGCGTTTCTTTATTTATCCTTCTGTTTATGAAGGCATTGTACCATCTGGTAGCTGGCCTCTTAAAATTGATGCTGCAACTGCATTTGGTACAGGTGAACATGCGACCACTAAGGGCTGTTTAATGGCTATTAGTGACTTAAGTAAATATTTTAAACCTGAAAATCCATTGGATTTGGGATGTGGTACTGGAATTTTGGCAATGGGAATGGCCAAAGCATGGCGTATTCCTGTATTTGCCAGTGATATTGATCCAGAAGCAGTGCGTGTGACTAACTATAATGCGCGTCTTAACCAGTTGCAGGATTATGTGACTGCAGTGACATCAGCAGGTTTCCGTCAACGCGCACTTTCTGATAGAGCGCCCTATGATTTGATCGTAGCCAATATCTTGGCAAATCCACTTCGTAAAATGTCTAAGGATTTAGCATCCCGGGTTGAGACGGGTGGATATATTATTCTATCAGGTTTGCTAAACAGTCAGGAAACAGCTGTTTTACGCGCTTATCGTCAACAGAATGTGACACTGGAGAAGCGATATCGCATTGATGGTTGGTCTGCTTTGTTATTGCGGAAATAGTGATAGCAACATTTTGAAATTAAGACAGGTGGAGATTTGAATTTCTACCTGTTTTTCTTAATCAGTATATAAATGCGACCCGTCACTGGGGGGAGGTGCGTAACGGGCCGCTGTCCTATAAGGACAGAGCCGCATGTCTTGGGAGGGCGACTCATAGGGCTATATATGTCCCAAAACATTGAGTAGTTCAATACCCCATCGTTAACGAAAAATTAATTTTTTAAACTGTTCTAAAAACTGAAATGTTGATTAATTTTGATTAAGTCTTTTATTACAGCACACTAAACATTAAATTCTAAAATTAGTATGAATAATTAATATATTAGATTTTTCTTATTTTATATCTGTTGGAGATAAAAATGTCCTTAAATGCCATGGCCGGATTTGATGAATTAGAGTGCAAATTGAACGAATCTGAAGTCTTACAGATATTACGCGGTGTCATCGCTGCACCTGATGGATATGATGAAAGCTGGATGGATATGATCCAAATGGATCGAAGTGATGCTTTATCCAATATGCTAAAAGCTGCAAAAATAGAGCTGGAAGAAAGTAATGATGCTGGTTTCACCGATGGACCTGCACCAGAAATACGTGTGTCACAGTTACGTGAAGCGATGAAAGAAGAGGGTGTTTCAGCATTTCTTGTCCCACGTACAGATGAATATCTAGGTGAATATGTCCCAACAAAAGCTGATCGCCTTTGGTGGTTAACTGGTTTTGCAGGTTCTGCGGGAATGGCAATTATAGGTCTGAAGAAAGCTGCGATCTTCGTGGATGGTCGTTATACTATTCAAGTCACTCAACAGGTGTCAGAAGAAGTGTTTGACTATCTTCACTTAATTTCTGATCCATATACTGATTGGCTCGTTGAAAATTTTGGAGCAGGCGATGTTGTTGCCTTTGATCCATGGATTCATAGCCATAATAGCGCTCAAGCTTTGCGTCGTGCGGCTGAAAGAGGTGGATTTGAGCTGCGAAGCGTTGAGACGAACCTTATCGATAAGATTTGGGAACAACAACCTGCGGCCCCTTTATCTGCTATTCAACAACACCCTGTAGAATTAGCCGGAGAAACAGCAGAAAGTAAAACCGTGCGCCTTGGGGATGATTTGAGTCGCAAAGATATTGATGCGGCGGTAATAGCCGCACCTGATTGTATCGCCTGGCTTTTGAATATTCGTGGACAAGATGTTGCAAATTGCCCTTTACCTTTAAGCTTTTCTATCCTGTTTAAAGACGGCACCGTCGATCTTTTTGTGGATGAACGTAAGATGTTACCCGCAACGCGTCAGCATCTAGGAAATAACGTTTCGATCAAAGATATTGCTGAATTTTCAAAATCGTTACAACAATTAGGTCAATCAGGGCAGGTGGTGCAAGCTGATCCGGCAACTGTGGCATCTGCCATATTCGAGAATTTGAAAAAAGGCGGGGCGAATATAAAACAAGCTGCCGATCCTGTCTTGATTCCACGTGCCGTAAAAAATGAGGTGGAACTAAATGGGACACGTGCATGTCATATTCGCGATGGTGCCGCAATTGCACGTTTCCTGAGCTGGTTACCTGATGCCTCTAATGACGGCACGATGACTGAACTGGACGCAGTTTATAAGCTAGAAGAATTCCGTCGTATGGACCCAACTTTCCGCGATAGTAGTTTTGATACGATTTCTGGCGCTGGACCTAATGGCGCAATTTGCCATTATCGAGTAACAGAGAAAACGAATCTAGTAGCGGAAAAAGGTACTCTCTTACTTGTGGATTCCGGTGCACAATACCCGGATGGTACGACAGATATTACACGTACCATGCCTGTTGGTGAACCAACACAGGAAATGAAAGATCGGTTTACTCTGGTCTTAAAAGGGCATATCGCAATTGCCCAAGCTCAATTTCCAGAGGGTATCACCGGAGCACGTCTTGATACGCTGGCCCGTGCACCTTTGTGGCAGTATGGTTTAGACTTTGATCATGGGACAGGCCATGGCGTTGGGAGTTATCTAAATGTTCATGAAGGCCCTCAACGTATCGCCACATCCGGCTCACAACCTTTACTACCAGGCATGATCCTGAGTAATGAACCTGGATACTACAAAGATAGCGAATATGGTATTCGCATTGAAAACTTGGTGATTGTGGTCGAAAAGGGTATGAGCGAAGACGGCAAGAAGAAGCTTCTAGGTTTTGAAACGATTACCTTTGCGCCAATTAATCTTGATCTTGTGAATAAAGAAATTCTATCCAGTTCAGAAGTTGCATGGTTGAATGAATACCATCAGCAAGTATGGGATAAAGTGAGCTCTCAACTAGATGAAGACAATGTTAAAGCGTGGTTAAAAGAAGCAACGCGCTCAATTTAAAATCTAACAATATTGGTTGGGGAAGCTATTTAGCTACAACTTGGTTTGATACGAACCAAACCCCAGCCATAGGTTATGTCCTTACCAGATTTACCCAAATCCTTACTGTATCGTTGCATGCTTTTGCGAAGCTCTTCGACATTGCCTTTGAAGCCCATTTGGTGATGAAGAGCCACAATGCCTGTGATATAAGGAGTCGCGAAGGAAGTGCCAGTTTGAGATTTCGGTCCCTGTGGTGTTAAAGTTTTGATACCAACACCGGGTGCTGCAAAATCGATGTATTTTCCCTGATTTGCATATTTATAAACACCAAGACGATGGTCAATCGCAGTGATAGCCAGAACGCTTGGATCCGCTGCAGGCCAAACTGGGGCTGCTTTTGAGCCATTATTACCTGCCGCAGCAACAATAATGATCCCTTTCTTTTCGATCTTCTTCAAGGCAAGCTTCATGATTTTGTTGATACCGCCAGCAATAGACATATTCACAACTTTAACTTTGTTTTGTGCAAACCAATCAAGGGAACGAAGCATCGCAGCCAAATTACCTTTAACCATGCCTGCACGTTCTTCAAATATGTTCGCCGCATAAAGTTTAGCCCCGGGCAAGATACCGCCCACGTTATTGTCTACACCTGGTTCACCAACCAACATAATCGCAACTGCCGTCCCATGTTCATATGCTGCCGCCTTTCGATCTTTTTTGATGAAACTTTTATATGAAAGACGTTGATTTTTCAGAGCTGGATGTTTCACATCAACCGCGCCATCGACCATGCCAATTTTTAAGCCAAATCCACATTGTGGGTCTACAAGCCCCCAACCTACAGTCTTTCGGTCATATGGAAGTTCTATATCCTCTGCAGATGCTTTGGCAGATAAATCCATAAGATCATTTGTATCAATGATAGAGTTTGGGAAGGCGGCAATGAGTTCTTTTAGGGCATCGGCGAGATTTTTATCTTCCGGTGTTTTCACCACGATAATTTCCATATCAAGGGTGCTTAGACGATGTTTACCTGATATTTCGTACCCCATTTGACGCAGTTTGGTTTTTGTCCCAAAGGGCGGATCGGCAATCATAATTTCACCAGATTCAGTGATTTTTTGTTGGCGTCTTTTTGTTTGAGATTCCTGTTTTTCGGTTTCAGCTTCAACAGGGTCAACACAGTTTCTACCGCTTTGCGGCGTACCATCGCTATCATATGTAATGATTGTCCAGCAAGATGTACTTTGGGCAAATGCGGGGGAAGGGCTTATATAGGTAAACAGCCCTAACAAAATTGCGGAAATAAAGCCAAGTTTTATACCAAATCTCATCTCAACCATTCATCCACCCCCGGTTAAAATTATTAGCTAAATAAATCCTTCTGACCTTGGTCATCAGAATTTTGACTAGAAGCACTATTGTAATTATTTTCTGTTTCTAGTGTGCTTTCTGGGTCTTCGTTATTTGTTGCTCCGGATATCAAAGCAATCCATTCCTCTTCTGACAAGATATTTAAGCCAAGGTCCCGTGCTTTTTTTTCTTTAGAGCCTGCATCTGCGCCGACAACCACATAATCGGTTTTTTTCGAAACAGAGCCAGATACTTTTGCGCCTAATTCTTCGGCACGTGCTTTCGCTTCACTTCTAGTCATTTCTACTAATGTACCTGTAAAGACAACGGTTTGTCCAGTAACAGGGGATGACGTTTCTTTTACTTCGTATTCTTTGATAACAATTAAAGACGCAAGATCATCTAGCAAAGCTTGGTTATTATCATCGGTAAAGAAGTCTATTAAATCCTGAATCATTGATGGGCCAATTTGATCAATATTCTTCAAATTTGCGAATGCATCACTTTCTTCGTCTTTGGCCATTTCAATATTTTGACGCAGATTTTCGAGGGACAGGTAGTTTTTAGCTAATAGCTTTGCTGTCGCTTGACCAATTTGTCTTATACCCAAGCCATAGATAAATCGATTGAGTTCAACTTCTTGGCGATTGGCAATGGCATCAAAAAGTTTCTTTACAGATTGGGCACCCCAGCCTTCGCGATCACGAAGTTCCTGTTTCTTTTCTTCCAAGCGGAAAATATCCGCTGGGGATTTGATGAGGCCATCTTTCCAGAATGCTTCCACATTTTTGGCACCCAAGCCATCAATATCCAAGGCATCACGGGAAATAAAATGTTTTAAACGCTCTACAATTTGGGCCGGACAGATTAACCCACCTGTACAACGACGAACAGCTTCACCTTCAGGGCGTTCTGCATGGGATCCACATTCCGGACAAGTATGCGGGAATTCATAAGCAACGCTATCTGCCGGACGTTTTTCAAGGTTAACCCGCACAACTTGCGGAATAACATCCCCTGCACGTTGAATGATAACATGATCACCAACACGGATATCTTTTCGGCCTAGTTCATCTTCATTATGCAGTGTCGCACGGCTTACGACCACACCACCAACCGTAATAGGTTCCAATTCTGCTACAGGGGTGAGGGCACCTGTACGTCCGACTTGGATTGTAATTTCGCGTAAGATGGTTTCTGCTTGTTCTGCCGGGAACTTATGGGCAATTGCCCAACGTGGTGCACGGCTCACCATACCAAGACGGTCTTGCCAATCAACGCGATTTACCTTGTAAACCACGCCATCAATATCGAAAGGAAGGTCTGCACGGGTTTCACCAATTAATTTATAATGATCCAGTATCTCTTGCTCATTGCGGCATAACTTTGCTGGCTGGTTTAGCTGGAATCCCCAGCTTTGAAAACGTTCACGCATAGCAGAAACGGATGGTGCGATTTGTTCCGACGTATCCCCAAGCGCATAACCAAAGAAGCGCAGAGGGCGGTTGGCTGTAATTTTACTATCCAATTGGCGCAGACTACCTGCAGCGGCATTACGTGGGTTAGCGAATATTTTTTCGCCTTTTTCTTCTTGGGACTTATTGAGAGAAAAGAAATCTTCACGTGCCATGTAAACTTCGCCACGAATTTCCACCACATCTGGTGCATCATCAGGTAAAGTTTTAGGAATATCGTCCAAAGTCATAAGGTTCTGGGTGATATCTTCGCCAACAGCTCCATCCCCACGGGTAGCTCCTCGAACAAATTTCCGATTTTCATATCTAAGACTTGCAGATAAGCCATCAATTTTGGGTTCTGCCATAACTTCAACAGGTTCACTATCTGTTAAGCCGAGGAAACGACGTACACGGTCTAAAAAGTCAGTAACATCTTCATCTGCAAAAGCATTTCCCAAGGATAGCATTGGACGAGCATGAGTAACTTTTGAAAAGCCGGAAACGGGTGTTGCACCAACGTTTTTCGAAGGGCTGTTTTCCAAAATCAATTCTGGAAAGTGTTCTTCAACGGCTTCGTTGCGTTTACGCAGGGCATCATATTCGCCGTCTGAAATAACAGGTGCGTCATTCCCATGATATAATTTATCATGCAGGGAGATTTCTTGTGCTAAAAATAGCAGTTCCTGTTTGGCCTGTTCAGAAGATAAATCCTCAACAGCCAAAGATGCGAAAGGAGATGCACTCATTTTATTTATTGCTTTCCAGTAATTTTGCCGCGGCTGCCCGCGCTTCGTTGGTTATCTCAGCTCCCGATAGCATCCGGGCAACTTCTTCCAATCGTTGGTCTTCGGTTAATTGTGACACTGCGGTCACCATGGCTTCGCCACGCATGGATTTAGCGACTTGTAAATGTGCTAATCCACGTGCAGCCACTTGTGGCGAGTGGGTCACAACAAGAATTTGGACGCGTTGTGCAAGCTTATGAAGTCTTTCACCGATTGCAGCTGCAGTAGCACCGCCAACACCAGCGTCAACTTCGTCGAAGACAAGAGAAGGTGTTGCACCGGTTTCAGCCAAGCTGACCTTCAACGCTAAAAGAAAACGGCTTAATTCACCACCGGACGCCACCTTATTTAACGGGCCAGCAGGGGCGCCAGGATTCGTTGCGATTTGAAAGGCAATTTTATCCTTACCAAAGGCAGTCCATTCTTTTTCTTCCAGCTCAATAATAGTTGTTTCAAAACGCGCTTTTTCCAATTTTAATGGCGGTAGCTCACTGTTGACAGCGTCGTTTAGTTCCGCGGCTTTCTTAACCCGTGTTTCGGTCAATAAATTTGCAATCTTAAGATAACGCGCTTTTGAAGCTGCAACCTTTTCTTCAAGAGCCTGCATATTATTCGCGGTATCATCAATCAGGGCTAGGCTTTGGCGTAAACGTTCTAATACTGATGGTAACTCATGCGGTTGAACATTATGTTTTCTTGCAAGATCGCGTAATTCGAATAAACGCTCTTCCACATCATTTAGGCGCATGTCATTTGATGTGACATCATGGCCAACCTGATTGAGGATATTAATCGCTTCCATCATCTCTGCATTAGCACGGTCCAATGTTGCGATCGCTTCATCTAATTTACCATCGGCTTTATCAGCAATACGATCTAAAGATTTTTGCGCATCACGAAGTTTGTCATCCGCCCCACCTTTATGATCCAGACTTGCAAGAGCTGAACGGATGGCATCGGTTAACTTTTCGGCATTTTGTAAAAAAGAGCGCTCTTTATCTAATTCTTCTTCTTCCCCATCAACCGGGGCGAAACGTTCCATTTCATCTAGGGTATGACGCAGATATGCCTCGTCTTCGCGCGCTTTTTCTGCATCTTCACGTGCTTGTTTTAAGGCTTTGGACGCTTTTTTCCATTCACTATAGGCGCTCGCGCAATCAAGGCGCTTTTGCAAGGTTGCTGCAAAACTATCCAACACATCAATATGCGTGGTTGAATCCATAAGACCATGTTGATCAAATTGTCCTTGAACTTCGACTAAGGTGTCACCCAGTTGTCTCAAAAGCCCAACGCTAACGGGCTGATCATTGGCATAGGCGCGACTACGACCATCGGCGGATAACATACGACGCAAAATCAGTTGACCGTCACAATCGATACCATGTTCAGCCATAATACTATAAGCAGGATGAAGATCAGGTAGATCAAAGCTCGCGGTTACCACAGCTTGTTCACAACCATGTCTCACAAGACGTGCTTCCGCTCTTGCGCCCAAGGCCAAACCAAGAGAGTCGAGTAAGATAGATTTACCTGCGCCAGTTTCACCTGTTAATACAGACAGGCTTTTATGAAAGCTAAGATCCAGCTTATCAATAAGTACCACATCACGTATTGAAAGGTCGGTTAGCATGGTTCTATGACTTCTCTATCTCTTTCTACAATTTTTCAGATTAAAATACCCAATTCCAAACTTCTTCATACCAAGATTCGTTAATCTCAGGACTTATACCTTGAACCAAAGCATAGCTTTTTTCATACCATTTGCTGGCAGGGAAGTTATGTCCCAATACTGCAGCAGCTTGTTCTGCTTCGTAATTAATGCCTAAGGAAAGGTATGATTCAACAAGACGATGTAACGCTTCTTGAATATGGGTGGTTGTTTGATAATCTTTTACCACGTTTTTAAAACGGTTAATTGCAGCTGCATATTCGCGACGTTCCAGATAATAACGACCAATCGCCATTTCCTTGCCAGCTAAATGATCACGGGTTAGATCGATTTTCAATTTAGTGTCACGGGCATATGCGGTGTCAGGATAACGACGTAATACGTCTTGTAGGGCTTGCATAGCAAGAAGTGTAATACGCTGATCCCGGTCAATGTCCACAATTTGCTCATAATACACGATGGCACGAAGATAATATGCGTAAGGCGTGTCTTTGTTACCTGGATGTAGTTCAATGAAGCGATCAATTGCCAAGATGGATTCATCATAATCATCGCGTAGATAATATACGTAGGCTGTCATCAATTGAGCTTTTGTTGCCCAAATAGAATAAGGATGTTGGCGATCAACTTCGTTAAAAGCAGCAATAGAGAGTTTATACTCACCTTCGGCCAGCAAATTCATCGCATCGTTGTATAGCTCTTCAACTGGACGTTCTACATAAGGTTCTTCTTCAGAACCACCGCAGCCAGCAAGTAAAAGGCTAGTAACCATAGCAACGGCGAGGAATAGTTTACGAGGCAAATCCCACATTGATCTTTTATCTCATCCTTGGATACCAACAGAATTACGTTGGTGTGTATTTTCGAAGTGAAGTTTCTATATAGGCAAATTTAGCAGAGGATACTATCAGATTCTGAAGATTGGGAGTCTCTGCGGGCATATTTTTATGTTTTTAGGTAAAATAAAACCTGATCAATGACATTTGATCAGGTTCATAATAAACTGAAGTCGTTTTAAGACGTTTAATCAGCAGCTTGTAACAATGCAGGGGCAGGAGTGAACTCAGCCGCGTTTACAAGTTCCCAGTTATTTTCATCTGCGAATAGTTCACGCAATAGAGCGTTATTCAAAGCGTGACCACCTTTATAGCCAATGAATTGGCCCATCAATGTCGCACCAGCCAAAGATAGATCACCGATGCAATCTAAAATTTTGTGACGTACAAATTCATCATCAAAACGAAGGCCTTCTTCATTCATTACACGGTCACCATCAAGGCCAACGGCGTTATCTAAACTTGCACCACGTGCCAAACCCATTTGTCGTAGCATTTCAACATCTTGGACAGAGCCAAATGTACGTGCACGGGAAATATCATTCTTAAAGCTTGCTGCAGAAACACTGATATATTTTTCTTGTTTACCAATCGCTTTACTTTCAAAATCGATTGCTAGGCTGATTGTGTAATCATCAGCTGGTTTTAAAGAAGCAACAGAATCACCATTTTGAACAGATACTTCTTTCTTAACAACCACCACTTGACGTGCAGCATGTTGATCTAACAAGCCCGCGCATTCAATTAAGAATACGAAAGGTTCAGAACTACCATCCATTACAGGAACTTCAGGGCCATCTAATTCAATATCAACGTTATCTAAGCCACAACCAGCTACTGCTGCCATTAAATGTTCAACAGTGCCAACCGATACATCATATTCATTGGTAATTTTTGTACAAAGACGTGTGTCAGATACAAGATCGTAACGTGCTTTGATTTCGCCTTTACCTTCTTCAACGTCTGTACGGATGAAGGTAACACCGGAATTCGCAGCAGCAGGTTTCATTGTTAATGTGATGTTAGCACCAGAATGCAGACCAACACCATTGCAATGAATGGTATTCTTCAGCGTCGTTTGGTTTAAGCGCAATGTAGATTTGCGGTTTCCAAACCCAGCTTCAGAATTATTTGTTGTGTTCATTCCGTCGAGCATGTCTGCTGCCTTCCAATATTCTTTTTAATAATGAGACTATGAACGGATTAGGTTCTTTTCTCATTTGGGAAAACATCCCTTTCTTTTGATGGTCCCTTTCTAGCAAGTGTTCTGTCCAGAAACAAATCACTTACTGTTACGAATTGTTGCAGTGCAATTATGGTATTAAGGTATTGAATATAAATAAAAAAGGAAGATGTATGACTACATCTTCCTTTTTAAACTGGCATAACCTCACATGGAGGAGGGGCGATCGCCCAAGCTTAATTTGCTTGGCGTCGCAAGAAGGACGGGATTTCCAATAGCTCTTCTTCTGCTTTGGATAAACCATTTCCTGCTTCCGTTTTAGACTGAACAGGTTGCGATGTCGCCTGTTGAGGTCTGCCCGCGGTCGTCGGATGGCTTAAAATATCAGCCTGCTCTTCTTGTTTGAAGAATAAGCTGCGCAAGCGACCACGTGGTTTTGCTTTCTCGGCTTTTGGAGGTTCCTTACCGGCATTCTCCATCGCAGCTTCAGCGAAAGGGTCTAGATTGTCATCCTCTGCCTCTTGTACGCGTGCAGAAAAGTCATGTGCCTTTGCAGGTTCACCCGGAATGAAACTATCACGAGGTGCCGCTGTCATCGGGTTGCGTCGCAACGGGCGTGTTTCTTTTGCTTCATCTTGTGGGAGAGGGCGTAAGATAGGCGCCATTTCAGCCTGTGTTGGCTGTTTTTCCGCAATATGTGTTTCTTCCGTAAGTGGCGCAGATACAGATGATTGTGTTGGTTCAACTTCTGCGTGGAAGTCAATCTCTTCATCTTCATCCACAATCATGTCTTCACTATCTAGTTGAAAGACATCCTGTGTCGCTAAGTCATCTGCTGTAATCTCATCAGTTACATCTTCAGTAACAGCGCCTAAAGCTTCGGTAATTGCTGCGTCAACTGCAGCTGTTGTTTCTTCTGCTTCTTCAGAAGGTGCTGGTTCGGAAGAAATCTGACCCAATACATCTTCTAAAGGATTTGTTGTTGCCGCTGCAGATACTGCCACTTCTTCTTTGTTAACTTCTGGTTCGGAAGGAAGTTCAGTTGTGGAACGTGCAGAATAAGTCGGCATTGTTGGACGTAATGTGATGTCTGAAGCTTCTGCATCAATACCTGTTGCAACAACAGATACACGCATCTTGCCAGACAAGTTTTCATCGAATGTGGAACCAAAGATGATATTTGCTTCTGGATCAACTTCGTTACGAATACGATTTGCAGCTTCGTCAACTTCGAACAAGGTCATGTCAGACCCGCCAGTGATGTTGATTAGAATGCCGCGTGCGCCTGCCATAGAGACATCTTCCAATAAAGGATTGGAAATCGCAGCTTCGGCAGCTGTAATCGCACGGTTTTCACCCTCTGCTTCGCCTGTGCCCATCATGGCTTTGCCCATCTCGCTCATAACTGTGCGGATGTCAGAGAAGTCGAGGTTAATCAAACCAGGCATTACCATCAAATCGGTTACGCCACGTACACCAGAATATAGCACGTCATCTGCCATGTTAAAGGCATCTGCAAATGTTGTTTTTTCATTTGCAACACGGAATAAATTTTGGTTCGGAATGATAATAAGTGTGTCTACATATTGTTGAAGATCGTCAATACCGTCTTCTGCAAGACGCATGCGACGGGAGCCTTCAAACTGGAATGGTTTTGTTACTACGCCGACAGTTAAAATACCGGAACGGCGTGCGGCCTCAGCAATAACAGGTGCGGCACCTGTACCTGTGCCACCGCCCATGCCTGCGGTAATGAAAACCATGTTCGCGCCTTCAAGGTCGCTCATTAGTTCTTCAATTGCTTCTTCTGCGGCTGCACGGCCTACATGTGGTTGTGCGCCTGCGCCAAGACCTTGGGTTAATTCTGTACCCAATTGAACTTTGCGTTCTGCCAGAGAAAATTCCAATGCCTGAGCATCAGTATTTGCAACGATAAATTCAACACCTTCCAGATTTGACTGGATCATGTTGTTAACGGCGTTTCCGCCTGCGCCCCCAACGCCGACTACCACGATGCGTGGTTTTAGTTCTGTAATCGGCGGCGGTGTGGTCAATTTCAAAGCCATTTTAGCCTCCTAGATGCGTGTGTGTTACTCTTGCCAGTTTTATTTGGATTTATTTCATGAATATTTACGAATACTTCGTTTGATTCACGAATCATCCAGTTCTATGGATAAGGTGCTTCGCGTGAATCGCAAAGGACTTTATTCCATTTTTTACAAAAAAGTTTCTTTTACCCAATGTCCGATTCGGTCAAGGACTCCTCCGGAGTCGCGGGTTTTACTTTTTTCAATGTGGCGGGCATCCCCGCGGTTGTCGACAGCATAAGATAATAATCCCGCTGCGCAGGAAAAAGCAGGACCGGATGTGGCTTCTGCTAATCCTGTAATTCCAATGGGTTTCGCTACACGTACCTGACGATTTAAAATGCGTGCAGCAAGCTCTGGTAAACCGGGTAATTGACAGGCACCACCGGTTATTGCGACTTGCGGGCCCGCATAACCAGCAACACCTGATGCTTCTAATCGGTCACGTACTAATTCAAGTGTTTCTTCAATACGTGGTGAAATAATTGATACAAGATAACTTCTCGGAATTGTATTGGGCACATCATGACTTTCGCCAAGATGAGGGACTTCCAGAATTTCGCGATCGTCATCTGTAGTCGGCATTGCAGATCCATGACGACATTTTAACTTTTCAGCTTCATCCAATGGGGTGGACAATCCACGCGCAAT
The DNA here is from genome assembly GCF_965219885.1 of Curvivirga sp. Classification (NCBI taxonomy): domain Bacteria; kingdom Pseudomonadati; phylum Pseudomonadota; class Alphaproteobacteria; order Rhodospirillales; family Aestuariispiraceae; genus Curvivirga; species Curvivirga sp. Next base: position 2,434,345 of record NZ_CBDCOT010000009.1, read on the forward strand.
ATCATTTGTTACGTGAATACCGCCTACAGGTATGGAATCTGTATGAAGTAAGGCGCCTTCGTAAAATACTGCAAAGGAAGTCGTACCACCGCCAAAATCAATGAGAAGTGTACCTAGGTCGCGTTCTTCCTCTGTTAAGCAAGACAAGCCGGCCGCATAGGCACCGGCCACCAAATCTTTTACACCAAGATGGCATCTATTCACACTATGGGCGATATTACGGACAATGGTATTGCGCACATTTACATGATGCATTTTAACGGCAAGTTTCTCACCATGCATGCCGCGGGGATCTTTTATACTAGCAGTATCATCCACCATAAAACCAACTGGGATAGCGTGGATCATTTCATGATCGCGTGTTTGACCTTGGGTTCTTGCCTCATGAAGCAATCGTTTGACATCCTGATCACGCACGGCGCCACCACCGATTGACATATCTTTCATGGAAAGATGACTTTCAGGACGGGCGCCTGCCAAACTAACCACAACATCAGTAATGGTCATGCCAGCAATTTGTTCAGCGGAATGGACCGCAGACATAATGGAGTTATAGGCGGCTTCCATATCAACAATAGCACCGTTTTTTACACCGGCACTTGCTTGATGGCTCATGCCTGTGACACGTAAACGTCCATTATTTTCAGTCACAGCAATGAAACAGCACATTTTTGAACTGCCGATATCTAATGCTGCGATTGTTTTTTCTGCCGCCAAGGTTCTCTCCACTTTGTTTTTAAACGATTGCGACGTTTGTAATTACATTAATTAGGCGTTTTCTTCACTGCCTAATAATCTCTTTGCGCCAGATCCTGTCATCCGAATGATTGTGCGATCCGGCTGGCGGAGATCAATTAATTCAATATCTCGGCTTAACAAATCATGATCTTGAATCATGATAGCTAACTTACGCCATGCTTGATGCGGATTTTCTGCAGGTAAACGAACTGATACTTTATTATCAAGATGCAATGTCCAACGACGATCCCCAACCCAGGCTGCGCCAACAACGCGTTTTTGCAGGTCAGGTGTCTGGTCAATGATTCTAAGAAGGTCTAATGTATGCTGGGGGGCATCTTCACCTGTTAGAACTTTTAGATGAGTATATCGTCCAACATCGCCAGTACTAATTTCAGCACCAGATTTATCAACTAATACATACCGATCACCGGATTGCCAAATTGCAACGGGAATACGTTCTGTGAGACGAACAACAATATTATTAGGCAGTTTCCGTTGAACGGATGCTTTTTCAACCCAGCCTAAAGATTCCACACGCTCACGCGCTGCCTCAGGATCAAAGTTAATCAAAGGTTGTCCACGTTCGACGGCAAGCGCATCAAGGATGTCGGCACCAGCGGTTTCTTTACGCCCATGAACGAAAACTTCATCAAGCACGAATCCTGCTTGCATGGAAGCATGTAAACTTGCTTTTTCCGCACGTTCAATGTGGTTTTGGATAATGCCTTGAGACCAAAGATAAGCTGTTCCCCCAGCTGGAAGGCCCAATAAAGCAGCCGCCGTCAGGCCTATAAAGACAGGCTTTTTCCAACTTGGCTGTTTTTTACGGCGCGATGCAGCTTTTTTACGTGGTGTCGTTTTTTTAGCTGCTGCTTTCTTTGTGGGTTTTAGGGATCGCATGCGGCTGCCTCCACCATCCAACTAACCAGTGCAGGGAAATCTGTCCCCATTTCATTGGCTTGTTCCGGGACAAGGGAAAGGGCGGTCATGCCCGGTTGGGTATTTGTTTCCATAACGATCAATTGATCTGTTGCTGGATTATAACGGAAATCAGTACGTGTTACGCCACGACAACCCAATACATTATGTGCTTGAACCGCATGTTCTTTCATTCTGTCAGCAAGTGAACTATCAACTTCAGCTGGGCAAATATGTGTGGTTTTGCCGTCTGTATATTTTGCCTCATAAGAATAAAAGCCTTCATGCGGGCATAATTCTGTAACAGTCAGCGCTTTGCCATCCATCACGGCAACGGTTAGTTCTTTACCATCCACAAATTCTTCAATGAGTGCATCACCAAATGTCCATTCGCTTAGATCAGGCGCAGCTTCATTCTCACCAACGATGTAAACGCCAACACTGGACCCTTCACAGGCTGGTTTAACCACAAAAGGGCGTGGAATTTCGTTTTTACTCTGCCAGTCCCCACTCACAATATGAGCCTCGGGAATTACATTGCCTTTGGCAACGGGAATGCCAACAGACTTAAACAATTCTAATGAAGCTGGTTTGTCCATGGCTGTGGAAGATGCTTTTACGCCAGAATGGGTATATGGCACGTTTAGGATGTTCAGAACGCCTTGAATGTTACCGTCCTCACCATAACGTCCATGTAAAGCATTAAAGACCACATCCGGCTTTACGGCTTCGATTAAATTAATCAATGCAGATAGATTGGGTTGGAGGTCATGATAGGTGACTTGATAACCTGCTTGTTCTAATGCCTCACCACAAGCTTCACCTGATGTTAGGGAGACTTCACGTTCCGCAGACCATCCTCCCATAAGGACAAGGACATGTTTTTTATTTTCAGTCATTTACTCATCCTTTCCTGAGGTGAAAGAAGTTATTTCTTGATCGCCAATTCGTTTGATTTCCCACTGGAGCTCGACATTAGAATGATTCTTCACCAATTGGCGAACTTCTTCTCCAAGATTTTCTAAATCTTTTGCTGTGGCTGTTCCGGTGTTGATCATAAAGTTACAATGTTGATTGGACATTTGTGCACCGCCAATGGTTAGGCCACGTCCACCAGCTTCATCAATAAGCTTCCAGCTGCTATGGCCTTCGGGGTTTTTGAAGGTAGAACCGCCTGTACGGCTTTTGATTGGCTGTGTTTCAGCACGTTTTGTTTGGATATCTTCCATGCGGTCGCGAATTTCTTGCTCTTGACCAGGGCGACCCTCAAATTCCGCTTTTACAAAAATCCAGTCAGACGGAATTATAGATTTACGATAACTGAAACCCATATCCGAAACGCTTAGCTCTTTTAAATCACCTTCTGGCGTAACAGCCCAGGCGTGTTTTAGAATGTCCTTGGTTTCGCCACCATAAGCACCTGCATTCATGCGTAAAGCCCCACCAATTGTGCCTGGAATACCACTAAGGAATTCAAGACCTTCTACATGGGCACGTGCTGCAGTCCTTGCCACATTTAAATCAAGTGCTGCCGCGCCTGCTGTTATCGTGGTGTCTTCTGCCGTAACTTCGGCGAATGCCCCACCAAGGCGAATAACAACACCGCGTACACCGCCGTCGCGAACCAAAAGATTTGAGCCAACACCAAGAACGATTACAGGTATATCTTTAGGTTTATTTCTTAAGAAATCTTGTAAATCTTCAAGATCTGCAGGTTTGTATAATACATCCGCCGGGCCGCCAACTTGAAACCATGTAACACGGGATAGAAGCGCATTCTCACTATAGCGACCCCGAACTTTCGGTAATCGATCTAGTAATGAGTTTTGAGTTTCTAGCGCTTCGCTCATTTTTTATCTTACTTTCCGTTTAATCGTTCATTTAACTGATCGGGTAGGGCATGCGCCCATTGCGTAATGGAACCAGCTCCAAGGCAGACAACTAAGTCGCCTTCTTCTGCTTTATCAGCAATAATACCTGCTAAAGAATCCGGACCTTCCATAGGAACTACGTCACGATGTCCGCGGGTTTTAAGACCCTGAACCATATGAGTTTTATCAGCGCCTTCAATCGGTTGCTCTCCCGCTTCAAAAACATCAGCTACGATCACGCTATCTGCATCGTTGAAGCAGGCGCAGAAATCTTCAAACAAGTCTTTGAGCCTAGAGTAGCGGTGAGGCTGTACCACGGCGATAACGTTACGTTTGGTTGCTGAACGTGCCGCTTTTAATACTGCGGTAATTTCAACTGGATGATGGGCGTAATCATCAATAACTGTGATGCCATTTGTTTCACCCGTTTTAGTGAAGCGACGTTTTACACCACTGAAGGCTGCAAGGCCTTCTTTAACTTTCTCATCCGAGATTTCCATTTCCAAACCAACAGCGATCGCAGCAAGTGAATTTTGAACATTATGTTCTCCATGCATTGGAAGGAAAACGTCTTCGATAATGCGCTCGTCTTGGCCACGTAGTTTAACTTTGACATCAAAGTGCACACCGTCGGTACCGGCTTTCATATTGGTTGCTTGGATATCTGCTTGTGGATTGAAGCCATATGTAATCATGCGACGGTCAGAAACTTTACCTACCAAAGCTTGCACTTCGGGATGGTCAATGCAGACAGTTGCAAATCCATAGAACGGGATATTTTCTACATAGGTTTTGAATGCGGCACGCAAGGTGTCAAAGTCACCATAGAAATCCATATGTTCAGGATCAATATTTGTTACGACGGCGATTGTTGCTGGTAATTTGATAAAAGTGCCATCACTTTCATCGGCCTCAACAACCATCCAATCACCATTGCCTAAGCGTGCATTTGTACCATAAGCGTTAATGATGCCACCATTGATGACTGTGGGGTCACGATCAGCACTATCTAAAACTTGTGAGATGAGCGACGTAGTAGTCGTTTTTCCATGTGTGCCGCCAACAGCAACCGACCATTTAAGACGCATGAGTTCTGCTAGCATCTCGGCGCGGCGTACCACAGGAATTAAGCTTTCACGTGCAGCATTCATTTCCGGGTTATCCGGTTTGATCGCAGTCGATACAACGACAACGGCAGCGCCTTCTACATTTTCCGCTTTATGACCGACAAAAACTTCAATGCCAAGATTACGAAGGCGCGCAACATTTGCATTATCGCTCATATCGGAACCGGAGATTTTGTATCCCAAAGTATGTAATACTTCGGCAATGCCGGACATGCCGATGCCGCCGATACCAACAAAATGAATACGTCCGATATTGAGTGGGATCTGCATCATTCTTGCAATTCCTTTACCTTCTTGGCAGGTCGTTGTTCGCCGCCATTTTTGAGTTGTTCTGAATCAGATTTACCTTCAACCAGATTCATGACCACATCGGCAAGCCTGTGATCAGCTTCCGGCTGTCCAACCTTTTTTGCTGCTTTTGCCGCATGGGTTAACATAACTGGATTTGCAATCAGACTTTGGAGGCGATCAGCTAGCATATCCGCATTAAAATCTTGTTGAGGAATCATCCATGCACCACCCGCATCACATATACGCGCACCATTGGCTGTTTGGTGATCATCAATGGCATGCATATAAGGTACAAGAATGGATGGGCGACCAGCTGCTGCTAGTTCAGAGATTGTGGAGGCGCCAGCGCGACAAATAACCAAATGAGCTTTTTCAAGCTGGTTAGGCATATCGCTGATAAATGATTTTAAAGTAGGGGACATACCGATGCTGGCGTATTTGTTATGTACGTCGTTTAGTTGTTCTTCCCGTACCTGTTGAGTGATGTTGATTTTATGGCGTAATTCTTCTGGTAAAGCTGCGATGGCTGCAGGAATTACGTCCCCAAATATTGCAGCACCCTGACTTCCGCCCACAATCAGGATGTTAATCTTTCCATCGTTGATAGCTTGATAGGGTTTTTCATTTAAAGCTGCCATCTCCGGTCGAACAGGATTACCGGTCCAGCTTGCTTTGGGAATATCGGTATCTTTCATCATTGCTGTTGCCTCAAAGGAGGCTGCAATTTTATCTACGGATGAAGCTAAAAGACGATTAGCACGCCCTAAAACAGCATTTTGTTCATGTATTACGGTTTTAAAACCAAGGCGTGTCGCCGCAACCATCGTCGGGATAGAAGGGTAGCCGCCAAAACCAACAACTGCATCAGGTCTTAATTGTTTTAAGATGCAGCGCGCTTGGAAATAGCCTTTTATCAATTTGATGACGGCTTTTATTTTTCCAAGTTTACCTCTACCGGATACCGCGCTGGCACTTACTGTATGAGTTTCTAAATTGCCAAGAGTACCGCTATAGGCATCCCCGCGACGATCAGTGATCAGTACAAGTTTATAGCCATTTGCTTGTAAACGTTCGGACAAAGCTTGTGCAGGAAAGACATGTCCACCTGTACCACCTGTCGCCAAAACGACGAGCTTTTGGGGGGCTTGGCTCATTTAATGAAGCTCCCATTACTGGATTGATAATTTCCCGGACGGTTTCGGGTAAGGGCAAGAACCATTCCCATACCAATGGCCATCGCAATTAGTGAGGATCCGCCATAAGAAACGAAAGGCAAGGTCATGCCTTTTGTTGGGATCAAGGTCAAGGTCGAACTCATGTTGATCATTGCCTGCAGGCCAAATTGCAATAAAAGACCTGTTACAGCCAAGATAACGAACATATTGTTGCGAGAGAAAATCAAACTAAAGCCACGCAATACGACAAAGCCATACATGAATAAAATCACCAAGCAGGCTATCAAACCATATTCTTCACCGGCAACGGCTAAAATAAAATCAGCATGTCCGTCAGGTAATACATTTTTTGCGGTCCCATTACCCGGGCCCATACCTAAAACACCACCATTGCTAAAGGCTTCCATAGCACGATCCACTTGATAGGTATCACCTGATGCAGGATCAAGAAAACGATCAATCCGGCTTTGAACATGTGGGAAAAAGAAATAAGCAGACGCAATGCCAACAACCATCATAATTAAAAGGCTTAAGACGATAACTAATGGGAGACCAGCCAAAAAGAATTGAACACCCCAAATCGCAGAGACAATGACGGTTTGGCCGAAGTCAGGCTGTGCCATTAAGAGCGCGACCATGAATAAATACAGACCTGATGCCATCCAGAAACCAGGTACTTTTTCACCCATGCGCTGGGCACTAAACATAGTCGCAGCAACTACGGCAAAGGCGGGCTTTAAAAATTCACTCGGTTGTAAATTGATACCTGCGACACGGATCCAACGGGTTGCCCCTTTAATTTCTGAGCCAAAAGCAAGTGTGGCAAACATCATAACAATGGAAAAGAGCAGCAGAATACCAGCCAAACGCTTGATGTTTTTAAGGTCTAGTAGGGAGATTGTCAGCATTAACATCACCGCAGGAACAACCATAACGGCTTGCTTGCGGATAAAGAACATACTGTCTGCGCCAATACGTTCTGCAACGCTAGGACTGGCAGAGGCGGTTAGCACCAAACCAAAGCCTGCTAAAACGATAAAGCAGAACAAAGTCCAACGATCAACTTCCCACCACCAGCGGCCTAAAATTGAGGTATCATTGCGTGCGATATTCATTAGGCTGTCTCCTCAATCAGGATCTGGCGTGATGAAGCTGGTAAAGCTTTAACAATGTCGCAAAAAGCTTCGCCTCTGGTTTCGAAATTTGTGAATTGATCAAAGGAGGCGCATGCGGGACTAAGTAACACTACTGCACCTTTTTCTTGATCCGCTTTTGCTTGTGCAAAAGCTGCTTTGACAGCGTTTTCCATATCACCGGAATTTTCACAATTGAATTTATCTGCAAAAGTATTGTTTAAGTTTTTAGCGGCTTCACCGATGAAATAACCTGTTTGGATTTGACCAAGGTAGGGTTCAAGCAAGTCATATCCGCCATCTTTTTCAACACCACCAGCAATCCAGTAAATCTTCGGATAGCAGGCTAATGCTTTGGCTGTTGCTTCGGCATTAGTAGCTTTGCTGTCATTCACAAAGGCCACATTATCCAAAATTGCAGCCATTTGCTGACGATGAGGCAAACCTGGATAGTTACAGATTGCATCGCAAATGCTTTTTGCATCCAAACCTAAACGGCGACAGATTGCATAGGATACGGCTGCGTTCTGATGATTGTGATTACCCGGTAATGTGGTTGCGACAGAGAGGTCCAATACTTTCTGTGGTTCTTCACCAATCGCATCAAAAAGATTATTGTCTTTGACGTAAATTGCGGTGTTTTCATCTGCATGACTACTAACAGGTAATAATGTTGCATCTTGATTGAAAAGTGATGCCGCTAAACCTTGCATTCGATCGTCATCAACGGCAATGATCGCTGTGTGATCTTTATTTTGCCCGTCAAACAAGCCAAGCTTTGCCTGAACATAGCCATCCATACCGCCGTGACGGTCCAGATGATCTGGTGAGATGTTAAGTAAAACAGCAATGTTAAATGGAAGCGATGGCGTAAGTTCGATTTGGTAGGAAGACATTTCCAATACATAAACACCGTCATTGCCCAAAGGTTCCAAATCAAGAACCGGGATGCCCAAATTGCCACCGATTTGTACCTTTGCACCACATGTTTTCAGGATATGGCCAACCAAAGCGGTGGTCGTAGACTTTCCGTTTGTACCTGTAATACCAATGAAGGTAGCTAAAGGGCAGGCATCTTTCAAAAGGCTAATGTCGCTAATTAAAGGAATATTATTAGCCTTTGCCAATTCTGCCACAGGATGCGGTTGCGGCAGAGTATGTGGGATACCGGGACTCCAGACGCAAACCACGATTTCTTGCCAGAGTGGCGCGTCTGTTAATTTTTTACATGTGGCACCTAAATCTTCAGCTTTTTGGCGCAACTCTTGCTTTTCATCCCAGCAGATCACATTGGCACCGCCGCGGCACAAAGCTGCGACGGCGCTTAGGCCTGAGCGACCCAAGCCCATAACGGCAACAGTTTGACCTGTATATTTGGTAACGGTAATTGCCATGATGAAAAGCTTTCTATCCTTAAGTTCTTTTTCTTAACGTAATTTCAAAGTTGCCAAACCGATCAAGGCCAAGATGGCTGCAATGATCCAGAAGCGAATAACAATTGTAGATTCTTCCCAACCCTTTTTCTCAAAGTGATGATGAAGTGGCGCCATGGCAAAGACACGCTTACCTGTCGTTTTGAAGGAGATGACTTGAACGATTACAGAGACTGTTTCCAAAACAAATAAGCCACCAATAATTGCCAAAACAATCTCATGTTTTGTGACAACACTTAATGCACCTAATGCACCGCCAAGGCTAAGAGAGCCCGTGTCACCCATAAACACCATTGCAGGTGGTGCGTTAAACCATAAGAAACCAAGGCCAGCTCCAAAAATTGCACCACAGAATACGGCTAATTCACCACTTCCTGGAACAGAATGCAGCTGTAGATATTCTGAATAACCAGCGTGACCAACAAAATAGGCAATGAGACCAAAGCAAATTGCAGCGATCATAACTGGCACAATTGCCAAGCCGTCTAGGCCATCCGTAAGATTTACGGAATTTGAGGCACCTACCATCACAAACATTGCAAATGGAATAAAGAACCAGCCAAGATCTAATAGGAAATCTTTTACGAATGGGAAGGCCAGGCCTGTGCTAACACTATCTGCGGTAATGGATTGGTACCAATAAGCTGCTGTTCCGGAAATTAGGATTTGGAATAAAAGCTTTAATTTTCCCGGTAATCCTTTGGAATTCTTCTTTGAAACTTTTAGATAGTCATCGGCAAAACCAATGCCACCAAAACCCATTGTTACAAGCAACACGATCCAGACATAGCCATTACGTAAGTCAGCCCAAAGGATTGTGCTGAAGGACAAGGCGAATAGAATCAAGAAACCACCCATGGAAGGTGTGCCCGCTTTTTTCAAATGTCCTTCGGGTGTGTCTTCACGCACGTTGCTTGCGCCATGTTGTTTTACACGAAGCCAATTGATGATCTTTGGGCCAAAGATAAAGCTGAGGATCAAGGCCGTCATGATGGCGCCCCCGGTCCGGAATGTCAGATACCGGAACAAGTTGAAGATCTGATAATCTTCAGCAAGTGGGAAGAGCAGGTTATACAACATGGCTATGAACCTCTTTTGGTTTCAAATTCATCGCGCCGGTTGGCGTTTTTATTGGTGTTTTATCCTGAGATGCAGCATCAGATAAGGCGATAAAGGCGTCGGCCACTGGCACCATTTTACTGCCAAGCGAACCTTTGATGAGTAGGATGTCGCCATCTTCCAAATCTGAGAGAACTGCGTCGAATAATGTTGAACTGTCTTTTGCATGAAGGCGTTGCATGGATGTTGGCAGAGCTTTGTACATTTCGCCCATCAACGGACCGCAACAATAGACCGCATCAATGTGACGTGATTCCAACTCTTTTGCCAATGCAATATGTAGGGAGGAGCCCGTTTCACCTAATTCCAGCATGTCACCTAAAATTGCAATGCGTTTTCCGTGCTTTATGGGCATGTCTGCCAAGACTTTAAAGGCAGCTTTCATTGCTGGTGGGCTGGCATTGTAGCTTTCGTCAACCAAGATAGCTGTACCGTTGTCTTCAAGCGGGATGATATGTCGTTGGCCGCGACCTTTACTTGGCTTCCAATTTTTAAGGCCGTTTAAGGCTTTGGTGACATCTTCGCCCAGAATATCAACCGCCCCTAAGATACATAGACTGTTAGTTGCCCAGTGATCACCCGGCATTTGGATGGAAAAACTCTCACAGTGTTTTTTATAAAGACATGTTACATCGGTGGAGGTTGTCTTGAATTCTGTATCTATTTGTCGATAAGTTGCATCTTCATGCTTTCCAAAACTTAAAACGTTTTCAAATGCCACGCCTGTATCACGTGCACGTGCACGCAGGTGATGGAATAGCGCGTGTTCACGAGGTAACAGGCAAATACCATCTTCACCTAATCCGTCAAAAATTTCTGCTTTGGCATCTGCAATACCTTGAATTCCATGGAAGAATTCAAGGTGCACTGGTGCAACCGTTGTAATGATTGCTAGGTCTGGTTTTGCGAGCTTCGATAAAGGGCGAATTTCTTCGGCATGGTTCATGCCGATTTCTAGTATGGCAAAATCTGTGTCTGCTGGCATACGGCTCATAGTTAGAGGTAAGCCATATTCGTTGTTTAAATTGCCTTCTGTCGCATGAGTTTTTCCAAGTGCGGAAAAGGCGCAACGTAGACCTTCTTTGGTTCCTGTTTTACCGACGGAACCTGTAATTGCGATAACTTTTGCCTTTGTACGGAAACGTGCGCCGGCGGCTAGATCGTAAAGCGCTTGCGTTGTATCTGTTACAATTAGCAAGGGAAGGGTGCAGTCTTTGAAATCACCGATTTTGCTTTCGGCGATTACAGCGGCTGCCGCACCTTTTTCTTGTGCCATTGAGATGTAATCATGGCCATCATTATTTGGGCCTTGGATCGCAATGAATAGTCCATTTTTTTCGACTTTGCGGCTGTCAATTGAGACACTGTGTGCTTCCCACTGGGCGGTATTTTTCCCAGAAGTAAACGTTTCTGCTTCGCTGGATGTCCATAGTGGGATATTCATAGACTTTCCTCCGCCAGTTTGATCGCTTTTCGCACTTCGTCTGCGTCGTCGAATGGCAATGTTTTATCGCCAACAATTTGTCCTTGTTCATGACCTTTTCCTGCGACAATTAGAATGTCGCCTTGTTTGAGTGATTTGACTGCCATTTGAATTGCGGTTGCACGTCCACCGATTTCTACCACGTCAGGGCATTCAGCTGTAACATCAGCACGGATATCCGCTGGATCTTCGCTACGCGGATTATCGTCGGTAAGAATAGCTATATCTGCATTTTCCAAGCATGCTTTACCCATCAAAGGGCGTTTTTTACGATCACGATCCCCACCACAACCAAAAACAACATGGAGATTGTTTTCTGTATGTGGACGGATTGTATTCAATACTGTTTTAAGAGCATCTGGAGTATGGGCAAAATCTACAAAGATATCGGCTCCATTAAAGGATCCAATCTTTTCCAAACGTCCACGAACGCCTTGTAAATTGGCAAGTAGAGGCGCAACCTTTTTAGCTTCTATACCAGTTGCCATGATCATGCCGAGGGCGCAAAGTGCATTTTCAATTTGGAATTTCCCGGGTAATGGGAAAGCAATCTCAAATCGTTCCCCCATAATGTCTAAAATGAGGTCATACCCTGTTCCGGTGGCTTTTACATCCTGACAACGGATTTGCCCATGGTTGATGCCATAAGCTAAGATCTTAAACCCACGTTCCTGTCCGATATTCTGAATGGCGTCATATTCGGTAGCTGCCGTATTAACAACCGCAGTACCACCTTTTTCCAGCAATTCATCGAATAGACGTAATTTGCTAGCGCGATAAATTTCCATGGAACCATGATAATCGAGGTGATCTTGGCTAAGGTTTGTGAAGGCCGCGACTTTAAAGCTCAACCCGTCAAGACGATACATATCTAATCCGTGGCTGGACGCTTCCATCGCCACATGATTTACGCCTTCCTGTTGCAATTCATGCAACGCTTTATGCAAATCGACTGGATCGGGAGTTGTTAGCCCATATCCACCGTCATGTCCGGGTGCAACAACACCCAAGGTCCCAATGCTTGCAGCTGGCTTATCTAACATCATCCATAATTGACGTGTGAAATCAGCAACGGAGCTTTTACCATTCGTTCCAGTAACCGCAACAGCTGTGGAAGGTTGTGGTTGATAGAATTCTGCAGCTAGTTTTGCCAGTCGGCGGCGTGGGTTGGAATCTGTTATGATCGCAATTTCTTCTGGAAGTTGACTGTCATCTAGATCATGAGGGCCTAAAATAGCAGTGGCACCTTTATCTAAGGCGCTTGGAATGAAATCACGACCATCCAATTGTGTACCTGGGATAGCAGCAAATAAATAACCTGGTTTGATCGCACGACTATCGGCGGTCATGCCTGCCAGATTTAACTTTGAGATGTCGTCCATTCGAACCATTTTCATACTTTCTGTATCTTTAATGTCGCGTTTCTTGCTCTTAAATTAATTTCCTAAGTGTGACTATCCTGTGGCAGCTTGAGGGCAAGTTCACGATTTACTTCTTCTGAAGCTGGATCAATCGGTGTAACGCCAAGAATAGGGGCTGCACGTGTCACAATTTGCTTAATGATAGGGGCGGCAACCCAACCACCTGTGGCATAACCAAAAGTTTTCTTATTTCCCTTTGGCTCATCCAACATCACATAGACCACATATTTCGGGTCATGCATTGGGAAAGCGGCCACATATGAGGAGATGCGTGCACGATCTGCATAGCCACCCGTTGCTTTCACTTTATCTGCTGTACCTGTCTTGCCACCGACAAAATAGCCGATCGCATTTGATTTCTTGCCGGAGCCAGCAATGTTATTCGCGCGCATTAACTTGCGGATTGCTTTGGAACTGCGTGCAGAAATCACACGTGTGCCTTTCGGCTTTGTATCCTGCATGATTAAAGATGGTTGATAATGTGTGCCGCCATTAACCATGGAAGCAACGCCTGCTGCCACATGCATTGGACTAACAGCAATACCATGACCGTAAGAGATGGTTACCATGTTAATCGGGCGCCATGTTTTTGGATATTGAGGACGGCCAACTTCTGGCAATTCAACAGGAGAAGGCGAGAGCATACCGATCTTTTGAAGGAAATCTTTTTGGTAACCCGCCCCAAAAGCTTCTGCCATTTTTGCAGATCCAATATTGGAACTGTAAATAAATACTTCTGGTAAAGACAGTACGCGATTTTTTCCGTGATAATCATTAATGGTAAAGCGCGCAATACGTATTGGCTTAGACGCATCGTAACTGCTGCTCATATTTGCAGTTCCGGATTCCAATGCCATGGCGGAATTGAAGATTTTGAATGTGGAGCCTAACTCATAAACACCCAATGTGGTGCGGTTGAAGTGTGATTCCACAGATGCTTTACCCGGTTGGTTAGGATCGAAATCAGGCAAAGATACCATAGATACGACCTGACCATTATTGGCATCAAGGACGATAGCGCTACCACCAATAGCCTGAAATTCAGCCATTGCTTTTTGGACTTCATCGCGCACGATATGTTGTACACGGCCATCAATGCTTAAACGTAGAGCTTCGCCTTGGGATGTCAGCGTTTCTTCAAAGCTTTTCTCAAGACCGGAAATTCCTTTATTATCTACATTTGTATAACCCAAAACATGGGCCATCAAGTTGCCTTGCGGATAAACGCGACTTTCCTGTGTACGGAACTCTAACCCTGGAATGCCCAAAGCATTGATTTTCTGTTGTTGTGTTGGCGTAATACGACGATCAACCCAAACGAATTTAGCTTTACGGCTCAACATCTTATAGAGTTTTGCCACCGGAATATCCGTCAAAATCTGGCCAAGCTTTTCGGCAGAATCTTGAGGGTCCATAATTTTACGTGGATCAGCAGCCAAAGAGACTGTTTTAACGGTGGTTGCAACTAACATACCCGTACGATCAACAATCGGCGCACGATCAAAGGTAAGATTTTGTGATTGAGAGATATTCCGTGTTTTGGGTTCGCTTACATTGCTTAACGCCATCACGTCAATCATGCGAAAACCAATGCCTGTAAACGCAAGCGCCATTAGGGCGCCTGTAATCATCAGGCGTGTGCGGCCTGTTTCTAATGCTTCTGTTTGTTGTCCTTGCAGGGTCGCCTGACGTTTCAGATCACTCAAAGTCATCCGTTTGACAGGTTTGGTAGTATAACCCAGCTTTTTCCAATGTGACAGAATCATTCAGCACCTCCATTATGAGAAATGGTGGTTGCTTGAGTGGTATTTGTAACTGTATCGCTGGATGGTGTTACTTTTTCATCTTCAATACGGAAGGGCAAAGTTTGAAAAGATACAAATTGGCGCGCCTCAACAGGTTGCATTTGAGGCAATAAGTTTTCCGTCAATTTTTGAAGACGATCTGGGCGGTTGAAATAACTCCATTCCGCTTGCAACATATGAATGTTTTCTTGTTCCTTGATAATCTGACGGTTCAGGTTCACCAATTTATCTTCTAATGCCTCTACTTGAAGAGTGACATAGAAAAGACCTGATGCAGCAATGATAAATCCAATAACCCAGCAAACGATAATGGTCATTCTCATTTGATTTCTCCCCATGCGTCAGCGTCGGTACGGATAGCCGCACGTAGCTTGGAAGAACGTGAGCGCGGATTTTCTTTGATTTCGTCATCTTGCGGAGGTAGGGCACGTTTGGTTAAAACATTAAAGCTTGGTTGTTTTAACTTGCTTTCATCAATAGGTAGATAACGGTTGGTGCCACTACCACTTACCTTATTGCGATCACGTAGAAATTGTTTTACACGGCGGTCTTCAAGACTGTGGAAGGACACAACAACCAGACGACCGTTTGGTGCCAATAATGCTTCTGCAGCTAACAGGGCGCGATCCAATTCACCTAATTCGTCATTCACTTCGATGCGAAGGCCTTGGAAAGTACGTGTGGCAGGGTCGATGCCATCATTTGCTTTACGCACAACGGATCGTACGATATCTGCGAGTTGGAGGGTTGTTTCGATAGGGCTGTCTTGGCGTGCCTTTTCAATGGCACGGGCTACGCGACCTGCATGACGCTCTTCACCATAATCGCTGAAAATGCGCGCCATTTCACGCCATTCCCATGTGTTTACAATATCTGCTGCTGTTGGCCCTGTATCACCCATACGCATATCAAGTGGACCATCTTCACGGAAAGAAAAACCGCGCTCCGCTACGTCTAGCTGCGGGGAAGATACTCCTAAATCCAACACGATACCGTCTAGCTGTTTAATTCCTTTTTCCGCAAGCAAGTCTTGCATGTCGCCAAAACAGCCAAGTAACATTTTTAAGCGACCATCAAATTCTTTAACGATCGGCTCTGCACGTTTATGGGCAGTCGGATCACGGTCCACCGCATAAAGTGTGCAATCAGCGGTTTCTAGAATTGCGCGACTGTAACCGCCCGCTCCAAACGTACCATCCAGATATACCTCACCTGCTTTAGGCTCCATATATTGAACCACTTCACGCAACATCACAGGGTAATGAACTTGTTGTACAGACATTAGCGGTCCCCTCTTGGTTTTAGCTTGAGGGTCATGCCTTTTGCACGTTGTTTCTTAATTGGCGCACGTTCGGCGTAATTATCTGGATGCCAGATTTGAAAGCGTTGGAACATACCAACGAATGTCGCGCGCCCTTCAATCTCCGCATAATCGCGAAATTCAGCAGGAAGAACAAAACGACCCGTGCTGTCGAAGGAAACACGACGGGCTTCTGAGGCGATATATGTCAAACCGTCTTCTTCTTCAGAAAACATATCTGCTTGTTCTTCGATGCTTTCTTCCACGCGCTGCATGAAACGATCGTCACAAGCTTCTAGACAGTCAAGATTAGGGGAGGGGAAGACATAAAAGCTGACCTCATCTTGGCGTTTCAGAACGTCACGGAAATCTGCCGGTAAGGAGGCACGCCCCTTATCGTCTACTTTCCCTTCAAATGTCCCTGTAAAACGGGCCATTACACTCTTCCCAGTTCTGTTTAGCCAATTCCTTGTTGGAAGTCATAGGACTTCTACCCATATATCATGGGAATATAATCAATATCATGGGAATCTATGGGATGTCAATGGGAAAGCTAGGATTTCTGCGGGTTTCAGATATATATGTTTTAAGGAAAAATATATCTATATGTTGTGTTTTTGATGGTGATTTTGTCTGTATATAGTGTTTTTGGGGTGGTTGTGTAAGTTTGCCCATAACTTCCCATGAATTTTTCAATGGGAAGGCGTGGGAAGTCGTGATTGAAGGAGGATAGGAATTTAATCAGATGGAAAATGGACATAAAAAAACACCCTCAACTTGTGAGCTGAGGGTGTTTTAAAAATCGAATATTTTAAGATTTAGCCGGGTTCAACATCATATCCGCGTTGCGCCCAACCAAGAATGCCTTCTTCCATATGGACGACATTCTCGTATCCTACCTGAAGGAAAAGGCCGAAATAATCTGTGGTACGTTTCCCGCTGCGACAATGGAATATCGCTGTTTTTCCTTCCGCTGGTGGAAAAGTGCTGTCAGCGAAACGGGTGAGGGGTGCATGTATGGCACCGGGTATTTTCCCTGCTGCCCATTCTTCGTCTTCGCGTACATCAATCAGAAAACCACGGCCTTCATCAATAAGAATTTTGGCTTCTTCTGGATTAATTCCAATCACTTCAACGTCGATACTCATATTCTTAAATCCTGTTCAATTTTTATAAGGCAAATTTATAGCTCTGAAAGAGCGTTACTAATATCTTGAATGAGATCGTCTGCGTTTTCCAGTCCAATGGAAATGCGTACCATACCATCAGTAATACCCATACCTGCGCGTTCCTCATCACTTAGGCGTTGATGTGTTGTCGTAGTTGGATGCGTTGCCAGGCTTTTTGAATCTCCAAGGTTGTTGGAGATCGAGATAATTTGAAGGGCGTTTAGGAATTTAAAAGCTTCCTTTTTGCCGCCTTTCAAATCCAAAGTGACAACACTACCGCCATGCCCCATTTGGGATTGAGCGAGCGCTTTTTGCGGGTGGCTGTCCAACAAAGGATAAAGAACGCGATTTAGTTTCTCATGACCTTCTAGTGTTTCGGATACTTTGAGGGCAGAACCGCTCATCCGTTCAACACGTAATGGCAACGTTTCCAGGCCTTTAAGGAGTAACCATGCGTTAAACGGGCTGATACATGGGCCAGTATGGCGAATAAATGGTGTTACTTTTTCTTTCAAGAACTCTTCGGTGCCTAAAATTGCACCACCTAAGCAACGGCCTTGTCCATCGATATGCTTGGTTGCGGAATAAACAACCACATCCGCACCTAGCTCCAACGGTTTTTGGTTGCCAGGTGTGGCAAAGACATTATCAACAATGACAATTGCGCCTGCCTTATGGGCAAGTTCTGAAACTTTAGGAAGATCGATTACTTCCAGTGTTGGATTGGATGGTGTTTCAAGGAATACGACTTTGGCTGGTTTGCTTAAAGCTTCTTCCCATTGGCTAAGATCCGTACCATCAACAAAATCTGTATGAACACCACCGCGTGGTAAAAGCTCAGATAGAATAAACTGACAAGAACCGAACAAGGCTTTGGAGGCCACAATGCGATCGCCTTGTTGTACGGAGGCAATCAAGGCGTTGTATACGGCAGACATGCCACTTGCTGTGGCGAAGCAACCTTCAGCGCCTTCAAGTTTTGCAAGGCGACTTTGGAAAGTGGCAACAGTTGGATTAGCATATCGGCTGTAAACGAAACGGGTGCCATCGGACTTGAAGGCATGTTCTGCTTCTTCTGCTGATTCATAGACATACCCGGATGTCATAACGATGGATTCAGCTGTCTCCATAAATTGAGAGCGATTAATGCCTTCGTGAATAAGAGCTGTTTCCGGGTGCCATTCGTATGAATCTGCCATTGGTTTAATCCTGAATTATTTTGTATCAAATATGGATCGTACAATATAAAGAACATGCGTTCTGTCAATCGAATTTTATGTTGCGATATGCTTTTTTTTGTGCTTTATATCGAACGTCAAAAAGATAGAGGCATCATATCAGATGCAAAAAATCAGGAAAGTCCCTATGTCTGAAGAAAATGAAATTCCGAAAATTGGCCGTAAAGTCTTACGTTTACGTCAAGCTTATAAAATGAGTTTGGATGATCTTGCTAATAAATCCGGTGTTTCTAAATCTGTTCTCTCCCAAATTGAACGAGATCAAAATAACCCGACACTGTCTACGATTCATCGTATTTGTGTTGCTTTAAATGTCACTGTTGAAGAATTGCTTCGTAAAGAGGCGAGCCCACGTGTTTTTGATGTAGTTGCTGATAATGCAACCCCTGTTATTCACAGTGAGGACGGTAAATGCTCTTTACGCATTTTAGGACCTATTCATACAGTGAACTGGTTGCAATGGTATCACGTAACTGTAGAACCTGGGGGGCGTTTGTTTTCCGAAGCCCATGATCTTGGAACATTGGAAAACGTGACTGTGTTGGATGGATGCCTAAAGATTGAAACAGGCGAAGATTCCCATCTGGTTTATGCTGGTGAAACCATCAGATATCCGGCGGATAAAGATCATGTTGTTATTAATGATAGTGATATTGTTGCGACTGGATTGATGGTTGTTGTATTAGGGCGGCCAATGTAGCCCATTAATTTGTTTTGAAAGAAGCTTTGATACCTTGTTGTTTCGTCGCTTTCTTGCAAATCTTGTCCCAATCACTGTAATATATCCACAATATATATTCAGACGTTATTCCAAATGAGCAGGGGATTCTCATGGAAGTAAAAGAAAAGCTGGCCGATCAAGCCTATCGGAAGCTTGAAGAAATGATTGTGACACTCAAATTACGTCCTGGTAGTATTTTGAGTGAACCGGATTTATGTGACCGATTAGAGATCGGCCGCACGCCTGTGCGTGAAGCTTTGCAAAGATTATCAACTGATCGCTTGATTTCAATTCAACCGCGTAGGGCCATGATCGTAAGTGAGGTAAGTGCGTCTGAGATGTTACGTGTTTTAGAAGTACGTAGGCCGCTTGAATTGTTAATCGGTGAGTTGGCTGCCAATCGGGCCGATGAACAAGAACGTGCTGCCTTGGAGAGAGTCGCGGCTGAAATTGCTAAAGCAGCCGAAGATCATGATGTAGATGAATTTATGCGTGCAGATAAGCGTTTTGATATAATTCTAGGAGAAGCCTCTAGAAACCATTATGCATTTAAATCATGCATGCCACTTCAAAGTATGAGCCGTCGTTTCTGGTATTATTATCAAGGACAATCAGAATTAAATACATCTGCAGAAATGCATCGTGCAATGATGTTGGCGATTGCGTCTGGGCAAGTCGATAAAGTGAGAAATACCATAACCGAGTTTATGGACTATCTTGAAACTGCAGTTCGCAAAGTTCTTTAAAAAAAGCCGCTCATATGAGCGGCTTTTTTCTTAGTTTGATTGTCGAATATTCCCAAGGAAGTTTTCAACATTATCGTTAAGGGCTTGGCTTTCCTCATCAACCTGACCGACACCATCCAATACTTGTTGCATTGAATTACTTACATTGCTCAGGTCTTGCGTAATTTCCTGAACGCGATTGGCGATCTCGGAACAATGTTCTGCGCTTTGTGTTACGGTTCCGTTTATTTCATGTGTGGCAGAGCCTTGCTCTTCAACCGCGGTTGTGATTTCAGCAGAGATTGCATCGATCTGTTTGATAACATGGTCAAAGCCTTCTGCAGTTGCTGCAGCGCCTTTCACCTCAACTTGAATATTAGCAATCAATGTGTTGATTTCTTCTGTAGCGCTTGTGGTTTGGTTCGCAAGAGACTTCACCTCATTTGCAACCACAGCAAAGCCTTTGCCTGCTTCGCCTGCACGTGCGGCCTCAATGGTTGCATTCAATGCCAATAAATTTGTTTGTTCAGCGATAGAGCTGATGAGTTCTGTCACTTCTTCAATCTTCTTGGAAGCTCCTTCCAATCGACCTACATTACCATTCATCTCTTCGGCACGTTTAACAGCTTCCTGAGAAACAGTAGCATTTCGTTCAACTTGGTGGCCGATTGCAGATACCGATGCGGATAATTCTTCTACGGCGCTAGCAACTGATGCAATATCATTTGCCATCACATTGGTCGCTTGGTTGACTTCATTTGCTTCATCTTGAGTGCGTGCAGAAAGTTTTTGCATCTCAACTGCGCGTCCACGCATGTCGCCAACATTGCTGGAAAGAACAGAAATACTTTGTCCCACAGAAGAATCAAAATCATCAGCCATTCTCAAGGCAGCTTGACGTTTTTCTTCTTCATTACGTTGTTTTTCCGTCTCTTGTGCAGATTTCAAATTTTCTGCCTCGCGAGACACATTGCGTAATACAGCTAAGGCATGCCCCATTTTTGCTAACTCATCATTGCCTTCACGATAAATGCTGGCATTTAAATCGCCTTCAGCCAGCTTCTGCATAGACTCTAGAAGCATATGAATACGGTTAATAATGCTGCGACCTACATATAACCAGCCAATAGCAATCGCGATGATCAATGAAATTACTGCAATCACAATAAGGGTAGTTAAGGTTGTCGCGGCGAGTGCATCAGCATTTTTTGCAGCCGTTTCAGTATTAGTTTCTACATCTTCGACAAAGGATTGAACTTTTAGTGACAGGTTTTCTGCAATCATATTATTTGCAGCCAGAATCTCTTGTGCTTCACTCAGGGTCGCGAGTTCTGCTTTTCTAATCGTATATACTTGGGTTGTTTCGTCACCTCTAACACCCATAGTCAATAGTTCTTTAAAAATTTCCTGAAGTTTTGGTGCTTCCTCAATTCCTTCAATTACTGATAACGGGGTTGCCATAACAGATAGATTTTGGGCGAAGACGTTTTCCAATTCAGCAAGTAGTTCTGGATTAGTGGTTTGTGCACTTTCCGCAATCACGCCAATAAGGAACTGGCCTGTTGAACGAAATTCAAATATCGATCTTTGTGTATTTAAGATTTTGAGGCCTGCAGCTTCTTGATCGGAAACAGAAACATCTGCTTCTTCACCGGCTTTAACTTGTTCCGCAACATCGTCTAGGGCTTCTTTCCAATCATCAACCAAATCAAAATATTGAATGCGTAAAGGAAGTAGGAAAGGATTGGTATCTGTGTCGATACTTGTGCGCAATTTAGCAAGTTTCTCTGTAATCGTATCCACATGACCTTGAAGAGTGTGCCTTGTGCCAACAAGTTCAGCTAGTTTTTGGATGTTTGGTTCAAATACCGCTAAATCCTCTGCAATGCTTTGAAGTGTTTCATTGTCTGGATTGTTTTCCAATAGTTGATCTAAAAGATCTTGAGCTTCATCAACTGTTGCTTGGATTTGTGCGAGGCTTGCTTCTTTTTCTTCTAGGTTAGTTGCTGTATTTAATTGTGGTGTTGCGGCCGCTAAAGAAGTAGTCGCATTAGATAAATTCAGCGCCTGTGTGATAGCAGGTACATTTGTCTTGATTAAATCATTTTGTGCGTCAGTTAGATTATTAATACTAACCCAGCTTACAGCGCTAATAACGATAGTTAAGCCAGCTACTAATGAAAATGCAGCAATTAGTCGCTTTCCAATTCCAAATTTGGAGAATGCTGTTTCAACCCCATCGTTGAATTCTTTATTACCCATAACCCGTTCCCTTGAGGAGCCTTGAAGTTAACAAGTGCTCAATAATGTATACTTTATTAGATTCAGGTATAAGTTTTTGACGTCTTATGTCAAGTTGATGACGCAAAAATAATGTTTAAAGTTTACGAATTTTTAATTTCGCCTCGTTTTGCAGCTCTTACATTAATCATATTCCCGCATAAGGTTACAAAAGCACCTATAAATAACCAAACGTCAACGGATTCATTATAAACCAGATAACCAACAGCGGTGACGAGTGGAAGGCGCATGAAATCCATTGGAACGACAACGGTCGCATCAGCATGTCTAAAAGCATGTGCGAGGCAGTAGTGAGCAGAAAGAGCTGTGCTCCCGAGAATGACCAGCCAGAACCACGTGTATAATGAAGGCCAAACCCAGTTATCCAAAGCTGGAAAGAAACTGATGGGAAGCTGAATAGCAATCATGTAAAAAATAATGCAAAGAGGACTATCATATGCGGTCAAATGTTTAGTCATGGAATGGGCGATGGCATAACCAATGGCACTGATCAAAACAGCGAGGGACGCATAATTTATAATCTCCGCACCCGGTTTAATTATGATTAGAATACCTGCGAAACCAAGTGTGATAGCAATGATTTTAGAAGGGGTTAGTTTTTCTCCAAGAAACATAACAGCCATAACAGCAATCCAGATTGGTGTCGTAAATTCAATCGCAAATACTTCTGCCAAGGGAATAACAGCAATACCAAAGAACCAACCATATTGCCCTACATAATGGGCAAGATTACGGAATATATGTAGTTTTAACTTTGTGGTGCGAATTTGCTCCCACCCAAAATAACTGAGAAGAGCAGAGACAATGATAAAACCCACAATGCTTCGAAAAAACAGAATCTGGAAGGTATTTAATTCTGTTGCTGCTTCACGACCACCAACAGCCATTATCATGAAAGAAATCAAGGCTCCGGCTGTCCATAATGCTGCAATATAGACATTTTGATTTTGAGGCATGGGATTTTCTTTCATTTTAACTTTTTTAGGTATCGATTTTTCGCATAGTATAGAACTGAAGTTAATCGATTTTTCGACGAAAGAATTGTGACGAAACTACACAAAAATCTACTTTACCAATACTAATATATCAGTAATATATCAAAATATATTTTAAATAAAGTTAAATGCTGATGAAGGATAGAAAATGGCAAGACATGTTTTCGAATGTATTGACGGCCACACTTGCGGAAATCCTGTTCGTGTAGTGAAAACAGGTGGCCCAGATCTTCAAGGGAATACGATGTCAGAACGT
This sequence comes from Curvivirga sp., assembly GCF_965219885.1. Classification (NCBI taxonomy): domain Bacteria; kingdom Pseudomonadati; phylum Pseudomonadota; class Alphaproteobacteria; order Rhodospirillales; family Aestuariispiraceae; genus Curvivirga; species Curvivirga sp. The sequence continues at coordinate 2,457,567 of NZ_CBDCOT010000009.1, forward strand.
CGTCAGCATTTTCTGGCCGAATATGATTGGATCCGTACAGGATTAATGTTTGAACCGCGCGGTCATGATATGATGTCAGGTTCAATCCTTTATCCACCTTGTCGTGAAGATTGCGATGTCGGCATTCTATTTATTGAAACAAGTGGTTGTTTACCCATGTGTGGTCACGGTACGATTGGTACGGTGACGATTGCGTTAGAGCATGGATTAGTCACACCAAAGGAACCTGGTGTATTACGATTGGATACACCGGCGGGTCTGGTTATTGCCGATTATGACATGAATGAAGACGGATTGGTTGAATGGGTGCGTATTCGAAATGTGGCAAGTTTCCTGCATTCCGAAGGTTTGGACATTGAATGCCCTGAACTAGGCCCTTTGAAAGTTGATGTTTCTTATGGCGGGAATTTTTACGCTATTGTTGGACCTCAAGACAACTTTAGGGATATGGCTGATTACTCAGGCGGAGATTTGATCCGTATGAGTTTGAAATTGCGTAATTTACTTAACGAGAAATATGAGTTTGTTCATCCAGAAAACCCGACAATTAAGGGGCTTTCTCATATGCAATGGACCGGTGCTCCGACCCGGCCGGAATCACATGCTCGAAATGCTGTTTTTTATGGCGATAAAGCAATTGATCGTTCCCCATGTGGGACTGGTACATCGGCGCGAATGGCACAAAGATATGCGCAAGGCATGTTAAATGTTGGTGATGAATTTGTGCATGAAAGCATTATTGGCAGCATGTTTGTTGGTCGCGTGGAAGATACTGCAATGGTTGGTGATTATAAGGCAATCATCCCATCTATTCGAGGTTGGGCGCGTGTGCATGGCTTAAACACAATCTATATAGATGATCGTGACCCTTATGCGCATGGGTTTCAGGTTGTGTAATCTCCAATAAGTTTTCTATTAAAAATTTGATCAAATTTGATATAATATCCATCTGATAAGTATTGATTATCAGGATACCGTGATATAGTTTCCGGGCTTCTGTCGATACCAGAGAATTAAGGATATTTGAGAATGCGCTGCCTTGTAGGCTCCCTTCAGGATTTAGAAAATGAAGGGCATAAAAAATTATACGCCTATTGGGATGAAAAGCGCGGGGAGCGTAAAGCACCCACGCGCAAGGATATTGATCCAATCGAATTGCGTGACCTATTGCCGCATATGTTTATGTTTGACGTTATGCGTAATCCCATAGATTTTAAAATGCGCCTGCATGGCACTCATCTTGTTGATGTGATGGGACGTGATAATACAGGTGATTATTTTAGCAAAATGTATCGTGGAACGGAAGCCGATGAACTCTGGGATATCTATTGCGAAGTTGCCAATGATTTTTCTGTAATTTATTCCAAACAATCTGCGTCTTGGATGTCAAAAGATTTTGTTCATTATGAACGCCTTCTGTTACCTTTATCCGAAGATGGTAATGAAGTGAATATTCTTTTGGGGTTGTCTTATTTTATCGCTGCCTAAAACTTATAAACGCTTCTTGATTTTTGCAGTTGCTTGATGGGACATGGGGTCATCAGGCCAAGGATGTTTTGGGTATTTACCTTTCATTTCAGCTTTTACCGCATGGTAGCTATCAGACCAAAAACTGACTAAATTTTGCGTGACCTGTAGAGGTCGTTGCGCTGGGCTTAACAAATGCAATGTGAGAGGAAGTTTACCATTCCCAACCACAGGTGTTTCAGTGGCGCCAAACATTTCCTGTAACTTCACCGCAAGGATAGGGGCTTCCATATTTTCATAATCAATACGAATGCGTGAACCACTTGGTACTTGCCAATGACTTGGAATGAATTTGTCCAACTCTTGTTGTTGTGACCAATCCAGTAAGCTCACCAGAATCGTCTTTAAATCCAAAGGCGCTAAATCTTCTAGTTTTCTTACAGAATTTAATAAAGGAGACAAATAAGGAGATAACCATTCTTCTAGCGAAGAAAGAAGTGTTTGATCACTTACATCAGGCCAGTTCTGTTGATCAAGGAAATGCGCGCAGCGCATGCGCGCGTGTAAGCTTTTACTTTCTTTATCCCATGGTAAAACTCGTAAGCCCAAATCTCTGATGCCAACATAAATAGCTGCCTCTATTTGATCATTCGGCAGATCATTGCTTGCTTCATCTGACAGAATTAACTTGCCAAGGCGTGTTTGTTTGCGAGCCATGATGGATCGCGTTCTTTTATCCCAGGTGGCAAAAGATCCTTCTTCCAAGCTATCTCCGTAGAACTCTTTTAAGCTTTCAGGGTTAATCGGGGCAGCCATACGGATTTTACTATCGCGCCCGTCGCCAGATAAATCCGCAATGCATAAACAAATACTACCATGCAGCTTATCAGTTTCTTCAAGGCTTGCTCCGCGTCCATTCGCCATCTGGTATCGAGTGCCTTTTGATTTACGCAGTAACGCAATACGGTCAGGATAGGCAAGTGATATCAGCAAGCCAATCTGGCTATCGAAGTCTTCAATTAGAACAGAGGATTTAGTTTTTGTATGCTTTGAAATTCTTGTGAGCCAATATTTGGATAAAGCTTTGATGCGTTTGGATTTTGGGTTATTCGATAAAGCCTTAACCCTATCTATCAAACTCGTGTTTTGACGATCGTTTAAGAAATCTCTTTCACTTAAAATAGCGGCTAGATCACATGCTTCTTTTCCCAATCCATATTGGTTTGCAATTAAGATCATATGACCAAGACGGGGATGCATTGGCATACGGGCAACTTGTTTACCATGTTTCGTAATCCGTAAATCTTGATCTAAAATCCCAAGATTGACCAAAAGGTCTCTAGCTTGTTGAAGTAACGCTTTGTTGGGAATGTCGAGCCATTTCAGTTCCGTTGGCTCTTTTATGCCCCAATTTGCTAGATCAATTGCGAGGTCACTTAAATCCGTTTCGAGAATTTCCGGTGCATCAAAACTTTCCATGCTGCCTTCGGCTCTTTGATCCCAAAGACGATAGCAAACACCAGCTTCTACACGGCCCGCGCGACCTTGACGTTGCGTTGCGGAGGCTATTGAAATTTGTTTGGTTTCAAGGCGTGTTAGACCATTATTGGGATTATATTTGGCGATACGTCTATAACCACTATCAATAACGACACGAATACCGTTAATCGTTAAGCTTGTTTCTGCGATATTGGTAGATAATACAATCTTTCGTTGGTCGGCTGATGTCGGGCGGATTGCTTTATCTTGTTCAGCAAGTGGCATGGCGCCAAATAAAGGGGCAATAAAGCAATTTTGAGGCAATTTTAATTGTTTTAATTCTGCTTCAACTTTTCGAATTTCACCTTCTCCGGGAAGGAAGGTAAGAATACTGCCTGTTTCCTCTTTTAACGCTTGCTTGATTGCATTGACAGTTGCTGAAACGATATCAGTTTGTCCCCATCGATTGGTTTCTGGTTTACCAAGATATTTGGTTTCGACAGGAAAGGCGCGACCTTCACTTGTTATAATCGGGGCATCGTCTAATAAAGTAGAGATGCTTTCGCCATCCAAAGTTGCAGACATAACAATGATTTTTAAATCATCGTGCAAGCCTTCCTGACAGTCGATGGAAAGGGCTAGTCCCAAATCAGCCTGTAAGCTTCTTTCGTGAAATTCATCAAAGATAATTGCAGAAACACCAGTCAATTCAGGGTCACTTTGAAGGCGTCGTGTCAGAATACCCTCTGTCAGAATTTCCAAACGCGTTCCGTCCCCGACGCAATTGTCCATCTGAACACGATAGCCAACAGTTTCTCCAACTTTTTCTCCTAATATGCTCGCCATATGTCGTGCGGCGCTTTTTGCCGCTAACCGACGAGGTTCCAACATCAGGATTTTCCCACCTTTAGCCCATTCTTCTTTTAATAAGGTAAGTGGAATCGTAGTGGTTTTACCTGCACCCGGCGGGGCTTGTACCACTATGCGGTTCGTATCTTTCAGAGATGAAAGGAGTTCTGGTAAAACATCGTTGATTGGAAGGTTTGAGGCAATATCATTCATGGCGCGCAGTTTATAAGTCTCTGTTTAGAAATAAAACCCAAAATATTGTTATTTGAGCGACTTGTCGGAGTGCCGAATCTTGCGCAAATAGATCGTAGTTAATTTATTGATTTCTTATGGAGACTATTTCATGGCAGTACAGCCTCTTACCACACGTTTGGCAAAAGAGTTAGAAGTACGAGAAGCTCAAATTGCTTCTGTGATGGAACTTTTGGACGGTGGGGCGACAGTGCCGTTTATTGCGCGTTATCGTAAAGAGGTAACTGGTGGTTTAGACGATACACAACTTCGTAAACTGGAAGAACGTCTGGGATATATGCGTGAGTTAGATAGTCGTCGCGAGACCATTCTTAAGTCCATTGATGAGCAAGGGAAGCTCACAGATGAATTACGCAAATCTATAGAATTTGCTGACAGTAAGTCTGTGATAGAGGATTTATACTTACCTTATAAACCAAAACGTCGTACCAAAGCTCAAATCGCCCGTGAAGCAGGTTTGGAACCATTGGCAAATGACTTGTTTGATACGCCGACTTTGGATCCTGAAGTCGAGGCTGCAAAATATGTAGATGCCGAAAAAGGTATTGTTGATGTGAAGGCGGCTCTTGATGGTGCACGCCAAATCTTGGTGGAGCGTTTTGCAGAAGATGCCGCGCTTGTTGGTAAATTGCGTGATTACATTTGGACTGAAGGTAAGCTAACCTCCAAATTAGTCGAGGGCAAGGCTAAGGAAGGCGAAAAATTTGCTGATTACTTTGACTATGAAGAACCTGTGAATAAAGTACCTTCGCATCGCGCATTAGCGATCTTCCGTGGTCGTAAAGAGGAAATCCTTCAAGCTTCTATCGTCGTAGGTGACCCAGAAGACCGCACAACACCCCATCCTTGTGAGATGAAAGTTGCCACACATTTTGGGTTAAGTAATGAGGGGCGTGCGGCTGATAAATGGTTGCAAGATACAGCGCGTTGGGCATGGCGTATTAAGTTATCGCTTTATATTGAGATGGAATTGATGCGTCGCCTTTGGGAAGAAGCTGAAGAGGAAGCAATTCTTGTCTTTGCAAAGAATTTGCGCGACTTGTTGCTGGCTGCGCCGGCAGGTAGTCGCCCGACATTAGCGCTTGACCCGGGATTTAGAACGGGTGTGAAAGTTGCGGTTGTAGATGCTACAGGAAAGTTGATGGAAACGACCACAATTTATCCTCATCAACCACAACAGCAATGGGATCAATCCCTAGCAGTATTAGCTGCACTTTGTTTGCGGTTTAATGTTGATCTAGTTGCGATTGGTAATGGAACTGCGTCACGAGAGACTGAACAATTAGCAAATGAGCTAAAGAAAAAACATCCAGAATTGAAAATCACACCTGTGATGGTTTCTGAAGCTGGTGCTTCTGTGTATTCGGCATCTGAATTCGCCAGCCGTGAATTGCCGGATGTGGATGTATCTTTGCGTGGAGCAGCATCAATTGGCCGCCGTTTACAAGATCCATTGGCGGAACTGGTGAAAATTGATCCTAAATCTATTGGTGTTGGACAGTATCAACATGATGTAAGTGAATTTAAGTTAAACCGTATGCTGGATACAGTTGTTGAAGATTGTGTGAACGCAGTTGGTGTTGATTTGAATACGGCTTCGGCCCCTCTTTTAGCGCGTGTTGCAGGTGTTGGCCCTGCCTTGGCGGAAAGCATTGTGGCCTATCGGGAAGCAAATGGTGCTTTTGCAAATCGTGAAGGTTTAAAAGCGGTGCCTCGCCTTGGTGATAAGGCATTTGAACAATGTGCCGGCTTCTTGAAGGTGATGGAAGGTGATAATCCTCTGGATCGTTCTTCTGTTCATCCAGAAGCATATCCAGTGGTAGAAAAAATTCTGACCGCGACAAATAGTAACATCAAAAATCTTATGAGTGATGCATCTATTATCCGTAAGTTAGTGGCGAATGATTTTACTACCGATAAATTCGGAGAGCCGACTGTTAAGGATATTTTCCAAGAATTGGAGAAACCGGGACGTGACCCGCGCCCTGAATTCAAGACAGCAACTTTCCAAGACGGAGTGGAAGAAGTTAAAGATCTAAAAGTGGGGATGCGTCTAGAAGGTGTGGTGACCAATGTAGCAAACTTTGGTGCTTTTGTTGATGTTGGTGTGCATCAAGATGGTTTGGTTCATGTATCTGCACTGGCCGATCGTTTTGTAAGTGATCCTCGTGAAGTCGTTAAGCCAGGTGACATCGTCCAGGTTAAAGTGATGGAAGTAGACATTGCACGTAAACGTATCTCTTTATCTATGCGGATGGGCGATACGCCAGAAGCAGGAAATGTGAAGAAAGAAGTTAAATCACAAGGTCAAAATCGTTCTGCAGGAAATCGTGGGAGCGGAAAAAACTCAGGAAAAGGACGAGGGCAATCTGGGCCAAGCTCATCTTCTATGCAAAATAATGCGTTTGCAGCTGCTTTTGCGAAGGCACAATCCAAGAAAAAGTGAAGTTAAATATAAACGGGAAATGTATTGGATTATTTCCCGTTTTGATTTTTGCATTGCCTTTTTTTCTAGCTCGGTTAAGCTCGTATAAATTCAATTATTTCTAAGGTGTCACGTGGTAGGTCATAAAGCACATGTCATTTTATACGGGAATGAAAAGGGTGGTTCAGGCAAAACTACAGCGGCTTTTCATTCAACGATTGGATTGTTACGTCTTGGGTTTACAGTTGCGACAATTGATTTGGATGTAAACCAGCGAAGTTTAACCCGTTATCTGGAAAATCGACGGAAATATTGTGAGAAGACTGGGATATGGCTGCCTATGCCAACTCATGTCTGTATGGAAAATAGTGTTTTCGATAGTATGGAAGAAGCGCGTCAGGATATGACAAAGCAGCTGGAAGAGCAGATCGCTGCTTTTCGAAATGGATATGATTTTGTCGTTATTGATACACCTGGTGCGGATGTTCATATTTCGCGTATAGGTCATACATTTGCCGATAGCCTGATTACACCAATTAACGACAGTTTTGTTGATCTGGATTTATTGGTTGAAATTGATGATGGGCCTGTAGATCAATGTAAGCCGAGCCACTATGCAAGAATTGTTATGACACAGCGTCAAAAGCGATTTGAACGGGACCGTGCTGGTATGGATTGGATTATTTTACGTAATCGTCTTGGGAACTTACGTTCAAAAAATACGGATCGTATTTTGGAAAGCTTAAAAACGTTATCCGGGAAAATGGGGTTTCGTGTGGCTCCTGGAATTTCAGAACGTGCCATTTATCGGGAATTGTTTCCAACAGGACGTACAGTTTTAGATATGCTGGATTCAAAGTTACCGGGTGAAAGAATTTCTATGTCACATATTGCGGCACGTCAGGAAATAAGAGAAATTTTACACACTCTATGGTTGCCAAGAATTACGAAAAGACTTCAGCAGGAAGATGTGTAAAAGGTTAATTTTTTTTATGAATTTTGCGTGAAATTCATGTGAAAAATATCCTAATCCCTTGTTTTTATGAATTATTACCTTGACGTTAAATAAAATTATGTACAAAATTTAACTATCGCACTAAAGTGTGTAGGAATTAAAAATTCCCTTAAAGGTTTGGTAGGGATTGGATCAAACTTTTAAGCAATAACAAAAATAATGATGGATCGAACCACGGAAAGCAGGGCTATGGAAGGTACCCAAATATCAATTTCTGAAACTGAGTGTGATATTTCTCTGCCTACTATTCTTGATTTAGGGCAAACAGAAAATCTGATTGATAATCTTGCCCAAGCAATTGATAAAAATTTAGATGTACGAATTCACGCAGGACAGGTGGAACGCTTAACCACGGCGCCTTGTCAGGCGTTACTTGCTGCTGCACGTTCTGTTGAAAGTGGAAAAGCGTCTTTTGAAATCTCAAATTATAGTGAGGCTTTTAAATCCGGTCTTGAAGATCTGGGTTTATGGTCGGTTTTTTCGAAATGGAGTAAAGCGTAATGGGACTAAAAGTTCTTGCTGTTGATGATTCTAAAACCATGCGCGACATGGTTTCTTTCACTTTACGTAATGCTGGCCATGAAGTGATTGAAGGCAACGATGGTCAACATGCTTTGTCAGTTTTAGGTGGTCAAAATGTTGATCTGATTATCACTGATGTGAATATGCCAAATATGGATGGATTGACCTTAATACGTGAATTAAGAGGAATGCCTGCATATAAGTCTATACCCATTTTAGTGCTGACGACTGAAGCTGATGGTGCAAAGAAAAATGAAGGTAGAGCTGCAGGCGCAACGGGTTGGATCGTGAAGCCATTTAATCCGGATAAATTGTTACAGGTTGTCGCGAAAGTTTGTCCATAAATTTGTTTTCGGGGGAAGGGGTTTTGACCTTTGCCTATAGTCTTTCAAGCGTTTGTCATGATTTTTGAGGGTGACAATGCATAAACGATAAGGGAGAAAGCTGTGTCCGATTTAGGCGATTTTAACCTTGATCAATTCAAGGCGACCTACTTCGAAGAGTGCAATGAGCTTTTGGCAGATGCTGAAACTCGCTTGATGTCATTGCAGCAAAACCCCGATAGTGCTGAGCCTGAAGATTTGCATGCGATCTTCCGTGCTGTTCATTCTGTAAAAGGTGGCGGAGGTGCTTTCAATTTTGATCAATTGGTTCATTTTGCGCATATTTACGAAGCGTTGCTTGATAGTATGCGTGAAGGCAAGGTTGCCGTAACAGAAGAAGTTGTTGATCTTCTACTATCTGCAAATGATGTATTAAATAATTTGATTCAGGCGGCTCAAGATGGAGAAGAATTACCCGAAGAGGCTTGGGCTGATGTTGCTGTTGAACTGGAAGCGCTTCAAAGTGGCGCTTCTGTTGAAGATGACGAAGACGGTGATGACGACGAAGAAGAAATTGTGGACCTTACAGGCGATGATCCCTCCGATGCTATTGAGAGCGAAGATGATGCTGAAGGATCAGACACAAAGTCAGGAAAAATCTGGAAAATCGAGTTCACGCCAGAACCCCATCTTTTACAATATGCAAATGAACCGTTGCTTTTGATACGTGAACTTAAAACTTTGGGAACTTTAAATACTTTTGTATTCACGGACAAGTTGCCCATGTTCGGTGATTTGAAGCATGATGATATCTATTTCTCTTGGATATTCTTTTTACGTACTGATAAAGACCGCGACGCTATTGAAGAAGTTTTTGAATTTGTTGAATTTGACTGCACGTTGACGGTAACTGAAGCACAAGAAGGCGATTTCGAGCGTCTTGTGGAAGCTTTAGGAGGGACGGCCTCTAATGCAGGTTCAATAGAAGCTGAGGAAGGTGTGTCTTGGGGGCTCTTTATTGATGAAAAATCAAAAGATGAAATAGAGTCTGATCAAGGTTGGGGATTGTTTGATGAGGAAGATTCATCAGATGTAGCAGAAAAATCTAAAGACGAAATTGAATCCGAGCAAGGTTGGGGGCTATTTGACGATGAAGTCGAAGAAGAAGCTTCTAAAAGTCCTTCTTCTAAGAAAGAGGATAAAAATACTAAAGAAGCAAAATCGTCTGTGCCAGCCAAAGCAAAATCTACGGCACCCACAGCAGCTAAAAAAGCACCTGGCGCGAAGCCTGCTGCAGGTGGTGGTGCTGCAAAAATTTCTTCAATTCGGGTTGATCTGGACCGTGTTGATCGTCTTGTGAATATGGTTGGGGAATTGGTGATTACCCAAGCAATGCTTCAGCAGCAATCTAGTGGTATGCCAATTGAATATGCCCAAATGATGAAGCAAGGTTTTGATGACTTAGCTATGCATACACGTGAATTGCAAGACAGTGTCATGGCGATCCGTATGCAACCAGTGAAATCTGTTTTCGCCCGGATGCCACGTTTGGTACGTGAATTATCAGGCAAACTCGGTAAGAAAGTTGATCTGGTGACTTCTGGGGAAAATACAGAGGTAGATAAAACCGTTGTTGAGCTTTTAGCGGATCCTCTTACCCATATGATCCGAAATTCTCTAGATCATGGCATTGAAACTGAGGATGAGCGACTTGACGTTGGAAAAACACCACGTGCAACCGTTCATCTTTCTGCGGAACATAGAGGTGGTCGTATTCAAATCGATATTGCTGATGACGGGCGTGGCATAAACAGAGAGCGCGTGCTTGGAAAGGCGATAGAAAAAGGTCTGGTTCCTGAAAATCACCAGTTAAGCCCTGAAGAGGTAGATGAGTTAATCTTCATGCCGGGTTTCTCAACTGCGGAAGAAGTGACAGATGTCTCTGGACGTGGTGTTGGTATGGATGTGGTACGTCGAAATATCTCTAATCTAGGGGGGCGTATTTCAGTATCTTCGGTACCGGGTAAGGGGACTAAGTTCAACATGTCCTTGCCACTCACCCTTGCTGTACTTGATGGCATGGTGACGGCAGTCGCGGATGAGAAATATGTTATTCCGTTAACGGCAATTGTAGAAAGTATTCGTCCAGAAAAAGAAGACATTCATCGTCTGGCGACGGGTGGTGAAGTTGTCTTTGTGCGTGGTGAATATATTCGCCTGATTTATTTGCATGATGTTTTCGGCATCAAAGGGGCAATTACGGATCCAAGTGAGGCGCTTGTTGTCTTGGTAGAACTTGATGGCGGTGGCCATGCCGGCATTGTTGTAGATGACTTACTTGGTCAGCAACAAGTGGTGATTAAAAGTCTGGAAGATAACTATGATCCTGTACCAGGTGTGTCCGCTGCGACCATTCTTGGAAATGGACTTGTTGCCTTGATTTTAGATGTAGATGGATTGACGGAGATGACGCATGGACGTGGTGCAAGTCGTCGAAATGTACAATCCGAAAAAGATTTGTTGGTTCAATCGGAGCAAAAATATGGCTGATACAAACCAAAATTCTCTCGCGGTCGCTAATGGAGCCGTAGAAATACACGGTGAAGATGGAGCGGGGAATACTGAATATTTACAATTTGTGACTTTCACCATTGGGGCGGAAGAATACGGCGTGGATATCATGTCGGTGAGGGAGATTAAGGGATGGTCAGAAACGACCATGCTGCCGAACACACCTGAATATATGCGTGGCGTTTTAAATCTGCGTGGATTGATTGTCCCCATTTTTGATCTTCGTTGTCGATTTGGTGGCGGATTTACTGAGGTCAGCAATTTGCATGTGGTGATTATTATAACCGTTGGGGAACGGTTTGTGGGCATTCTTGTTGATGCCGTGTCTGACATTCTAACTATAGAAGCAGGCGAGGTACGAGGTGTTCCGAAAATGGAGCGTCGCGTAGACAATGAATTTTTATCGGGATTGGTTACTGTAGAAGAGAGGATGGTCGCATTGCTAGACGCAGCGAAACTTTTCAACAGTAAAGATATTGATCAAGGACAGGAAGCCGGGAAGGCGCTTCAATAGAGTGAGAGGATGTAGAAATGACTGAAAGTAAGGTTGAAAATCCTAAAAGTTCTACAATGCTGGGCCGAATGAAAATTGGACCCAAAATTAGTATCTCCCTGGGGGTGCCGATTGTTGGATTGCTGATCTTAGCGACGCTTTTAATTTCAGAACAAGCGACGATTTACAACAATATGAAACGTATTGAAAATCTATCAAAGCTGACACCATATCTAAGTGCAGTTGTTCATGAATTACAAAAAGAACGCGGCGCAACTGCAGGCTTCATTGGTTCTGGCGGTGATGCTGGTTTTAAAAATCGGGTGATACAACAACGAAGTATCGCAGATACACAGATTGATGACTATATAGATCATGTGGAAGATTTTGATTTCTCCGATTATCCGGAATCCTTGAAAGATCATGTAGATGACACAGTTGATAAATTAGACTTATTGAGAGCTCACCGTCAGTCTGTGGACGCTTTAACGCTTTCTGTTGGCGATGCTACTGGATTTTACACACGCTTTAACAAACTTGCTTTATATACGGTTGCTGATTTGATTCAAATTAGTGACAACGCCTCTTTGAACAAAGATATGACAGCTTATCTCGCGTTATTAAATGCGAAAGAAAAAGCTGGTATCGAACGTGCGATTGGTACCGGGGCGTTTTCTGCTGGCGAGTTTACACCTGAAAGCTATACGAAATTCGTGAGTTTGATAGCGGAACAAAGAAGTTATATTCAAGTTTTTGTTGATAAAGCATCTGATAAGTTTGAAGACGTATTTAATGATTATGTAAAAGGACCGGATATCGACGCTGTTGAACGTATGCGCCAAGTGGCTTTATCCAGTTTGCAAACGGGAAGTCTTGAAAATATTACCGGTGCCGATTGGTTCGCTGCACAAACAGCTAAAATCAATCTTATGAAAGAAGCTGAGGATCGCCTAGCTGAACTAGTGACCGAAAAAGCAATTGATATTGAAGAAGAAGCAGGTACAGCATTAATTTTTGATCTAGTTGGTGCTGCTGCACTGACAGCTTTTTCTTTGATCTTTGGTTTCTTCACCTTACGCGGGGTAACAAGACCTCTAGGTCAGTTAATGGTCGCTTTGGGTGATAAGAAAATTAAAGAAATTCCAGGAACCGAGCGTTCTGATGAATTGGGAGAATTATCTCAAACATTACAGTTGTTTTCGGATAATGCATCCGCAGCGATCTTAACCAGTACAGCTCTTGATAATTGTCAGGCGAATGTCATGGTTGCAAATGTGGATCTGGATATCATTTATATGAATGATGCCATGGTTGCGATGCTCAAGAATGCTGAACGAGATATTCGGAAAGAATTGTCAAATTTTGACAGTGATAAACTTATTGGAACAAATATTGATAGTTTCCATAAAGATCCATCCCATCAACGTGGTTTGCTTTCCAAATTAACTACTGCTTACAAGACCAGTATCGAGGTTGGCGGACGTTCATTTAATTTGATCGCAAGTCCAATTTTTGATGATGGTGAACGGGTTGGAACCGTTGTTGAGTGGCGCGACGTAACTGCAGAGCTAGCGATCCAACGTGAGGTTGATGAGGTTGTATCTTCTGTTGCAGCTGGTGATTTTACAAAATCACTAACTGTCGATGGCAAAGAAGGCTTCATGCTTGATCTTAGCCAATCCATCAATTCATTAAGCGATACAGTTGAGGATGTTTTAAACAATATTGCGACATCTGTGTCGGCATTAGCGCGTGGTGATTTAACCACACGTATTACAGCAGATTATCAAGGTATGTTCGAAACTGTGAAACAGGATATGAACCAGACCAGCGATCGTCTAAGTGGAATTGTGACTGATATTCTGACCACATCTGATGAAATTGGAAGTGCATCAAGTGAGGTAGCCGCAGGCAGTGTGGATCTTTCTAGTCGCACAGAGCAACAAGCATCTAATTTGGAAGAAACCGCTGCGTCTATGGAAGAAATGGCAACAACGGTGAAACAAAATGCCGATAATGCTCAGCAGGCGAACCAGTTATCTATTAACGCACGTCAAACAGCTGAGACTGGTGGAAATGTTGTAAATCGTGCTGTTGATGCCATGTCCAAAATTGAAGATGCCTCTCAGAAAGTGACAGATATCATTGGTGTGATCGATGAAATCGCTTTCCAAACCAACTTGTTAGCATTGAACGCGGCCGTGGAAGCTGCACGCGCTGGTGAAGCTGGTAAAGGTTTTGCTGTGGTGGCATCTGAAGTACGTACGCTAGCTCAACGGTCTTCAGAAGCCGCGAAGGATATTAAGGCATTGATTTCCGATAGTGGTACACAAGTGAAAGAAGGTGTAGAACTCGTAAATGAAACTGGCTCTTCACTATCCGAAATTATGGATTCTATTAAACGTGTGGCAGATATCATTTCTGAGATTGCAGCGGCAAGTCGTGAACAATCCTCTGGAGTGGAAGAGATCAATTCAGCAATTGCAAGCATGGATGAAATGACACAACAAAATGCAGCGCTGGTTGAAGAAAGTTCTGCATCTGCACGTTCTATGGAAGAGCAAGCAGAAACCTTAGTGGAATTGATTAACTTCTTCAAAATTGATGATAGTAATCGTCCTCAAAAACCTAAGAAAGCAAAGCCTGCGCCTTCAAATAAAGTGCCGGAAGTGAAGGTTGTGTCTTCAACTCCTGCATCGGCACCTTCTCAAGCTTCATCAGGTGATGATGATGAGTGGGAAGAATTCTAGGGATATCCTATTAGAGGGAGATTTTATCTCCCTCTAGGGTAATTTTAACATTTAATGTGTTTCAAGACTGGAAATTGAATGTCCGTAGCAATGGAAAGAGAGCAAGAATTTCAATTTGGGCAAGCTGATTTTGCCAAATTGCAATCTCTCGTTTACGAGAAAACCGGTATTGTTCTTAAAGATCAAAAAAAGAACATGGTTTATGGACGTTTGGCTCGCCGACTTCGCACATTAAAGTTATCTGCATTTAGTGATTATATTAACTTTATTGAAACACCTGCGGGTGCAGATGAAATGGGTAATTTAATCAATGCAATTACAACAAATCTGACCAAGTTTTTCCGGGAAGATCATCATTTTGAGCATTTCCGTTCGGTTGCCATGAAGGAAAGTTTTGACGCCTTACGATCAGGTAAGCAAAAACGTATCCGTGTTTGGTCTGCAGGATGTTCTTCTGGGGAGGAGCCATATTCAATTGCGATGTCTATGGTGTCGGCTATTCCAAAGATCGAAAAATTAGACGCAAAGATTCTCGCAACTGATCTGGATACGAATATGTTAGATACTGGTCGGGCAGGGCTTTATAAGTCAAACTGCCTTGATACCATTTCAAAAGAATATACCAAAAGATTTACAAAAATAGTGGATGATGGGTATGTGCAAATTTCGCCCAAGTTGCGTCAGTTTATTGCATTTAAGCAGTTAAACTTGTTGCATAACTGGCCGATGAAAGGTCCGTTTGATGTTATTTTTTGTCGAAATGTAATGATTTATTTTGATAATCCCACAAAGCAAAGATTAGTTGATGGATTTGCATCAATGTTACGCCCCGGTGGATGGTTGTATATTGGTCATTCGGAATCTTTATTAAACCAAAGTGGTCCATTTAAATTGCATGGACGAACCACATATAGGAAGGAGTTATAAAGATGCCTCCTGATATGGTAAGTGAATCTTCAGTTGAGTGGTCCGGCGGTACATTACGTCCTCATAAATTCTATGATCCAAAATTCAAACGTATGAGTATCAAGGTTCAGCCAGGTACTCATTACGTAACAAAGAATCCAGGTGAGATGATCACAACCACGCTGGGATCCTGCATAGCTGTTTGCATTCGCGATACGACAAATGGTGTCGGGGGGATGAACCATTTCATGTTACCTGAAAGCGATAGTGGCAAATGGGGAGGGGCGAATGCCAGTATGCGTTTTGGCAACCATGCGATGGAAGTTTTACTGAATGATCTTCTTAAAATGGGTGCTGCACGAAATCGCTTAGAGTTTAAAGTGTTTGGCGGTGCTCACGTCATCAGTTCCAATAATGCTGTTGGTGATAAAAATATTTCATTCATAGAACGTTTTTTGAAGAATGAGCATATGGCCGTTGCTGCGCAACATGTTGGCGGAGATCGGGGAAGACGCATTGCTTATTTTCCTGACTCTGGAAAAGTGAAGATGAAGTTATTGGAGAAAACAGAAGTTGCTTCTGTTGCTAAAGAAGAACAAATGCTTAAGAAACAATTGGATACAAGTGAAGTGGAAGGCAGTGTTGAACTGTTTTGATCCGAAAGAAGGTATTGGCTGGGAATGAATAAAATTCGTGCTTTGATCGTTGATGATTCTGCTTTGATTCGACAATTATTGAGTTCGCTGTTGCAAAAAGCAGAGGATATAGAAGTGGTTGGCACTGCAAGCGATCCATTGAATGCACGCCAAATGATAAAAGAGCTAAATCCGGATGTGGTGACATTGGATATAGAAATGCCAAAGATGGATGGTTTAACCTTCTTGGAAAAGATTATGACTTTGCGTCCTATGCCAGTTGTGATGGTGTCCTCATTGACACAAAATGGAGCGGAAGCCACTTTGAAGGCATTGGAAATAGGCGCCGTTGATTATTTTGGTAAGCCAACAATTGATTTGGAGCATGGCATTATGGAGCGCGCTGAGGAACTGATTGTAAAAGTCAGGAATGCAGCTGTTGCAAATGTAAAACCTTTGCCTAGGGCAATTAAAGATCCTTCCGAAGTTCAACGCATTCAAAAGATTAAATTTAGTTCCACTGAGAAAATTATTACGATTGGGGCGTCAACGGGTGGTGTTGAAGCCTTAAAAGACGTGATTACAACTTTACCAGCCAATGCACCGGCGGTTTTAGTAACGCAGCATATGCCCGCACAATTCACAAAAACATTTGCCCAACGTTTAGATGGCATGTCTGTTGTGAAAGTGAAAGAAGCGGAAGCTGGGGAGCGTGTTCTTCCAGGGCATGTTTATATTGCGCCTGGCGATCGACATCTAACGGTTGGTAAATCTGGCGGAAATTATGTTTGTAAGTTAGACGATGGTCCGGAGGTTAGTGGTCACAAACCTTCCGTTGATGTCTTGTTTGATTCTGCTGCGGAAACATGCGGTGAAAATTGTATCAGCGTGATTTTAACAGGTATGGGGCGTGATGGTGCTAAGGGTATGTTAGCGCAACGTGAAGCCGGTGCTGCTACGATAGGACAAGATGAGGCAAGCTGTGTTGTATATGGTATGCCAAAAGCAGCTTATGAATTAGGGGCAGTTGAGCGCCAGATTACGTTAAAACGGGTCGCTGAAGTTGTTTTGAAACTTTGTTCGGAACGCGGTGGCGGGGACATACGTGTATAAGTGAGTATGATCCAAATGAAAATGGAACAAGAAGAACAGTATTTAAAAGAATTATTACAACTCTGGTCCAGTTTATCAGATGCACAACGTGCTGCTTTTCGTGCCTTAACTGGTGAGGTAGATATCGCTACAAACCTTATGGAGGCAGGCGTTAGTGCTTTGTCTAGCCAATTTCAATCTTTGGCGAATAGTGCAACGAAATTATCAAGCGATATGTATGATGTTTTACAGGATGCGGATAAAGTGCCCATCAATGGTGAATTGGTACCATTGGAAGATACGATTTTACAAATGGAACATGCGATTGATGAGCTTGTTTCGGAAATTGCCAAGCTGTCTGATCAAAATTCTGGCGAGAAGATTGATAAAACTCAAATTATGGTTTCGCTGGGATTGACGGAATCATTGAAAGCTGTTGATCATTTAGGTCAATTAAAAACTGGTTTAGAGGACCGGCATGCACGCTTTTTGGAAGCAGTTACAATTAGTTTGAAAGATTCACGTGGCGTGGCAGAAGATATTACTAAACTGACGACGACAATACAATTTCAGGATAGAACTTCTCAACGATTACAACATATTAAAGATTCTCTTGAAGTCATTGGGGAAATGCTTCAAAAAATAGATAGCGAGACAACAAATGTAACTTCTGGTATAAAAGAGCGTATCACGAAGGAAGAGTTATTGTCACAATTGATTGCAGGGTTTAACCTCGCAGAAGTTAAGGAACGATTCATTCGTGCGGCTTTGAGAGGGGAAACGATTGATGATGAGATATCTAAAGCAGAGCATCTGGAATCGTCTGATGATATTGATCTTTTTTAACTTGGGGTGTGATGTATGAAATATGAAATTAACAGAGATGGCTCTAATGCCCTTTGTGTATTGTCTGGTGAATTGACTTTTAATGACCATGATTTGTTTCGTCGTATGTTAGACGAAGCGTTAGTTGGTGGTATGACGCAAGTTACACTGGATTTAAGTAAATTGGATTTTATTGATTCTGCTGGCATGGGTATGTTGCTTGTTGGACAAGACAAATCTGGCTCTGAAGGGTGGTCATTTGAATTGAAGAAGCCTCAAGGCCAAGTGAAGAAAATGCTTGAGCTAGCAAAATTGTCTCAAGTTATTAATATTCATTCATAATTTCCTAGCTCAATTCCCGTTGCTGTATTAAGCTTGCTCTAATATTGGACGAGCTAAATCATGGTTATGACAACAGTGAAAAATGAATTATCAAGTTTTGACCCAGTTCCCTTTGAGGAACTGGTGAAATTACCGATCCTGATTGTGGATGATGTTCATTTACTGCGTCAGCTGTTACTAAATTTTTTAGGTAAAGAAGGCTTTGAAAATATTCACATCGCAGTAGATGGCCGTGATGCTTTGCAAAAAATCGAAGAAATTCAACCTGCTTTGGTGATTTTAGACATTTTAATGCCTGAGATGGATGGATTTGAGGTCTGTCAAATTCTTCGACGAAATTCCAAATATGATAATATACCAATTATCATTCAAACAGCGATGGAAGAGACCGGCGAGCGTCTTCGTATCTTCAAGGAAGGTGCGAATGATTTGCTCATTAAACCTGTGAATGGCGCGGAACTCGTGGCACGCGTAAAAGTGCATTTACAAAATAGTCTTCTTCAGGGACGTATGCGTGAATACCAAGAGCGCACATCAAAAGAATTAGAAGCAGCATTACAGATTCAAGCTGCGCTTATGCCGGATGCATCAAAAATAAAAAGAATGGAAGATGGTAGTGGTTTAACCCTTGGGGCTCTCTTTTCTCCTTCTTCGGAGTTAAGTGGGGATTTTTGGGGTGCTGAGAGATTGGAAGATGGAAGTTTAGCTGTATATTCCGTTGATTTTACAGGACATGGTGTTGCATCTGCATTAAACACTTTCAGATTGCATAGCTTTCTTTCTGATGGGAACTGGAATTGGAATAACCCTTCTGAATGGCTACAAAAGTTAAACAAGCGATTATGTAAGGTACTAAATGTTGGTCAATTTGCCACTTTGTTTTATGCCGTGATTAACCCAGAAAAGAAAACTTTGAAATATGCTTCGGCTGGAGCGCCGCCCGTTGTTTATAAGGCATCAAAAGAACAGGATGCGGAATTATTAGAAACGGCAGGTTTACCTATTGGTATCATGGCTTCCGCAGAGTATCCGACCTCTGAACTCTCTTTTGAGGATGGGACTGAATTGATTATTTATAGCGACGCATTTATTGAAACTAGCAGTGCAAATGAAGATGTCTTGAATGATGAGGATCTTCGTCGCCTAGCCTCTGAGATACAGTCTATGCAAAGTGGTTCGGAAAAAATTGATCATTTGATGAAGGCTTTTCCTGGGCGGCATCTCGATCGTTTACCGGATGACCTCACCCTTATAACGGTTTCAAACTAGCAAGTTAGTCTAGTTTCATTGTAACGGTTACTGAATTACCTTTTTCATTATATCGCATATCATTGAAAACAGTCTCTTTAGCCAAGGCAATGCCTCGTCCGTGTTTCATAGTTAGACGTTCACGTGAGAAACTAATATATGGATGCCAATCAAAACCGTTTCCTTCATCAGTAATTGTAATCATGACTTCTTTGTCATTACGTTCATATGTCACAATAACTTTACGATCTTTGAATTCTGTTTTCCGCGCACGTTTTTCAACTTCCTGACGCCATGTGCCAGTTTCAAGAAGTTCAGTTTTTAGATCAAAATTGATTTCAAGATTTCCATGTTCAACGGCATTTATCAGGAGTTCTGAGAGACCAAGCGCTATTAAGCGTGGCTTTGGACAAGCTGCAGATAGAAAACTGGTTAAACTATTTGCTTCGTCCAGGGTTTTTAGTTCAAAAACAGCCTTTGACATCAGATGAATGACACGTTGATTGTTTTCTAAATCTTCCAACAAACTATTAATGCGTTGAAATTCCGATACAGTGGAAGCAAGTAAGGCACGGATTTGAGCTTTGGCCTCTTGTAAAGTCAAAGATTGGAAGAGAATGCCATTTCTTAACACAGATAAAGTTTGCGGATCTACATGTCCAATAACCATGAGAGGCAGAAGCTGATCCTTCTCAACTTTTGTAATTTCTTGTGAGAGAGCATCTAAAATATCTATATCAATATTTTGAGGGATAACGATCGCAGAAACCTGATTATGGTTTTCACGAAAAAGATCAACGAGTGAGATATCTAAATCACTTAATAGCACATTCACATTAGACCCATCGGAATTTTTCATATCACTGATATGGTCCAATAGATCAGGGACCGCTAATAACACGGTATTGGGCGCTGTGACTTTCTTTATCTGTCCCATATGCTAACTCCCAAATTTGATCTTCTGATCAAATGCCAAATCTATTTTAGGGTGTTTTAATGTTTTTGCCAAGCACTCATAGATTGCGGTTCATATATCAACTTTATCAGAATTGCTGAAGCAAACGAAACAGTGCCATAGGGAAATCCCCAGATTGATTTATAATATCAACTTTTTCAGGAATGTCAGCTAAATCCGGATGATTTGCTTCCAGATTTGAAATTAGAATGATTTTAATATCTTTGATAGCATGCATATTACTAAGGGCTCTAGTCAGGTCAGGCCCGGAAATGCCGGTAAGTACTGTCGAAACAATAATGATATCCGGCTTCATATTCATTGCTAGTGCAAGTGCTTCGGTTCCGTTTCTGGATGCCGTTACACGATGCTTCAAGCTTTCACATACTTTACGGGTTATGGCAGAAATAGTTTTGGATGGAGAAACAATTAAAACTTCTTTACCTTGGGCAAGGTTTAAGTCTGCATTTTCGGAATCCTGATTTAACTTATATTCAGTGCTATTGGGTAGTGCTCTAACAATTGCAAGTGATTCTGCTTCATTTGGTTCAGATGCAAGTTCAGAAACACGACGCATTTCATCAATAAATTTTAAAAGTGTTTCTCGATATTGAAGGTCGGTTAAATCAATGGAGGTTGCAGACATAAAATCTTCCATACGATGGGAGATAGTTGCAACTGTACTGAAACCAAAGGCACTACCTGAACCTTTAATATTATGCGCCATACGCATTAACCGAACAGTCGTACTATCCTGCTCAGAACTAACAAATGTATCAGATGTCCCTTCATCGATACATTGTTCCATAGCGGTAAGTTCAGTGTCTATCCAGTCAATGAACTCAGCACGCAAGGTGTTATAAGTCTCATCAGAAAGGCCATTATTTACCGACATTTATTATTCTTAAATCCTAAAACTTTTTTTTATTGAACAATCGCATCTAAATTGTAAGTGATAATTTTAAAAGAATAAAGACCACATGCATATCATTTATAATTTTCTGCTTGACCTTCCAGTTACTGGAACCTCTATCTAGAGGTAAATATAAAACTGGAAATAGTAAGATGAATAAGCAAATGCCACATATTGAACAGACCGAAACGTTTCGATTTGATATAGCGGGGATGACTTGCGCGGGATGTGCAGGAAGATTGCAACGTGTATTGGGGGAAAACCCGGATATTGTTACAGCACAGGTGAATTTCGCCTTAAGTTCCGGAGTTGTTTCCGCGGAGAAAGGAACGCTTACCCAATCGGGTATTTTTGCTGCAGTGGAGGAAGCAGGTTTCGAAGCACGGGAACCTCAAAAAAATAAATTACTTGATGATGGAAAGTTACTGCAACAATTACATATTCATCTGATATTTTCAGGGATATTTACCTTCCCATTAGTATTGCCAATGTTGTTATATCCTTTTGGAATTCATTGGCATCTGGATGCATTTACCCAGTTACTATTAGCAACACCTGTGCAGTTTTATATAGGTGCTCGTTTTTATAGAGGCGCATGGGTTGCCTTAAAACATGCGCGTGGGACAATGGATCTACTGGTTGCTTTAGGAACGTCTACTGCTTTTGCATTCAGTGTAATGGTTACCTTCTGGCCTGAAGTGATCGGAACAAACGATCTATACTTTGAAACCTCTGCGGTGGTCATCACTCTGATCTTATTTGGACGTATGTTGGAAGAAAAAGCGAAACGTGGTACCGCTAAAGCACTTGAATCGCTTATGTCTTTGGTCCCCGAAGAGGCGCTCCTTTTAAGAGATAACAAGGAAATCCTTGTTGCTATTGATAGCCTGAAAGTTGGAGATAAGCTTGTTGTAAAACCAGGACAAACTATCCCTGTCGATGGAATAATAACTGAAGGATTAGGCGAAATTTCTGAAGCGATGCTTACGGGAGAGCCAATGCCTGTATTAAAGCGTGTAGGGGATAACGTGACCGGAGGCACGATTAATAATACGGCTCGTCTGGTTATTGAAGTTAGCCAAAAATCAACCTCAGGGCGTCTTGCCCAAATTATTGAATTGGTCAGAAACGCTCAATCAGGTCAAGCACCCGTGCAGAAATTGGTGGATAAAGTTTCATCCATTTTTGTACCTGTAGTTTTGGTGATTGCTGCAATGACATTCTTTGCATGGTGGTGGGGGAGTGGCGATATAGAGCAGGCAATGTTAAGTGCTGTTTCTGTTTTGGTAATTGCATGCCCGTGTGCACTTGGATTAGCAACGCCGACCGCGATATTAGCTGGAACAGGTGCGGCCGCGCGAACAGGAATTTTATTTCGCGACGTTGATGCGTTGCAAAAAATGACAAAAGTTAATCATCTCGTTTTCGATAAAACTGGAACTTTGACTAATGGTAGACCTAAAATTTCTTCTGCAGTTGTTTGGGGAGAATATTCGGAAAGTTTGTTACTAACCTATGCAGCCTCCTTACAAAAAGGGAGCGAGCATCCGATCGCTCAAGCTTTTTTGGAAGCTGCAAACGAAATGAAATTACATACGACTAAGGAAATCAAAGCAGTTCCTGGGCGAGGCGTGGAAGGGTTTGTTGAGAATAAAAAAGTTTTGCTTGGAAATGCAAAATTTTTACATGAGGCAGGCATTGATATTCCCTCAGATGGCAAAATAGATGTTGTTGGTAGCTATTCTTTTATTGCGATTGATGGGCAGTGTGAAGCCTTGTTTATTCTGGAAGATACTCTTCGTGAGGAAACACCCGAAGCTGTTTCTATGCTCAAAGCATTAGGTGTTCAAACTGATTTAGTATCAGGCGATCATCCAGATATGGTGGCACATGTTGGACAAGCTTTGCAACTGGATCATGTGGTCGGTGAAATGACTCCTGAAGGGAAACTAGGCTATATTGATGATATCAAACGCCAAGATGGTTTTGTCGCTATGGTCGGTGATGGTATCAATGATGCGCCTGCTCTTGCTAAAGCAGATGTCGGCATTGCCATGGGGCAGGGGACTGATATTGCCAAGGAAGCCGCGGCTGTGACTTTGTTACGTCCTGATTTACGTTTGATTTATTGGGCCAAGAAACTTTCTGAAGCCACAATGCGCAATATTAAACAAAATTTGTTCTGGGCCTTTTTCTTTAATGGTTTAGGTATTCCATTAGCTGCTATGGGGTATCTCAGTCCTATGGTTGCCGGCGGAGCCATGGCTTTATCCAGCGTTTTCGTTGTCAGTAATGCCTGGTTGTTAAGTCGCTGGCATGTAAAGCGATAGGAGAGTGGATGATGATTATAGGTGAAGCGGCAAAATTGTCTGGTATGTCCGCAAAAACAATTCGTTATTATGAAGATATTGGTCTGGTGACACCAACACGTGATCCCCAATCTGGTTATCGGGATTATTCGGAAAATGATGTGCATGTATTGAAGTTTTTGCATCGGGCACGTGATCTGGGTTTTTCAGTAAAGCAATGTCGGGAGTTATTATCTCTTTATGAAGATCGGGATCGGGCCAGTTCAGATGTGAAGGCAATAGCCAAATCACATTTGGAAGATATCCGGCGTAAAATTGAAGAATTACAAGAAATGGAAAATACTTTGAAACATTTAGTAAGCTGTTGTCATGGAGATGATCGGCCTGATTGTCCCATTCTATCAGGCCTTGCAGGTAAGGATAGCTGATAATGAGCCGTAATTTACCTGTCTTAATCGCAATCGTAGCTGTTATTGGATTGCTATCAGTTTATTTCAATTCCCTGTCTGATCAGGAAGAACAATTTACGATAAATTATAAGGATCGTGAAGCGGTGCGTGCGGGCCGTGTGCTATATGCAGATAATTGTGCCAGCTGTCACGGCAAACGTTTAGAAGGGGAGCCAAATTGGCGCAGCCGCAATGCAGATGGCTCCTTGCCAGCGCCACCTCATACTGAAGAAGGACATACATGGCATCATCCGGATTTCGCTTTGTTTCAAACAGTAAAATATGGTGGACAATCTGATTCTTCTATAGGCTTTGTCAGCAATATGCCTGCTTATGAAGAAATCTTAACGGATAAGGAAATTCATGATATCTTGGCCTTTATAAAAGGTAATTGGCCAGCAAATATTCAAGCAGGACATGATGCGATGAATAAACGCATTATGGAGCAATAAAATTTACGGGGAACTTAAGTAATGAAACGCGGTGTGGAGCTTCTGTTAAAAGAGGCAAATGAAGTTATTGAAACGATGTCGGCTGAAGATGTAAAGGCGGTTATGGCCGATGAGAATATTCAATTAATCGATATCCGTGATATCCGTGAATTATGGAGAGAAGGTAAAATACCTGGGGCTTATCATGCGCCACGCGGTATGTTGGAATTCTGGGTTGATCCTGATAGCCCTTATTTCAAAGAAATATTTGGGAGTGGAAAAAAGCTGATTTTCTACTGTGCAGCCGGGGCTAGATCCGCATTAAGCACACATACGTTGCAGACGATGGGGCTCGAACCCATAGCTCATTTAGGCGGAGGATTTGGAGGCTGGAAACAAGCAGGGTATCCAATTGAGGAAGTTGAGCAAAAATGATGTTTGAAAAGGAGTTCGAGTGAGCTCCTTTTTTTATGGCTGACGGGAGCATGTAGACAAACTTAGATATTTAAATTTATATATTTATATCGATAAAATCTCATGATTATTTTGTTTTAATAGATTTTGTCGATTACTGAAATGAAGATAACTCGTTTCACCAAATTAAATTTTGGAGCTATGTTTTTCTCAAGACAATGAGGTGACAATCACCAAAATGAAAATCCAGTCAAGGAGATAGACCAATGAGAAACCAAGTATCCGTAGCTTCTAAAATCGCAAATCGCAATGAAACTTTCTATTTTGCGCGTGCTTCTCGTTAAGAAGGCAAATTTATAAGTTAACGATCTAACAGGAGATTAAAGATGAGAAATACAGTTCCAGAAGTGACTTTCAAAACACGTGTTCGTAATGAAGCTTTGGGTGGGGAGAACCCGTTTGAATGGCGCGATCTAACTTCAAGTGAAATCTTTACAAACAAAAATGTTGTTTTGTTTGCCTTGCCGGGAGCTTTCACCCCAACATGTTCTTCAACTCACTTACCACGTTACGAAGAGCTTTACGAGGAATTGAAAGCGCAAGGTGTGGATGAGGTAATTTGTTTATCCGTTAATGATGCCTTTGTAATGTATCAATGGGGATTAAAATTAGGCCGTAAAAACGTATTTATGTTACCAGATGGGAACGGTGAATTCTCTCGTAAAATGGGTATGTTAGTCGATAAATCAAACCTTGGCTTTGGTATGCGTAGCTGGCGTTATTCCATGTATGTGGAAAACGGTGAAATCAAGCAATTGTTTAGTGAACCAGAATATGGTGACAACTGCCCAATCGATCCGTTTGACGTATCTGATGCAGATACAATGTTGAATTACTTGAAGAACCGTTAAGGTTAAAATACGGGAAGAGAAAATATGTCATTCTTTTCCCGTTTCTTTCAAAGTAATGAGGTTCTTTCCTAAACTGGAGATATAAGATGACGACACGTAAGGTTGATGTCGCAATAATCGGTGCAGGCACAGCAGGAATGGGTGCCTATCGTGAAGTGATTAAAGTAACGGATAGCGTAGTTTTGATTGAAGGTGGCGAATATGGAACAACCTGCGCCCGGGTTGGATGTATGCCATCTAAACTTCTTATTGCTGCGGCGGAAGCTGCACATTTCGGGCAGCATACGTCTGAATTTGGTGTGTCTTATGAGAAACCAAAGATTGATGGAAAGGTCGTGATGGCACGGATCAAATCTGAACGTGATCGTTTTGTTGGTTTTGTTGAGGAAGCAATCGATGGATGGAAGGAAGAACATCGTATTCGTGCCTATGCAAAGTTTAAAGATCCACATACTCTTGAATTAAGTGATGGGACTTATGTGGAAGCGAAACGCATTGTTATCGCAACAGGTTCCAGCACCTTCGTACCGCCCCCCTTTAAAGCCTTCGGTGACCGGTTAATAGTGAATGATGATGTTTTTGATTGGGAGGACCTACCAGAATCAGTTGTTGTATTTGGCGCTGGTGTGATTGGTCTTGAGTTGGGGCAATCTCTTGCACGTCTTGGTGTTAGAACATCTTTATTTGGTCGTGATTATCTGGTTGGTCCAGTCAGCGATGATATTATCAAGCAATCCGCACGTGAGATCTTTGAGGATGAATTTGATTTCCATCCGCATGGCGAGGTGACACGGATGGAAAATATCGGTGATGGTGTTGAGATTGATTATCTGGAAAATGGTGAAGCCAAGACGGTACAATATGAGTATGCATTGATTGCCACAGGCCGCCGTCCAAATGTAGACCAGCTTGGATTGGAAAACTTAAGTATTGAACTGGATGATCGTGGTGTGCCGAAATATGTATTGGCAACAGGTCAAACAAGTATCGGTCATATTTTTATCGCAGGTGATGCAGGAAATTATATTCCATTACTTCATGAGGCCGCAGATGAAGGAAGAACTTCTGGATACAATGCTGCGCGATATCCAGATATAAGGGCTTTTTCGAAATCATCACCAATTGCCGTCATGTTTTCAGACCCTCAAATTATGATGGTGGGGGAAAGTTTCAAAAAGTTAACAGATCGAGATGCAAGCTTTGCCATTGGCACTGTTGATTTTAAAGGGCAGGGGCGAAGCCGTGTAATGCTTAAAAACAAAGGTATTTTACGTGTTTATGGTGAGCATGGCACTGGACGTTTTCTTGGGGCAGAGATGATTGGCCCAGCTGCTGAGCATATCGCCCATTTATTAGCTTGGGCACATCAATCTAGATTAACGGTTTCTGAGATGCTGGATCGACCATTCTATCATCCAGTTATTGAAGAAGGGGTTCGAACTGCATTACGGAACTTGAATGTAGAGCTCAATATGGGCCCTAAAATGCCAGCCCGCTGTATGGATTGTGGTGTCGGTGCATAATTTAAAAAAGAGCTTCCATATGGGAGCTCTTTTATTTCTTAGGCCATCTTTTATGGACCCAGAACCATTGTCCGGGATTCTCTCTAATCCAACCTTCCATTGTTTTATTGATCTCTGTTAGTAAGGTCAGAGTGTCGGCTTTGATGTTACCTGTATCAGGTTTCTTCATCGGGGGGTTGATGATCACTTTAAAACGTGATCCCGGAAGACGGATCAACTGGGTGGGGATGATCGGGCAATCAAACCTTAAAGCAAGTTCTGCAGGGGCGGTGGCTGTCATACAATCTTCACCAAAGAAAGGCACAGGAACACCTTCATTTAGTTTTTGATCAACCAACATTCCCAATGGTGCGCCTTTTTTGAAATGGATAAATAACTGCTTAGCACCTTTACGACCTTTCGGGATTAGCGTACCTGTGAATTTACCTCGGATTTTGCGGATAAGTTTATCCACATAGGGATTGGATGCATGGCGATAAACATTGGTTAAATACACATCATGAAGAGCTGCTACGATCGTCGCTACTTCCCAGTTTGCCATATGAGCAGAAAATATAATAAAACGTTCACCACTATCACGTGCCGCAATTAAGTGTTCTGCGCCTTCAATTATAATGCGTGGATTTTCACCTTTATCTGTAAAGGTATCCACTTGCATATATTCACCAGCACCACGACCCAGATTATCCCAAACTTCACGCGCTATTTTTTCGCGCTCTTTATGGTTTTTTTCAGGAAAGGCCATCTCGAGATTTTTAAGAGCTGTTTTATGAGCGCTCATATGAGGCCCAATGAGGCGAAAGATAAAGGCGCCAAAGGCAGCTGCAACTGTGACAGGTATAAAGCGCAAAAGATAATAAAAGGCATAGACGAACACGGCTTGAACCGGATAGATCAGCCATTTTTTAATCTGTCTATGTCTTTCGCTTGTCTGGGCCATAAGGCTTTTAAATCTTTGTTAGTTTTGCTTTTAGATAGGTTTTGACGTCTTCAGGCCTATCCCACTGAAGCGTAATGGGCAAGCATTGAATGCGTTCTTGCCACATTTTAGGTAGTTTTACCCAATCTTTTTCAGTGGTAATTAAAGGTGTCTTCAGTTGTTTTGCTTTCTCACCCAACATATTTAACTCACCTTCGGAATAGGGATGGTGATCGGGATATTCGATAAGCTCGACTACTTCAATTTCTAGTTTAGTAAGGGTATCTTTGAATTTTTCCGGGCGTCCGATACCGCAAAATGCAATCACTTTTTCTGGTTTATGATCTAACTGTGGTTGAATATTTGCCTGAAATTGATGTTTTATTTGTTTAAGGGCTGCAAGATCATATTTGGGTTTGCCGATCATTACCAATGCATTTGTGCGAAGTAGCGCACGATCCAATGGCTCACGTAAAGGGCCTGCCGGAAAGACTTTTTGATTTCCAAGCATCACACCGCCATCTACGACAACGAAAGAGACATCTTTTTTCAATGTAGGATTTTGAAAACCATCATCCATAAGGATAAGATTATAACCTTTTTTGGCAATATAATTTGCCCCTGTTTTCCGATCACGACAAACAACTACTGGAATATGATGAGCCATCATAAATGGTTCATCACCAACTTGTTGAGGCGTGTCATTCCTGACATCAACTAATTTCGGACCATCTATCATTCCACCGTAACCACGAGTTAACACGCATGGTTTGAACCCCATTTCGATCGATAAATGATAGAGACTTTGTGTCAACGGCGTTTTACCTGCGCCGCCCATCGTATAATTTCCGATACAGATTACTGTTAAAGGAGCGTTGAACGGCGTGGTCGATATCATCCGATATCCTGTGATTGCACTATAGAGCTTAGCAACTGGCGTCAAAGCCTTTGCAATCATATTGGGTTTTGAATGGTTCCAGAAGGCAGGTGCTTTCATTTTAAACTGTCTCTTCGTAATCAGGTAAATGATTCAACACCATATTCTTTACACGCTTTAGAATAGATTTGCTCTGACTACCTGCCCATTTATTCGCATTTTCTTTCAGAGAGGATTCACGATTAGACTTTATGAGCAATTTAGAAATTGTATTGGTTAAGTCTTCATCGTTTTTTATCTGCTTGATTGCTTTGTCTTCCAGCATAGTCTTGGTAATCGATGCAAAATTACTCATATCTGGACCCACAACGATCGCAGTGTCCAAAAGGGCTGGTTCAATTGGGTTATGTCCGCCAACTTTCCCAGAAAAGCTACCTCCCATAATTACGATATCAGAGAGTGCATAAAATAAACCTAACTCACCTAGTGTATCAGCAAGATAAACTTCGGTGGATAACTCAATGTCTTCGTTCTTACTGCGACAAGCAGCAATGAAGCCACTAGCAGTAATAATATTAAAGACTTCTGCACCACGTTGAGGGTGACGTGGCACTATAATGAGCAGAGGTTTTTGCTCAAGGGTAGAAGCATAACTTTTATAACAACTCAGAAAACGTTCTTCTTCCGAAGGATGTGTACTGGCCGCGACAATCACCTTACGTTTACCTATTTTTTTTCGCAGAGATTTATATTCAATTTGATCATAACTGAGCGGTTGTGCTGCCAGTTTCATATTGCCCGGTAACAAGACTTCACGATCTTTCGCTAACTTAACCAGTTTATCTCTGTCTTTACTGCTTTGCGCGGACAGTGTTGTGAAACTGTTTAGCAAGTTTTGAATTGATTTAGGGTGCTCTGACCAACGTTTAAAACTTTTTTCGGACATACGTGCATTAAGCAAAATTGCTGGAATATGACGAGACTTGATTTGCCCGAGGTGATTAGGCCAAAATTCGGATTCTAACCATAACACTAAATCCGGTTTCCAGTGGTTCAGGAAACGATTTACAAAAACCGGGCTGTCCAGAGGTGCAAACTGATGAATAACATCTTGTGGTAACTTATTTTTGGCGATCTCTGCCGAAGTAACAGTCCCACTGGTCACCAATAGCGTAATGTCAGGATTTTCAGTGTTTAGTTTTTCTAAAAGGCTTAAGGCCGAAATAAGTTCCCCTACGCTTGCCGCATGAAGCCAAATAAGCTTCCCTGCTGGGCGTTCTTGACCTGCATGCCCGTATCTTTCTGACAGACGTTCTTTATCTTCTTTATCTTTCTTTATGCGTTTTTTGAGATAAAACGGGATCAGGGGAGTTAAAAGGTAACTCGCCAATTTATATGCAGGGAATGTAATCTGTGGAATATCGATCATAAAATGATTACCTGCGGGATTAAGAAGTGCGTTTCTTTTTCTTTGGAATTTCATTGGGATCTGCTGCCTCAATAGGTGCATGCCCCATCATGACATCCAGTTCATTTGTCGCTTTTGTTAACTCATCTTCCAAATATTGTTTATATGCGATTGTTTCTTCGTCAGTTGCATCTTTGGAAATGCCATCAAGTTCACGCCACATCAACACACCTTCATTGAATGGTTTTGGCAGAATGAAACGATCCCAAGTTTTAAGAACTTTTCTTTTTCTCACTGAATAAGCGAGCAAGGACATTGGTGCCCCTGTTTTTTTTGCAATAACAACTGGTCCATCTTTCATGCGCATGCGTGGACCACGTGGACCATCAGGGGTTAATCCAATGAAGATCCCCTTTTTTGCAGTTTTGATGCATTGCAATAAAGCTGCAGCACCGCCCTTGCTTGAAGAGCCGAAGATCGCACCCATGCCTAGATATCCAAGTGCCGAAGATACGAAACGTCCATCTGGATGACCGGAGACTAACAGTGAAATTGGATGTTTACGGGCATTCCAGCCAAAACCAACTAAACCAATGCGGTTATGCCATTGCATGACAATACCTGTGTCATTTCTTTTGGCAAATTCATCGCGTTCTTCAAACCCAATAAAAGTCCATTTCGTTGTCAGATAGACAAAGCGAATATAAAGGCTTATGAGCCAAGCAATAAATGCATGGCCAGCTTTCGAATAGATTATTGGTTTTGTTATAGTCGAAAGGCGCATAAGTTTTTCCAGATATTAAGCCGTTGCGTTTTCTAGTTCACGTTCCAAGGAAATGACATCTTCAGATGTTTTTTGCATTTCATGTAGTTTACTGTAAAGGCCATTTAACTTAAGTAATTCGCTGTGATTGCCTTCTTCAACAACACAACCTTTTTCTAACACATATATCTTATCAGCATTGACGATCGTTGATAGACGATGGGCGATTACTATAGTTGTTCTACCTTCCATCAAATGTTCAAGGGCTGACTGCACATTTCGCTCAGATTCTGTGTCCAAGGCGGAAGTCGCCTCATCAAGCAATAGAATAGGGGCATTCTTCAACATTGCACGTGCAATAGAAATACGCTGACGCTGGCCACCGGACAGTTTGATACCTAATTCACCCACCATGGTGTCATAACCATTAGGTAGGTTCAAAATGAAATCATGTGCTGAAGCTGCCTTTGCGGCTTCAAAAAGCTCGTCGTCTGACGCATCTGGTTTGCCATATAGAATATTGTTCTTGATTGTATCATTAAACAACCCAGTTTCTTGAGATACTAAGCCAAGTTTGTCTCTTAAACTCTGAAGCGTAAGTTTCTTTACATCTTGACCATGCACTAGGACTTGTCCTGATTGTGCATCATAAAAACGAGGTATAAGATTTAAAACTGTGGACTTACCCGCGCCACTTGGTCCAACAAGCGCGATGGTTTGACCTGATTTTGCCGTCAGGCTTAGCTTCGACAAGATGCTTTCGTCTTCTGAAGAATAGCTGAAATCAACATCACATAGTTCGATATCACCTTCGCGGGTGGTTAACACCTTCGCATCTGGTGAATCAATGATGGATGGGTCATGATCAATCACTTCAAAGATACGCTCTGCAGCCCCCATACCAACCTGGATAGAAGACCAAAGATTGGTCAAACTACGGACAGGTTGATAAGCCAAAAGTGCCGCAGAAATAAAGGCCATAAACTCACCTTGTGTGAGTTCCTGAATAAAGACCATATAGGCCCCGATACCAATCACAACCGCAATCAAAATACCTGCCATTGAATCAACAATAGAAGTCGCCAAGACACGTGTTAAAATGGCTTTGTAGAAAAGCTTTTTGCTGCGTAGGAAAACAGTTTCCCCACGATCTTTTTCAAAACCTTCTCTCGTATATGCTTTAACTTGTCTTAAATTTTTAAAGCTATCGTCAAGAATGGAGGTGATTTCAGCTACTTCTTGTTGGTTTTGACGTGAAATTTTACGTAATCTTTTTCCAACTTTTTGTACAGGTAGAAGAACAGCAGGGAAGAAGATAAAGGCGAAGATTGCCAAGAACCAATTTGAATAGAACATAGCGCCAATCAAGCCAATAACTGTGAAAATATCTTTACCACCAATCATCACTTGCTCAATACCTTGGCGTAACGTAACTACGTCAGAAGTAAATTTGCTCAACTGCCGTGCGGTTCCCTGATTATGCAGAAACTGTAAATCAGATTTTAGTATGGAGGACAGCATGTTTTTCTGCATTTGATGAATACAAGACAGAGATGCAGAGGTTAAAAAATGGCTTTGAGCATATGAGGCAATGCCACGAATTACGAATACGCCTGCGAAAGCTGCCATAATGAATGGGATAAGTTCTTGGCGTTTATTCCCAAATAGCTCATCAAAAATTGGTTCCATTAGCAGAGCACTACCAGACGTACTGGCAGCGGTAAAAACGCTACAGATCAGAGCAAGAACTAATTTACCTTTATGATTGCTCAAATAATCTTGCCAAATTCGTCTATAAAGGCTTGGCTTTTTTGAATCCGTTTCTGTCACAGGAAATCTTCTAAATTGTGTATATAAAATCAAGGTTTAAACTCTTACCCCGTCAGGGAAAAATAAGCAATTCTTTACTGCTTGTTTCATAGAGGCTTTCAAAGGAATTTATATAGTTAGAAAGTGGAGAAACGAAAGGTGACGAGACAATATTTTTCAACCCTTGTTAAAAACGGCCCGATAATTGCTTAAGATATCCTTGATAAAAGAACTTTATGTTTCAGGGAAGAAATTTCCCTATGCCGATGTTATGTAAATGGACTATGTCGGGCCGGAGGAAAATATGCTTAAAAGCAGATTGAATATTAAAAAGCTGATGTCATCCAAACTAGTTGTGACAGCCTTGTTGGGTGTTGTGTTATCTGGATGTGTAACGGGGAACGCGTCACGCGAAGATAAAATGGCAAATGGTGCTGCATTTGGTGCGCTGGTCGGTGGTTTTACGATGTATAACATTGTTGGCAGTGGCGGCAATTATGTTTGGCTAATGACCTTACTTGGCGGGGCCGCTGGTGGTGGGGCAGGTTATCTTATCATGGATGAAGTAACAGCTCATGATCGTCAGGAAATGGAAGGTACAATTTATCGTGCTCTAACAGAAGGTGAAACTGGTCAAACAATGACCTGGCAGGCAGCTGATCAGGAAATGATGGGACATTTTACACCGGTTCGTACTTTTATGAACGGCACTGGACAAATTTGCCGAGACCTGATGGCAGAAACTATTGTTGATGGTGAGAAGAGATACGGCACACAAACAATGTGTAAAAATGGCGCAGGACATTGGGTCGCGACATAGTCTCTGTTGGAATATTCCAATAAAAAAGCCCGGAAGATTACTTCCGGGCTTTGTTGCTTGTGATTAATGTTTGTTATGCGCGTTCCAGACACATAGCAACGCCTTGGCCACCACCGATACAAAGTGTCGCAAGACCTTTCTTTGCATCACGTTTTTCCATTTCATGAAGCAAGGTTACCAAAATACGGCAACCAGATGCGCCAATTGGATGACCAATTGCAATTGCGCCACCATTCACGTTTACGATATCCGTGTTCCAACCCATACCTTTATTCACAGATAAGGATTGAGCGGCAAAAGCTTCGTTTGATTCAATGAGTTCAAGATCATCCACGGACCAACCCGCTTTTTCCATTGCCTTGGTGGAGGCTGGAATTGGGCCTGTGCCCATAATTGCCGGATCAACGCCTGCCGTTGCCCAACTTTTGATAGTTGCCAAAGGTTTTAAACCGCGCTTTTCAGCTTCTTCCTTGGACATTAACACCGTTACTGCAGCACCATCATTGATACCAGATGCATTACCAGCAGTAACTGTACCTTCTTTATCAAATGCAGGACGAAGGCCGGATAATTTTTCCGAAGTTACACCCGCTTTAGGATATTCATCAGTATCAAAGACAATATCGCCTTTACGGGATTTAATGGTCACCGGGGTGATTTCGTCTTTAAATTTGCCTTCATTTTGTGCTGCTTCCGCTTTGTTTTGGGAAGCAGCAGCAAAAGCATCTTGATCTTCGCGACTAATTTGGAATTTTTCAGCAATATTTTCAGCTGTATTGCCCATGTGATAGCCATTGAATGCACACCACAATCCATCTTTGATCATGGTGTCGATAAATTTCATATCACCCATTTTTTGACCATTGCGAAGATTTGCTGCATGGGCGGACATGCTCATATTTTCCTGACCACCTGCAACGACGATATTACTGTCACCTGCTTTAATCGCCTGATACCCTAATGCAAGAGTGCGTAGACCAGAACCACATACCTGATTAATCACATAAGCTGTGCTTTCTTCTGGAATACCAGCTTCCATCGCGGCAATACGTGCCGGATTTTGTCCTTGTGCAGCTGTCAGAATTTGCCCCATGATGACTTCATCAACATCAGCCGGATCAACTTTAGCACGGTTTAATGCTTCTTTGATAACAGTTGCTCCAAGTGTGGAGGCAGGCACATTCGCCAAAGTTCCACCGAAAGATCCCACTGGTGTACGTGTCGCGGATACGATAACTACTTCAGTCATTCTTAACTCCAAGATAGTGACTTAATCGTCTTGTTATTATGTTAGAAAATTACATAATTGCTGCAATGCAATATATGCATAATATAGTTATCTATTTGTTACAGAACAACAGGATTTCGAAAAAATCGTATAGGAGATTATTTTGGTAACGCTTTTAAGAATTCAATAATTGGATCCCATACGAGCTTTTCTGCGCGATTGCCACTCATCATGCCTATATGACCTAAGGATGGTTTTAATGTAATATTAAGGGGAAGAATATCTGCCAATGCTAGGGCGGACTCAGGAGGGACGATACGATCTGTCATTGGGATGATAGAAAGGCTAGGTCGGTTAAAATGTTGCGGTTGCACAATTTTACCATTGATCAACCAGTTTCCCTTTGCCGGTGTGTTTTCTTGATACCAATCGTGTAAACATTCTTTGGCAGTCGGACCTGCAAGAGGGACGCCGTCATTTAACCAATCTTCCAGAGCAACAAAACTTAAAGCTTGATCACTCTGTTCGTCTAGTTGCGAAAATTTAGTGAATTTTTTAAGAGATAACATTGGATCAAGCAGACCAAAACATAATTGTAAAGTGTCGGTTGGTAGTTGTCCAAATGCATGAATTTGCTGTTCCATAAGAGGAAAGGCGGGGGATAACATGGCTTTTTGTTTGCCGCCATCTGCTTCGAAATCCCAAGGTGTTGCAAGTGCTATAAGCGAATGGACTAATTCAGGAAATGTAGAGGTGAGACCCGTTGCCAAAGTTCCTCCCATACAATAGCCAAGGATAGTAGGTACTTTTCCTGTGTTCTGAATTAAACACTGGCAAATTTGAGCGAGGCGTAGAATATAATTTTCTAAGTTAAATTTTTTTTCATCCTCATCCGGAGTATTCCAGTTAACTAGAAAAACCGGATAACCATGTTGCACCAGATATCTGGCAAAGCTTCTTTTTTCTTCTAAATCAAAAATATACCCACGATTGATTAAGGAAGGGATAAGCAAAATAGGATGTTCATTTTCTGATACTTCATTCAATGAAGTATAGTCATGTAAACATGTATTTCCCTCTCGCCAAATGATTGGTAAATCATCGATTTTTCTAGTGTATGGATGTGAACGGTAAGCTTCGATACCTGATAGATAGGTGTTGAACTGCTTATTGGTTTCAGAATTTAGCTCTGAAAATAAAGCTGGTACATCTTGCTGATTATAATTTGCCTGGAAATCAGCGGCTAAGTTTTCAGCTTTTTCTCTCAGTATTGGATGAAATAGTGTTTGCCTCATATTTGGCGATTTGGCCAGCAAGCTCGTTAATGCGGCGGGTGAGCTCATCAACCATTGTAGCGTGCTGCTCAGATGAAAGTTCATCGGACGAGGGCCTAGACGTTTCTTCGGCCCCGGCGGCAGGTGTAGTCGCTGTTTCTGCTTTGGGGGTTGGTTTTGCATCTTGTCTTGCGGCATCTGGTACAGGCATCCCCATTGCTTTAAACATAGCTTCCCCATATCCCAGCGTTTCAGCGTCTTGAGACATTAAACTCATTTGTTCTTGCCAAAGAGCCAGTAATCGGCGGGTGATGGATTGCATGTTATCTTCTGTTTTCATATGAACAAGTATAGGTATATTTAGCTGGTTTTCTACTTATTTTGTCACGATTAAATTTTATGCATAAAGCTATATGGGGTAAAAAACATCTTTAATCTAAAATAAATGTTGGACAGTTGTTAGGCTATGCAGCAAAATATTAAGCACGCGCACCATAAAACATGTTGCGTCGCGGGAAAATAACAAAGAATAACTCTTTAATAGTATGTTTATCAAAGAGTTCTAATAAAAAGACAAAAGGGAACGTTATGGGTGCACAGCAAAAAGGTGATAGCCCAATCATCATAAAAAAATATGCAAACCGCCGTTTGTATAATACTGCTACCAGTAGTTATGTGACATTAGAGCATCTTTGCGAAATGGTGAAGCAAGGTGTTGAATTTACTGTCCATGATGCGAAATCAGGTGACGATATTACACGATCTGTTTTGACGCAGATTATCGTAGAAGAAGAATCAAAGGGGGGGCAAAATTTGTTGCCTATCCGTTTCTTGCGCCAGCTTATTTCCTATTATGGGGAAGGAATTCCTCAATCTGTATTGCCAAACTATCTTGAAATGGCGATGGAAAATTACGCTCAAAATCAAGAGAAGATGCAAAATTATCTAGCGGAAAATATGAATAATGTTTTTCCATTTGGTAATTTTGAAGAAATCGGACGTCAAAATATGGCGATGTTTGAGCAAGCGATGAATATGTTTACTTCTTTCTCTGGAAATGAACAAAACACCGCCTCTGCGAAATCGGAACCTGTGAAAGAACCTGAAGTTTCCAAGTCGGATGCAGGTGAAACAGAGAATCCAGTGGATATGTTGAACGATTTGCAAAAACAACTTCTGGAAATGCAGGAAAAACTTGCAAATATTGAAAAGAAATAAAATCTTCTTTAGTTTCTGAATGATGAAATATCTTCTTGATCTGGTCTTTTTGGCATTGATTGAGAAGATATTCTTTTTTAAACGCTATTTTTTAAGATTTTTATGCAGGCATATTAAATGAGTGACATGGCGCAAACAGATGCAACATCTGAAGAAGACAAAGCCCTTATTATCGTTGTCGGGAATGAAAAAGGCGGTTCGGGGAAGTCCACGACCGTAATGCATCTTATTGCTGCGATGATGCGCGGTGGTTACACAGTCGCTGCACTGGATTTAGACGCACGCCAAGGGACGTTACATCGCTATTTGGAAAACCGGAAGGCAACAATGGCACGTAAAGGTGTATTGCTGCCGATGCCCGAAGTTGATGCGATTTTGCCAAGTAAAAATCCTTCAGTAGAGATGGCCAAGGCTGAAGATGAAGCAGCTGTGCATGCTGCGGTTGAGCGCTTGAGTGCTGAAAACGATGTGTTAATTATTGATACACCGGGAAGTGATAGTTTTTTGAGTCGTGCTGGGCACTCTTATGCTGATGTTTTGATTACACCTTTGAATGATAGTTTTGTAGATTTGGATGTGCTTGCACATGTTGATCCAGAAACATTGCAGATATCAGAATTAAGCCAATATGCTCAAATGGTGTTTGAGCAAAAAATGGAACGTGCAAAACGAACAGGATCAAATAAAACCTTTAAATGGGTCGTTTTGCGTAACCGTTTGGGACAGCTTGATTCTCGTAACCAGAAAGCGATGGATAAGGCGATCACAGGATTGGCGAAGCGTGTTGGGTTTGATCTTGTGCCAGGATTTTCCGAACGTGTTATTTTTCGTGAATTGTTCCTTGAAGGATTAACTTTACTTGATCTTCGGGGCAGTGGTTTGCAACGTCGTATGAGTATGACACATATTGCAGCCCGTCAGGAAGTTCGCAATATGATACAAGCAATTGGTTTACCCGTCTGGAAAGACGATAAATAAGATTAATATGTAAGGCTTATAAATGTTTTATCTGATTTTGGGTACTGTGATTTTAGCAGCAATATTGATATTGCTGAACACGTTTGCCCATAGTCAGCCTGCTAATATTTTACGCGCGGGACGTATTTTATTTGTGGTGATTATTTTAGCATTGGCCGGTTTCTTCGTCATGCGGGGTGGGCTGCAATTTCTATGGTTAGCTGCCTTGGCTATTATTCCATGGATCAATCGCTTGAAAATGGTCATTGCCCTTAGCCGTCTATATCGTCATTATCGGCGAAAACGTAAGAATGGAAGCACCTCAAACGGTAATTCGAACATAATGACACGCAAAGATGCTTTGAAAATTCTTGATCTTGAGGAAGGGGCAGACGAAGAAGAGATTAAAAAAGCACATCGTCGCCTGATGCAAAAGCATCATCCTGATCAAGGCGGGGATCCGAAGAAAGCATCTTTAATTAATCAAGCTAAAGATATTCTTCTAGACAAATAAATTCTATTTAAAGCTTTTAGGGAAACGGCTTTTTATGAAAGCATGAAGCACGCGGGTCGCTCTGCTTTTGTTAAAGGTTTTGGGGTGCAGGAATGCCTCAACCCAGAAACCTTCTACCATTGCATAAATACCTGATGCACTATCCCTTGCATATTCGAGATTTTCGCCCTGCGACTCTGCTAAATTGAGGCATAGATTATTTAACATAGCTGTATATTGTTTGTCTCTTGTCCCACAAAGTTCCAAATATTCAGGATGACTATTGGCTTCCGCACGAAAAGCATACCAAACCGAAAGCATGTCTGACTTTAAAACCTGATTACTAAGATCATTTTTCAGAACAGACATTAATTGTGAAGCAGGTTTTGATCCACCTTTGATCAATGCTGCACGCCAGAAAGTCTCATAATTATTAGCCAAACGAGTAAGCGCAGCCTGAAAAAGAACTTCCTTTGAGCTGAAATGCAAATTTATCATCCCACGAGAGAGGCCCGATATAGCTTGGATAGTGCTGACCGTAGTACCAGCATATCCATGTTCAGCGATTGATTTGATAGTTGCATCAATCAAAAGATCACGATGATGCGCTTTCTTTTTATCGCGCACACCAGTTTGCTTTGCTGGTTTTGCACGTGTCTTTTTAGTTTTTACTTTTTTTGCATCTGCTGCGGTCATTCTAAAATCTTCTGTTTTTAACGGGTTGTAGATTGATAAGTTACCTCTATTCATCCAATTTTCAACAATTAAAAAATGAACGTACATACATTTTTATTGCATTTTAAAATTTACTCCTGTAGGTCTAGAGGGAGCAGGGGGATAGAAAAGGGCTATTCCAAAGAGAAAAGTAAGTAAGATTAGAGGATATTGATTATGGTTCGTGTAGATAAGGAAAATGAAGCGCGTCGAAATCGTCGTGGTGGCGGTGGTCGTTCTGCTCGTTTAGCGATGCGTGAAGCTGGGCCTGCACAAAGACCTGTACGCGCTGGCTTGCCCGGCGGGCGTTACAAACCGCTAACAGATCAAGATTTGGATATGATTAATGAGGCCGCTTTAGATATCCTGGAAAGCTTGGGTATTGGTGAACCAACAGAAGAAGCAATTGAAATTGCTTTGGCAAATGGGGCGCATTTGAATGAACATAAAAGAATTTGCTTTCCAAGAAATATCGTTAAAGATGCTCTGAAGAAATCTGCAAGTTCATACATTGTCCATAGTCGTAATCCGCAACATGATAATCTGATCGTGGGACATAACCATGTGAATTATGTTACGAGTGGTGAGGCCGTTACAGTTTATAACGCAAAAGAAAAGAACTTTCGCCCTTCTACGTTAAAAGATTTATATGATTTTTGTCGCGTGACGGACACGCTGGAAAATATTCATGGCTTTGGGCAGACAGTCGTTCCCACAGAGCTGGATGATCCATATGAGCATGATATCAATGTGGCTTATGCTATTGTATCTGGGACGCAAAAGCCTGCGGAAATGACCTTTGTTGATGTGAAAAATATCGATGCAGTGGTTGAAATGTTTGATATGGTTGCTGGTGGTGTCGGTAAATTTAAAGAAAAACCATTCGTGACCTTTGGTGGCTGTCCGATCGTTTCCCCTTTACGTTTTGGAGAAGATAATCTGGAGGTTTTGATTGCCAGCTCTAAACGCGATCTCATCAGTGATATTGCGATCGCACCACAAGCAGGGGCGACAGCACCTGCGCATCTTGCTGGCGCATTGGCGCAAGTAACTGCAGAGGGGCTGGCCTGCCTGTGCATGGTGAATATGATTTCACCGGGTACACCGATGTCTTTTGCGATCTGGCCGTTTGTTTCTGATTTACGTTCCGGATCATTTTCAGGCGGTAGCGGTGAAGAAGCTGTATTAATGGCAGCTGCGGCACAGATCGGGGGATATTATAATCTACCCGTTACCGTTGCAGCTTCCATGACAGATGCGAAAATGCCGGATGCACAAGCGGGGTATGAAAAAGGGATTGCGTCAGTATTGGCAGGCATGGCCGGGGCCAATCGTGTGTTGGAATCTGCGGGTATGCTGGGCAGTTTAATGGCGTGTAGTTTTGAGGCCCTGTTGATTGATAACGATATGTTGGGACAGGCCCAACGGGCCATTCGTGGAATTGAAGTGAACGAACAAACCCTGAGTGTCGAGACGATCAAAGAAGCTTGTTTAGGGGCTGGCCATTTTCTTGGACACCCCAAAACCTTGGAATGTATGGAAACAGAATATCTCTATCCAACCATTGCTGACCGTCAACCTTTTGGTCAATGGGTGGAAGAAGGGTCAAAATCAATTCTGGATGTTGCAATTGTGAGAGCTGATGAAGTACTGGCAACACATTTTCCATCACATATAAGCGAAGAACTTGATGACGCTATCCGTGCAAAATTTCCTATTAAATTGGATAGGTCAGACATGAAGCCAAAGGCATAAAATGAAAACACCTCACTAAACTTTTATGAGCCGACTTTATGTTGGCTCTTTTTCTTTTGGGAATGGTCTTGTTTCTGAACGTGTAAAAGCGGATAATGCTGCCGCTATGACCATTGTGATACCTGAAAGAGATAGAGAACGCTTCCGTAAAGTTGTCTTGGTGATGAAGACAGCAACGGTAGAAGGTGAAAAGGCGGCCGCAGAACAAGCGGCATTACGCCTTGCTAAACAATGGGATATGACCTTGGAAGAGGCAATCGCTGAAACCCATCCTGAACTGGATGATGGCAAGGTCAATATGTCTGAACAGGCAGCGCGTCGCCAATCTGCGGTTGATGCATGGGCATCTGGTACCTTGCGTATGATGCGTGGTAATGAAGCGCGTGAGAAATACGAGTTTCAGATGGCTGCACAAGCGGCACGTGAACGTGGCATGAA
This sequence comes from Curvivirga sp., assembly GCF_965219885.1. NCBI lineage: Bacteria > Pseudomonadati > Pseudomonadota > Alphaproteobacteria > Rhodospirillales > Aestuariispiraceae > Curvivirga > Curvivirga sp. Next base: position 2,499,339 of record NZ_CBDCOT010000009.1, read on the forward strand.
AGAAGAAATGCCAGTTAACCAACCAAAGACGGGTAATATTAAAATTACACGTACTTTCCACAGCAGTTATAAGCCAAGCAAAGCGGATCATGAAAGATTGATCGGGGCGTTGTTAAAGGAAGGCCATAATCTTCGTAAAACTGCGATTTTAGCAGACGCAACCAGCCAACAAGTTGCTGCGGTTTATCTTAAAATACGTGATGAAATTACAGCTGCACGTAAGCAAAATGCAATGAAGCAAAAACGAGCAGCTAATCGTCGTGGTGGTCGCCGCTAGGTAATTTGATCGTCTAGCGTGACTTTTTTTCCATCATTGATAAATCCAACTGCAATTTTTCTCCCATCCAAATTGGATGATCACGGTGATCTGCTAGTTCATCACCAGATTGTGGGTGTAAAAAGACAACTAAGTCTTTTCGATTAAACATCAACCATTTGGTAATATCTGCAAAATCTTTATGGTGAAATGCGACTTGAAAGCTCCATCTTGGATGTGGCCCAACATTTCGCTCCCAAAAGCGACCCATATCGATATCAGGCCAGTTTTTCTCGATCTGCTCACGAATAGACCAAGCAATATCTTTGGTAGCCTCATCAAAATAGATATGTGCATGATAATCATACATGGATGTATCGCGTAAAATTTTTACAGTATTGGCGTTATCTTCATTCATGATTGAATTTCCTATTGCTGTATCCGTGTCTCTAATTTTGCTAGGAAATGCTTTATTTACAAGTCAATCATCAGAAACTAATTGTTTCCGTTGCTTCTATTTGTTTTTTAAACTGTATTTAGGATGCCAATTACCAGGATCGATATTTGAAAACAAACCCGTCTTTACACCTGATAAAACTTCTATGGAAAGTTTGTTTATATAGGGAGCCTTTTGGAAGGGGTTAAAAAACAAATCTCTTAGTCGGGCTGCAATTAATGAGTCTGATTGGAAGAAGGGAGTGAGCCATCGGCTAGCCCATTGGTAGAAATGGACATGGTTTCTTCGATCTTTATCATAATTGATAATTGCGTCTTCAAGATTTGGAGTTGTATCCAGATGTTTCGAAAAGACAAGTGCATCAGCCAACCCTAGATTGGCACCTTGCCCAAGTTGTGGGCTGGTGTTATGGGCTGCATCCCCCATAAAAATAAGACGATCATTATAAAAACGTTTTAGAATAATATCGTGATAAATTGCTCTGTTTAAGTCTGAATGAACATTGAAATCTGCGGCGAGTTTTCCTGCCTCAGGCCATAGATTCGCAACATGTCTTTGCCACTTATCGAAGGGCTCGTTATACCACTGGTCAAAATTTTCATGTTTCAAGCTATAGAAAAAGGCATAGGAGTTTTTCTGATCGGTTTCTGAAGCCTTTCCCATAGGCATAACGCCAATCATTGTGTGTGCAAGATCATATCGTTGATGGAGATGTTGGTAATTGAAATCTTGATTGGCTGTTGAAATACCCCAAACCGCACCATAAGGATATTTTTTATTGAGCTTTATCTCGGCAAATTGATCACGAACTTTAGATTTCATGCCAGATGCATCTATAACCAAATCGAAGGAGTCGGTTATCTCACCAAGAGAATTTTGAATGATTGGGCTTTTGGTTTTGTGCTTAATAGAGATAGCTTCAAAATCTTTAACAAGCTTGATTTTGCGTTTAACCACTTCATCATACAACAAATGGAATAACGCTGATCGATGGATACCTAATCCAAATAAGCGAGGACTTAAATTTTCGTAGGCGACATCCATCACTTTCCAACCGTTGATGGTATGTCCTTTTAAATGCGAAATTGGGGCGCCAAGTCGAAGGGCCTTTTTATCAAGGCCGAGATTAGCAAGGCAAGCAAGTCCGGTCGGTTGTAGTAACAGGCCGGAACCAAGAGGTTTCGGCCTGTCAAACTTTTCAAACACGGTGACATCATGACCCGAACGGTCAAGATAAAGCGCAGAGGCCAATCCTGTTGTCCCTGCGCCTATTATCCCAATCTTATATCGTTTATCCCCCATGACTTCCTATCAGGATTAATGGGAAATCTTACGGTATTTAATACGATGTGGTTGATCCGCATCTGCACCTAGACGACGTTTGCGGTCAGCTTCGTAATCTTCATAGTTCCCTTCGAACCACACAACCTGACTATCGCCTTCGTAAGCCAAGATATGTGTCGCGATACGGTCAAGGAACCAGCGATCATGCGAGATAACCACAGCACAACCAGCAAAGTTTTCCAACGCTTCCTCTAGTGCGCGAAGTGTATCAACGTCCAAATCGTTCGTTGGCTCATCGAGTAGCAATACGTTGGATTCTGATTTAAGCATTTTTGCCAAATGTACACGGTTGCGCTCACCACCAGATAACATGCCAACTTTCTTTTGTTGATCGCCACCTTTGAAGTTGAAGCTACCAACATAGGCGCGGCTTTGCATCTTGCGTTTACCAAGTTCGATTACATCTAGGCCGTCAGAAATTTCTTCCCAAACTGTTTTAGTATCATCAAGACTGTCACGGGATTGATCCACGTAGCCAAGTTTTACTGTGTCACCAACTGTGAACTCGCCTTCATCTGGTGTTTCATTGCCTGTAATCATACGGAACAGGGTGGATTTACCCGCGCCGTTAGGACCAATGATACCAACAATACCACCACGCGGCAGATTGAATTCCATGCCTTCAAATAAAAGTTTATCGCCAAAAGCCTTCTTTACAGCATCAGCTTTGATTACGATATCGCCCAAACGTGGACCCGGTGGAATCTGGATTTGAGCCACGCCGACTTCTTTGTGGTTCTCTTGTTCCAATAGTTTTTCATATGCCTGGATACGCGCTTTGGATTTTGCCTGACGCGCTTTCGGGCTGGAAGACACCCATTCACGTTCGCGTGCCAATACTTTAGCACGTGCAGCATCTTCTTTGCCTTCTTGTTCCATACGTTTTTGTTTCTGTTCCAACCAAGCGGAATAGTTGCCTTCGTAAGGAATGCCTGTGCCACGGTCTAACTCAAGGATCCAACCTGTTACGTTATCAAGGAAGTAACGATCGTGAGTTACCATAACAACAGTACCTGTATAGTCCGCCAAGAAACGTTGTAACCATGCTACAGATTCTGCATCCAAATGGTTGGTTGGCTCATCAAGAAGGAGCATGTCAGGCTTGGAAAGCAATAAACGACAAAGGGCAACGCGACGTTTTTCACCACCAGAAAGCTTATCAACAGCCCAATCACCTGGAGGGCAACGAAGTGCGTCCATTGCAATATCAACAACGCGGTCCAAGTCCCAAGCGTCAGCTGCATCAATTTTTTCTTGCAACTCAGCCTGTTCACCGATCAATGTCATCATCTCATCATCATCGGTCACTTCGCCCAATTTCATGGATACTTCGTTGAAACGATCAAGAACGTCTTTGATTTCACCCATTGCATCCATAACGTTCTCATGAACTGTTTTGGATTCGTCCAGATGTGGTTCTTGTTCTAGGTAACCAATTTTCAAACCTTCAGCGGGTTCTGCGTCACCATTATAATCTTTATCGATACCGGCCATGATTTTTAAAAGGGTGGATTTACCCGCACCGTTGTAACCTAAAACACCGATTTTCGCGCCCGGTAGGAAAGACAGGGTAATACCTTTGAAAACTTCTTTGCCGCCTGAATAGGCTTTAGAGAGGTTGTGCATGCGGTAAACATATTGATTGGCAGCCATGGCTGGCAGTCTCCTCATAATTTTCTTGTATTGAAATATCTACTGCGGTTTCTAGCTTATCCCTGCGTTACTGTCCATGCTTTGTAAGCTTTTTCATCTAAGAAAAATTATAAACTTCGCTTGATCTATCTTGTATTGTTTTTATGATTATTTATATCCCTAGTAATCGGGGGATTGGATTTAATAAAGAAAAGAGTCAGACATGCGTCAAAGACAAGCAAAATTCGCCATCGGAGATTCTGTAGAACACAAAATTTATGGATTTCGCGGAGTTGTTTTTGATGTGGATCCAGAATTCGATAATACAGAAGAATGGTGGCAATCCATCCCGGCAGATGTGCGTCCAAGTAAAGACCAGCCGTTCTACCATCTATTTGCGGTACAATCTGATAATAGCAATCCTTATATCGCCTATGTGTCGGAACAAAATTTGATTGCCGCTAATCCTGAAGACCCAATTGATCATCCGGGAATTGGTGAGTATTTCGCAGGCCAACAAGGGAATGGACAATATATACCTAATAATTCTGTTGTGAATTAAATCATTTATCCTTAGCCGTTTAGTTGGCTATAAAAATCCACAGATATTAAGAATACAGACAGAGGAGCAGTTCTTATGCTTTCCAAAGAAGATAATTATGATCTGCTTTATGATAAGTTTAACTGGGATATTCCAGAGTTTTATAATATCGGCGCGGATATCTGTGATCGTCAAAACCCGGAAGACACAGCCCTAATTTTTGATAAGGGCGAGGCGGGTATTGATTATTACAGCTTTGGTGATTTTAAAAAACTTTCAAATAAACTAGCTAATGCCTTGGCCGCACAAGGTATTGAAGCAGAGGATCGAATTGGCATTCTTTTGCCACAGCGCCCTGAAACGGTCGTTACGCATATTGCCACATATAAAAGTGGCTGTATTGCTGTGCCGTTATTTGTCTTATTTGGGCCTGAAGCAATTGAATATCGCGCTAAAGCTGGCGGGTTGAAAGTTATCGTTACTGATAAAGTTGGGTTAGGGAAACTCAATGAAATTCGTGAAAGCTTACCGGATCTTAAACTGGTGATCTCTGTGGATGGACCCGCAGAGGGGGCTGAGGACTGGAAGAGCTTTACTGAGAATGAAAGTGATAGTTTCACGCCTGTAAACACGAAAGCCGATGATCCAGCTTTGATCATCTTTACCTCTGGTACAACAGGTCAGCCCAAAGGTGCTTTGCATGCGCATCGTACATTATTGGGACATTTACCTTGCGTTGAATCCGCACATAGCTTCTTTCCCCAAGAAGGGGATGTGTCTTGGACCCCTGCAGATTGGGCATGGATTGGTGGTTTGTTAGATGTTTTGCTGCCAAGTCTTCATCATGGCGTGCCTGTAGTGGCATATCGGGCCAAAAAATTTGATCCGGAAGATACATTTGCTTTGTTAGCGCGTCACAAAATTCGCAATGTTTTCTTTCCACCAACAGCATTGAAATTGATGCGTAATGTGGAAGACCCTCAATCCCGCCATGATTATTCCGTGCGTTCCATCATCAGTGGTGGGGAATCTATGGGCGCTGAATTACTAAAATGGGGGCGTGATACATTTGGTCTGACAATCGCTGAGATTTATGGGCAAACGGAATGTAATCTTGTGGTCAGCGGAAATAGTCACGCATTACCTGTAAATCCGGGTTTTATTGGCAAGCCTGTACCTGGTCATCAAGTTGAAATCATTGATGATAATGGCAATGTTTTACCCCCTGAAACGGAAGGGAATATTGCGGTAAAGAGTCCTGATCCGGTCATGTTTCTTGGTTATTGGAATAATCCGGAGGCAACCAAAGGTAAGTTTATTGGTGAATGGCTGATTACCGGCGATACCGGATTTAAGGATAAGCAAGGATATGTGAAATTTATAGGACGTGATGATGATGTGATTACCACATCGGGTTATCGCGTTGGGCCGGGCGAAATTGAAGACTGTCTCTTGAAGCATCCATCTGTAAAAATGGCCGGTGTTGTTGGCATTCCAGATCCCATCCGAACAGAACGAATTAAAGCTTTTATTATTTTGCAAGATCAAGTCGATGGTAATGATGATCTTAAGGAAGAGATAAATCAATTTGTACGCCAACGATTAGCTACACATGAATCACCGCGCGAAATTGCTTTTGTGGAAGAATTACCAATGACGACAACGGGTAAAATTATGCGTCGAGAATTACGCGCGATAGGATAGGTAATCAGCGAAAGTAGATCTGCAAATATCCTCGTGAAAATAACTACGTCTTTTACGCTTTTCCTATCGAGGAAAATGGATATAGTTCCCCTATGCAGAATACGAAAAACTTACTTACAGATCAGGATGGTGCCGCGGTTCATTTAGTTAATGAGAAAGGCGCCGCATCTTTGATTATTACCTGTGATCATGCCAGTAATGATGTGCCTAAATCACTTGATAACCTAGGGTTAGATCAATCGATTTTGAATCAGCATATGGGATATGATATTGGTGCAGCACCGATTGCGAAAATCCTGTCGGAAGCTTTTGATGCGCCAGCGATTTTTTCAGGTTATTCCCGGTTGGTTATAGATATCAATCGACCCGTAGATGATTTTACAAGCATTCGCGCCATAAGTGATGGCGTCATTATTCCTAAAAATAGACGTGTCACTTGTGAAGATAAAACCGCGCGTCATGAAGAATTATATTGGCCGTATCACGATCGATTATCAGAGATTGTCGAAGCGAAAACCGCAAATGATCAAATGCCAATTATGATTTCAGTACATAGTTGTACAGATGAAATGCATGGGCAAAAACGTCCTTGGCATATAGGTGTTTTAACCAATCATGATCGTCGTGTTGGTGAAGCTTTAATCGCTGTGCTTGAAGAACAAAATCCGGATTTAATGATTGGTGATAATAAACCATATTCTGGCTGGGATCCTTATGGGTATACAGTCGAAAATCATGCGGTCCCTCGTGGGATGCCGAATGTATTACTAGAAGTGCGACAAGATTTGATTGCTGATGAGGTCGGGCAGACAAAATATGCGGAAATTCTGCGTAAAGCGTTTGCCGTCGTTTTAGAAGACAAAGATCTTTATACCGCTTTCTAGGGAAGGGGATGTGAAATGATTGAAGATACGTCACCAATTACATTAGGTATCGAAGAAGAATATCTTTTGGTTGATCCAGTCACCCGAAACTTGACCGAAGATGCCAAGGTACAAGAAGCGGTCATTGAGGAAGTTCAAGCGAATGTTTCTGATGATGTTGGCTTTGCGACACCTGAGTTTTTAAAAGCTCAAGTGGAAATCGGTACATCTGTTTGTCATTCTGCAGCAGAAGCACGCGAGAAACTTGTTGTGATGCGAAAGGCTGTGGCGCAGGCGGCCTCTAATCATGGACTTGCACCAATCGCCGCCTCTACACATCCGATGGCAAATTGGCAATCTGTGCAACATACGGATAAGGAAAGATACAAGGCGCTGGCAGCGGATTTGCAGTCTGTCGGCCAACGCTTGGTGATCTGTGGTATGCATGTCCATGTTGGTATCGAAAAAGATGAACATCGCATCGATTTGATGAATCAAATCAGTTATTTCTTACCTCACTTATTGGCGCTTAGTGGGTCTTCTCCGTTTTGGCGGGGGCGGAATACCGGGCTTTCCAGCTATCGTATTGCAGTTTTTGATGAATTACCGCGAACCGGGCTGCCGGAAAAGTTTGAAAGTTGGGCTGAATACCAAAATCATTTAAATGTGTTGATTGATGCGGGCGTCATTGAAGATGGCTCTAAACTTTGGTGGGATATTCGCCCTCATTGTCGTTTCCCAACGTTGGAAATGCGATTGGCTGATATTTGTACCCGCCTTGATGATGGTGTGGCGATTGCGGCACTTTATGCATCTCTTATTTCCATGTTGCAGCGTCTTCGCAAGAATAATCAGCGGTGGCGTATCTATAACAAAATGCTGGTGAACGAAAATAGATGGCGCGCACAAAGATATGGCCATGTAAAAGGACTTATTGATTTTGGCCGCGGAGAGATTATCTCTTACTCAGAACTTTTGGAAGAAATGATCGATCTGACAAAAGAAGATCAGGAGCGTCTTGGTTGTGTAGCGGAAGTTGCACATGCAAGAACCATCCTTGAACGTGGCACAAGTGCACAAAACCAAGTACGTGTTTATGACAAGGCAATTACATCTGGCGCTTCAGAAGAACAGGCGTTACATGCCGTTGTAGATTGGTTAATTAAAGAAACAGTGACAGATTTATAACTGTCCGATTTAAAAGAAAATGGATTTATAATTTTCTGACTTTTTATGGAGCAAGATTATGGATGAACAAACAAAATTGGAATTAGAAGCAGCAGCTTTCCGCCGCATGGTGGCACATTTTCAGGAACGTACTGATGTGCAAAATATCGATGTTATGAATTTAGCAGGATTTTGCCGTAACTGTTTATCCAAATGGTATTTGGCAGCTGCGGAAGATAAAGGCGTTGAGATGGATTATGATCAAGCCCGTGAAGTTGTTTATGGTATGCCATATGATGACTGGAAAGCTAAGTATCAAAAGAAGGCAACTCAAGAGCAGCTTGATAAGTTTAAAGAAAGTCACCCAGGTCACTAAGATGAAAGAGTATTCTCAGGCTGTTTAAACGGCCTGAGAATGTTTTCCTTTGCCTGTTTCCAAATATTCATCAAAGAGAGCGGCAACAACTCTGACAAAAGGCTTGCCTTCTTCTGTTACTTTGATTGTTTTCCCATTCCGGGAAATTAAACCATCAGCCTCAAATTCAGCCAATCGTGGCCCAAGTGTTTGTGAGAGAGTATCGACCTCTCCATATTGATCGGCAATGTCATCCAATTTAACTTCATAACGACACATCACATGTTGAATTGCAGTGCGTCTCATCCGATCATTACTTGTTGTTGCTATGCCTTTAGCTACTGGCAGTTTATTGTCGTCTATTGCACGTACATAGCTTCGCATATCAGGAAAATTCTGAATGTAACCCGCATCGCTCACACCAATTGAGGAAACGCCCATACCAATCAATGTTTCTGCTTCGTCGTCTGTATAGCCTTGAAAGTTGCGTGTAAGGCGATTTTCTTCAACTGCCAAAGACAGCGGATCATCAGGTAAGGCGAAATGATCAAGACCGATTGCCCGATAACCTGCTTCACATAAAAGTTCTGTGGCAAGTTGTTGTTGTTCCATGCGTTCTTCTGAAGAAGGAAGAGCATCTTCCGGGATCATCTTCATATGAGTTTTCATCCAGGGCACATGGGCATATCCAAATAAGGCTAATCTTGTTGGCTTCAAAGCTTTCACTGCGTCAACATTTGCGCGGATGCAGTCTAAATCTTGATGTGGTAATCCGTAGATCAAGTCGAAATTGATGTCGGTAATACCCTCAGATTTAAGCAATTCGACAACGGCTTTGGTTTCATCATAGGGTTGAATACGGTTAATAGCCTTTTGGACTTTCTCCGTCATATCCTGAATACCAAGGCTCGCACGGGTGACACCGGCATCAGCAAGTGCGCGAACAGCTTCCATTGTCATGCCACGTGGGTCAATCTCCACAGCAAATTCAGCATCTGACATAACAGCAAAATTTTCAAAGATATGATTTGCCAATTTTAAAATATCGGACGGTTCCAGAATCGTCGGGCTGCCCCCCCCCCAATGAATATGTTTCACTGGTTGCCTTTTATCACCGTGACTTTCCTTGAACTTTTGCGCCACAAGCTCAATCTCACGGAATAGATATTTCAGATATTTTTGTACCGGTTCATAACGACGCGTGATCTTTGTATGACAACCACAAAACCAGCATAATGTGTCACAAAATGGAATGTGGAAATAGAGTGATAATCCTTCATCGGAAGGAATAGTCGCGATCCAGTTTTCATACACCTCGCTTGTCACGTCATTGTTGAAATGAGGTGAGGTTGGGTAACTTGTATAGCGTGGTACCGGTGCAGAATATTTTTTGAGTAATTCGTTATTTGTTAGCATGAGAAGTATATTGATGACTTTTTTGATGAATTTCATTGATGTTGATCAATCAAAAACACAGTTTTTCAACTTTCTTCTTAAAAGCGTTGAAAGCTCCGTTGCATCCCATTATCTTGTGCGGCAGAATTTTTCTAAGAGTGATAAATAAGATTTCATTAAATTGAGAGAAGGAATTTTCATGTCTGATATGGATGATGAAATGGAAATGGATGCCGAAATGGAAGCAGAAGTATCTGAACCAGTAGCGGCGCCAATGCAAGGTATTCCGGCTGATACAGGTTCTGTAGATTATGCTGCGGCAATTTCAACGGAGCAAACACATCATGACCGCGGTCCAGGTGGTGCGACAGGCGCACGCTTGCGCAGCTTTATTGAGCGTATCGAACGCCTTGAAGAAGAGAAAAAAGGCATTATGGACGATATGAAAGAAGTTTTTGCGGAAGCTAAATCTGATGGTTTTGATGTGAAAATTATGCGCCAGATTTTGAAAATCCGCAAAATGGATGATGCGGATCGTGCTGAACAAGAAGCATTGCTTGAAACATACATGTCTGCGATTGGTATGTAAGCTGATTTAAAATTAATATAGCAAGTAAAAAGCCCGCCATTTCGGCGGGCTTTTGTTTTTATTCAGCTGCCATTGCAGGAGAAGGATTTTTGAACTGTGCTAGCAACACCTGTTTATTAGCCTCCACATCTGCCAAATGTTTGTCTTTGACATGGCCATATCCACGAATATGTTCAGGTAATGTGGCCAAAGCAACAGCGGTTGCGTGATTGTCTTTGTTTAGGTTATTTACAATCATATCAAGCATATCTTGATATTCTTTGATCAAGCGACGTTCGATTTTACGTTCTTCATTTCGACCAAATGGATCAAGTTTAGTGCCGCGTAAGCCTTTGAATAAAGGTAATACTTTCATTAAGTTTAGCATCCAAGGTCCATATTCGCTTTTTTTAGGCTTGCCTGTATTTGGGTCAACTTCTGCAGTTGAAGGTGGTGCCAAATGAACCTTAACTTTAAAGTCACCTTCGAATGCTTCGTTGAGCTGTTTCATGAAACGTCCATCTGTATATAAACGTGCGACTTCATATTCGTCTTTATAGGCCATTAACTTATATAGATATTTCGCAGAGGCCGCAGTTAGTTCTTCCGTAATATTGCCCATAACAGCTTTTTCGGCTTTTTGTATATTACGAACAAAGCCTTCATACATATTCGCGTATTTACTGTTTTGATATGCAGTTAGGTCTGTCATACGATGTGCGATAATTTCTTCAGCTGTTTGAGGGAAAGCTTTTTGTGTCGCTTTCGGGTCCGCTTTGCGTTCACCAATGATCTTCTTGATAGCATCAAGGTTATGTGCTGCGCGACGCCCCCATAAGAAGGCTTTCTGATTGGCTTTGATTGCAACACCATTTAGTTCGATTGCTCGCATAATGGCGTCTTCAGACACAGGAATAAAGCCATTTTGGAAGGCATAGCCCAACATAAACATGTTGCTGGCAATGGAATCCCCCATCAACGCAGTTGCGATTGCGGTTGCTTCCACAAAATGAGCATTCTTTTTACCAACACCATCACTGATGATATTTTTAATCTCGGAAGTCGGGATTGTGAAGTCAGCATTTTGGGTGAATTCCCCCGTCACAGATTCATGTGTATTGATGATTGCCTTTGTATGATCGCGTTCTGTTTTAGACATCGCGTCAAAATTGGACGCGGTAATCATATCACAGCCAAGAACCAGTTTGGCACCACCAGCTGCAATACGCACAGCATTAATGTCCTCTGGTGTATTGGCGATTTGAATATGACTGGTGACAGAACCACCTTTTTGTGCCAATCCCGCCATATCAAGTACGGAACAACCTTTACCTTCAAGATGTGCGGCCATGCCAAGAAGAGCACCGATTGTAACAACCCCAGTACCACCAACACCTGTGATTAAGATACCATATGGATCTTCGATAACCGGTATTTTGGGGGCAGGAAGAGTTTCGAAAATGTCACTCACACCTGCTTTGGCAACGGCACCATCGCTTGCGCCTTTGCCTTTGCGTGGCTTACCGCCATGTACGGTAACAAAGCTTGGGCAGAAGCCATCAACGCAAGAGAAATCCTTATTGCATCCAGATTGATCAATCACACGTTTACGACCAAAAGCTGTTTCTTTTGGGGTAACAGAGACACAGTTGGAAACTTCACCACAATCACCACAACCTTCACATACAGCTTCATTGATAAAGGCGCGTTTAGCAGGATCTGGATAGGTGCCACGTTTGCGACGACGGCGTTTTTCCGATGCACAGGTTTGATCATAAACCATAACAGTGACGCCTTCGATGTCACGTAACATTTTTTGTACATGATCCAAATCGTGACGGTGGAAAATTTCGGTACCTGCCGGGAAGAAGCCTGGGATTGTATATTTTTCAGGTTCATCTGTGACAACAACGACTTTTTTTGCACCCTCAGCCTTTACCTGATGGGCAATATCACCAGACGTAATAACACCGTCAATCGGTTGTCCACCTGTCATAGCTACAGCATCATTGTACAGGATTTTATAGGTTATATTCACGCCAGCCGCGATGGATTGACGTACGGCTAAAATGCCGGAGTGGAAATAGGTACCATCGCCAAGATTAGCAAAAACATGCTTGGTTTTCGAGAATTTTGCCTGTCCGATCCATGGCGTACCTTCACCGCCCATTTGAGTGAATGTATGTGTTTCACGGTCCATCCAGCTTGCCATATAGTGACATCCAATACCCGCTAGCGCACGAGAGCCTTCGGGTACTTTTGTCGATGTATTATGTGGGCAACCAGAACAGAAATATGGAATGCGTGTGACAGACGCTGTGCGTTTATTTAATTCTTTTTCTTTGTCATCTAGGAAAGCAAGACGGTTGCCGAAATGAGATTCCATTTCGGATGTTGTGCCACCTTTCATTTTGCGTAGGCGATCAACAATTACACGTGCGATGCGGGCAGGGGTCAAATCACTGGTTGATGGTAAAATCCATTCCTGATTTTCATCAAACTTTCCAACCACACGAGGACGCACATCTTCGTTCCAGTTATATAACTGCTCTTTGATTTGGTTTTCAAGAAGGGCACGTTTCTCTTCAATCACGATGATTTCTTCATGCCCTTCGGCAAATTCACGAATACCATCGCGCTCTAATGGCCAAACCATACCAACTTTATAGATAGAGATACCGATCTCTTTTGCGTATTCCTCAGAAATTTGCAGGTCTTCTAAAGCCTGACGAACATCTAAATATGTTTTGCCTGCGGTGATGATGCCAAGACGACGTTTCGGACTTTCAACCATAGTTTTGTTGAGTTTATTCGCCTTACAATAAGCTAATGCCGCATATAGTTTATATTTATGAAGCAAATGTTCCTGTTCCAGTGGTGTGTGCGGAATACGAATATTCAAGCCACCTTCAGGCATTTCGAAATCTGTTGGGATAATTGGCTTAATGCGGTCCGGGGATACATAAACACTGGCGGAAGTTTCGATGTTATCAGCCAAAACTTTGAAAGCTGTCCAACAACCTGAGAAGCGAGACATCTCGATACCGTGCACACCTAGATCCAAAAATTCCTGTACACCAGCAGGATAAAGGACAGGGATACATGCATCCATAAAGGCATATTCGGTTTGGTGAGGTAAAGTAGATGATTTACAATTATGATCGTCACCTGCAAGCACTAATACACCGCCATGTTTGGATGTGCCCGCTGCATTGGCATGTTTGAATACATCACCTGTACGGTCAACGCCAGGGCCTTTACCGTACCACATACCAAAAATACCGTCGACTTCACTGTCATTAAACAATTGAGACTGTTGTGATCCCCAAACAGTTGTTGCTGCCAGTTCTTCATTCACACCAGGTTGAAACTGAATTTGGTTTTCTTCCAGATATTTCCGTGCAGACCATAACTGCTGGTCTACTGCACCGAGTGGAGAACCACGATATCCGGAAATAAAACCGGCTGTGTTTAAGCCAGCAGCCAAATCACGTTGACGTTGCATGAGGGGTAAACGAATCAAAGCCTGGGTCCCAGTCATATAGACACGACCTTCTTGTAGCTCATATTTATCAGCAAGGGATACGGATTCTAATTTCATAACTTCTCTCCCGACCATAGGTCTATTGCCTGTTCTCAGCATTATTGAGGAAGATATGATTTTATTGATTTTCTTATATCTTCTGCCGAAAAAGGCGATCCTTAAACTTCTTTAGCTTCCATATAGGTTAGCATTACTGACCTAAATTGCAAGTAATTTTATTACTCATTTTGATTATTTTATTACTTGCGAAGAATCTAATTAAAAGGGACTTCTTGATCTTACAGGAAATTATACGCTATACCCTTGCGTAATTGGAAATATCTTTTTCGTGACCCTTCAAATCCACGATTTTAAATCAGGAATTTAGACATGACTGTATTGGTAACAGGCGCTGCAGGCTTCATTGGTATGCACACAAGTATGCGACTTATGGCTCGCGGTGAAAAGGTTGTAGGCATTGATAATCTGAATGATTATTATGATGTAAATCTTAAATATGCACGCCGTGACCGTCTCCAGGAAAATGAGAATTTTGAATTCTTTAAAGTGGATTTATCTGATCAGGAAGGTTTGAAGAAGGTTATTGAAGCACGCCCGGATATTGATCGTATTATACATTTGGCAGCGCAAGCAGGCGTTCGATATTCTTTGGAAAACCCGCATGCTTATATTCAAACCAATATTCTTGGCCATTTGAATGTGATGGAATTGGCCCGTCATAAAGAAGGCGGTATTAAGCATATGGTATATGCGTCCTCTTCAAGCGTGTATGGCGGTAACAAGAAAAAGCCATCTTCTACAGATGATTTAACTGAAACTCCTATTTCCTTATATGCAGCAACAAAAAAATCCGACGAATTAATGAGCCATACATATGCGCATTTATTCAGAATTCCGATGACGGGCTTGCGTTTCTTTACCGTATACGGCCCGTGGGGACGTCCAGATATGGCTGCTTGGATATTTACCAAGAAAATGTTCAATGGAGAGTCTATCCCAGTATTCAATAACGGTGAAATGAAACGTGATTTTACCTATGTGGATGATATTGTAACTGGTGTTATAAATTGTTTGGATAATCCACCCGAAGATAACGGGGAGCAAGCACCGGCACGTGTTTATAATATTGGTAACAATAAACCGGAACAGCTAATGGACATGATCGGTATATTAGAAGAATCTACAGGTCGAAAAGCAAATTGTGATTTCCAACCTATGCAACCGGGCGATGTGACTGAATCATTTGCAGATATTGATCCGATGCGCAATGATTTTGGATATGAACCAACCACACCAATTTCTGTTGGTATCCCGAATTTCGTAAATTGGTATAAAGAATTTTACGGTATCGAATAAACAAAACTTGATACCATATGAGTTAAAGAAAAGGCCGGAAGTTGTTTCCGGCCTTTTTTATTGATAATGCAATTAATGATATTATTTTATATCGCGTTTTAGGTGCTTATGGATGATTAAAAAGGGGGAAGTATGGCCTTATATAATATTCATGATGGAGAGCTAAAGGAAGTTGTGAATACAACTTTCAAGGCCGAAGGTATTATGGAACGAGCTGATTTACAGAAAATGTTTCTTAAAGATATTACTCCGTTGATACCTGAAGCAATGGTGATTGCTGAAGAGTATTCTAATTGGGAAGGAAGTAATCGAAGTATTGATTTATTATGTATTGATAAAAATGCACGATTGATTGTGGTAGAGCTCAAGCGTACCGAAGATGGAGGACATATGGATTTGCAAGCGATCCGGTATGCTGCGATGATTTCAACTATGACATTTAAGGCGGCAGTGCATGCGCATAATGAACTCTTAAATAAGTTAAATATAAATGAAGATGCGGAGGAGAGAATTCTCAACTTTCTAGATTGGCAGGAACCAAAGGAAACGTTTGGAGACGAAGTTTCAATCGTCCTAGTATCAAGTGATTTTTCTCAAGAAGTATTTACTTCTGCAATTTGGTTAAGTCAGCATGATATTGATATTCGTTGCATTGCACTGAAACCATACCTGCATCAAGGCGATTTACTAATAAATATTGAGCAACGCCTACCATTACCGGAGGCAAGCGATTTTCAATTCCGAAATTTAGAGAAGAAAAGAGAAGAGCGGCAAGTTCGTGAGCAAAATCGCGATTTGACACGTTATGATCTTAGGGTGGGAGAAAATCAGTTTTCAAATCTTCCTAAACGTCAATTTGTATATGAAGTCGTAAAGGAAGCAATTCGGAATGGAGCTAAACCTAAACAAGTCATAGACAATAGGAGAAGCTGGATTATCCTTGATGGAGAACATGATTCAGCTAACTTTTTAATAAATGAAAATCTTCGTGCTAAGGATAGTACTAATTCCGAAGTACGAAGGTTTTTTATCGATGAGGGTGAATTGTTCCATTGTGAAGGTAAGACGTATGCATTCACGAAGATGTGGGGTAAAAATTCAAAATCAACTGTAGATGAAATTATCGAGAGATTTGACTTACAATATATTACTTACAAGGCGTCGTGTTGATTTTTAGAGATTAATAAAAGGCCGGAAATTATTTCCGGCCTTTTTTATTTATTCTGCTTCGATAATTTTAATTTCTTTGGTGATATTGGCTACTTGTCCAAGCATCACACTGGCAGAGCAATATTTCTCACCAGAAAGTTTTACCGCACGATCCACTTTTGCAGGGTCCAGATTTTTACCAGTGACAATGTAAGTCATATGTATGTCGGTAAACACTTTGGGGTCGGTGTCAGCACGTGTGCCATCTACTTCGACCACACAATCTGTAACATTTTCACGACCGCGTTGAAGGATGTGCAATACATCAATACCGGAACAGCCACCAACACCCATCAAGATTAATTGCATAGGGCTTAGGGCAGTTTTGCCATGTACTGTGCTGTCATCAGATGCATCAATTACAATAGAATGACCACTATCTGCACTGCCGACGAAACGTTGTCCTTCAACCCATTTAACTCGTGTATTCATTTTTTCCTCGTTTAGTTACGCAAAAGAGCTTTGTGCGTTAAGAATAGAGTGCTTCCAATTCTTCACCGTAATTTTCAACAATGACATGTCGACGGATTTTCATGGAAGGTGTCATCATTGCGTTTTCAACGCTAAATGCCTCTTTAATTAATACGAATTTTCTGACCTTTTCGATCACGGAAAGTTCATTATTTGCTCTCGTGATTGCGGCTTTAATAGCATTATTGACCGCCTCATCATCATTCGTATCAATGCCTTTTTCTGATAAAGCTTCAAAGTCCGGAACGATAGCTGCTACCAAATGCGGACGGCGATCACCATATACCATACATTGTGCGATTTCATTTTCTAGACAAATGATTCCTTCGACACGTTGAGGGGAAAGATTATCGCCACCTGAATTAACAATAATATCCTTCTTACGATCTGTAATCATCAGATAGCCATCTTCATCCAGTTTTCCTATATCCCCTGTATGAACCCAGCCATCTTTCATTGCGCTGGCGGTTTTTTCTGGATTGTTCCAGTAGCCATTCATACAAAGTTCACCACCGATCAAGATTTCACCATCTTCAGCGATTTTAATATCAACATCGACCAAGGCTGGACCGACTGTGCGAAGTTTGTTTTTAACAGGACGGTTCACGCTAACCACAGGTGCGGTTTCAGTTTGTCCATATCCTTGTAAGACACGTAAACCAAGTGCGATAAAGAAAAGGCCTACATCGTAATTCAAAGGCGCACCACCGGATACAAAAGCTTTTAAACGACCACCGAAGCGTGCTTGCACTTTTTTGCGTACCAGTTTGTCCAGCAAGATATTAAATAATTTCTGGCCAAGGCTCATTGACTTCGGAGCTTCATAGTGACGCGCGCCAAGCTCCAAAGCATTCATTAATAACTTTTCTTTTAAGCCGCCTGTTTTCTCTGCATTTCGTAGAACCTTGCCACGGATATTCTCATATAAACGTGGTACAGCGGTCATAATTGTTGGTTGTACTTCCGCTAGGTTATTGAGCAGTTTATCAATACCTTCAGCATAGTAAATCTGCGCACCAGCCCCAATTGGGAAAAATTGACCCGCTGTATGTTCATATGAATGACTAAGGGGGAGGAAGCTTAAGAAAACTTCTTGTTCATTACCAAAGTTTGGAAGTTCTGCTAAGGCATCATGTGCCCCTTTACAGTTACAAATAATCGCCCCATGCGACAACATTACCCCAGCTGGCACGCCACCGGTGCCGGAGGTATAAATGATACAGCATGTGTCGGAACGTTTCAGATCTTTTGCGCGCTCACGGATATCAGACTCTATTTTCCGTCCTTCATTAAGCACAGCTTGCCAGTTTTTAACCTGTAAGCCTTGGGCAGGCTTTTTACTTGGTTTTTCAATGCTGATAATCGTATTGCATTCAGACGCAGCTGCAGCAGGTACGAATTTTTGCAATAAAGCATCAGTAGAAACGATAGCAACTTTGGCACCACTGTCATTAATCACATGTAAATGATTTTCCGTTGTATTCGTTGTGTAAGAGGGAACTGTAATTGCCCCAAGACACATGATAGCGATATCGGCAATTAACCATTCCGGACGGTTTTCTGATAAAAGTAAAACGCGATCACCCGCTTTAACACCCTGTGCTTCCAGACCTTTAGCAAGGTTTTGCACATCACGCGCAACTTGCGGCCAACTCATACTTTCCCAGATACGCTTTGCGATATTCTTTGACCAAAGGAAAGGCGTATCTGCCATTTCATCGGCTTTATCGAAGAATAAGGAAGGTAAGTTTAAGGCGTCGTCATATTGCTTGGCGGCGGTGAGGTCTTTCACGTTTGTAATCCCTATTGTGGTTCTTGATTTATTATCATGCTTTTGCGGCAGTATAGCGTTTTCGCAAGCTGCCTATCAATCCTAATAATTCCCTATTTTCAGCCCTTCATTTGGAAAAGAAGTTAGAAAAAGTCACTGGACGTTGATTTGTTGAATCACTACATATGGAAGGTAGAAAAAAATTTAAAGCCTGTCTGAAAGGAAAAATGTCAATGGCTGACGTTGCAATGGATTTGCCGAACTGGGATTTAACAGATTTATATCCGGCACCGGATTCAAATGTTTTTAAAGATGATATGGAAAAATCCCAGATTTTGGCTGAATCTTTTGCACAAGAATATCGTGGCAAAATTGCAGATCTGGATGGCGATGCTTTGGCGACAGCCATCGTGGCTTATGAAGAGTTGGATGAAAGACTGTCACGCCTTATGAGTTATGCATATTTGGTTTATGCAGGTGATATGGGAGACGCGGATGTGACCCGTTTCTTCCAAGATGCACAGGAACGTATTACGGCTATTTCCACGATTGTATTATTCTTTTCGCTGGAATTGAACTTGATAGAAGAAGCGGCCTTGGAAAAGTCTGTTAAAGACAGCGAAAAACTTTCCCATTATCAACCATGGCTTCGTGATGTACGTGCTTTTCGGGAACATCAATTACCAGAAGATCAAGAACGTATTTTGCATGAAAAATCCTTAACGGGCCGTTCCGCTTGGGTACGCCTTTTTGATGAAACATTGGCGAGTTTGAAATTTCCCTTTCAAGGTGAAGAAGTCACCAATGCGGAAATCCTACATAAGATGAGTGACCCGCGCGAAGAAGTTCGCAAAGAAGCCGCAGAGTCTTTAGGTACTGTATTTGGCAATAATATCAGTCTGTTTAGCCATATCACGAACACTTTGGCAAAAGACAAAGCAATGGAAGATGAATGGCGCGGATTTGAACGCCCTGTATCCAGTCGCAATTTGTCCAACTATGTAGAAGACGAAGTCGTAGATGCATTGGTGGCAGCTGTGAAAGAATCTTATCCATCTCTTTCTCATCGCTATTATAAGTTAAAAGCCAAATGGTTAGGTGTTGATAAACTAAACTTCTGGGACCGTATGGCACCATTGCCGGAAGAGGATGACCGTGAAATTCCTTGGATAGAGGCGCGTGATACAGTCCTTCAAGCCTATGGTCGTTTTTCAGATGATCTTGCGGATATTGGTCAGGTCTTCTTCGATAAAAACTGGATTGATGCAGAAGTACGTGCTGGTAAGGCGCCCGGCGCATTTGCCCATCCAACGGTGCCGTCCGCGCATCCATATCTTTTGGTTAATTATCAAGGTAAAACACGCGATGTTATGACCTTGGCTCATGAACTTGGTCATGGTGTACACCAAGTGTTAGCTGGTGGACAGGGACATCTAATGGCGGACACGCCTTTAACATTGGCGGAAACAGCATCTGTGTTTGGGGAAATGTTAACTTTTCAATCCATGCTTGCCAATGAAGATGATCCAAAGCTGAAAAAAGCCATGCTAGCGTCTAAAGTAGAAGACATGCTGAACACAGTGGTACGCCAAATTGCTTTCTTTGATTTTGAACAACGTGTTCATGATGCTCGGAAGAATGGCGAACTCTCCGCCGAAGAAATCTGTGATATCTGGATGGCTGTATCGGAAGAAAGCTTAGGAGACGCCTTTATCTTTGGTGAAGCCTATAGAAATTATTGGGCTTATATTCCACATTTCATCCATTCGCCATTTTATGTTTATGCCTATGCATTTGGGGATTGCCTAGTAAACAGTCTATATGCACTTTATGAGCAAGCAGAGAGCGGCTTTGCCGATAAATATCTGGACATGTTGCGTGCAGGTGGAAGTTTGCGTCACAAAGAACTCTTGGCACCATTTGGTCTGGATGCCTCTGATCCGGAATTCTGGAAAAAAGGTCTTTCCATGCTGAGTAACTTTATTGATCAGCTAGAAGCTATGGACTAGTAAAAATTTAATGGGGAGCGGCTAAATTAGCTGCTCTTTTACTTTAAGTTCTGAAAAGCTTTATTAATTTTGGTTTTGAAGGCTTTTAATTTTCCTTCATCCAGGTTTTCACTCTCATATAATGACAGAAATTGTAATCGACAGTTTTTTGTGCAGGCACCTAGTAGGCCATATTTAATTACTTTTTTAACAGGTTGGCGCATAATCAGACGGTCTACCCACCATGGGGAACCTAAAGTCGTAACAACGACGACTTCTTTTAAGTTTTTAAGTTTTGGGCTGATAGGGCCTAAGTCATTTGCATGATCATAGGCAATGCCTGGCCCCCAAACACGATCAAACCAACCTTTCAACATGGCAGGAAATGAAAACCACCATGTTGGAAAAACGAGAACTAGAAGCTCGGTTTCAAGTAATCTTTCGACTTCATCTAATACCGAAGAAGAGTCATAAGGATCATCATAAAAAGATCGCCTTTCATCTGCGGTAAGGGCGGGTTGGAAATTTTGCTCATACAAATCTTCGATGGTTACTTCATGCCCTTGGCTTTGAAGTGTATCTGCAACATGGGATGATAAATGTTTGCATAGACTATTCGTTAGAGGATGGATCGTAACCAACAGGCATTTCATCGTTTTTCTTTCTATCTGTTATACAATCATGTGAGCAGATGTATGTCAGTCACGTATATGTCATGATTCTTTGATTATATTTGGGGTGATTTTTCTTTTACATATTATGAGAAGACTTAAAAAAATTCGTTCAAATGAAAAATTAGAAAGACACGATATACATTGTTAGGCTACGATGTGTTTTGAATGATAAGAATAACTTAAGAAATAGTAGTTGAGTAAGGGAAGTAAGATGAAAATCGCCGTGTTGAAAGAACGGCGCGCTCATGAAAAGCGTGTCGCGGCTTCGCCTGAATCTGTCAAAAAACTTGTGCAGATGGGGGCAAATGTAATCATAGAAACTGGCGCTGGTGAAGGCGCAAAAATATCTGACCAAGTGTTTAAAGATGCAGGTGCAAACATTGCCAAAGATGCGTCAAGCACAACCAAAGGGGCAGATATCGTTTTAAAAGTCCAGGCTCCAATGATGGCGGACGAAGGCACAGATGAATTAAAGTTACTAAGCAAAGGGCAAAGCCTTATCTGTGTTCTAAACGCGTTAACTCGGTCAGATTTAATCCAAGCTCTAAGTAAACAAGGTGTTCAGGCCTTTGCCATGGAACTGGTTCCACGGATTAGCCGCGCCCAAAGTATGGATGTTTTATCTTCCCAAGCCAATATTGCAGGATATAAGGCCGTTCTGGATGCGCAGGAACATTATGGTCGTGCGATGCCGATGATGATGACTGCGGCGGGTACCGTGCCGCCGGCAAAAGTTTTTGTAATGGGCGTAGGCGTAGCTGGGCTTCAAGCTATCGCGACAGCACGTCGATTAGGCGCGGTGGTGAGTGCCACTGATGTGCGTCCAGCGACCGAAGAACAAGTTCATAGCCTTGGTGCTGAATTTGTTGCAGTAAAAGATGATGAATTCCTACAGGCCCAGACAGATGGTGGTTATGCCAAAGAAATGTCTGATGAATATAAGGCAAAGCAAGCTGCACTTGTGGCAGAAACAATTGCTAAACAGGATATCGTGATTACGACTGCACTTATCCCGGGTCGCCCAGCACCAGTTTTGGTTAATGAAGATATGGTCAAATCTATGAAGGCTGGATCGGTCATCGTCGACCTTGCCGTGGAGGCAGGTGGTAACTGTCCGCTGAGCGAGCTTGGAAAGGTCGTTGAGGCGCATGGTGTTTCTATTGTCGGACATGCCAATATGCCATCGCGTGTCGCGGAAAGTACCAGTCTTCTTTATGCTAAAAACTTATTGAATTTCTTAACACCGATGTTGAGCGCTGAAGAAGGAAAATTCACGGTAGATCGTGAAGATGAGATTATCAAAGGCACATTGGTTTGCAGCGGTGGTGAAATTCTTGAAAGTCGTATAGCTGCGGCATTGCCTAAGAAGGTATCAGCGAAAAAAGCGACGACGAAAAAGGCTGTAAAGAAAACTGCGACCAAGAAAGCTGCGTCTAAAAAGGCGAGTGCGAAAAAGAGTAGCGCTAAGAAATCTGCTGTGAAGAAGGCGTCTACGAAAAAGGCATCGGTTAAAAAAGTAGAAAGCAAGGAGGGTTAAGACGATGGATAAGCAACAAATTATCGATCAGGCAAATGAGTTAGCAGCGCAAGCTCAACAACTTGCTGACACTATTGGATCAAGTGCGGTTGAAGCTGCACCCGCTGTGGCATCAGTTGCAGAAGCCACAGGTACAACACCATTTGTCTTTTTGTTCACTGCATTCGTATTGGCCTGCTTCGTTGGCTATTACGTGGTTTGGTCTGTAACACCGGCTTTGCATTCGCCGTTGATGGGGGTCACGAATGCGATTTCTTCTGTGATCATTGTCGGGGCGCTTATCGCGGCGGGACCTAGTGATATGAACCTGTCCAAGATATTTGGCTTTATTGCGGTGGTGCTTGCCAGCATCAATATCTTTGGTGGCTTTGTCGTGACGAACAGGATGTTGTCCATGTTCAAGAAGAAACAGAAAAAAGCATAAATAGGGAAGGGAGATAAGATCATGGAAAATTTATCAGCTTTTGCCTATTTGATCGCGGCAGTTTGTTTCATTATGTCCTTACGTGGGCTTTCGTCACCTGACACGGCGCGTCGGGGGAATATGTTTGGTATTGCGGGTATGGTGATTGCGATTGTAACCACCTTGGCCATGCCGAATGTATTGTCTTATGAGCTCATCATTGCAGGTATCCTGATTGGTGGTGCCATCGGTACAGGGATTGCTTTAAAAATTCAAATGACGGCTTTGCCGCAATTGGTTGCTGCTTTTCATAGTTTAGTTGGTTTAGCCGCTGTCTTTGTGGCAGGTGCTGCATTCTATGCACCTGAAGCGTATGGCATTGGTGAGGCCGGCAATATTGGTGCTGCCAGCTTGGTTGAGATGAGTTTAGGTACGGCAATTGGTGCGATTACCTTTACGGGGTCGATTGTGGCCTTTGGTAAGTTACAAGGTATCTTCCGATCCGCACCTGTAACATTTGCCGGACAACATATGTTAAATGCGGCCCTTGGCGGGCTTTTGGTTCTGTTGGTGATCTGGATGTGTGTGGATCAGTCAGCGACCTTGTTCTGGGCGATTGTTCTTTTATCTTTGGCGATTGGTTTCTTGCTGATCATTCCAATCGGTGGGGCTGATATGCCTGTAGTCGTGTCCATGTTGAATTCCTATTCAGGTTGGGCGGCTTGCGGTATCGGTTTCACATTAGCCAATACAGCTTTGATCATCACTGGTGCGCTGGTTGGTGCATCCGGTGCGATCCTCAGTTATATTATGTGTAAGGGTATGAACCGTTCTATTATCAATGTCATTTTAGGTGGCTTTGGTGCGGATGCAGGCGCTGGTCCAGCGGCAGGTGCAGGTGGTGAAGATGACCGTCCTGTGAAGGCAGGTAGTGCAGATGATGCTGCCTTCTTGATGGAAAATGCCTCTTCTGTGATCATCGTGCCGGGCTATGGTATGGCTGTGGCCCAAGCTCAACATGCATTACGTGAAATGGGTGATTTATTGAAAGAAGCGGGCGTGAAGGTTCGTTACGCCATTCATCCTGTTGCGGGTCGTATGCCAGGTCATATGAATGTGTTATTGGCGGAAGCCAATGTGCCTTATGATGATGTCTTGGAATTGGAAGAAATCAACCGTGATTTCGCTCAAACCGATATTGCTTTTGTGATTGGGGCGAATGATGTCACCAATCCAGCCGCAAAAACAGACCCAGCCAGTCCAATCTTTGGTATGCCTATTCTTGATGTAGAAAAAGCGGGACAGGTATTGTTTATTAAACGATCCATGGCATCTGGTTATGCGGGGGTACAGAATGAACTATTCTTCCGTGATAATACAATGATGTTATTTGGCGATGCCAAACATGTAGTGGAAGATATCGTAAAATCTATGGAATAGGGTTTACAAAAGTTAGAAAAGAAAAGGCAGCAAACCAACTTGCTGCCTTTTTTAGTTTAGAGGGTATCTAATCCTAAATCCATATTGGGGGCAGAATGGGTCAGCCAGCCGATGGAGATCACATCAACACCTGATGCGGCAATTGATGGGGCAGTTTCTGCTGTAACGCCACCAGAAGCTTCGGCAACAGCTTTGCCATCAATCATCTTCACGGCCTTGGTCAGCATTTCCGGCGTCATGTTATCTAGCAAGATGACATCTGCACCTGCTTCAAGTGCTTCTGCCAATTGTTCAAGGGTATCTACTTCTACCTCAATTTTAACCATATGGCCTGTATGTGATTTTGCACGATTGATGGCTTGTTTAACGCCACCTATAACGGCGATATGATTGTCTTTAATCAAGATAGCGTCATCTAGTCCGAACCGATGATTAAAGCCGCCACCTGCACGAACGGCGTATTTCTCAATCGCACGCAATCCCGGGGTGGTTTTACGGGTGCAGGTGATCCGTGCCTTGGTGTCTTTGACACTATTGACGATTTCTCTGGTGACGGAGGCAATGCCGGACATTCGCCCCATGAAATTGAGGGCAACTCGCTCAGCCCCTAAAATTGCTCGTGCATTCCCTTCGATTGTCAGGATCGTATCACCAGCTTTGACCTCGCTACCGTCCGGTAGATGAACAGTGATTTTGGCATCATGGTCCAAGAAGGAGAAAGCAGCCACGGCAAAATCGGTTCCTGCAATGCAACCATCTATACGCGCTCTCAGTGCCACCTTGGTTCTCATATCTGCAGGGATAATACTATCACTTGTGATATCACCAGCCCGCCCGAAATCTTCAGCAATCGCTGCCTTTATCGCATCGTCGATTATATGTTGGGGAAGGGGAATTAAATCTGTCATGGCTACATCTTACTTATTCAATGGGACCGCAATCATACGTTCAACTGCTTGGCGTGCTTTCGCGGCAAGTGCAGGATCTATAGTGATTTCTGTGGTCATATCACGTAACGCAGTCGCAATGTTTTCCATAGTGATCTTTTGCATATGTGGGCATAAGTTACAGCTACGGATGAAATTGGTTTCAGGATGTTCCGCCACCAAATTTGCACTCATGGAACATTCGGTGATAAGGGCCACTTCCTTTGGTTTTTGTTCTTCCACGAAGCGGCTCATATCTGCTGTGGAACCCGCATAATCAGATTCATGCAAAACTTCTGGTGGGCATTCAGGATGGGCAAGAACGGTTGCTTCAGGATGCGCCTTTTTTAATGACTTGATTTGTTGTCCGGTAAAACGTTCATGTACTTCACAACGGCCTGGGAAAGTGATGATTTCCACATTTGTTTGTTCCGCAACATTTTGCGCTAAAAACTCATCCGGGAAGAGCATGACTTTATCAACGCCAAGAGATTCAACGATTTGTTTCGCATTGGCGGAGGTGCAACAAATATCGGATTCTGCTTTGACTTCGACAGTTGTGTTTACATAGGTAACTACAGGAACGCCGGGATGAAGCGCACGCATTTTCCGGATATCGTCGGCAGTGATGGACTCTGCCAAGCTACATCCTGCGGTCGGGTCAGAAATAAGAACCGTTTTTTGCGGGTTCATCAATTTGGCTGTTTCTGCCATGAAATGAACCCCCGCGACAACAATGATATCTGCATCCACATCCATGGCACGTTTTGCTAGCGCGAGAGAGTCACCTGTAATATCGGAAACACAATGAAAGATATCCGGGGTCATATAGTTATGACCAAGGATAATTGCATTCTTCTCTTTTTTAAGACGAAGAACATCTTCGATGTCTGATTTATAAAAATCCCATTCATCATCATTAATAACAGATTTAACACGTTCACGAATATTGTTGAGTTCCAGATCCAGTTCTGGGGTGCCTACCTGATCAAGCATGGTTTTATCCCTTTATTTGCTCAATTTGAGTATATTTTATACTCAGTAAGAGTATTAGTTTGTCAAAAAAATATGACGCTGTTGAAAATTTACTTAAACTACTTTTGAGTATAAGTCTAGTATTCTTAGAAATACATCCCAATAAAGGCTATTTCCATGAAGGAAAAACTAACTATTGGATAGGGATGGCAGTGTGATGTTTGGATCTTGGCGTTCGGCCATAATTTCGGCACGGAAACGGTATAATTGTGCGGGGCGACCGCCTGTTTGCTCTGAAACTTCGCCAGTTGGTTCCAGCATACCTGTGCGTTCAAGCAGACGTCTGAAGTTTTGCTTGTGTAGTTTTTTTCCAGATAGAGCTTCGACCAGATGCTGCAATTGAAGTAAAGTAAAGCTTGAAGGCATCAATTCAAATACAACGGGACGGTATTTAATCTTTGATCTTAAGCGACCGATACCTGTCGCTAGAATGCGACGATGGTCATATTCCATTGGGATACCTGTTGAGAAGGGAAGTTCCTGATTTTTGTCGCGTAAAGATTCGACAATTAAATCTGCTTCGTAGAGAAGCTCATAACGTTCTAATACTAATTCTTCATTCCAGTCTTTGGTTGTTTTGCCAAATAACTTGTGAATGCGTGCTCGCTTTGCTTGTTTATCATGGTCGTTCGTTGCTTTCGCGGCCCAATTTTCCAAAGCTTCATTAATTTGTGAAAGGATGACAGGTTGTCCTTCGCGCCAATCCTCCCAAGGAAAGAAAGCGTAAATATCTTTCCAGAGATTAGTTTCGGAAAAAGCGTTGGATTCTTCGATTGCTTTACCTAGCAGGAGAGCAAGATAACCAATGCTGATGAAACGCGGACCACCTTTTTCTTCTTGTGGATCTCGGCCTCGATTTCCAAATGTATAAAGCTGTTCGATATAGCCAAGTTCCAGTTTTGCTTGATCATCTACAAGCGCACGAACATTTTCTTCCAATGTGCGATAGGAAAGGGGTTGGAAGACATCAAAAGGAAGTTCGTTAATATTTTTATGTTTGTTTCGCACTAAAAAGCGTGGAACAGGATCATCCCATGCAATGATAACGGCATTTAGACCAACGACGACACTGTGGTTTTGAGGTTTATCAGGCATTAGAAAGCGTAGAATTTCCGTTTTAATAGTGAGATTTTAATGAATTTATTTTCTCGTTATAGAAGTAATCTGAGCGAAATGAGAGATCAATCAAAAAGATATGATGGTTTTATGGCAGTTTTATATTCGTGAAATTTAGTTGAAAATAATCGCTAATGATCTGGTATTGTTAATTAAAATTCATTATAACGTTGTTGTTATCGAAATTTGAGCAATATTTAGTTGAAATTTTATCTATTTATTCTTATATTAGTAATCTAAGTAGTGGCGAAGAAAGTCTAAGCTTATTTTAGAACTGAACCGCGAATTATATCGTAAAAGGAGATATTGGTCGCAAAGACTCAGAGTTTTGATAGAAGATTGGTTAGAAGACGTTTTGTCAAAACGATCTAAAATTTAGACCAAAAGGAAGAGCTTCTTCCAAGATTGGGCATTCATGTCGTCGCGCTGAATTGGGGCACTCTAACAAAGGAGGATGATATGAGATACCTAATCAATATGATCGCACCCACTTTGGTTGCTCTAGCCATAGGGCTTGGCAGTTTTTCTGCTTCCGCAGCAGGCGTGTGTGGTCCACATGAAAAAATCGTACAACAACTTGAAGATGGCTATAAAGAAATCCGGTCCGGCTATGGTTTAGCTGGTAATGGATCCTTGGTTGAGTTGTTTGTTTCCAAAAGCACAGGCAGTTGGACAGTGATGTTAACGCGTCCTGATGGCTGGACTTGTCTGATGGCAACTGGCGGTAACTGGGCAAACTTGCCCGCTATTGAGAAGGCAGCCGAAGAGCTGATGTAAAATGATCTATGAGTGTATCTGAGCCCGTCGGAGTTCTAGTAAAAAGAAAGCCGACGGGTTCCTTAGGATTTACTCATTGATTAATGTTAGAATTTTCTATGTTATGGATTGGGGCCTCAGGATGAAATGCATAGAAAGCAAAGGCAAATTCCACAAAATAGGGAATATCTTTCCCATTCTGACGTACAATAATGTTTCCTACATCTTTCCCATTTGGAATCCATTCCGTATCTAGAGCTGAAACCTGACCAGCCTCCCAAGTAATTTCAATATTTTCATCCGTTGTAATCTGACCATGTTCCTTTAGATAACTAAAGCTCCAAGCCTGTTTGCGATCTGAGAGCGAAACAACACGTTCTAGTGGTTTGATATTTTCTGGTAAATCGCCTTTGTATAAGAAAGGATATCCGCCGTCATATCGACTATATGGATTGCTTCCATAAGGGCGCATATTTTGGTCATTTGGAACAAGAAGCAACGCATTTTCATCAGTTCTTGCCAGAAACTTTTTAAAGCTTTCTAATCTGGAGGGGATGACGGTTAGTTCACTACCTGTGAGTTCACCGACAATTGCTTCCCCGGAAAATTGTTGCCACCAGCTTTCAGTCTGACGGTCCCACATAATGAGATCTGAATGACGTAGTTTTCCGGTTGTGCCAAAAGTATATATTTCATTATTTAAACGACGATCATAAACGATAGACGCATTACATAAGGGACAGAAAGTCACTGCAATTGGAAGGTCTCCGATTTCGTCATTCACGATTTCATGCCACATCATGATGCGCAAAGGATATGCCTTGGCGATATCGTTATGAATGATACTGATAACAGGTTCATTCGGTTCTATAACTTGGTTTTGTGAAGCTTGTATAAAGATTGGATTGTCGATAGGTGGGATGCCATCTTTGGTTGGACCTCCAGATAATATTTCAGAAAGATCTACATTATATTTACTGAAATCTGTATTGGGCCAACTATTGCGCCAGTCTTTTTCTGCGCCAACAACATCAAATGAAGCGATAACACCTAAACATATTAAGAATAAGGTAATGATACTTCGCATTGGCCTGCTCCTCTCTCATCATAATATGGCTGAGAGATCGAAAAAATACGAATAAAGCCTGTTAACATTTATGTGACTTAATAGGAAGAAATACGCAGATGGTCTGTAAGCCGGGTTCTGTCCTCTCCAGATATAAATATCTGCGGGGATGATCATTCATCTGGGATGTCTGTTACCAGACACCTCGGCGCAACCTACCCGAACAGTGATGCGAAAACTCACCTGCAAGCCGAACTTGCGACTGTTCCTATTCGGTTTTGCTCCCGGTGGGGTTTACCATGCCCGACTTGTTACCAAATCAGCGGTGCGCTCTTACCGCACCCTTTCACCCTTACCTAACCGTGATCAGGCGGTTTCTTTTCTGTGGCACTTTCCCTAAGGTCACCCTCGCCGGACGTTATCCGGCACCGTGTTTCCGTGGAGCCCGGACTTTCCTCAGTCAAGCTGGTTTCCCGTGCAAGACCGCGATCATCCGACCATCTGCGTGCGCTTTATCTAGTGGGTTTTGTTGAAAAAGGCAAATAGGAAAGAAAAATGGGAAGTTTAAAACTTCCCATCATTATAATCTTGAAAGGCTTGAAGGATTTCTGCCTTTGTATTCATAACAAATGGACCACCACGAGCAACGGGTTCATTTAAAGGTTTCCCTGCCAATAACAGGAACCGCGCATCTTGTCCCATCGCCTTAACGGAGATTGTATCACCGTCTTTTAAAATGGCGAGTTGATCTTCTTTCACCAAGGTTTCTTTGGTACCGACAAATAAATCACCTTCAATGATATAAAGGGCTGTATTGTGACCTTTTGGAATTGATTGGGTAAAGTGATCGCCTGCTTTAAGATTAATATCAAAATATATCGGCGCAGTTGCTTCTGCCTCAATCGGCCCCTTTGTATTTTGATCAGTTTCACCCGCGATTACTTTGATATGACTTCCAGCTTCATTGGTCTCGATAGGTAAATCCTCAGAAACATATTCTTGATAACGTGGGTCGGACATTTTTTGAACAGCGGGTAAATTAATCCATAATTGAAAACCTTTTAATAAGCCTTGTTCTTGTTCAGGCATCTCGGAATGGATAATGCCACGACCTGCCGACATCCATTGCACATCACCTTCTTCGATAACACCTTCATGGCCTGCATTGTCCTTGTGACGCATACGTCCATTTAAAATATAGGTGACGGTTTCAAAACCTCGATGCGGATGAGCAGGAAAGCCCCCCAAGTAATCTTGTGGGCTATCTGATCCAAAAGCATCCAACATTAAAAATGGGTCTAACATATCAAGCTTTGGTGTGCCGATCACACGTGTTAATTTTACACCGTCGCCATCTGATGCGGGAAGACCTTGAATGATTTCTTTGACTTCTCTCATATCTTCGATCCTTTTTAATTTTAAGGTCTATTATATAAGGTTTTTTGTGGGGAAATATAATCGACCCAATTGATAACTTATTGTGTCCAATATTGACCTAATTAATAATGAAAAAATTAACCATTTGTTAATTTTTTCATTTACAGTTCAAAACCTTATCGACTATCATCCCGGATATGGATTGGTGAGTTTTGGTTAGGAATTTGAAGGGGCATATTACTATTTTACTGATGTTTCTTTTTGCTTGTCGACATATAGGGAAAGGGGTGTTGTCAGCAAATGAAACAACGTAGATATGTTCTATGTGATGCCTTGAAATATGATGACTAGTTTTGTTCTGCGTCGAGAACAACACCGATCATGCAAAGGCGGTTATTCCGTAAGTTTCTTTCCAGACTATAAGTGAAGTAATAATAAATAAATTACTGTTATAAAACAGTAATATAGCTACTCTATAGTTGTTCGGGGAGATAAATGGCGACAGGTTTGGAAGAAATGGGTAAAGATGCCATAGTAGAGCCGCTTGAAGTTGCATCACAACTATCACAAGCAGCGACGATTGATATTTTTCAGTGGTGGTTACAAAACCGGGATGCACAAAGTGATTGCCCGGTACCTTATTGGAAAAGTTTCGATGTTATTGAATTCGCTACTTATTCCAACCGTATGTCCGTTTCGGAACGCCAACAAGACGGAAGTTTTAAATACAAACTTCAAGGGGAACATGTTTTAGATGTTCTTGGGCGTGATCGCTTAAAGCATATGGATGTTCGCGGGGATCATGAACAGGTTTATGAGCGCGATTTATTTCATTATTATGATATGATCTGCACAGACCTTACGCCGCATGTTTTTAAAGGCACCTTACCAACAATTGATAAGGGGCATGTTCAGATTGAAAGTGTTGATTTGCCGTTTAAAGATGAAAACGGTGATGTGAATAAGATTCTTTCCATCTTGCAGGATTTCAAATAAAACATCGCAACTTGTTTAATATGGAATTCTCTTATGCGTGCTTATTCGCCTCCAGCCCATGAAGGGTTATCTATTCTTTATAAAGATGAAAGCTATTTGGTTTTAGATAAACCGAGCGGATTGCTCTCTGTACCTGGGCGTGCAGAAGAAAATAAAGATAGCTTGGCGACACGTGTTCAAGCTGAGTATCCTAACGCAACAATTGTACATCGCCTTGATATGGACACGTCTGGCATTATGGTTATGGCTTTAACCAAAGAAGCCCATCGTGATATTTCTCGGCAATTTGAACATAAAGAAACGGATAAATCCTATACAGCGGTTGTGTGGGGATTAATTGAGGGCGAAGATGGAAGTGTCGATCTTCCTATGCGTTGTGACTGGCCAAATCGTCCAAAGCAGATTGTGGATCATGAACAAGGGAAAGCTGCTTTAACTCATTGGAAATGTCTTGCTCATGATGAGGTGAAGAATACATCTCGTATAGCTTTGTTTCCAGTTACTGGAAGAAGTCATCAATTGCGCGTTCATATGCAAGCACTTGGACATCCCATAATTGGGGATCCATTTTATGCCGAAGGTGATGCATTTGAAGCGTCTTCTCGTTTATTATTGCATGCAACTGAATTAAGCTTCACCCATCATAAAAGTGACGATAGAATAAAAATCAAATCTAACGTTCCTTTTTAAGTTCGGTGAAGAAATGGCTGCGAAACCACCTGAAATTGTTCAATATTATAGAGAGGTTTTTGAAAATCTCGGACCTATAGAGTCTAAGCGGTTTTTCGGTGGATGGGACTTTCGCCATATGAATGTGCAATTTGCAGTTTATTTATTAAATGAGCTTTACTTCGTGGTAGATGATGATTTAAGAGAGAAGCTTATTGAAATTGGAAGCCATCCCTTTAGTTATCCCAAAAAGGGAAAAGTGGTTAGTGTAGAACGTTGGTATAGTGTACCGGACGAACTTCTTGAAAATCCGGATGAATTACTGCCATATGCTGCACAAGCTTTTCGTGTCGCCCCTCGCAAGTAAATTGAATACCATTTCCAATGAAGATTATTACAAAACCAGCTATCGCAGAAACCGAGGAAAAAGCATCCCGGTTTTTATGTGAAATTGTCCCTTATGATCAGTTTGAAGGACGTTTGGAAGAGCTGCGTATTTTACACCCCAAAGCAAACCATCATGTTACAGCGATCCGTTATCTGGATGAAGGACAAATCATTGAACGTGGTCGTGATGATGGTGAACCATCTGGTACATCTGGAATGCCGTCTTTACGTGCTTTACAAGGTGCTGATTTAATCAATGTTGGAGCGATCATCACACGTTACTTTGGAGGTACAAAGCTCGGAACTGGCGGATTGGCCCGCGCGTATGCAGCTGCCGTAAATGCGGCTATAGCAGTGGCTGAAATAGATCTTTATGTGGAACATGAAGATTTCGAAATTCAGATGTCTTTTTCACGTTCAGAAAAGATTGAGCGTTTTTTGTCCTTACATCCAGAGATCACAGTTGAGCGTGCTTATACAGAAGGGGGCGTCCTGTTTTCACTGAACGCCCCGAAGCCCGTTATCGCAACTCTTAAGGAAGAGTTGGATTATCAAGATTGATTTAGATAGATGCTTTGCCTTGTTCACGCACTTCGCTCAAACTTTGAACGGGGGTGAGAGCTTCTGGATCAACACGAAGTTCCAGAAGTGCCGCTTTGCCTGATTGTTCTGCAC
The DNA here is from genome assembly GCF_965219885.1 of Curvivirga sp. Taxonomy (NCBI): domain Bacteria; kingdom Pseudomonadati; phylum Pseudomonadota; class Alphaproteobacteria; order Rhodospirillales; family Aestuariispiraceae; genus Curvivirga; species Curvivirga sp. The sequence goes on from NZ_CBDCOT010000009.1 coordinate 2,533,017, forward strand.
GTTCAAAAGCAGTTGCAAAATCTTCAGTTTTCGTAACCAATTCACTATGACAACCATAAGCTTGACCCAATTGTACAAAATCTGGGTTATGCAGATCAGTTGCCATCACACGTTCTGGATAAGTACGTTCCTGATGCATACGAATAGTGCCCAGGAAACCATTATTTACCACGATGAAAATGACGGGTAGATCAAATTGGATGGCTGTTGCCAGTTCTTGGCCCAGCATCATAAAGCAGCCATCACCACTAAAGCTGACAACTGTTTTCTTGGGATCGGCTGCTTTGGCCCCTAATGCACCGGGAACGGAATATCCCATGGCGCCATTTGTTGGGGCAACTTGTGTGCGGAATTTTTTATGTTGGAAGAAACGATGCACCCAAACCGCATAGTTACCGGCACCTGCTGTGATAATAGCATCTGCAGGTAAAGTTTCGCTGAGATGGCGCACTACTTTTGACATGTTGAGGTTACCTGCAACCTCAGTCGGTTGAATACGGTCAAGATAATCCTGATGAGCAGAAGCACACCATTCAGCACGGGATTCATCACCTGTTGCAGAAATCGACTGTATTGCTTTCGCAAAAGATGGCATATCACAGTTAAAGCCAAGATCAGGACGATAAACGCGCCCTAACTCTTCCGCGCCTGTTTGCACATGAACTAATGTTTGTGCGGTTTCAGGGATGGTTACTAGGTCATATCCTTGTGTGGTCATTTCACCTAAACGTGGTCCCGCAACGATAAGCAGGTCACTTTCTTTTACACGTTTGGATAATTTCGGATTTACAGCAATTGCCACATCCCCCGCATAGCAGCGATGTGTATTGTCGAAACAATCTTGGGAACGTAGAGAGGCGCCTGTAGGAATGTTATGTTTTTCTGCAAATGCCACGATATTATTTACTGCATCTTGTGTCCAAGTTGGTCCGCCAACAAGCATGAATGGTTTTTTTGCCTTTTGTAAGAGACCTTCTAGCTCACTCAAATCTTCTATAGCAGGAACAGATTGGGCAACGCGGGCAGGGGCCTTTAGATCGGTAGCTGCGGTATAGTCGGTTAACATATCTTCCGGTAATGCAAGAACAACAGGACCCGGGCGACCTGACATGGCCACATGGAAAGCGCGGTTAATATATTCTGGAATACGATCAGCGCTATCAATTTGGGCAACCCACTTCGCCATTTGACCAAACATATGGCTGTAATCGATTTCCTGAAAAGCTTCTCGGTCTTTCATATCGCGACCGACCTGACCGATAAAAAGGATCATGGGGGTGGAATCTTGATAAGCAGTATGAAGGCCGCATGATGCATTGGTTGCACCCGGGCCTCGTGTCACCATACAAATGCCGGGGCGCCCAGTGACTTTGCCATAAGCTTCCGCCATATTAGAGGCACCGCCTTCGTGGCGTGTGTTGATTACACGAATATTGTCTTCATGATTTACCAAGCCATCAAGAAGTGCCAAGTAACTTTCACCTGGAACACAGAAAACTGTATCTACACCTTGAATAGCTAATTGATCAGCAAGAATATGCCCGCCCAAACGTTCGTTGGATTGGCGTGCATTGGAAGAAGAAGACATATTGGAATACCCCGTTTGGATTATCATTTGGGAAATTTATAAACCCATTGATGATAAGTTTCCATATGCAAAAGGAACGGAAGAGCAGTTATTCCAGATTGTTTAAAATTGCCTGATAAAATTGTCAGATCAGATATTTAAGGGTAATTTGTTCAAGATATGCTGGAATCTCTTTGATATTGTCCAGATGAGTGAAACGATAACCGGAAGCAACACGATCAGTGCGTTCAAAAGCAGCTGTGGTTACATAAGGAATATGCACGCCATAGCCACCAATATCCAAAACAGGTAACACATCAGATGGTAATGAATTGCCAATCATCATGACACGTTCGGCAGGGTAATCGCCCCATTTCGTGAATAGATTTTCATAGGTCGCAGTATCTTTCTCACTCACCACTTCCAGAAAATCAAAATAAGGGGCAAGACCGGATTGTTCGATCTTGTTATTTTGATCAAGCAAATCACCTTTGGTTACGATTGCCAGCTTATATTTCCCATGAAGTTCTTTTAATACATCTTCCACGTTAGGCATAATACGAAGCGGATGTTCCAGCATGGCTTTTCCAAGCTGGATAATTTCATGGATATGTTCAGCTGAAATCTTACCTTCTGATAACTCAATAGCTGTTTCTACCATGGACAAGGTAAAACCTTTAATCCCATAGCCGAAAAGTTTCACATTTTCTTTTTCGGTTGCTGCCATCCGCTCATGCAAATGTGCGGTCTCACAATAGTTTGTGAGAATTTCTTCCAGTTTGTTTTGAGTGCTGACAAAAATATCTTCGGTATGCCAAAGGGTATCATCCGCATCAAAAGCAACAACTTCAATCATATTTTATTAACCTAACTTTGCCAGAAGCTTGGCTTTGGTTTCATCATCACAGAAGGCATCTTCAATTGCCATTTTGGTAATGCCGCGAAGTTCGTCTTCTGTCAAACCCCAAAGTTGCGTCGCATTTTCATATTCCATTCCCATTGTTGTCATGAAATAGGGCGGATCGTCTGAGTTCAAACTCATTCGACATCCTGCTTCTTTTAATTTTAAAATAGGATGATCTTCTGGTTTGTCATAGAAACCAAGGGACAGATTGCTTCCGGGACAAAGTTCCAGAGCAATTTCTTTTTGAACGATTTCTTTAACGAGATCTGGATCTTCGATACTGCGAACACCATGGCCGATACGTTTGATAGGCAAGTATTCTAGACAGTCTTTCACACTTTGTGGACCTGCAGCTTCGCCTGCATGGGCTGTGGTTGGATAGCCAGCTTGATGTACAAGGTCAAAAGCATCTGCGAAATCTTTTGGATGATGTGCATTTTCATCACCTGCCATACCAAATCCGACGACTGCTGGATGTGGATGATCGATCATCGCTTGGGCCGCAGGCAGGGCACGTTCATGCCCATAATGACGGACACAGGTCATAATACAACGACAGATGATACCAAAATCAGCTTCGGCACGTTCAATACCTTTTGCCATACCAGCTACCATATCAGGATAACTGATACCGCAAGCTTCCCCGTGATCTTTTGATCCGAAAAACTCTACATAGATTACATTTTCCGCAGCGCAACGCTCTAGATAATCATACACGAGATCTTCGTAATCCTGTGGCGTGCGAATACAATCCGCAACCATGTCATATTGATTTAAAAAATCCAAAAAGTCTGTGAAAGTGTAATGATCCTCATATTGCAGAACCGACGGATCAAGCTTCACACCATTTCGTGCCGCAAGTTTTTTGGCAAGAGACGGTGTAATTGTACCTTCAATATGAACGTGCAGTTCGATTTTCGGAATGTTTTGGGTTTGCATATTTATGCATCCAACCAGTTGACTAATGGTAAATTCGCACCCCGTTTCAACCAGTTGTGATCAGGATAGTCACAAGCTGCATCAATTGCATGTAAGGTGAAAGCATGACGGGACTTTGTTGAACGATTTGGGGCAGAATAATGCGGCAAATGCCCATGAAGCAGGATCACAGTTCCCTTTTTTACTTCTAAAGGAACAGCATCTTCCATTTTCCATTCACATGGATTAACGGTGTTTAGAACCAAATTACCATCTGCATCATATTCAAACTTATCTTTTAATGGTTCTTTATGACGCTTTGGGATCCCCCAAAGGCATCCATTTTCAAGAGTGGCATCTTCTAAGGCAAACCAGAAGCCTACGACTGACTCTGGATCCGTATAAAGGAAGGTACTGTCTTGATGCATGTTAACTTCACCGCCAATTTTTGGCTGCTTGAAGATATACATGCTTTGTAACAGTTGTGGTTGTTTCCAATCCAAACTTCCAGCTAGCTTTTTAAGTTTATCAGTATAAGCAAATTCTTTGAAAACTGGATCAAGATCATGCATCGCATGTCCCATCTTGTTGATTGATTTAGACTTTTCCTGTTTCAACTCACCATTTTCATCAAAAGCTTCTGCTTCAAAAAAGAAGCGCACTTTATCACCAGATGACTTAAAGTAATCATCTTTTGCATGGGAACGTTCATTGGTAGAAAAGATTGTAGAAACACCAGATGGATCAAACTCTTCAACCAGTTTATCAGCATGATCTCGAACGGAGTCACAGATATCTGGGTCAACAAAATTTTCTAAAACGATATAGCCATCCCGTTCGTAAGCTACCTTCATTTCGTCAGTTAAATGTCCATCTTCAGTTGATTGAAAACGTAAAGCTTCTTTAGTCATATTATTTTATCCTAGAAACAGGCTGTTCCGTGGGTGAGGGGATCGATACCAAAATGTTTGGCAATGGTTTGGCCCATATCGGCAAAGGTTGCGCGACGCCCCAGATTATTTTCTTCCATGTCTTTTTTATAGAAAATCACCGGTACATATTCACGTGTATGATCGGTACCTTCCCAAGTTGGGTCACATCCATGATCTGCTGAAATCAAAACCAGATCATCATCTTCTAGTTTTTCGAAAAGTTCTGGAAGGCGTTTGTCGAAATCTTCCAGTGCCTTGGCATAACCAGCTACATTACGTCGATGACCATATTCTGCATCAAAATCCACAAAATTAGTGAAAATCAAACTGCCATCACCCTTTTCGTCAGCCAGACGTAAAGTTTCATCGAACAGAGCCATATTACCTGTGGCTTTTACTTTTTCTGAAATACCGCGATGGGCAAAGATATCGGAGATTTTGCCAACAGATACGACGGTCTTATCTGCTTTTACAAGCTTATCTAACAAGGTGTCTTCATGTGGTTCTGTTGTGTAATCACGACGATTGCCTGTACGCTTAAAGCTTTTTGCATCTTCGCCAATAAAGGGGCGTGCAATCACACGGCCCACATTATATTCGTCGCATAATTCTTTGGCGATTTTACATAATTCATAAAGCTTATCCAAGCCAAAATGTTCTTCATGCGCCGCAATTTGAAACACACTATCAGCAGATGTGTAACAGATGGGCATACCGGTTTTAACATGCTCCTCACCAAGTTCTTCAATGATTACGGTGCCAGATGCATGTTTATCGCCAAGAATACCCTTTAATTCTGCTTTTTCAATTAAACGATCTGTCAGAGATTTCGGGAAACTTGGAATAGTTGTTGGGAAGAAGCCCCAATCAAAATCTACGGGCAGGCCCGCAATCTCCCAATGCCCAGACGGTGTATCCTTGCCTTTAGATACTTCCTGTGCAAAGCCATAAGCACCTTTGATCGCGGTTTCAGTTGTTAGGGAATTTAATGATTTACCAGTCCCCTCTGACCAGGCTTTTCCTAAACCAAGTGATAAGAGGTTGGGTATTTCAAGTGCGCCTGAACGACCTTGTTCATCTGCTTTGCCTTGTTCACAGGCTTTGGCGATATGGCCTAATGTATCCGCACCCGTATCACCAAAACTGTCCGCATCTTCGGCGGAACCAATCCCGAATGAATCCATGATCAATATAAATGTACGTGCCACGGTTTTTCTTTCTTTTCTTAAATTCTGAAGCTTATACCAACTAATATGCTCTTAGCTTGTGATACGTTCCATCACGATATTATTGATAGTAGGTGATGTTTCACCAACTGTAACTGCAGATTTTACAGCTGCTTCTGCTGCATTGGCTTGATCGTCATTACGTGCATGAATGCGACAGAACGGCGTATTGCTATCCACATTATCACCAAGAGCACGAATGCAACTTAAACCAACAGCATGATCAATATCATCGGTCGGCGATTTACGACCACCACCCAATGTTACCACAGAAAGGCCAATTTCACGTGTATTCAATTCGGTAATCATGCCTGTATCATCCAAATATACATCACGGGTCACTTCGGCCAATGGCATATGGCTTTCTTTTTTCTCGATCAAATCAGCAGGGCCGCCAAGTTCAACAACCATTTGCGCAAATTTTTCTGCGGCACGTCCGCTCTCTAAAGCGTCCTCAGCTTTTTCACGGGCCTCTTCTATAGTATCTGCAAGCTTACCCAATAAGACCATCTCAGCCGCTAACGCCATAGTGATTTCATGTTGACGAGGTTCTCGTGCTTCTTTGATGGTCAAATAATCAATGACCTCGATGGTTTCAACGGAATTACCTGCCGTATTGCCCAGAACTTGGTTCATATCAGTGATTAACGCATTGGTTGCTGTATCAGCGCCATTGGCAACAGCAACAATACTTTCAGATAGCTCCTTGGCCATTTCAAAGGTATCGCAGAAAGCACCATTACCGCATTTGATATCCATAACCAAAGCATCAAGACCTGCAGCCAATTTTTTGGAGAGAATAGAGGCTGTGATTAATGGCACGGATTCAACGGTGGCTGTCACATCACGGATACCATAAAGGCGTTTATCTGCAGGTGCCAATTCACCAGTTTGACCGATAATAGCAAAACCTAATTTCTTAACGATAGCACGGAACTGTTCGTCTGATGGCGCGGTGTTGTAACCCGGAATAGCTTCCAATTTATCAACGGTTCCGCCTGTATGACCAAGCCCACGGCCAGCAATCATCGGAACATACGCCCCGCAAGCAGCCACGATTGGTGCAAGCATCAAACTAATTTTATCGCCCACACCGCCAGAAGAATGTTTATCAACAACAGGACCGTTAAGACCCAAATTATCCCAGCTTAAAACATCACCTGAATTCATCATACCACGGGTGAGGGCAACGCGTTCATCCATATCCATACCTTGGAAGAAAACCGCCATTGCAAAAGCGCCAACTTGTGCTTCAGACAAGGTGTTTTTTGTAATCCCGTCGACTACAAATTGGATTTCTTCTGCAGATAGTTTGTTTCCATCGCGTTTTTTGCGAATAATTTCCTGTGGAAGCATCTGATACTTCTCCTATTTATCTAAATTTTAATCGCGCCATATCCCAAAAACGGGAAATTATTAATAGGCTGCGTTATTCTCTGTTTCTGATGTGCCGTCTAGAACAGCAAGTAAGTTGGTTAGAACGCCACTGGCACCAAAGCGGAAATGGTCTGCATTGATCCAATCTTCGCCCATCACGTCAGCTGCTATTTGAAGATATTGAGCAGCTGTTTCCGTATCGCGAATACCACCTGACGCTTTGAAGGCGCCAGAACCATGCGCTTTGATAGCTTCAAGCATAGTCTTTGCTGCTTCAGGTGTTGCCGATATCGGGGACTTACCAGTAGAAGTCTTGATAAAATCTGCACCTGCTTTTAGTGAGATTTCAGAAGCACCGCGAATAGCAGCTTCAGTTGCAAGTTCACCGGATTCAATAATGACTTTTAGCTTCACATGATCACCGCAAGCTGCTTTGGTCGCGGAAACCAATTGCGTTGCAATGTCACCATCACCACGTAAGTATGCGCGATAGGGGAATACAACGTCTACTTCATGTGCGCCAGCTTCAACAATTTGCTTAGTTGTACTAACGGCTTGATCCACATCTGAACCGCCATCTGGGAAGTTAGCAACAGCTGCAACTTTAATATCGGTATCTTTTAATAGATCCACCGCCAAGGCTGCAAACCGTGGCCATACGCATACAGCGGCTGTATTGCCATGCGTTGTTTGTGCTTTCGCGCAAAGTGCTTTGACGTCGTCTTCTGTATCACCATCATTGAGGGAGGTTAAATCGAGACAAGCAATTGATTTTTTCGCAGCTTCTGTCAGATTCATCTTATAATGCTCCTTCAGATAGATATGTCTTTAGGATAGCAGCAATTTTTTGTGCGCCTTTACCCGCCATCGCCATAGTATGTTCATGGCTGAGTTTTTCATCAGAAAGGCCTGCACCTAAATTGGTGATATTGGAAAGACCTGCGACCTTCAAACCATAGAAACGGGCCAAGATAACTTCAGGTACAGTGGACATGCCCACGGCACTTGCGCCCAACATTTTTGCCATACGGATTTCTGCTGGTGTTTCAAAATGCGGTCCTGTGAACCACATATAAACGCCTTCAGAAACATCAATTTCTTCCTGCTTTGCAATGTTATGAAGACGTTCACGGATCGCAGGATCATATGCATCCACCATTCCGACAAAACGTTCATTACCTTCTTTCCCAATAAGTGGGGAGGTTGCTGCATAGTTAATATGATCATTGATAATCATGACACTGCCCGGTTCATAATCCGTGTTCAGGCCACCAGCTGCATTGGTTACCACAAGCGTATGACATCCAAGCGTATGAAAGGCTTCAATCACAGGATCCATAACTGACGCATCACCATGTTCATAGAAATGTGCACGTCCCTGAGCTACAATAACATTTGTCTTGCCAATGTTACCGCAAACCAATTGCCCAGCATGTCCAGCCACACCAGCTGATGGAAAACCTTCCAGATCATTATAGGAAATCTTTGTGGCGTTTTCGACCAAATCGGCAAATTCACCAAGGCCGGAACCTAGAATGATAGCCACTTCTGGTTTGAAGTCAGGCAGAATGGATTGGATATGTTCTGAAGCTTTGCTCATTACAGTAATAAACTCTTAATTATAAATATTATTTTAGATTTTCTGGACCAAAAGAGTCCGGCAGTAATTCGTCTAAGGTATAGCTTTTACGTAAACCTTCTTCTCCATAGACATGCACTGGAGTGTCAGGTTTTCCAAATTCGCGGATACGTTGACGACATCCCCCACATGGCGTGACCAAAGCATCACCTTTGCCGATGACAGCAATTTCACGAATTGCCGTCTGGCCATCCATTACCATTGCGGCAATTGCGCTGGCTTCGGCACAGTTGCCTTGTGGGTAAGCTGCGTTTTCGACGTTACAACCAGAATAAATTTTGCCGTTTTCGGCTAAAATTGCTGACCCTACCTGAAAATTGGAATAGGGGGCATAGGCTTTTTCCATTGCTTCTGCTGCAGCTTTTTGAAGATCGTCTTTAGACATCTTAGCGTTCCTTCACATAAGGGATACCGATTGCTTTTGGCGGAATGGCTTTGCCAATAAAGCCGGCCAAAAGAATAACGGTTAAGATATAAGGTAATGCTTGAATGAGAGTTACAGGGACTTCTGTTTCCGTTCCCGGGATAACGACACCCTGTAGACGGATCGCAATGGCATCCAATAGACCAAACATTAAACAAGCAAGCATGGCTGTTTTTGGACGCCACTTACCAAAGATTAGCGCAGCCAAAGCGATATAACCTTGTCCTGCGGACATTTCACGCACGAATGCCGCGTTCTGGGCCGTAGATAGGTATGCACCTGCGATACCACATAAAACGCCATTCACCGCCAAGGCTTTATAACGCATCGCACGTACACCAATACCTGCAGTATCAACGGCTTTTGGGTTTTCACCAACGGCACGAAGGCGCAGGCCAAAACGTGTTTTAAATACAATCCAACTTGTAACTGGAACCAATAAGAAAGCTAGATAAACCAGTATATTATGACCACTGATTACTTGGGCATATAATTGTCCAATGACTGGGATAGAATCCAAAGCTTCTGCAAAAGGAAGTTCAATCGGCGTGAAACGCGCATCTTTTGGTAACGTTGGTGTTTGCCCACCTTGACGGAAGAAGGCAATGCCTAGAACAACTGTTAAACCAGATGCCAGAATATTAATCGCAACACCGCTCACCACTTGGTTACCGTTATGTGTTACGCAAGCAAAACCGTGTAACATTGACAGGCTGAAAGAAAGCGCAATTGCAGCAACCAAACCAACCCAAGGACTACCAGTCACATAAGTAACAGCGGCAGCTGCAAAAGCGGAAAATAGTAGCTTCCCTTCAAGGGAGATATCTACTGTACCTGATCTCTCAGAGAAGAGCCCTGCCATAGCACATAAGACGAGCGGGGTAGAGACACGTAATGTGCCATCTAAAACTGAAAGGAGAATAACGATAGACTGTTCCATAATTAAGCCTCCTTACCGTTTTTCGATAACGTGATCGCGTAATAAATATTCGCCACAAATGGTTTGGTCATATAGGCCAAGGCTCCGCAGAAGAGGATGATCAGGCCTTGAATTGTTACAACCATTTCACGTGTAAATTCAGAATATTCAAAGGCAAGTTCTGCCCCACCTTGATAAAGAATACCGAATAACAAGCTCGCGAGGATAATACCAACAGGATGGTTACGTCCCATAAGAGATACCGCGATACCAGTGAACCCGTAACCAGATACAAAGTTCAACAAGATTTTATGATGTACGCCCATGATTTCGTTCATACCAACAAAACCAGCCAGACCGCCGGAAATCAACATTGCCATCATGACAATACGACGTGGGTTCACACCCGCATAAACGGCAGCGGGTTCATTTGCACCAACACTACGTAATTCATAACCCCAGCGTGTGCGCCAGATAAATAACCATAGGAACACACAGCAGGTTAACGCCCAGAAGAAGGTTACGTTCAAAGGGGTGGAGGCCAGATCAAAACCAAAATTCGCCATAAATTCATGCATGAATGGTAGATGACCAGCTTCGGCAAATTCACGTGACTCTGGTGACATTTGACCTTTGCCACGCATCACATCTACCAGAAGATATGTCATCAAGGCAGAGGCGATAAAGTTGAACATAATTGTGGTAATAACAATATGACTACCGCGATAGGCTTGTAAGTATGCAGGTACGGACGCCCAAGCAGCCCCAAAAGCAGCACTTGCCATAATCGCCAATGGCAATATCATCCAAAATGGCAAATATTGATCAACGGCAAGGATTAATAAACCGACGCCTAAACCACCGATATATGCTTGTCCTTCACCACCAATATTGAACAAATTCGCATGAAAAGCGATCGCAACAGCAAGGCCTGTAAAGATAAAGTTTGTCGTATAGTATAGGGTATAACCCAACTCGTAAGACCCACCTAAGGAGCCAATAATCAACCATTCCAAGGCTTCAAACGGGTTAATACCGATCAACCAGATAATAATACCTGAAATGAATAAGGCGAATAAAATATTCACCAAAGGCAAGACACCATAATCCATCCAAGCTGGAAGAGGAGGTTTCGCCATGCCGATTTTCTTTTTTGGTTTTTCTTCTGTCATGGTTGTATCACTCATGCTGTGATCTCCCCATCTGGAGATGTCTTATGGGCATTTGCCATCATTAGACCTAAAATCTTCTCATCCGCTTTGTCAGCTTCGATTTCGCCAACAACGCGACCTTCAAACATTACCAAGATACGATCTGCCAGGGACATGATCTCTTCAAGTTCTACAGAGACGAGCAAAACAGCACATCCGGCATCCCGCATAGCAATGATTTGTTGATGAATGAATTCAATCGCCCCGATATCCACACCACGGGTTGGTTGCCCAACAAGCAGAATAGGGGGATTGCGGTCCATTTCGCGGGCTAAGATGAGTTTTTGCTGATTACCACCAGAGAAATTGGCAGATTTCAAACTTGGGTCCTGTGGACGTACATCAAAATCGTTCATAATACGTGCACAATAATTTACGATATTACCAACCTTGGAAAGGATTGGGCCGTTAAATTCTTTATCACGATGATAACCAAGGATAGAGGATTCATGGGCGGAAAAAGAAGGAACCAAACCTAAATGCAAACGATCTTCTGGAACATGTGCAAGGCCAAGGTCGCGCATTTCCTTTGCATTTTTTGGATTATCCGCATCAATGGTGATGTCGCCAAGTGTAAAGGATCCTTTGGAAACGGCCTCAATACCGGATAAAGCTTCTAATAATTCGCTTTGTCCGTTGCCAGATACACCTGCAATACCCACAATTTCACCAGCACGAAGATCAAGAGAAACGTTATCGACACGTGCAACATTAAACTGATCAAAGACGGATAGGTTTTCGACCTTTAACTTTGTTTCTTTTGGTTGTGCTTTTTGTTTATCGGCTTTTGTACGAACTTTACGTCCCACCATAAGCTCAGCCAATTCTTCACGATCTGTCTCAGACGTCTTGCGATGGGCAACCATTGTGCCGTGACGCATGACGGAAACATTATCAGTGATTGCCATGATTTCGCGAAGCTTATGCGTGATTAAAATAACAGTTACGCCCTGATCCCGAAGGGCTTCAAGAATTTTAAATAACTGATCTGTTTCCTGAGGTGTTAAAACGCCAGTTGGTTCGTCCAAAATCAGGATTTCAGCACCGCGATAAAGTGCTTTCAGAATCTCCACACGTTGTTGCTGACCAACTGGAAGGTCCTCAATCAAACTATGCATTGGCACATGAAGGCCATATTCTTTTTCAAGACGTGTGAGTTCCGTTTCAGCCTTCTCAATACTGTCTTTTAAGACTTCCCCGGATTCTGCACCTAACATTACATTTTCAAGAACGGAAAAAGTATCAACCAACATGAAATGCTGATGAACCATGCCAATGCCGGTTGCAATTGCATCATTGGAATTACGAATGTTGACTTTTTTCTCATTCACAAAAACTTCGCCGCTATCAGCTTCATAAAAGCCATAAAGGATACTCATCAATGTGGATTTACCTGCACCATTTTCACCGATAATTCCGTGGATGGTGCCTTTGGGAACAGACAGGTTCACATCGCTATTGGCTTGCACGGGCCCAAAAGCCTTGCTGATACCATTTAATTCGATAGCTGTACCCACTGTAGAAGGGGAAGATTGATTTGTCATAAGTATTATGATCCGACCAATATTTTCGTTTGATTTGACGTAAATATGAAATCTTGACCAACTGGTCAGGATTGTCAAATGTTCAATTAAGGACAGGTTAGAAAAAAATAGAGGGGTAGTAAATTGCCTTTTCCCACTATTTTATGTGAAACTCTAACAAAATAACGGGGGCGAATGCCCCCGTTACACATGTCCGCCATCTAAATGGCTAGAAACACAGACTTAGTATGTGCAAGTACTATCAGACATATAGTCATGTACATTGATTGCACCAGCAATGATATCCGCTTCTGCCAAGTCAGCCGCTTCTTTCATTTCTGCTGTGATTAGATCTTTGTTATGTTCGTCCAAAGACCAGCCTACACCACCTTCAGCCAAACCATATACGTTAAAGCCAGGCTCAAATGTACCTTCTTTAGCGGATTTGAAAACTTGGTAAGCTGCAACATCAACGCGTTTCAACATAGATGTTAATACAGAACCAGGGTGTAAATGGTTTTGGTTGGAATCAACGCCGATGGAATATTTGCCTTCATCAGCAGCTGTTTGAAGAACACCAACACCTGTACCACCAGCTGCCGCGAATACCACGTCAACGCCTTGGTCAAATTGTGCGCGTGTCAATTCAGAACCTTTACCCGGATCGTTCCAAGCAGCAGGTGTTGTACCTGTCATGTTTTGGATCACTTCGATATTTGGGTTTGCGAATTTTGCACCTTGTTCAAAACCACAAGCAAAACGACGGATCAATGGAATATCCATACCACCGATGAAACCAACTTTACCTGTTTCAGACTTCATTGCAGCCAATAGACCAACAAGGAAAGAGCCTTCATGTTCTTTAAATACAACAGATTGTACGTTTGGTTGATCAACAACCATGTCAATGATGGCAAAATCTGTATCAGGATATTCAGCCGCAACTTTGGAAATCGCATCAGCTTGCGCGAAACCAATACCTAGAACTGGGTTGGATCCACGTTGTGCCATTTTACGGATTGCTTGCTCACGTTGTGTTTCGTTTGTTACTTCAAACTCACGATATTTCTCGCCTGTTTCAGTTTTGAAACGTTCCACACCGTTATAAACGCCTTCGTTGAAGGATTTATCAAACTTACCACCCATGTCGAATACGACAGCTGGTTTAAACTCTTCAGCATTTGCTGTTTGAATACCGAATACCAAAGCTGCAACACTGACAGCACGGAAGAAGGTTTTCATTACATTCCCCTTATCAGAATATTTATTGTTAACTCTTAATTTATAAACTGGGCGAGCTGTATAAAGCATAGATTTCTATGTTTCCAGCCCTTATTCCAAAAACTTCTATAGCATGAATAGCGAGACAGCCAAATAGATTCCGCAATAAAGTTTTTGCTTTTCAATGAAATCCTTTCTGGCGTATAGAGAGGATGAGTGGGGCAATTGAACTATATTTATAATGGATTGGCATCTGTTTTTATGACCGTTGAAATTTCTAAAACCCGCGGACAATTTGTGTTTTCTGGTTTCTTTATCGCCCATTTTGCCTGCTTTGGGATCGTTTTACCCTTTCTACCTTTATGGATGAAAAGCCATGGAATTAGCGACGGCGACGTCGGTCTGATTTTAAGTTCTGCTTTCATCAGTAAAGTTGTATTTGGGCTTGCCGTAGGTACATTGGCGGATGCAACAGGTCATCGAAAATATTGGATTTTGTTCCTTGCGATTACCAACCTTATCGGTTTTTGGATTTTTGCCCAGACCGATAGTTTTTGGCCGATGTTGATTGTTTGGTTCATTGTCGGGCCACTACAAACCAGCATGATTCCCATGATAGATGGATTGGCTATTACCGCAGCGAGACGTGGTTTCTTAAATTATGGCCCTGCCAGATTATTCGGATCGATTGCCTTTATCGTCGTATCCAGTATTGCCGGCGTATATTTAGCTGGTAAATCCATTGATCATATCCCGACCTTGCTTATGATTTTTGGTGGGATTGTTGTCATTGCAGTTTTGCCTTTACCGGATTTACGTCCTCGTCAAAAAGCGGGACGGCGTATTGCTTTATTCGATGTGGTTAAAATCCCGGGTCTGATGGGGTTTGTGATGGCTGCGGCCCTTTTACAATCTAGTCATGGTGCGCTTTATGCGATTGCGACTCAGCATTGGGCAAATGCAGGTTTATCAAGTGATATGATTGGTTTTCTTTGGGCGGAAGGGGTGACTGCAGAAGTGATTCTTTTTGCTTTTGGTGCCATCTTATTAAAAAAGGTTGGTTTGCGTGGTTTGTTGTGGTTGGCGGTTATAGGTGGAACTATTCGTTGGTTTACGCTAGGGGCAACAACTGACACTGTGGTTTTGATTATTGTACAAGTCCTGCATGCCTTTACATTTGCGGCTACCCATCTCTCAATCACAAACTATATTTCTCGTCATGTACCAGATGAGTTAACGGCTTCGGCTCAAACTTTTTATGACGGTTTGGCGATGGGTATTCTTATTGGGCTATTTATGACAGTGTCGAGTTGGTTGTATGATACAGCGGTCGCAGGGCATGTTTTCTGGATTATGATGGGGATTTCACTCACAGCTGGCGTTGTACTTGTCTTTACCGGAAAAAAAGCAAGAGAGTTAGGTATTTAAGCCGTAAAATCTGGCCCTGAAATTACCTTAAACTGGACCTAAAATCTTCGTAATTCCTCTTTTAAAATAGAAGCCTGTTTTGAGGGAGTGAAGATTTATGAAAGTTTCCATTTTAACATTTGATGGATTTAACGAACTGGATTCGTTTATTGCGCTGGGTATCCTCAACCGTATGAAAGGTGAGGGATGGCAGGTAAATATAACTGCACCTAGCACTCATATTACTTCTATGAATGGTGTGACCATAGAAGCTCAACAACAATTAGAATATGCAAATGAAGCTGATATCGTTTTGTTTGGTAGCGGTATCTATACGCGTGATATTGCCCAAGATCCTGATGTGATGAACAGACTTTCCTTGAACCCCGAAACACAACTAATTGGGGCGCAATGTTCTGGCACATTAATGTTGGCAAAGCTCGGTTTATTGACGAATGTACCAGCCTGTACAGATTTAACCACCAAGCCATGGGTAATTGAAGCTGGTGTTGAAGTTTTAAATCAACCCTTTTTTGCAAAAGACAATGTGGCGACTTCTGGTGGTTGTGTGGCGTCGCAATATTTAGCGACTTGGGCTTTATGCAAAAGAGCTGGTGAAAAGGCTGCAAGTGAAGCTATTCACTATGTCGCACCAGTCGGTGAAAAAGAAGAAACAGTGGAACGTAGCTTAAAAGCCGTTTTAGCCTATATTTAGGACATTGCTTCTTCTAATTCCTCAGATAACTCCAACCATTCCATTTCCTTCGTCTCAATTTCTGACTGAAGGGCTGCAGATTTTTGTGACAGAGCCAACATATCTGCTGTTGATCCATCATAGGCATTTGGATCTGCTAGTTTTTCATGAATTTCTGCAAGGTCTTTTCGTAAATGATCAAGACGTGTGTCGATTTGTTTAATCTTCTTGCGTAATTCTGCTGTTGCTGCGCGTGCTTCCGCACGTGCCTTGCGATCATCTTTTTTATTGGCTAGAGGTTTGTCTTCTGCAGCTTCAGCACGTTTTGTGGCCTTTTGTGCACGACGTTCTTCGCGACGTTGTTCCAGAAGAAGTTGTTCATATTCTGCAAGATCGCCCTCAAAACGTTTGCAGGTACCGTCGGCAACCAGCCACAAACGATCTGCACAAGCGTTGACCAGATAGCTATCATGGCTAACAAGAATGACCGCGCCTTTATAGGCTGCAATAGCCTGAATAAGGGCTGCGCGGCTATCCATATCCAAATGGTTGGTCGGTTCATCAAGCAGTAAAATATGTGGTTGCGACAAACAAATCACGGAAAGCGCCAGTCTTGCTTTTTCACCACCTGATAAGTCTGCAATACGCGTTTTGACTTTATCTTCGCCAAATCCAAAACCACCTAAATGTGTACGAATCTGTTGATCATTCCATTGAGGGCGATTGTTTTGGATGAGTGTTATAGGCGTTATGCTGCCATCCATCTCATCCAATTGATTTTGGGCGAAATAGCCAACTTCCAGTTTGTTCGATTTACGATATTCACCACCCAATGTTTCAAGGCGATTACCAAGGAAACGCAACAAGGTTGTTTTACCATTACCATTGGCACCTAGTAGTGCCACACGATCATCCATATCAAGGCGCATGTTCAAATTGCGCAGAATAACTTTTTCACCGTAGCCAATTTCTACATTTTCCAATGCAAGAACCGGAGGCGGAAGTTCCTCTGGTTGTGGGAGTGTAAAGGTCACCGCACGATCTTCATTAATCTGTGCAATAGGCTCCATTTTCTCCAGCATTTTTAAACGGCTTTGAGCCTGACGCGCTTTAGACGCTTTATATCGGAAACGGTCAACGAAAGCCTGCATATGGGCGCGCTGTTCCGCTTGTTTTGCTGCAGCTGCCTTTTGCAACTCCATGGCTTCACGACGTGCATTTTCAAACTGATCATAATTCCCTGTGTAAAGGGTCATACGTGTGTTGTCCAAATGCAGGATATGTTGTGGAACCTTATTTAGAAAATCCCGGTCATGGGAAACAATAAGTAAGGTCTTTGGATAACCCATTAGATAATTTTCAAGCCAAAGCGCTGCTTCCAAATCCAAATGGTTGGTGGGCTCATCAAGTAATAGAATATCTGGCGAGGAAAAAAGAATAGCGGCTAATGCTACACGCATCCGCCATCCACCGGAGAAAGTATCAAGGCTACGTTGTTGATCTTCTTCTGAAAAACCAAGGCCAGCGAGAATCGAAGCTGCGCGGGCAGGGGCTGTATGCGCATCGATATCCGCTAGGCGTTCATGAATCTCGGCAATACGCTGTGGATCTGTCGCTGTTTCCGATTCTGTCAAAAGGGCGGTTCGTTCCTTATCTGCAGACAAAACTATCTCGACAAGTGTATCATCACCTTCTGGTTCTTCTTGGGCAAGTAGGCCTATCGTTTGATGATTCCCAACGGAGATATCACCCGAATCCAACTGTATTTGGCCCGAAATCAGTTTTAACAGGGTAGATTTTCCCGTTCCGTTACGTCCAACAAGTGCGACACGGTGACCATCAGGGATTTGGACTGACGCATCTTCAATTAAGATACGTCCGCCGATACGATAAGTAAGATCAGAAATAGTAAGCATGTCGGGGCTTTACCATGTGATTTCAGGAATGCAAAGAGGGATCAATATGCTTTCAACTATTTAGAGGATAGAAGATGTAGAATGTGACAGTTTGATCACAATTTCTTGTTGCGATGCGAAAGGACTTGCGTGAAACACATATCCTATGTATAAGGCCGTCCGACGCGCTTACAGTATCTTGCAAGCGCGTTTCGAATTTTTGGACCGCGCGTCAGGTGGCGCGTCTCGGATTTTTAAAAGAGACAGAGGCTTTATAAAATGGCTTTGCAACGTACATTTTCTATCATTAAACCAGATGCAACTCGTCGTAACTTGACAGGCGCGATCACAGCGAAATTGGAAGAAGCTGGTCTTCGTGTTGTTGCGTCCAAACGCATCCACATGACACAAGCAATGGCTGAAACATTCTACGGTGTTCACAAAGAGCGCGCATTCTTCGGCGACTTGGTTGCATTCATGACATCTGGTCCAGTTGTTGTTCAAGTTCTTGAAGGTGAAGATGCTATCGCGAAAAACCGCGAAGTAATGGGTGCAACAAACCCAGCAAATGCTGACGAAGGCACAATCCGTAAGATGTATGCTGAATCTATCGAAGCAAACTCTGTTCACGGTTCTGATGCACCAGAAACAGCTGCTGAAGAAATCGCATTCTTCTTCTCCGGTTCTGAAATCGTAGGTTAATTCCTGCTTGGATTTGAATTTGGAAGAATAGGGAAAACCCTATTCTAGAATTTTGGGAATAAGGCATATCCAGAAATGGATATGCCTTTTTTCTTTTTCACGAATTGAATTTGCTGATACAACTTTCGCATAAGAAAATACATATATGGCGGGAAGTTTTAATGAGCGACTTTAAATTATCACAAGAGCAAATCGAAACCTTTCAAAAAGAAGGTGTTCTGGGCTTGAAAGGCGCATTTAAGGATTGGGTAGACGTTCTACGTGAAGGCGTGGCTCAAAATCTTGATGCACCTGGAGAATTTGCAACGGATAGCATCCGTGAAGGTGAGGGGGGCCGATTCTTTGATGATTATTGTAACTGGGAACGTATCCAGCCTTATCAAGACTTTATCCAAAATTCTGATTGTGCGGAAATCGCTGCGAAAGCAATGAAGTCTAAAACAGCACAACTTTTTCATGAACATGCAGTAATTAAAGAAGCAGGAACCGCGAAAGCAACTCCGTGGCATCATGATATGCCTTATTACTGTGTTGATGGTCCTCAAACCGTTAGTGTCTGGATTGCATTAGACCCAGTGCCATTAGAAGCGACCGTACAGTTTGTGGCAGGGTCCCATAGCTGGGGTAAATTGTTTTACCCTCGTAAATTCTTGGATGGCGCTGCTTATGTTCAAGATGCATCTGAACTAGAACATATCCCTGATATTGATGGAAATAGAGATCAATATGAAATCCGTGAATGGGCGTGTGAGCCGGGGGATGCGGTCCTGTTTGATTTCAGAACCTTGCATGGCACAACAGCAGCCATGTTAAAAGGTCGCCGTCGCGCGATTGCCTTCCGCTGGCTTGGTGCTGGGGCTTATTATATGGATCGCCAAGGGGAGACATCTCCACCCTATCCAGAATTAGAAGGTAAATTAAAGTCTGGTGATGCTTTACCGGCATCCACATTCCCGGTGATTTGGGAAGAAAAGGCGGCCTGATAAGTTATGTTGAACTTCCTTTCTCGCCCCGCTTATCTTTTTGCAATTGCGCAAACTTTTTTATGGGCGGGATCAATTTATTTGTTTCCAGCCCTGTTGCTGGAATGGGAAAGGAAGTTTGATTGGGCCCGTACAGATGTTGTGGCAGGTTTGACATTGGCGTTAGTTGCCTCTGCTGTGCTGGCACCAATTGCAGGCAAGATCATTGATAAAGGCCATGGACGAAAACTTCTGATTAGTTCAGCTATGACAATGGGATGTCTTGTAGCTGGGTTAAGCTTAATTCAGGATATCTATCAGTTTTATCTGGTTTGGTTTTTAATCGGAATCACCATGGCAGGCTGTCTTTATGAAGCCTGTTTTGCGTTTTTAAACGCATTTTTAGGGGCAGAATCGAAAAAGACAATTACGGTTATCACCTTGATATCTGGCCTTGCAGGGACGATTGCATTTTCTACGATTTCCGCATTGGTTAGCATTGGTGGATGGCAATTTGCCTGTTATTGTTTTGCGACGCTTATCTTACTGATATCAGTGCCATGTTTATGGTTAGCAACGTCTTCTATTATGAGGGATTATAGAATCCACGCCCATCATGGCGAAGATATATCTGATCCACCAAAAGTGAAACAGATATTGGCCAATCCGCTTTTTTGGGTGATTGCCCTTACTTTTGCGATTGTCGCGTTAAATCATGGTATGATTGTGAATCATCTATTACCTATTTTGGATGAACGTAATATTAATCACGATACGGCTGTTTTAACCATTTCGATGCTTGGCCCGTTGCAGGTAGCAGGTCGTATAGCAATGATGGCTGCAGATAAGAAACTTTCTGCATTACAAATAACGATATTCGCGTTTTTTGGTATTTTTATGGCCTCTTTCATTCTGTTAGGGGCTGAAAGCGTACCATCCATGTTGGTTTTCTTTGTAGTCTTGCAGGGAGGCTGCTATGGCGTCATGAGTATCGTACGGCCAATGGTGATTGGAGATATCTTGGGACGTAAAAATTTCGGTGCAATTTCAGGTCTTGCTGCGATGCCTTATTTGACTACGGTTGCGTTTTCCCCATTCTTTGGTGCCTGGATTTGGCGTGTTAGTAGCTACAACGTAATGCTTACTTTTACAGGGATAATGGCGTTGGTTGGTTTTTTGAGTTTTCTTTGGCTCAGAAAGCAACAGGTTAAGAGCTCATAAATAAAAAACGGCATCTAAAATTAGATGCCGTTCAAAACTGTATTTTTGGGGTATATCTTAAACCAAAGTCAAACCCATAACAGCCAAAGCAAGTGCGATAGCAACAGAACCCCAAACAAATAGTTTTGTTAGGTTATTCCATGTTTCAACATGATCACGTGATGCTTCTAGATGTTCCATTTGATCCATAATCTTCATCCCTAGCAGAGTTTAGAATTTTTATAACTACACATTTTTTAAGAGATTTTATGTGCTTCGTCCAGCAAAATTGGACCTTTAATCTCATTTACATAAGCATCACCATCTTTGATGCTAACTTTACCTTCTGCAATCCAGCGTAATGCAAGAGGATAAATTTGATGTTCCTTCACTAAAACACGTGCTGCCAATTCAGAAGCGGTATCGTTCTCAAGGATTTTTTCTGAACATTGCAGGATAAGAGGCCCAGTATCTAATTCTGCGCGCACATAGTGAACCGTGGCACCATGATGACTTTCACCTGCTTCGATTGCACGTGCATGTGTGTCCAGACCACGAAATTTTGGTAACATGGATGGATGAATATTAATCATCTTATCATGCCATTTATTGATGAACTCATCTGTTAAAATTCGCATAAAGCCCGCAAGCACAACGAATTCTGCACCAGAACCTAGTATTGCCTGATGTAAGTCTGCATCAAAGCTTTCACGGTCAGGATAATCCTTATGTGAAATAACTTTTGTTGCAATATCTGCCTGTTTTGCACGTTCTAGTCCATAAGCATCAGCTTTATTTGAAATTACAGCTGTAATTTCAACTGGATAATCCGGATTTGAACAAGCATCAATAATTGCTTGAAGGTTGGAGCCGCCACCAGAAATTGCGACGGCGACTTTCAGCTTGGTCATTAGTTCAACCCATCAATGATCACAGCTGGACCGTCGCCACGTTGGATAACTTCACCCATGCGGATCGGCGTTTCACCTTCAGATTTCAGCGCAGTTTCCACTGCATCGACTTTATCCGCAGCTACAAACAGGATCATGCCAATACCGCAGTTGAAGGTTAAATGCATTTCTTCTGCAGTAATATTGCCAGCTTCAGCCAGCCAATCAAACACCTTTGGTGCATCCCACGCGGTACGATCTACGCGTGCAGCCAATTCATCACCATAAACACGAGGTAGGTTTTCATAGAAACCACCACCTGTAACGTGACAAAGTGCATTTACACCGCCCGCTTTAATAGCTGCCAAGCATGCCTTCACATAAATACGAGTTGGTTCTAATAAAGCCTCGCCGATAGATTTATCAGCATCAAACGGACAAGGATCTTTAAAATCTAGACCATTCACTTCCAGGATTTTGCGCACCAAAGAGAAGCCATTGGAATGCACACCAGAAGAAGGAAGACCGATTAAAACATCGCCAGCAGCCAGTTTGCTGCCATCAATCACCTCATCGCGTTCAACGGCACCCACTGAAAAACCAGCGAGATCATAATCACCAGACTTATACATACCCGGCATTTCAGCTGTCTCGCCACCAATCAAAGCTGCACCCGCTTGTAGGCAACCATCGGCAATACCTTTTACAACATCTGCTGCAACATCTACATCTAAGGCTCCACATGCAAAGTAATCCAAGAATGTAAGAGGTTCTGCACCTTGCACAACAAGATCGTTTACGCACATGGCGACAAGATCGATACCGACAGTGTCATGTTTACCTGTTTCTAAAGCAATTTTTAGTTTTGTGCCAACACCGTCTGTTGCTGCTACCATCAAAGGGTCTTTATAACCAGCTGCTTTTGGGTCAAAGAAACCACCAAAACCACCGAGGGAAGAATCAGCGCCGCTACGACGGGTGGATTTTGCATAAGGCTTGATGCGATCAACAAGAGAGTTACCTGCATCAATGTCAACACCTGCATCTTTGTAGGTGAGGCCATTTTTTCCTTCAGCGTTATCAGCGTTACTCACGGGCGTATCCTTTATTTTCAATTCGATAGAATGCAAAAGTTCAATTTGGAAAAACGTCAATAAAATGCCATATATCTCTTATAGCCTTTTGACGAATCAGTCAGAACCTGCATTAATACCTTAATGGTAATTAAGTGAAACAATTCTTAGCCGGGAAAATACAGAAAATGCCGCAAATTTCAATGCTACATTTGCCTAAGCAGCAATTGAAACGGAAATTAAAATATGCAGCTCTATCCGGGAGTATGTTGGTATCCGCTTTTCTTGGTTATTCTAGCCAACATCAAGTTCTTGCTGATGATGCATTATTTCTTGTGCCAACCCTGACTATTCAGGAACAAGGTGATAGTGAAGTAGCCGCTAAAAAGTCAGCGCTCATAAAAGCAAAACGTCAGGCTTTTCAAGAGCTTGTTCAGATGTTGGTGCCTGTACGTCAACAAGGAAAAATGCCAGCTCTTAGTGATAAAGAATTGGAAAATCTGGTTTACACAACAGACATTCCAAGTGAGCGTATGTCGCAAGGTGCGGGACTTTACGTGGCAGATATACAAATTGGTTTTCGTCCAGATTTAATGAGAAATTTTTTCAAACAAAGAGGTATTGCTTTTTCTGAGACACGCAGCCGTCCGCTTTTAGTGCTGCCTGTTATGACGCAAGGTAGTAATAATCAACTTTGGGAAGATAGCAATGAATGGCGTTTAGCCTGGGCTAATAGCAATCTGTCCCCTGGTTTAGTTCCCCTTGAACAACCCTTGGGCGATATTTCTGATATCAGTGAAATCACATCTGATGATGCATTAGCTTTGGACCAAGATAAGCTGATGTCTATTGCGGCAAAGTATGGGGCCACAGGTGTTGTTTTAACTATTGCGGATATTGCTGATGTTACAAACGGACAACCACCTGTCATGTCTGTAAGTAATATTATTATTGCTGAAGGATGGTCAGACGATATCACGATCTATGATTTTGCAGAGACGATAGAGCGAATTTCGGAAACTGGATCTATGGACAATGCTTCTTCTGAAGTTACTAATCCTTATGCGAAACTTTACGACGAAGCAATTGATGTGGTTTATTCCTCTCTGCAGGAAAGGTGGAAAGAAACAAACCTGATCGATCCAAATGTTCAGGGAAATAGTTTGTTGATGAATATTCCTTTGGCGAATTTGAATGAATGGTTGAGAATTCGTTCAATGCTGGATGGCATGACCATGGTACAACGATATAAAATCGTAAATATCAATGTAGATGAGGCAAATGTATCGATTGAATATAGTGGTCGAACAGATTCATTGCAGTCCGCGTTGAAGCAAATGAATTATAATTTAGCCTTTAACGATGATGTCCAGGGCTGGAGCCTTATAAAACGTTAAGTTTTGATAAGATAGGAAATCACCAGATGACCACAACGCAAAAATCCTTTTTTTGGGTAGGCAGTCTTGCCGTATTTGTTTTCTTACTCATGATACTTGGGTCGGTTTTAGTTCCATTCGTCGCGGGCATGGCAATTGCCTACTTTTTAGATCCGGTATGTGATTGGTTGGAAGCACATGGTTTTTCACGAACCATATCCACGACTATTGTTACCATTTTTTTTACTGTTATTTTGGCTATCTTTTTTGCAATCGGTACACCTTTATTGGTAAGTGAATTACAAACTTTCCTTCAAAGATTACCGGGATATGTTGATACAATTTGGGAAAAAGCAGTACCTTTGATCGCCTATGGCCGTGACACATTAGGTATTGAAACCATTGAAGATCTCTCTCGCAAGACGTTAGGAGCATCCGGCAATCTGATGAAAACAGTTGGCGGTATTATTACGCGTTTTATCGGCGGCATTAACGTTGTTACAGATATTATTTCATTCTTGGTGTTAACACCGATCGTTGCCTTTTATTTCTTGCGCGACTGGGATCGTATGGTGGCGAAAATTGATAGTTGGTTGCCACGTAAACAACAGACCATTATTCGCAAACAATTCAGTGATATGGACACTATTATTGGTGGCTTTGTTCGTGGACAAAGCATGGTCTGCATATCCCTTGGTATTTTCTATGCGGTTGGTTTGGCATTGCTAGGTTTGGATTTTGGATTATTGGTTGGTTTTTTTACTGGTCTGGTATCCTTTATTCCTTATTTTGGAATGTTGATCGGATTCGCATTAGGTATGGGAATCGCATTAGCACAGTTTGATACCATGGCGATGGTTGGTTTTGTTGCCATAGTATTTGCAATAGGTCAGGTGATTGAAGGGTATATTCTAACACCACGTCTTATCGGTAATCGTGTGGGATTACACCCTGTATGGATTATTTTTGCGTTGATGGCAGGGGGGGCGCTATTTGGATTCCTTGGGATTTTGATTGCTGTACCCGTAACTGCGGTGATAGGAGTACTTGCAAGATTTGCTATTCAGCAATATATGGCTAGTCCTCTTTATCAAGATATGGATGCACATATTACACATCCAGATGACATATCGACTAACGAAGAAGAACAAGAAAAATAGGCTGCATTTCAAATGACTGCATCTCGTCAAATTCCCATAGAATTCCCCGTACGTACTGCGTTGGGAGTCGACGATTTTATGGTGGCTGAATGTAATGAAGAATCAATTGCATGGTTGGATAAATGGCCTGATTGGCCAATGCCAGCCTTATGCCTTTATGGGCCCGGTGGAAGTGGCAAAACCCACTTGCTTCATATTTGGTGTGAAACTTCTAAAGCTGATAATATAGATGGACGAGAATTAACAACAGATATTGTCCCTGTTTTATTGGAAAATGGTAATGGGTTAGCTGTTGATAATGCAGAAAACTGCCCTGAAGATAGCTTGTTCCATCTTTATAACTTAGCAAAAGAAACAAACCAAAAATTATTGTTAGCATCAAAACAAGCACCTGCGCATTGGAATATTGAGTTGAAGGATTTAGCATCTCGTTTACGTGCTTGTCCTTCTGTTGGCTTACGTTATCCAGACGAGGATATGTTGGCTGCTTTGATGATGAAGCAATTTCAAGATCGTAATTTGACGCTTTCACCTGAAATTCTGACTTATGTTTTACCCCGGATGGAGCGTAGTTTCGAAGCTGTTCGTAAATTCGTAACATTGATGGATTTAGAATCGTTAGCAGAGAGAAGAAAGCTTACCGTTCCATTTGCCGCCAGAATTATGGATCGTATGGAAGAACAGCAATAATGGGAATTGAAATTGAGTTGAAACTGGATTTTACGCCTGAGAATCTTAGAAGATTTCGCAAGTGGTCCGGTTTAAGGGATATTTCAATTCAAAAGCCCAAACGCGCCTGTCTACGTGCTTGCTATTATGACACTAGCGATTGGGAACTTGTTAAGCAAAAGTCATCTTTACGTATTCGTCGTGAATACGGGAAATGGGTACAGACAGCGAAACTAGCCTTACCCTCATCTAATATGAGTAAACGAGTGGAGATTAATTGGGATATATCTTCACCAAATCTTGATTTAGGTTTAGAGACTGAGAATCAAGATATTCGGCAAGCTCTTAAGAGTTTACATGATAAAAAGATTGTCGAAGTGTTTCGGACGCGTATTTGGCGTACCGCACGTATACTTAGATATAAAAATTCAGAAATCGAATTAGCAATTGATTCCGGTCATATATTTGCAGGCGAAAAAAGTGTAGTCGTGAGTGAAGCAGAGCTTGAATTAATGTCGGGAAATGCCGAGGATTTAATGGATCTAGCAAAAGAATGGCAGCAAATTTTTAAGTTTACGATTGATGGTGCGTCCAAGGCAGAGCGCGGATATAAGCTAGCTGCCTAGACTTTACGTCATAATATTGTAATTTGTGTTCTGATGGTCGCAACTCTATAAAATTGCAGAGTTGGATTTACGCGCATTTCCTGAATAACAGGAAAAACTATTGGGATTAAGGAAAGTCAGATGGCGACAGTTTCTAATCATACTGGATCAACTTCTATGCAAGATGAGGAAAGTAATGATAACATTCATTTGGATGAAGTACTGGATTTGTCTGAGATAAACGCAACCAGTAAGACACGATTTATCAATCGTGAATTATCATGGCTCGCTTTTAACTTCCGTGTGTTGGAAGAAGCATCCAATACGCGCCATCCTTTATTTGAACGTCTTCGTTTTATTTCGATCTCAGCCAGTAACCTTGATGAGTTTTTCATGGTACGTGTCGCCGGTCTAAAAGGGCAGGTTGCGGCAGGGGTAACGACACAAAGCTCTGACGGTCGAACACCGCTTGAACAGTTAAATGCTATTTCCGCAAAAGCTGGACGATTGATGCAAGAACAGCAAGTTGTTTTGCATGACATACTTGGTCTCTTGCGTGAAGAGAATATCAGTCTTCTAGCAGATGATGAAGTCACTGACGAGGATATGAAATTCCTTGATAAATGGTTTTCAGAACATGTTTATCCGACGTTAACGCCTATTGCTGTGGATCCTGCTCATCCATTTCCATTTGTCCCGAATAGAGGGCTTGTGATGGCCATTCAACTTCGTCGACCAAGTGATGGTTGGGAGCTGAAGAGCCTGATCCCGATGCCACATAACCAAAAACGCTTTATCAAGCTTCCGGGACGTAATCCACGCTTTATTCGTTTGGAACAACTAATTGGTTTATTCCTCGATCGTCTCTTCCCTGATTTTGACGTGGTCGGAAATGGTATGTTCCGTATTCTTCGAGATTCCGATGTGGAAATTGATGAGGAAGCGGAAGATTTAGTGCTGACCTTCGAATCCATGTTGAGACAGCGTCGTCGGGGGCATGTGATCCGTTTGAATATTGAGGCAGACATGCCGGAGGAACTCAAAGAATTTGTTGTTTCTGAACTTGGTGTTCGGGATGAAGATGTATTCTTGCTTGGTGGGGTACTCGGTCTTTCCGATTTTAGTCAGATGATCGTTAAAGAACGGAATGAGTTATTATTTGAACCATATAAACCACGCCATCCTGAACGTATCGCTGATTTTGGCGGGGATTGTTTTGCAGCCATTCGTGCAAAAGATTTCATTGTGCATCATCCGTATGAAAGTTTCGATGTGGTTCTGCGTTTCATTCGTCAAGCGGCAGCTGACCCAAATGTATTATCTATTAAGCAAACCCTATATCGTACATCGAATGATTCTCCAATTGTTCGGGCATTGATTGAAGCTGCGGATGCAGGTAAGCAAGTTACGGCCTTGGTGGAATTAAAAGCCCGTTTTGATGAGGCTGCGAATATTAAATGGGCCCGTGATTTAGAACGCGCAGGCGTGCATGTTGTTTATGGTTTCGTAGATCTCAAAACCCATGCGAAAGTTGCCATGGTTACGCGTCGTGAAGGCAAATCTACCCGTACCTATGTGCATTTTGGGACAGGTAACTATCATCCGATTACCGCATTGATTTATACAGATTTATCCATGTTTTCCTGCGATCCTGTATTTGCCAATGATGCGGCAGCGTTATTTAATTTTATTACTGGATATGCAAAACCTAAAGACATGCAGGCATTACGCTATGCACCACATACATTGCGTGATCAAATCCATGATAATATTGAAGCTGAAATTAAGAATGCAAAGGCAGGTAAACCTTCTGGTATTTGGTTGAAAGCGAATAGCTTGGTAGATGATCAGATTATTGATGATTTATACCGCGCTAGCCAAGCGGGGGTGAATATTGAGATTATTGCTCGTGGTATTTGTTGTTTGCGCCCAGGTGTACCCGGTTTATCGGAAAATATTAATGTACGTAGTATTGTTGGTCGTTTCTTGGAACATAGTCGGATATTCTGTTTTGCCAATGGCAAGGAGATGCCTTCTCTAGACGCAAAAGTGTATATTTCTTCTGCTGATTTGATGCCGCGAAATTTAAATCGTCGTGTTGAAACAATGGTGCCTATTTTAAACTCGACAGTGAAAAGACAGATTTTAAATCAGGTAATGTATGCTAATCTTGCGGATGAAGAGCAAAGCTGGTTCTTAGCACCGGATGGTTCCTACACCCGTCCTGAGCTTAAAAAGGGAGCTTTCAATGCACATCGTTTCTTTATGACTAATCCAAGTCTATCTGGACGTGGTAAGGCCTTGAAGAAAGATAAAAAGAAATCTCAGCGAGGGTCAAAATCTTCATAGAAGACGTTGGTTCTGAAGAGTATCATAAGGAATAAGAAACAGGATGACCAAGCATCCCTTATGGGCAGAAACCCAGGAAAATAATTCATCTCCAATCGCAGTTGTTGATATTGGGTCAAATTCTATCCGATTAGTGATTTATGAGGGGCGTGTGCGTGCACCCATCCCCGTATTTAACGAAAAGATTTT
Organism: Curvivirga sp.; assembly: GCF_965219885.1. Taxonomy (NCBI): domain Bacteria; kingdom Pseudomonadati; phylum Pseudomonadota; class Alphaproteobacteria; order Rhodospirillales; family Aestuariispiraceae; genus Curvivirga; species Curvivirga sp. The sequence continues at coordinate 2,562,049 of NZ_CBDCOT010000009.1, forward strand.
ATGTGGATTGGGACGAGACCTAGATGCAACGGGACGTTTGCATGAAGATGGGGTCGAACGCGCCTTAAGTGCATTGCCTCGTTTCGCAGATATAGCCCGTAGTATGAAGGTTTCCAAGATTACTGTTTTAGCTACAGCTGCGGTCAGAGAAGCGGAAAATGGCCCTGAATTTACCCGTCGGGTGAAAGAGCTTAGTGGCTTGGAAATTAAAACCATCTCAGGCCACGAAGAGGCACGATTATCAGGCTTGGGTGTGGTTTCTGGAATTCCTAAAGCAAACGGCTTTATGGGGGATCTTGGCGGCGGCAGTATTGAATTAGTTGAGCTGAATAAATCTAAAACGGGGCGATTTGAGACGTTACCTCTTGGCCCTATTCGGATGTCGGACAAGTTAAATAGTTCAAAGAATAAGCTCATAAACATAATTGATCCGATGCTTGAGAAAGTGGAATGGTTATCTGAGTTGAAGGGTAAAGAGTTCTATGTGGTTGGTGGTGCTTGGCGTGCTATCGCGAAAATACATATGGAGGAAGTTGATTATCCATTACATGTTTTACATGGATATGAGATGAATGCGGAATATGTGAAAGAATATTGCGATCATATCTTTGCTATGGGGGATAAAGAGCTTGCTAAAAGATATCAAGATAGCACAAGGCGCGTAGAAACATTGCGTTATGCAGCATTGTTAATGCAGCGTGTAATTCGATATGCAAAGCCCAGCAAGCTTGTCTTTTCAGCCAATGGTGTTCGGGAAGGGTGTTTGTTTGATAAATTGAATGAGGAAATGCAGGAAGAAGATCCACTTTTAGCGGCATGCCATCGTATGCCATGGGCGCAAAGTTTTGATCGGGTAGACGGCGAAAAATTGTTTAAATGGATCAATCCTATCTTTGAATCTGATGATAAATCGTGGGAAAAGCGTATTCGTGAAGCTGCATGCCTGCTTTCTGAAATCGGTCGTTTGGAACACCCGGATTATCGTGTGGATCATGCGTTGAACCGGGTGATGCGTTTTCCGATCGTTGGTGTCACACATCAAGAACGTGTTTTCTTGGCGCTGGCTGTTGCAACACGTTATGGAACCGTTATTGGTGCAGCACGTGGATTAAAGACGATTGAACGTCTTTTAAGTAAACGTAATATCAACCGCGCGAATGCGACTGGTTGTGCAATGCGTTTGGGATATGCGTTAACTGGCGGGGTATCCAAACATCTGAAAGATTATGACTTAAGTATTCAGGGGCAAAAACTGATATTAAACGGGCCTACACATAAGTCTTACATGGCGGGTGAAATTGTAGAGAAACGCCTTGAAAATTTAGCAGTAAGTCTTGGTTTAGATCATGAAATTCATATGTCTGGTGTGTCAGTTTTATAGATGAAAAGATAAGGAGACAGAAAGTTATTTGATTTCTGTTTTCGCACTTTCCTTAATCAGTATTGTAGGTTTTCCATCTATCATCCGACTATAGGTTAATTCGCCACGATATGTACCTTTAGGCCAATTCTTACCGTTATTTTTACGTCCGGCGGAAATGAGTTCAAAGGCCAGATCTTTTTCACGAATGGCTTCTTGATCATAAAATGGTTCAGCAGCATCATTGTGATAAATTTTTACATGTACTTTATCACCTTGACGAACCCCAGCAATAAAGGCGTTTAAAATCATTCCTTTTGCCGAAGGGCGTAAACGCGCATTTTCATAAAGTTTATGTTCCATCGCATGAATAGATAAGCGATTGGAAAACATACCAATGCCGACCAGATGTACAGGCTTATATGGTAAATCTACAGCCCAAAGGGATTTATCTTCACCTTGACCGCAGGATGTTTTTACAGAGTCACCGGTAAAAGGATCTAGTCGTTGGTTACCCTTCAGGACTTCAAAATGTAGATGCGGATATTCTGTCAGGCCACTTAAGCCTATTTGTCCCATTGGCATACCTGCTTTGACAATATCGCCGATTTTTACCTTGATGCTATTACGTTTCAGATGCGCATAAACAGTACGATAATTATTCTTATGCTGTAACACTATCATATTGCCGTAACCGCGGTTAAATACTGCTTCTTTGCCAACAAGTTTGGCATTTACATCAGGCATATAATCACGTGTTTCAATGACTTTGCCATCTACGGCAGCCAGAACATCAACCCCTTGTTCTAGTTGAACATAATCATTTAGTCGAAAATCGGTGCCTTTGTGATCGTCATTGGTCAAAGTGCCACAATTATAATCTTTATAATCCGGCCCTTTAACAGCATCTGCATATTTCTGGATGTAGCAGGTTTTATTAAACTCGCAATCCACAGGGATTTGTAGAAAGCCTGTTTGAGCGGAAACAGAATTAAAAAAAGCCCCCATTGTTAAAGCAATGGAAGAAATTGACATTAACTTCAATAGCTTGAAGGAGGGTTTTTTCATATTCTCTTAATCCGGATTAGTCTTCATCATCCTCAATTTCGATGATTTCGATATCTTTCCCTTTGGCAGTGATAGCAAGCTTACCGCTTTTTAATTCCATTGCACGTTTGCCGAAGACTTCCCAACGCCATCCAGACATGGCAGGAATATCAGGATCGTCTTGAGAGGCTAGTTTTTCCAATTCATCAGATGTTGCCACGACACGTGCCGCGATTAAATGACGCTCGCTTTGACGTTTCAATAATACCTTCAACAAATCAGTTAGAGGCCCAATACCATCGGGCAGGCGGGGACGACGTGGCAGACGTGGTAAATCTTCGTCTGGCAAATCTAATGCTGTTGCAATTGCCTTTAAGATACCATTCCCCATCTTACCGTCAGCAAAACCGTCGGAAACCCCGCGGATTTTCTTTAAGGCTTTGACATCTTGGGGCTTTGTGCCTGCGATATCCAATAAAGCTTCATCGCGTAAGATACGATTTTTGGGGATATCACGGGCTTGTGCTTCGCGTTCTCGCCATGCTGCAACTTCGCGTAAAACACCTAGGAAGCGAGGTTCTGTGCCACGAGATTTAATACGACGCCAGCATTCTTCGGGAATAACCGTGTAGGTGGCTGGATCCATCAAATACGCAGTTTCATCATCCACCCAGCTGGTTCTGTTCATCTCAGCAAGTTGTTGCGCGAATTTCTCATATATATCGCGTAGGTGTGTGACATCACTTTGCGCATAAGAAAGTTGTTTTTGGTTCAATGGACGCATGGACCAATCTGTAAAACGTGCAGATTTATCCACCTGACGGTTAAGAACTTTATTTACCAAAGTCTCATAACCAGCTTGGTCACCATGACCTAAAACCATTGCTGCAATTTGTGTGTCAAAAATTGGCTTTGGTACGGAATTCATCTTCTGGAAGAAAATTTCCATATCCTGACGTGCCGCATGAAAAACCTTCAAGATGCTCTCTTTTTGCATCAGATCATAGAAAGGCGCCATATCCAACCCATCTGCAAGCGGGTCGATAACGGCTTCAACTTCTGTGCTGGCAACCTGTATCAGGCATAGCTTTGGCCAATAGGTTTTTTCGCGCAGGAATTCAGTGTCTACGGTGATATAGTCGGCCTCTGCAAGCTTGTTACACAAGGTCAATAAAGGGTCGGATTCTGTAATTGGTGTAATTGTCATGTCTTTGTGAATAGACGAGTCTGTATTAAGAGTCCAAGATAAAGGCGAATAGGGGATGGATTTATGTCATTTTGGTTGACAAATGGCGTAAAACATAGTCTTTCCCGTTGCAGAAAATAAGTTGCCACTTCGGTAACGTTGATAAGATTTTAAGCATCGCATTGTTGGAGATTTCCATGCATCAGTATCGCACGCATACTTGCGGCGCGTTGCGTCAAAGTGACGTAGACGCAGAAGTTCGTCTTTCCGGTTGGGTTCACCGTAAGCGTGACCACGGTAATCTGCTTTTCGTAGACTTGCGCGACCATTATGGTTTGACACAAATCGTGGTGGATACTTCTCATGAAGTATTCCCTATCTTGGAAGGTTTGAGTAACGAATCTACCGTTTGTGTAACTGGTAAGGTTTTGAAACGTTCTGATGAAACCATCAATCCAAACATGGAAACTGGTGAAATCGAAGTTGTTGCAGAAAAAGTAGAAGTTCTTTCCCGTGCAGATCAACTTCCAATGCCTGTAAACAAAGATGCGGGTTATCCAGAAGATATCCGTTTGAAAAACCGTTTCTTGGATTTGCGTCGTGAAGATATGCAAAAGAACATCATTTTGCGTTCTGAAGTTATTTCTTCCGTACGTCGTCGTATGATCGACCAAGGTTTCCGTGAATATCAAACACCGATTTTGACTGCTTCTTCTCCGGAAGGTGCGCGTGACTTCTTGGTGCCATCCCGTTTGCATCCTGGTAAGTTCTATGCGTTGCCACAGGCACCTCAACAGTTCAAACAATTGTTGATGATGGCTGGCTTTGATCGTTATTTCCAAATTGCACCTTGTTTCCGTGATGAAGATGCACGTGCAGATCGTTCTCCGGGTGAGTTTTATCAGCTCGACTTTGAGATGAGCTTTGTAACACAAGAAGACGTATTTGAGGCGATTGAACCTGTCTTACACGACCTATTTGTTGAATTTGCAGATGGTCGTGAAGTAAGCCCAATGCCGTTCAAACGTATTCCTTACAAAGAATCCATGGAAAAATATGGTAACGACAAGCCTGACTTGCGTAACCCATTGATCATCACAAACGTGTCTGACGTATTTGCCGGTTCTGACTTTAAAGTCTTCGCGGGTCTTGTTGAAAAAGGCATGGTGGTAAAAGCGATCCCGGCACCTAACGTATCTGATCGTCCACGTAGTTTCTTTGATAAGTTAAACAGCTGGGCACAGTCTGAAGGTCAAGCTGGCCTTGGTTATATCAACTTCAAGGAAGAAGGTCCTGCTGGTCCAATCGCGAAAAACTTGGATGAAGCACGTCTAGAGAAGATCAAAGAAATCACAGGCGTAAAAGATGGCGACGCTGTCTTCTTCGTCGCTGGTAAAGAAAAAGATGCGGCTGATTTCGCTGGTATCGTTCGTACCAAGCTTGGTAACGATCTTGAATTGATCGACGAAAACAAATTTGATTTCTGCTGGATCGTTGATTTCCCAATGTTCGAATATGACGAAAAATTGGGTAAAGTTGACTTCTCCCACAACCCATTCTCTATGCCACAAGGCGGTATGGATGCGTTGGAAAACCAAGACCCGCTTACAATCAATGCATATCAGTATGACATCGTGTGTAACGGTATTGAGCTGTCTTCTGGTGCGATCCGAAACCATTTACCGGAAGTTATGTATAAAGCGTTTGAAATCGCTGGATACGGTCCAGAGGTTGTTGACGAACGTTTTGGCGGTATGATCAACGCGTTGAAATTGGGGGCCCCTCCGCATGGTGGGTCTGCACCGGGTATCGACCGTATCGTGATGTTGTTGGCAGGCACAGAAAACATCCGCGAAGTCACTGCCTTCCCAATGAACCAAATGGCGCAAGATTTGATGATGGGCGCACCTGCTGCTGTTGACGATCATCAATTGGAAGATGTTCATATCAAAATCCAAATGCCTGTAGAAGCTTTAGATAACTAAGTTTCTAATTAAGATATACAAAACTTCTGGGAGGCCGCATTTATGCTGCCTCCCTTTTTTCTAATTGTTTATTTCTTTCAATCTCGTAAGCATTTAATATAAGTTTATATCGAGATGATAATAGTTGTTTTTCGTTACCTATGAGTTGGTAATCTATTAAACCATAAGATCTTGCGTGTAATACATCAAAAAACCGGAATGAATTTGCAGGGACGTTAGGAAATGCTTCTTGCATAATCCACAAGGCAATTCTAGCACCTTCACTTGAGATCATGGTTCTTGGGCTGAAGCATGAGTAAATTATTTTTTTTTGTTCATTATTTAGTTTAATAGCAAGAAAATCCTCATTTTTTAATTTTATTGGATTTTCTTGACCTAGATGGAAGCTAGTGAACGTATATTTACTTTTATCTTCGGTAAAATCTTCATTTCTCCAACGTCGTTTTTCATCGTACCATTTTAGGAATTGATTTGCGGCCCTATTATAGGGTTCACGTTTTTTATAACTACTTGGAAATTCTTTGAAAAACTCGTTTAGCGCCTTGTTTAAATCTTTATAACCATAAACATGCCTTTTAGCTCTGGACCAAAAAGCTCTGTAGTATGGAATTGGCAAAGGATATTCACATAAACCTTGGAGCGCGTCAGCATGTTTAAATTCCAGCTCAATGTCTTTTTTTATATCAAAGATAAGTTCTTTATCTGAATGTGAATAGAACTTAATTAATTTCCCTAGATTAGGTCTTAGAATACTCATCTCAACTCCCTTCAAATTAGATATAATGGGTATAATGAAAGGAATAGAATAATTTTTGGTAGATGAGTTTTATAATATCAATTTATAATAGAGGTGATTACTCAAATGTAGGGAGAATTGGGTGCATCGTTTAAGTGCAAAAGTTCGTGACAAAATCGCTTGTAAGCTCAACGTAAGTAGATTCAAAGCCGATATTTTATGGGGATTTTTTATTGTTAGCATGAATTTGCTACTTATATACGGGATTGGTCTGGCTAATATGGAAATCTCAAGGCTTTTGTTCTTAGGGTTGGGCTTTTATGTATTCTATTTATTTGTGATTTTTATCATTGGATTTAGCATTTATGGTAGAGATTACATCGAAAGAATAGATACATACGAAGATTGAATTAAGAAATTTAACTCAATCTTTGATTTTATTTGAAAAATAATGATTATCATAAGTAGTGATTTATGATAGTATCAATTTTAAATGGTTGCAAAAATAGATATGGATAGGCTGCTAGAGAGGGGGATTTGTTATGAATCGTCACAAAGCAAAAGTTCGCGATTATATCGCCCGAAGATTGAATACCAGTCGGATGCAGGCAGATATTTTATGGGGCGGCATTCTAATTGGACTTAATTTTTTATTATGTAGCGTCGCAATTGATAATATCAATTACGCCAAATTTGTAGGCTTAACTTTTGGTATTTATGTTGCCTATGTGGCGCTGTTTTTAGCCATAGGTTTTCGCAATTTTGGGCGAAATTACTTTGAAAAAATAAATGCTTATGAAGATGGTTGATTATAAAAAAGCTGCTTCAAATAGAAGCAGCTTTTCTTTATGATGATTTTAAGGTGAGTTCTAAATCACCCCTGCAATCATATTCATCACTCCAAGTACCTGTAATGACGTTATTTTCAAGTTGCGCTTTCGCTTCTCCTCGAACTTGAGATCTTGGATGGACTAGAACCTTTAACTTACCATCTGTAAAGATATAACCGGAGAAATGTACAATCGGTGTAATGGACACCATATCAGGTGTTCCTCTTTTAACTGTGCCTTCGAAATATCCTTCGTTCACTTCCAACTCGACAACAGCTTCCTTGCAAATGCTTGGGCCAGAGGTTGGTGTTAATGTACCAAAGAAACCTCCATTCATTTCAGATGCCACCATCTTAGTGTTTGGCGGTGTACATGCTGTCAAACCTATAAGACTGAAAATAGCAACAAATGAATATAAACTATGCTTCATTAGTTTACGCACCCGCGATGGTCATGCCTTCAATGCGAAGGGTCGGGGCATCAGTACCATAACGGAAGGTCAGATTATTGGCTGGGGTCATTTCAAGGAACATGTCTTTTAGATTACCTGCGATAGTCATCTCATTCACCGGATAGACGATTTCGCCATCTTCAATCCAGAAACCAGCGGCACCTTGGCTGTAATCACCTGTGATCATATTAGCGCCATGTCCCATAATGCTGGTCACATAGAAGCCGGATTTGATATCCTTGATCAATTCTTCCGGGGAAAGCTCGCCTGCTTCGATATAGGTATTTGTTGTAGATGGTGATGGGGCAGAAGCCGCACCGCGGCTGGCATTTCCTGTGGATTCCATACCCAATTGACGGGCTGTGCGTAAATCCATGATCCAAGTCGTTAGCATACCTTCATCAACGATGTTTTTCTGATTGGTCGGTAGGCCTTCTGCATCAAATGCTTTTGATCCATAGCCACGTAAGCGATGCGGGTCTTCTTTCAAGGTGATAGCTTTATTCATCACTTGCGTGTTCAGACTGTCTTTTAAGAAGCTTGTACCACGGGCGATGGAGGACCCATTAATCGCACCAAGCAAGCTTCCCACCATGCGCATGGAAACGCGTGTGTCGAAAATAACGGGTGCTTGGATAGTTGGGCCTTTACGTGGATTGAGCTTCTTAATTGCACGATCCCCGGCAGATTTACCAACTTCGGCTGGGTCGGCCAGATCACTTCCCCAAACCTTTGAAGAATAATCATAATCGGTTTCCATACCTGTGCCTTCACCGGCAATGACGGATACACCAACAGAGCTGCTGGAACTTTTAAAACCTGCGGAAAAACCGTTACTTGCTGCCATAAAGATATCGGCAGAAGACCAGCTTGCAGAGGCACCTTCGGAATTGGTTACACCTTCAACAGCCAATGCTGCATTTTCACAGGTTTTTGCACGTTCTACCAAGGTTTCCGCTGATGGTTCTTCGGGGTCAAAAGTTTCATAATCCGGCACATCTCCCGTGAATAACATGTCCGGATCAGCCAAGCCGATATAAGGATCTTCCGGGACAGTTTTCGCCATGGAAATCGCACGGTCCACTAATTCATCCAAAGCTTTTTCCTTCCAGTCATTGGAAGAAACGATGGCTTGGCTTTTACCAATAATGACGCGAAGGCCAAGATCATGAGCCTCTGATCGCTCTAGACTTTCCATTTTACCAAGGCGTTGTTCATGGCTAAGCGAAATGGCAGTTGCTGCAACTGCATCTGCTGCATCTGCACCTTTAGCTTTCGCTTTTTTCAACATGTCATCAAGGATATTTGCGATGTCTTGGTTTTGGCTCATGGATGGATCCTTAAAGGAAAGATTATGATTATTAATTTGAATTGGTTAGATGCTATGCATGATTGCAATAAAGGTAAAGCCAATGATTGCAATTGCCGAAAAGATTATTTGAAGTCTTGTGCGCCAAATGGTCGTGCGCCAATCTGGAAGATTGTCTGGGTCCTTATAGCTCACTTCGTTTTGTTTCACTTTTCTACGATGCCATTTGGTCCATTTGCCTGAACCTTTCAAGAGCAACGAGATAAAAACCAGACTTCCTAAGAAGAAAAGCAACTCAATCGCACCAAAATTTCTTAAAGTTTCAACAAAAGCATTCATAATTTAAGCGATCATTATTAATGGAAAGCTCTAAGCTTCTTCACGGGCCACAGCACGCCAGCCGATATCGCGACGACAGAAACCATTATCCCAATCAACTTTATCAACGGCTTCATAGGCAATAGTTTGTGCTTCTTTAACAGTGTTTCCACGGCCAACTACGTTTAACACACGACCACCTGTTGCAAGGATTTCACCTGCCTCAGATTTCGCAGTGCCTGCATGGAAGATGGTTGTAGCCTCATTATTCGCAGCGATATCCAGATTTTTAATGACGGTGTTTTTCTCATAAGAACCGGGATAGCCATTGGCTGCCAACACAACATTTAAGGCTGTCATATCATGCCAATCAAGTTCATGCCCTTTTAATTCACCTTTTGCCGCAGCTTCCAGAACCGGCACAAGATCAGATTTAAGGCGCATCATCAAAACCTGACATTCAGGGTCACCAAAGCGTGCATTAAATTCAATAACACGGACACCTGTTTTAGTGATCATCAATCCAGCGAAAATAACGCCAATATAAGGTCGACCCTCTGCAGCTAATCCGTTTGCCAAAGGTTGGATAACTTTTGCCATCACTTCCGCTTCGATCTCAGCAGTTGCAACAGGTGCCGGGGAATATGCCCCCATACCACCTGTATTTGGACCTTTGTCACCATCAAAGACAGCTTTGTGATCCTGGGCAGAAGCCAGTGCCAACGTATTTTTACCATCACATAACGCAAAGAAGGAAAGTTCTTCACCTTCCATAAATTCTTCAACAACGATTTCGGAACCTGCATCACCAAAGACACCACCTGTCATGGTATCATCCACTGCTTGTAAGGCTTCCTCCAATGTCATGGCAACGGTTACACCTTTGCCAGCTGCAAGGCCGTCTGTCTTTACAACGATAGGGGCACCTTGTTCTTGGATATAGGCTTTTGCGTCTTCTGGATTGGTGAAACGTGCATAGGCGGCGGTATCAATACCATATTTGGCACAGATATCTTTCATAAAGCCTTTTGAACCTTCAAGCTCTGCGGCTTTCGCGCTTGGTCCAAAAGCCAAAATGCCCGCATCGTGCAATTTATCTGCAAGGCCAAGTACTAACGGAGCTTCCGGTCCAATAACAACCAAATCAATAGCATTTTCTTTCGAAAAATTGACGATTCCATCTACGTCTTCGGCTTTGATGGCGACGCATTCTGCCACATCTTCGATACCTGCATTGCCGGGTGCACAGTAAAGTTTGTCACATTTTTCGGATTTGGAAATTGCCCAACAAAGTGCATGTTCACGACCACCGGAACCAACCATCAAGATTTTCATGTATCAAAGACTCCCAAAAGGATAAGGCGCTAAAATTATTTGCAGCTTTCTTTAACATGTGAGTCGCGATTTGACCATGATTTAACAACCCTTTTCGCTTGGCGAGAAAGGGGGATCACTTTAGACTGGGTGACATGAGTGATCTTTTTTCAAAACCCGCCGCTAAACCTGTTTCCAATGTGCCTGAATTTTCGGTCACAGAATTAAGTTTTGAGCTGAAAAGAACAGTGGAAGGCGCCTTTTCCCATGTGCGTGTCCGTGGTGAAATTTCTGGCTTTAAGCGGGCGGCATCCGGCCATATGTATATGGCCCTAAAAGATGCAGGCGCGGTCATGGATGCGATTTGCTGGAAAGGCAATGCCAGCCGCTTGGCGGTGCAACCCGAAGATGGGCTTGAAGTTGTCGCAACAGGTAAATTAACCACTTATCCCGGCCGATCAAAATATCAGATCGTCATTGAAACCATGGAAATGGCGGGTGAGGGCGCACTTTTAAAGTTATTAGAAGAGCGTAAGAAAAAGCTTGCTGCTGAAGGTTTGTTTGATCCAGATCGAAAGAAAGAAATCCCGTATTTACCAGAAGTTATCGGTATTGTGACTTCCCCGACAGGTGCTGTTATTCGTGATATCTTACATCGTCTGCAAGATCGTTTTCCACGTCATGTGTTGTTATGGCCAGTAGTGGTACAAGGGGATGGAGCTGCGGAAAAGATTGCAGCTGCGATTGATGGGTTTAATCAAATAAGTATAGATGGTGATGTACCGCGTCCTGATTTATTAATTGTCGCACGTGGTGGTGGTTCCCTTGAAGATTTATGGAGTTTTAACGAGGAAGCCGTTATACGCGCCACAGCAGCTAGTGATATTCCTGTTATTTCGGCGGTAGGGCATGAAACAGATACGACCTTAATCGATTTTGCCTCTGATCGTCGCGCACCTACACCGACAGGGGCCGCAGAAATGGCTGTGCCAGTGCGTGTAGATTTACTTGCGACGGTAAAGGATTTGGAACGTCGCCTTCTATCCGCTCAATACAGAAGCTTGGATATGAAAATGCGCCATCTGGAAGGATTGTCTAGAGGACTTCCTAAGCCGGATGCGTTATTACAAAATGTAACTCAGCGTCTGGATGATGTGGCTGATAAGCTGGATATCGGTTGGCGTTCCCGTCTACAATCTAGTCAACATAAGTTAGACCAATTGTCGGGCCGCTTGCGCAGTCCCGCGCAGCTATTGGATAGCAAAACTGATAAATTAAATTCGATTAATCAGCGCCTTATTCAAGCCACAAAAGCTCTGCAATCTCGAAAATCTGATCGGTTCGAGGCTATGCGCCTTGGGGATCGATTAGATCAAAGTTTTGAGCGTTTACAAGAAAAACAGAAAAGCCGTTTGGATCAATTGGCAATTCGCCTAGAAAATTTAAGCCATAAAAAGGTTTTGGAACGTGGCTTTGCTGTTATTCAGCGCTCTGATGGCAGTTTATTATCGTCGGTGAAAGCAGTTGAAGCGGGTGAAGCAGTAAAAGTGCAATTTGCAGATGGGCATGCAGATGCAGTGTTAGGTGTTGGAAGCTTTACTCAAGCAATGGAAGCTGTACGTCAGCCGGATGTGAAGAAACGTAAAAAGAAAGAAAAGCCAATTGAGGCTGTAGAAGAAAAAGAAACTTTAAAGAAAGCAAAGAAAAAGGATATCACAGATGACCGTCAAGACAGCTTGTTTTAAAGCCGTAACGTCAATTTTTGCAGGTGCGATGCTTTTTGTATCTGTTTCGACGCAAGCAGCGGATCGAACAAAGCTTGATGGTAAGTTTATTCAAGGTGGTATGGTGATTGGTCAGACTGAGAAGGATGCGAAGGTTACTTTTCAAGATCATGAATTACTATTGACTGATGAGGGGCAGTTTGTTTTTGGATTTCACCGTGATGCACCGGAAAGTCAAAGTCTAACGATCACCTATGCTGATGGTAGTTCGGAAACCGTTCCAATGGCGATTGAACAAAGAGACTATAATATTCAACGGATTGATGGTTTGCCCAGCAATCAGGTCTCACCACCTGAAGAAATTATGGTACGCATTCGTGATGATAACCGTCAAATAGGTGAGGCACGTGCCAATATTACTAATGAAAATTGGTATTTAGAAGATTTTATTTGGCCTTCCGTTGGGCCCATTTCAGGTATCTATGGATCTCAACGTATCTTAAATGGTCAACCTCGTCAGCCACATTATGGCATTGATATAGCCTTACCAACAGGATCACCTGTGGTTGCACCTGCATCTGGTATTATTCGCCTTGTTCATGATGATATGTATTTTTCCGGAGGCACGTTATTTCTGGATCATGGGGCAGGTTTGATGTCTGCGTTTTTACATCTCAGCAAAATCCATGTGAAAGAAGGGCAATTTGTAAAACAAGGTGAGTTGATCGCAGATATCGGCGCGACGGGTCGTGTGACAGGGGCGCATCTGGATTGGCGGATAAACTGGTTTGAAAATCGTATCGATCCAGCTTTGCTTGTTCCACCAATGCCAAAGTAAGTTAGTGATCTTATTCAATTGAACTTGAAAGAATTTTTGTCCCCGCGGCACCAAATGCAAGGGCAAAAAAGGCCTCAAACCATCTTTTCAGTTTGTTATAGGTAAGTACCATCGGTTTGCTCGAAAACAATAAGGCATAGGTGATGAAGATGGCAAACCCTTGTGTGCATACTGCACCAATTACAATCAAAATTGTTTCAATTGACGGATTTGCAGGTAAGCCGATTGAAAAAAGGGAGCCAAAAAATAACACGGCTTTTGGATTTGTTAAATGAATAGCCAATCCTTTGGCATAGGCTTTTTTCGGCAAAATATATTTGTTACTAGTTTCAAACGCCTTTGAGGGCGATATAGCAGATCGTGCAGATTTATAGGCAAGATATAATAGATAACTTGCCCCCACATATCTTGCGATATCAAAAGCCCAGGCATTAGCATGCATTAAGGCGCCCAATCCAAGTGCTGCTGAAAATGCCCAGGTTAAGGAACCTGTTGAAATACCAAAGGCAAGCGCTAATCCGGATTTACGACCTGAACTCATTGATGCATTAGCAATGGCAAGTGTGGCAGGGCCGGGGCTTGCCGCGGCGATAACTGAGGCTGCCAGAATGAGTGTAAGGTTTAATTCTTCAGGCATATCTTTTCATTATCCCATCAACATAAAAGGTACTGTCGCAACAATTAAGGTCGCCATGATATAGTTGAAAATACGTAAATGTTTTTCATCTTTCATCCAGCGACGTAATGCTGAACCGAAACTTGTCCAGATCAAGATGCAAGGTACGCCAAAGAATAATACAATCAGTAAAGTTACAGCTGCGTCATTGGCTAGATTGTCCGATTGTAACCCAAATGCAGAAGAAAAAGTAACCGCCATCATCCATGCTTTTGGATTAATCCATTGGAATAGGGCGGCTTCAATGAAGGTAAGCGGTTTTGCTTTACTTTCTAATTTACCCACACCTGCGGCTGTTCCGATACGATAGGCAAGATAGAGTAAATAGGCGCTACCTGCATAGGTCAGGATGCTTTGCAACAATGGGAAAATAGTAAAAAGCTGCCCTAATCCCATGCATGCCATCAACACCATGAATAAAAATCCAAGTGCAACACCTGCTGCATGGGGAACTGTGCGTTGTAAACCAAAGTTTAACCCAGATGCCGCAAGCATCAGATTATTTGGACCCGGTGTGACAGAGGCGACGAAGACAAAATTCGCCAATGGTAACAACGCAACATTTGTAAAACTGCTGAAATCAATAGCCATCATTTGTCTCCTTTTAGCTGTCCTTAATGCATCAATTTGATGTGGAAAGGATCACCGCAAAGCAGATGTTAGTCAATTATGCTGACCATATTTTATTGCACCCATACAATAACTTAGCTGATTTTACAGTTAGTTAGATTTCAACTTTTTTAACGTGCGAAGGAAATTTTGAGTGATTTTTTCTTCGCTTGCATGTTGTCCATTCTTAATCAACTGTCGTCCCGCAACGAAGGTATCGCGGACGAGGTTTTCATTTCCGTTAAAGATGAAGGCATCCAGAATGGTATCACTCTCCAACTCGTATAGATCAGGTTTTTGATCATTAAGAACGAGGAAGTCCGCACGTTTTCCAACTGCTAACTCACCAGAGTTTAGAGCTAAAGCTTGTGCTCCACCCTGTGCAGATTCACACCATAGTTTGCGTCCAACAGAAGCGGTGTTCTCATCGGCACAAACGGTACGTGCTTGATGTATCAAGCGTTGTCCATATTCAAGGAGCCGAATTTCTTCAACAGGAGAACGGCTTACATGGCTATCGCTGCCAACTCCGTAACGCCCATCTTGCTCGAGAAAATCGACCATCGGATAAATACCATCACCAAGATTACCTTCTGTGGTTGGGCAGATGCCCGCAACGGCCTTACTTCTTGCGATGTGGGTGACTTCCTGATCGGTTAGATGAGTGGCATGGATTAAGCACCAACGTTCATCGACAGGTAGTTGATCATATAGCAATTCAACAGGCCGCTTACCTTTAGAAGAAATACAATCATTCACTTCCTTCATTTGTTCAGCGATATGGATATGAATTGGCGCGTTTGGATTATGTTGATGCAGCATATTTTGCATATCTTTCAGCATAGATGTGCTGACTGCGCGCAAGCTATGAGGGGCAACACCCACATGGGTATTATATCTATATTCTTCTTGTGTTGCTGCCTTTTCTGTTTCCATGATGATCTTCATAATCATCTCTGGGTCTGTTTTAAAGCGCGCCTGCGCCGGAGCTAAGTCATTTTCGTCAAAACCTGCATAGGCGTAAAGAACAGGCAGATGGGTCAGGGCAATTCCGGTTGATTTAGCCGCATTTACAATTTGATGGCTATGTTCGGCAAGATTATCATAATGTTTTCCACCTATGGCATGATGCAGGTAATGAAATTCTCCCACACTTGCATAGCCATATTTTAAACATTCAAGATAAAGCTGTGCTGCAATAGCTTGAACGTCCTCAGCGGTGATTCTAGCTAAAAAGCTATACATGATCTCACGCCAACTCCAGAAAGACTCTTTTCCTTTTTCTCGACGTTCACTTAAGCCCGCCATGGCACGTTGAAAAGCATGTGAGTGCAGATTATGCATGGCTGGAATAACCGGACCAGCTGCTGTGCTTTTAGAAACCTTACTAGTTTCTTTATCTATTGAGGTTATGACGCCATTTTGATCCCATGATAGCGTGACATTTTTTGCCCAACCGTCTGAGAGCAAAATTGTTTCGGCAAAGATAGAATTGACAGTCATAAGATGAACCTTTGTAAACATGCGATATAATTTAGTTGTATAGACAAGTTAAATTCGATTGCAAGACAAAATAAAAGCTCCCCCTTCATTTTATAGAAGGTGGGAGCTTCATTGTGTTTCTAGCGACTATTAATGTGCTGGAAACTAGCAGGTATTCTTATCCGAAGGCTTTGCCATCTTCACGACGAATCGCAATGACTGCTGAACGCGGCACAGCATTACCACCTTCTGGGAAATGGCTATCACCTTTTTCACCAGGATGTTGGATGCCAACAAACATTGTAGATTTATCAGCACTCCAGGTTGCACCTGTTACTTCGCATTCTTTTGGACCAACCATGAAACGTTGGATTTCACCTGTTTCAGGGTTACCTACCAACATTTGGTTGTTACCCATGCCAGCAAAGTCGTCCTTGTTACTGTATTTGCCATCTGTTTGGATCCAAAGTTTGCCTTGGCTGTCAAATGTCAAACCATCTGGGGAATTAAACATATTTTCAGATGTGATGTTTTTAGACCCTGCATATGCATCTGAATGAACGGTTGGGTTGCCAGCGATGGCAAATAATGTCCATTTAAAGTCCGCATCTGCATGGTTACCAGAAATTGGTTCCCAACGAACAATTTGACCATAGTTGTTTTTTGCGCGCGGGTTTGGACCACCAACCGGTGTTTCATCACCACCTGCATTTGGTTTAACACCACGGTTTTTGTTATTGGTGAGGCAACAGAAAGCTTCTGCTTTAAGTGGGTTTGCTGCCACCCATTCCGGGCGATCCATTGTTGTTGCACCAACTTTGGAAGCTGCGATACGTGTGTTGATTGCGATTTCTGCTTCGGTCATGCCAGTTGCTTCTGGTGTTAAGGCAACCCATTGACCTGTGAAATCGTCAGCGAATTTAGCGACATATAGTTGGCCTTCTTCCAACAGGTCTGAGTTATTGCCACCTTTAGAATATTTGTTCTTAGATACAAATTTGTATAAGAATTCGCCGCGCTCATCGTCGCCAAGATAAACGACAACATGGTTATCTTTTGAAATAACAACCTCTGCGTTTTCATGTTTGAAGCGGCCTAGAGCAGTACGTTTCTTTGGGGTAGAGGATGGATCAAATGGATCGATCTCAACGATGTAACCTGCACGGTTAGGCTCATTCGGGTTCTTGGAAATGTCGAAACGCTCATCTTGTTTCGCCCAGGCATAACCCCAATCTTTACTTTTAACACCGTAACGCTTCATTTCGGCGCTACGTTCATAGTTTTCATCACTACTGGAGAAATAGCCGTTGAAGTTTTCTTCGCATGCCAAATATGTGCCCCAAGGTGTGCGACCATTACCACAGTTGTTCCATGTACCAAGTGATTTGGTTCCTGTTGGATCTGCTTTGGTTTTCAAGAGGTCATGACCGCGTGCAGGCCCTGTGATTTCCATAGGGGAATCGGCGGTGATACGGCGATTATATTTAGAATCTTTTACAATTTTCCAGTCATCGCCATTTTGCATGATTTCCACAACTGACACGCCATGTGCGTTTTTACCTTTCAAGATGTCATCTTGAGTTTCCGGTAATTTGCTTTCGCGATTCCCATACATGATGCTGCGGTTTGTGTATTCGTTATTTACAACAAGGATGTCTTTACCATCATGTTGGAAAAGGGACATGCCGTCATTATTGTCACCGAAACTACGCGCCTGACTTGCAGCAGTACCACGTGTTGTATGATCAAAGTCAACCGCATCTGACCATAATGGGTCCCCCCAACGAGCGACAACCTGCCATTTAAAACCTTCAGGCACTGTGACTGTATCTGCGGTGGAGATACCAACTGGTTTAAAGCCCATTGCATGATGTGCAGCGTTGGAAGTCGCAGGGGTTAGAGCTGTGCCGCCCATAACAAAAGCCGTTGCGCCAAATGCCAAGCCGCCTTTTAGGAAGTCACGGCGAGATGCTGCCGCTTCTACCACATAGTCAAATCCGGTAACTTCGGGGCCCGGATTGTCAATTTCATCAAATTCATCAAAGGAAAGATCATCGTTTTCGATAATAGACATCTTATAGATCCTGTATAAGTATTTTCGTTAATATCGCATATTTGCGTTTGAGGCATGAAATTAGGCAGAGATTGTTACAATTATGTTCAAGTTTTGTGATATTCAAAATTTTGATTGAAAAAGTAATCAATAAAATTTACTTGTATATACAAGATAATATTTAACGTTAAGGTATCTCAAATGTGGCAGGATTTATGGATTAACATTTCTATCGCAACCATGACTGAAGCACCTGATAATTCAGGTTTTGGTCAAGCATATGGAATGATTGAAGATGGTGCATTTGCTGTTCATCAAGGTAAGATAGTTTTTGCTGGTAAGAAAGATGATCTACCTTCTGAACCGGCAAATCTTGCGGTGAATATTCACGATGGAAATGGGGGATGTGTTACGCCGGGATTGGTCGATTGTCATACTCATCTGGTTTATGGTGGGAATCGGGCCACGGAATTTGAGATGCGTCTTAAAGGGGCTAGCTATGAGGAAATTGCGAAAGCGGGTGGGGGAATTGTATCCACCGTTTCCAATACGCGTGCAGCTTCTGAAGATGAACTTTATCAATCTGCACATAAACGATTATCCAGACTAATGGAAGAAGGCGTTACCACCGTTGAGATTAAGTCTGGATATGGTCTGGATACTGAAAATGAAGCAAAAATGTTGCGTGTTGCCCGAAAGTTAGGTTCGGACTTGCCTGTGGATGTGAAGACAACATTTCTTGGTGCGCATGCTTTACCGGCTGAATTTAAAGATCGTGAAGATGATTATATTTCATTGGTATGTGATGAAATGCTTCCAACCGCCGTTAGTGAAGGGCTTGTTGATTGTGTTGATGCTTTTTGTGAAGGGATAGCTTTTAATCCAGAACAAACGGCGCGTGTTTTTGAAGCTGCTAAGAAACATAACCTTCCGGTAAAACTGCATGCGGATCAACTATCAGATTTGAATGGTGCTGGTCTTGCTGCGCGTTATAAAGCTTTATCTGCGGATCATTTGGAATATACAAATGAAGAGGCTGTGAAAGCGATGGCAACATCTGGCACTGTTGCAGTCCTTTTGCCTGGCGCCTTTTATGTATTGAAAGAAACAAAACTTCCACCAATGGACGCTTTTAGAGAACATAATGTTCCAATTGCCTTAGCAACGGATTCTAATCCGGGTTCTTCCCCGGTTACGTCTATATTATTAATGTTGAGTATGGGTTGTCGTTATTTCGCTTTAACACCAGAAGAAGCTTTTAAAGGTATCACCGTTAATGCAGCGAAAGCACTTGGTGTCTTTGATCAAGTTGGCAGTCTGGATATTGGTAAAGTAGCGGATTTTGTAATCTGGGATATACAGACACCAGCGGAACTCGCTTATAATGTTGGTGTGAACCCAGCTATTGCAATCTACAAAGATGGGGTTCAACGATAACCCTATTATACTCTTGTATTCAGTTTGTTGGCTTGAACTCTAACATCGCCGAAATCAATTCTTTTAAATAAGGCGTGCAGGCGTCAACCTTATCTTGGATGAGGTTAAATGGCGCATCTTCATTCATATATGTGACTTGGGATTGTTCCAATTGTACGGCATGAATGTTGTTGGCTGGAGCCCCATAATGGCGGGTGATATGCCCACCTTTAAATCGGCCATTAAACACATGACTGAAATCTTTATGTGCATTTGCGACTTCTTTTAACTTATTTGCGAGCAAAATATCGCAAGAAGTACCATCTGCAGTACCAAAATTCATATCGGGGAGCTTTCCATCAAAGAATCGTGGCACTTGAGATCGGATGGAATGTGCATCCCACAATAATGCATATCCATGCTTCTCTTTTATAGCAGCTAATGTTGAGGTCAACTTGTTGTGGTATGGGCGCCAATAAAGTTCCACACGACGCTGAATTTCTTTATCATTTGGTAAAAATTGATCCGCAGCATAAAGGTGATCTTTAGCAAAGCTATCAATCGGAGATAACCCTGTCGTATCTTGACCGGGATATAGGTTCTGATTGTCATGAGGTCGATTTAAATCAACCACATAACGGCTATGAGTCGCGTTTAAGATAGACACGCCCATTTCTTTGGCGAAGTCGTATAACTTATGCACATGCCAATCGCTATCTACACTTTCTTTACCTACCTTCGTCATATGGCAGGAAATATCGTCTGGAATGTAGCTACCCGCGTGAGGAGCACTGATGAGAAGAGGGCTGTCGCCTTGATGAAATTCAAATATATTCATAATCTGTGATATAACGAAATTAGGGTCATGAGAAAACGCGATTTTATTTTTTTCTGGCCTGTGAATGCTAAAATATCTTAAGGAAAAAGCAATTGATGACACATCTTAAAAAGGAAGAAGAAAAGATGAGAGATCAGGTTTCCTTGAAGTCTTTAACAGCTTCAGACATGGCCTTGAGTATAGAGTTTTCGACCGGTTTGGAAAGCCGTTTCCACTGGCTTTGGTTACGCGAAAACTGTCATTGTGCTGAATGTCATCACCCACAAACGTGGGAACGCATTGTTGATACATTTAAAATTGATCCCAAAATCAAAGCAGAATCTTATGAATTAACATCCGAAGGCACTGTTCTTTCACTGATATGGCCCGATGGTCATAAGACGGAAATTAAGGCTGGTTGGTTGTTAGATCATGCCTATGATGGTCATCGTGTGAGTAATGGCTTACCTGAAATTAAATATTGGTCCACAGAAAATTTGGGCGAACGTCCTTCTGTTGAAGCTGCTGATGTGATGGATAGCGAAGATGGCCTCAAAGAATTTATTACTCAGCTACGTGTTTATGGTTTCAGTATTGTAAAGAATCTTGCGACGGAAATGGGTAAGGTTGAAGAATTAGCCAAACGTGTTGGTTATTTGCGCGATACTCATTTTGGGATTGATTTCACAGTTGAGTCCAAGCCTGACCCAAATAACGTGGCTTATACATCTGTAGAACTTAAAGCCCACACAGATTTGCCAAATTTGGAATCTCCTCCAGGTATTCAATTCCTGCATTGTTTGCAATTTGAAGCAACCGGTGGCGAGAGTATCTTGGTTGATGGTTTTGCAGTGGCAGATCAACTACGTAAAGAGAACCCGAAAGCTTATGATGATTTAACACGTATTCCTGTGAATTATCGTTTCGTAGATAAAGAGTGGGATTTACGTTGGAACAGCCCGGCAATCCGTCTGGATTACAATGGAGAAATGGAAGAAATCCGCTATCACAATGCATTAACTGCAACACGTGAAGCAGGCTTTGATGACATGACAGCGATCTATGAAGGATTGCGTGCTTATACCGAAGTATTGCGTCGCCCAGAATTTGAATTGAAGTTTAAGTTAGAGCCCGGCGAAGTGATGGTGTTCCATAATCGTCGTGTCTTGCATGGGCGCGGTGAGTTTGACCCAAATAGTGGCCCACGTATGTTGCGTGGATGTTATGTTGATTGCGATCAGGCGTGGAGTAAGCTTCGTGTGTTGCAAGGCATGAACCATTTATAAGTTCAGATAGCAGTTTTCCCAGACTGTAAAATAAAAGGCCGGAAGATTTCTTCCGGCCTTTCTTTATTTGAAACGCGATAAGCTATATTAGATATCTAGTTCACGCACAGGTTTACCTTCGCGTTGACGTGTTTCCCATTGATCATCGATCCAAACAGCAGCATTACTTGGGGAAAGCATGCCTTTACCTTTAATGATATCAGCGGCACGTTCGCCCACCATAATGGTTGGGGAGTTCAAGTTACCGTTCGGAATTGTTGGGAAGATTGAGCTATCCACGACGCGAAGAGATTCAATACCACGCACTTTACATTCACTATCTAATACAGCCATTGGGTCATTATCTGCACCCATTGGACATGTACAAGATGCATGATATGCACTTTCTGCGTTTTCACGAATCCATGCGTCAATCTCATCATCAGACTTGATATCAAAACCTGGTTGGATTTCTTCACCGCGATATTTGTCCATCGCAGGCTGGTTCAGGATTTCACGGCTGAGGCGGATACATGCACGGAAAGCTTCGCGATCATCTTCATGTTCATTATAGTTAAACAACATAGCCGGCTTTTCACGCGGATCAGCAGATTTAGTTTTGATCCAACCACGGCTTTTTGGCTTGTTCGGGCCAACATGAACTTGATATCCGTGACCAGCGAAAGCAGCATTACCATCATAACGCATCGCTGCGGGCAGGAAGTGATACTGAATATCTGGCCATTTGATGCCTGCCTTAGAACGGATAAATGCGCATGATTCAAAATGGTTTGTTGCACCTAAACCAGTTTTACTCAAAATCCAGCGAGTTCCGATTAAACCTTTAGAGAATAGGTTTAGTTTGGAATTCAAGGAAATCGGCTCTTTACACTCATATTGGAAGTAAACTTCCAAGTGATCTTGCATATTGCCGCCAACACCTGCTAGCTCATGTTTAACTTCGATGCCTGCATCCTTTAAAACGTCAGATGGGCCGATACCGGACATCTGTAAGATATGAGGCGAGCCCACAGAACCTGCAGACAGGATAACTTCACGATTTGCGCTAACGGTTTTTACTTGTCCGTTTACAGAATATTCAATACCTGTGGCTTTTTTACCATCCAAGATCACCTTATGGGTGAGGGCATTGGTGATAACCTTCAAGTTAGGACGTTTCATTGCAGGTTTTAGATATGCATTGGCAGTGGACCAACGTACGCCGTTTTTCACGGTCATATCCATACGACAGAAACCTTCTTGACGCTCACCGTTGTAATCAGGTGTTGCGGCATAGCCTGCTTCTTCACCTGCTTTGATAAAGGCTTTATATAGCGGGTTTTTCATATCGTTACCGTTACAGGTATTTAATGGGCCTGTTCCACCACGATATTCATCTTCGCCATAGGCACAATTCTCGGCTTTATGGAAATATGGCAAGCAATTGGCATAAGACCAGTTTTGTGCACCATTTTCTTCCCATTCATCAAAGTCCATCGCATGACCACGCACATACACCATGCCATTGATGGAAGAACCACCACCTAATACTTTACCACGTGGGCAATGCATGCGGCGATTATTCATATATGGTTCTGGCTCTGACTCAAAAAACCAATTGAATTTTTCCATATTCATTGGAATGGACAGGGCTGTTGGCATTTGAACAAAGATACTGTTATCTTTGCCGCCAAATTCCAGAACCAAGACTTTTACACTTGGATCTTCCGTCAAACGGTTTGCCAAGACACAGCCGGCTGAACCTGCGCCGACAATGATATAGTCGAAATTTTCCATGACCTTAACCCTATTTAATGCCATATGCGGCAAGTTGCGTTCTTAAGTAATCTTTTGTCATTTCCCGTGCCTTGGAAGGGCCCATAAGGCTTGGGTGGACAGCACATCTGACCCATAATCCGTCCATCATAACTGCTAGTCCTAACGCGGATTTTCTAGCTTGTTTACGATCAGGGATCAGCTGACAGAAATCATATCTTAGATTACTAAGAAGACGTTTTTCATTAACACGTTGTAGGCGGCGGAACCCTTCGGAGTGAGGGACCTGTGCCCAGAAAGCCAGCCAAGCTGTTAAAGCTTGTTGGCTAAAGAAATCCTCTGCAAAATTTGCATGGATAACGGATTCTATACGTTCAATTGGGGATTTGGATCGACGAAGACCATCAATGGTTACCATCCGTAAATCTTCCAGTAATTGACGCATTGTGGCATCGAGAAGTTCATTTTTACCACCAAAATAGTGATGAATGATACCTGGTGAAACGCCAGCAATTGCCCCGATCTCCTTTACAGTCGTCGCAGCAAAGCCTTGTTGATGAATGGACGTTACCGTCGCTTCAATCAATTGTTTCTTTCTAATTGGTTCCATTCCCACTTTAGGCATGGTATAAAATCTCCCACTTACCAATCTATTTACAATCGTATTTGTTTTTTATTGAACGGTCAATCAAAGAAAAATTGGCCTATTATTTATTTTTTCTAATGCTTAAGAGTTATATGAAAGATTTATTACTTAAGTAGAAAGGCTTTGGGAAGTCAAAAACACACAAGTTTTCTATATATTTACGATGCGTTTATGTACCGCTAGAAAAGTGGATTTCTTGATAACTTTTATTGTGACAAAATAAACCTTTATTTCAATGCTCTGCAAACAAATATGTCGGAAAATTGTTTCAATATGTCGGAAAGTTATAGATTGCGTATCAGTGAGTTCATGTAATTCTGCGAGATAGTCGAAAGATATCTTATGGGAGTAGGTCATGAATTCGTTGTTAGAATCCTTTCAATTGAAGCATCTAACGATTCGTAATCGTATTCTTAGTACAGCACATGCCCCTTCTTTTCAGGAAAATGGTCATCCACGGGACCGGTATCGTTTATATCATGAGGAAAAAGCGAGAGGCGGTGTCGGGCTAACAATGATTGGTGGATCAACGAATATAGCCCCTGATAGCCCATCTGTGTTCGGACAATTATATGCCGGGGATGACAGTATCATTCCCTGGTTTCAAAAGTTGACACATGGAGTGAAAAGTCATGGTGCCGCGATTATGTGCCAGATTACACATATGGGACGGCGAACGGCTTGGGATGATGGGTATTGGTTACCTGTACAGGGGCCATCAGTGGTCAGGGAACGTGCGCATCGTTCAACCCCGAAAGCAATGGAAATCGAAGATGTTGACCGTATCATTTCAAATTTTGCGGAAGCAGCTATTCGTTGCCAGCAAGGTGGATTTGATGGAATAGAATTACTTTCGCATTCGCATTTGCTTGGACAGTTTCTTTCGCCACTAATTAATCAGAGGGATGATGATTACGGAGGCTCATTAGAAAACCGTATGCGTCTCACTTTTCGTGTCCTAGAAGCTGTGCGCGAAGCTGTGGGATCAGACTTTATCGTTGGTATGCGGATAACAGGTGATGAATTAACCGAAGGTGGCTTAGAAGCCGATGAATGTATTGAAATTGCTCAGAAATTAGCTGATACACAGCAAGTGGATTTTTTAAATATATTGGCTGGTGCGCCCTATGATGACCTTGGCCTTGCAGGTTGGGTCGCGCCTATGGGCGTTCCTTCAGCGCCACATTTGAACATTGCTGGTGCTATTCGCAAAACTGTCGATATTCCTGTCTTTCATGCAGGCGGTATTGCGGATATTGCAACCGCAAAACATGCAATTCAAGAAGGCATGGTTGACTTGGTTGGGATGACACGTGCGCAGATGGCCGATCCTCATCTTGTCAGAAAGCTGGCAGAGGGAAAAGAAGATCAAATTCGACCTTGTGTCGGGCTTGGATATTGTGTGGATCGTGTTAATCAGGGGAAGCAGGCGGTGTGTGGTCATAATGCGGCAACAGGACGCGAAGGCTCTCTGCCACATATTATTGAACCATCAAATGAAAAGAAAAAAGTTATTGTTGTTGGTGGCGGTCCTGCGGGGTTGGAGGCGGCACGTGTTGCTGCTGAAAGAGGGCATGATGTCGTCTTATTTGAAGCTGGTGATCAACTTGGTGGTCAATTAAGCCTTGCGGCTAAAGGAAAGACAAGACGGCAAATCTGGGGAATAGCGGATTGGTTGATTAATGAAGTTGGCCGCCTGAAAGTTGAAATACGAACAAATGTATATGCAGAGGCTTCTGATATTATTGCTGAGAACCCGGATTACGTCATTGTGGCGACTGGAGGCTGGCCTGATTTGCCGAATATTGCTGGTCAAAAGTTTATAAATTCAAGTTGGGATATATTGGGCGGTGAAACGCGTGTAGAAGGGAAGGTGCTTCTCTATGATGAGATTGGTGATCACCCCGCAACGGTATGTGCTGATCTGCTGGCCCAGAATGGCTGTGAAGTTATTATAGTAACGCCGGACAGGGCGATAGCGCATGATCTTGGGCCAACCAATTCCGCAGTGGCTTTAAGGGATTTATTTGCACAGAATATACAAGCGGAATGTTTTTATGAAATGATCTCGGTGACGGAGGAAAATCAGAAAAAACAGGTGACATTAAGGCATGTATTAACCGGGCAAATCAAAATTCAACTTGTAGATCATGTTATGATTGAAAACGGCACGAAACCTATGGATATGCTTTATTTTGATCTTAAGGCGCAGTCAAAAAATATGGGGCAATTGGATCATCAGGCGATATTAAATGCTGACTTTCCATTTATGGAAAGAAATCAGGACGGTGATTTCTTCCTAGCCCGTATAGGGGATGCGATTGCGAGCAGGAATATTCATGCCGCCATTTACGATGCTATGAGGGTGTGTGTAACTATCTAAAACACGCAACGTTAACAAGTGGCTCTGTTGATGCTATCATAGAATGAATCCTGACAAAGGATAAGAATATGATTTTAACAGATAGCATATCTCTGTTTCATATGTGGATCACATTTGCCGCAATTGGAATTGTAATTTTACTTTTCATTTATGAAACACTGGCCATAGAAATCACGTCGGTTCTGTGTATAGCTTCACTCATCATTATTTTTCATCTTTTCCCGTTATATGGCCCTGATAATCAGAACCTACTAGATGCTTACGCGTTATTAGCTGGTTTCGCAAATCCAGCCCTTATAACTGTTATTGCGCTTATTATTGTTGGTCGGGCATTGATTCAAACTGGTGCCTTGTCACAACTTGCGACATTCTTCTCACATATTAGTCGAGGAAGAGCTTTTTGGGGATTTGCCTCTATCTTGGTCACAGTTACGGTGATAGCTGCGTTTTTAAATAATACGCCGGTTGTGGTGATTTTTATTCCAATACTTATGTCGATGGCGTCACAATCACCGATGAGTTCGCGTCAAATGTTAATGCCACTAAGTTTTGTGTCAATTCTTGGTGGAATGACAACGCTGATTGGTTCTTCAACCAATCTACTTGTATCGCGATCCCTAAGTGAATTGGATTTAGAACCTCTGCATTTTTTTGAATTCACAGCTTTGGGTGTCATATTGGCTGGGATCGGATTGCTTTATGTAATCTTTATTTTACCAAGACTTTTAGGAAAGCATGGGCATCATTCAGATGGTGAGGATTTCAATGGCAATGGACGGCAATTTATCGCCCATTTAAAACTGGATGATAACTCTCCCTTAGTGGACAAGAAGCCCATATATGGTTTCTTAAAAGAAAGGCCAGATGTCACTGTTTTAATGATTTGGCGTGAAGCGCGCGCAATATTACCGCCTTTTGCAGAAATCTCTCTTCAGGCTGGAGATACATTAGTTATCGGTACTACACGAGATGTTTTAACGGATGCGGGAATGCAGAAATATGGTCTATTGCCCGAAGATGAAGAGGGAAAGCTTGCAAGATATGAATTAAACTATGTGGAGGCAGGGCATCGTGAAGTCGTAGAGGCGATGATACCGCCAGGAAGTCCTCTGATTAATGGTACTTTAAGACGTAGTCATTTTGCATCGCGTTATCGATGTTTAGCTCTTGGTATTCAGAGACGCGCACATATGATTCGAACAAAAATGACAGATATCACATTTCAGGCAGGGGATGTTCTATTACTCTATGGTGCGCCTCACAGAATAAACGAGCTCAGTGATTCAGAAGACCTTGCCCTGTTACAACATTCAGGGGAAGAAATGCCTGTTATGAAGCACGCCCGTCGCAGTTTATTGATTTTTATAGGGTTTGTGGGATTGGCTATTTCTGAATTGGTGCCGATCGTTGTTGCAGCGTTATTGGCGGTATGCCTAATGGTTTTAGTGAAGGCAATCAGGTTACGGACCGCCATTAGAAGTATAGATTTTAAACTTATCTCTATCGTTGCGGTTTCTTTAGCACTAGGAACCTCATTAGAGCTGTCCGGAGGGGCAGTATATATTGCGGAGAATGTGTTGATCCATCACCTGAATGGGATGGATGCTGCAGTTATGCTCAGCGCTTTTTTCTTCATTGTTATGGTATTTACTAATTTAATAAGCAATAACGCTTGCGCTGTATTATTCACGCCCATTGGGGTGCATTTGGCTTTGGCAACGGGTATTGATCCACATATCTTTGCTATAGCCACTTTATTTGCAGCTAATTGTTCTTTCTGTTCCCCAATAGGATATCAAACCAATTTACTCGTCATGGGGCCAGGTCGATATAAGTTTAGTGATTTTCTGAAACTCGGAACACCGCTTGCTTTAACGATATGGGTGGCTTTCTCTTTTATTGCGCCGATTTATTACGGCTTATAAGAACGGCTTACTTGAGTTTCACTTCAAATTGTTCTTTGGCCCAACCATGCACATTATCTTTAGCTCGTATATACACTTTTTCTAAATGGGTTGGGATGGCAATAGAGCCTGAGGAACGGGTGAAAGGCTGTTCATTCACATGAGGATGCGCCAGAATACGCGTGCCTAGAATATTTCCTTCCGCGTCAATAACTTGCCATTCATCCGCATAATGATCCCATCCAGTATCGTTGTGACTTACAGTAACAGAAAAACGATAACTGTTTTCACCTGTAGGCTTTAAGACAACATTTTCAATTTTAACTTCACCTGCGAAAGCAACCATGCTGCTAAAGAGTAGGGAGCCAACTGTTGCGATAGAAAGTTTAGATAGGTTCATAGTAATCTCGTATTTCCATTCGTGAATTTGCGAAGAAGTATATCAATCTTTTAAAGAATAGGAATCCCGAAAAACCATAAGTCGCTTCACAAAATTGCGAGCAAGAGAAACTCTATCATCTTGAGTTCTTTTAAAATTTTATATATGTAATTTCATATATAGATATTTAGAAGGTGCAATATGGTATCTGCGAAAACAAGAAAAGTTCTATTCCTCTGTACTGGAAATTCTGCGCGTTCGCAGGTGGCTGAGGCCTTGTTTCGATCTTTGGCAGGAGATGGGTTTATCGTTGAATCTGCAGGTATGAATCCCTCCCATGTAGATCAGCGGGTATTTGATGTTCTTTCAGGCTTTGAAGTTTCTTCTGCTGGCCTTGTGAGTAAATCGGTAGAGACGCTTAATTTAGAGAGCTTTGATTTTATTATTACGCTTTGTGATCGTGCAAAAATGGAATGTGCAACATACCCTGACCATAGCGATCTTATTCATTGGGATATAGAAGACCCTAAACCTAAGGAAGGTTTGAAACCTTTTGTGGATCTATTTACCGATTTAAAGGACCGTATTTCATTATTCCTGCTTCTGAATGGCGAAGGTGAGCACACTGTCGAAGGACCCATAGAGTTATTCAAAGTATTAAGTGATCCTCTAAGGCTAAAAGTATTTATGTTGCTGGAGGATGAAGGGGCCTTAACTGTCAGTGATTTAACCAATGTGTTAGGGATGAGCCAACCAAAGGTTTCTCGACATTTAGCTTTGTTGCGCGATAGTGGTTTTCTATCTGTTCAAAAGGAAGGATTGTGGGTTTTTTATAAGTTTACAGAAAATCTTCCTGTTTGGGTGCGTCATGTAATTTCAACAATTCGCAACGGAAACCCTGGTATTATCAACACTGAAAAGCAACTGTTAAACAAGTTGGAAAATCGAAAACTCTCAAATAGCAAATAAACGTGATTAGGTTATTTCTATTATCAATCAGAGTTAATAAAATTTTAATATATGTTTTATCATATATATGTATTTACATATATAGTTTTGAGGCGTATATAACTGCGAAATTGAATCTTGTTTGATAAACTTTTGAGGATTGAATTATGGCTATTAAGCTTGGGATTAATGGATTTGGACGTATTGGCCGTTTAGTTCTGAGAGCTGCTTTTGATTGGGATGACATTGAAATCGTGCAAATCAATGATGTGGCGGGGGATGCAAAAACATTAGCACATCTACTTGAATTTGATTCTGTTCAAGGTCGCTGGGGTAAGGATTCCATCTCATTCGAAGATAAGGCCATTATTGTGCGTGGTCATAAAATCAGGACCACGCAAGAGAAAGAAATCTCAGCGGTGGATTGGTCTGAATGTGATGTAGTTCTTGAAGCAACGGGTAAACATAAAAAGTCTTCGATTTTGCAAGCTTATCTTGATCAAGGTGTGAAGCGTGTCGTGGTTTCAGCTCCGGTAAAGGAAGAGGGCGTTCTTGAGGCCGTTGTCGGGGTGAATGATCATCTCTTTGATCCAGCTGCCCATAAGATTGTGACAGCAGCATCCTGTACGACAAATTGTATTGCACCTGTCGTAAAAGTTATTCGTGAAAAGCTTGGAATTGAGCAAGTAAGCTTCACGACCATTCATGATTTAACGAATACCCAGACAATTTTGGATGCGCCTCATAAAGACCTGCGTCGTGCCCGTGCTTGTGGGATGAGCTTAATTCCAACTACGACAGGATCTGCAACTGCGATTGTGGAAATTTTTCCGGAACTGAAAGGTAAGATCGATGGCCATGCCGTGAGGGTACCTCTCGCAAATGCATCTTTGACCGATATTATCTTTGATGTGAAGCGCGACACCGATGTAGAAGAAGTAAATGCGTTGTTGAAAGAGGCTTCTGTCGGAGAGTTAAATGGTATTCTTGGATATGAGGAACGACCATTAGTGTCTATCGATTACACAGGAGATCAACGTTCTAGTATTGTAGATGCGTTATCAACAATGGTTGTAAATAAACGTATGGTTAAGATTTATGCTTGGTATGATAATGAGATGGGCTATGCCACACGTACAGCTGAATTGATCCAAAAGGTTGGCTCTGTTTAGGTAATTCGTTTAGATAGGTAAGATGATGTTCGGCAATCTCTCCAAAGATATCCGTCAATATATTCTGGTGACCTTTAATTACTGGAATTTTACGTTGACGGATGGGGCCTTACGAATGTTGGTGGTTTTGCATTTTCACCAGATTGGCTACAGCCCGCTAGAGATCGCTTCTCTATTCTTATTCTATGAGATCTTTGGAGTCATAACCAACTTGATTGGAGGTTGGTTAGGTGCGCGTATTGGTTTGAATAGGACTATGAACCTTGGGCTTGCCTTGCAAGTGTTTGCCTTGCTTATGCTTGCCGTTCCGACACCTTATCTCACTGTGATTTGGGTGATGTTTGCGCAAGCACTTTCTGGTATTGCAAAAGACCTCAATAAAATGAGTGCGAAAAGTGCTATTAAGACATTAGTGCCAACTGGTGAGAAAGGAACACTTTTCAAATGGGTTGCAATCCTCACAGGGTCAAAAAATGCACTTAAGGGGATAGGCTTCTTCCTAGGTGGTGTTTTACTGACCATCATTGGTTTTAAAGGGGCTGTTGTTTTTATGGCAGCTATCTTGTTTTTAGTTCTGATCTTAAGTTTGATTTTTCTTAATCGGGATATGGGGAAAGCCAAAAATAAGGTGAAATTTACGCAGATTTTCTCAAAATCAGAATCTGTGAATATATTGTCAGCTGCTCGTATGTTCTTATTTGGCAGTCGTGACGTATGGTTCGTAGTCGCGCTGCCTATTTTCCTTGGTCAGGTTTTTGGCTGGGATCATTATTGGGTTGGCGGATTTCTAGCTATCTGGGTTATTGGATACGGAATAGTACAAGCATTCGCACCAAATATAACTGGGCGTAATCGTGGTTTTACACCGGATGGCCAAAGTGCCATGAAATGGGCTTTGGTGCTGACATCCGTTACAATAGCTGTCGCATGGGCAATTCAATCTGGATTTGAGATGCAATATTCAATCGTTATAGGTTTACTTGTTTTTGGTGCAGTTTTTGCGGTGAACTCTTCTTTGCATTCCTATTTGATTGTAGATTATGCCAAAGCGGATGGCGTCTCCATGGATGTGGGGTTCTATTATATGGCAAATGCGATGGGGCGTTTGACGGGGACGATTTTATCTGGTTGGGTTTATCAGATCTATGGAATGGCGGCTTGTCTTTGGGTGTCTGTGGCTTTTTTAACTATAACCACACTTATTTCTATTCGTTTGCCAAAACATGAAACTGCATAAAATGAAATAGTTATATGATCCTGCATTGATGTTTGTTGTATTCTTCCTTATTTATTCAATAGGGAAAAATATAAGGTGACAAAATGACAATTCGTGCTGCACTTATCATCATCGGAAATGAGATTCTTTCTGGTCGTACGCAAGATGTAAATCTGGCTTATCTGGCGACAAAACTGAATGAGATTGGTGTGCGTCTGGCGGAAACCCGTGTAATACCAGATATTGAAGAAGAAATTGTCGAAGCTGTTAATCATTTACGTGCTAAATATGACTATGTTTTCACGACAGGCGGTATTGGCCCGACACATGATGATATTACAGCAGCTTGTGTTGCGAAGGCTTTTGATTTGCCTCTGACGCAACATCCAGAAGCCTTGAAGACCCTCACTGCGCATTATGCAGCGCTGGACGTTGAGTTAAACGAGGCGCGTCTTCGTATGACAATGACACCAGAAGGCGCTGGGTTGATTGATAATCCGGTCTCCGCAGCACCAGGTTTTAAAGTCGAAAATGTACATGTGATGGCGGGTGTTCCCAAAATTATGCAAGCGATGCTTGATGGCATTTTACCGACCTTACAAGGGGGAGAGGTTATGAAATCTCAAACCATTCTGTGTTCTCGCCCAGAGGGGGAAATTGCAGAAGGTCTTGGTAAGATCCAAAACGAGTATCCGGAATTGGATTTAGGAAGTTATCCGGCCTATGCCTCAAATGGTTTCAGGTTATCCCTTGTTTTACGTGGAACCGACCAAACGATGATTGATATGGCAACTGCAGAAGTTATAGCTTTGATCGAATCGTTGGATGGCAAATCAGAAATTGTAAAAAGTTGATTCTTTGCTTATAAGCTTTGCCGACATTCTAGCCATTTAAGCATCTCTGCCTTTAAATCGCCTAATTCTTGCCCATCTTTTGATGTGTTTTCTGCTCATGCTGTTTCATGAAGAATAGGAACCACTATGGAAATCTGTTTGTTTACAATGAGAAAAATTAAAATAAATCGCGGTGACGCAATCGGTGGGGCTCTGCCACTATCCGTCATGAAGGCTTCCAGCATGTCAGAGATGAAACCTAGTTTTAATCGCCGGACAAGAAGGCGCCGTGGCATGCATAAAAACAGTTTTCGCTATTATCTGATCATGTTTTTGATCTTTGGTTTAGTGGCCGGATTAATAGCAGCTTTATTAACAGAAGGGCCAAAACTCTAAGCTCTTAAAGTTATTGCGTAACCGAGAAGAAAAAAACTTAAAAAAAATGAAAAATAAGCCAAAATCGGGCTTGCTCTTAGGGGCGCACATGTATAGTGTCCACCTCGTCGCGCTAGGGCACACAGGATTAGTTCTACCCCCTGTAATTTATAAGCCCAGTCTCTGCGGGCGTGGCGGAATTGGTAGACGCAGCAGACTTAAAATCTGCCGATCTTTTTGATCGTGCCGGTTCAAGTCCGGCCGCCCGCACCATATCTTTATAAAAAATTTTATATTTTCAAATGATTAGATTCTGATCTGTCCCGCGAAAATTTGACGTGTGGGACACATTACCACTTAATTTCACTTAAAGTCTTTGTGCCTTCTGATCAATTTGCGTTGCTTGCTATTTTGTTAAAAAAGTTGCGGCTGATTGACTATCAAGCTGCAACTTTTCTGAATAAGCATGTGGGCAATACTATCAGCTACAAGTACCTTTTACAGCCAGTTTTAATTTACTGATATCTTGCTTACCTTTTTCTTCGTCAATAAGCTCAAGATCTGCGCCATGTACAAATAATCCTGGTTTAATATATTGGCGAATGAAATATAGCATTTGGTCTTTCGCATTTATGATGAGATCATTTGGTGAAAATTCAGATTCCGTAGAAATTTCATATTCTTTATCAGCGTCGACTTCTTCATAGAAAAAGATATCAGGTGCAGTTTCACCAATACATTTTCCATCAATCCAAACATCCTTTTTTAAGCCTCCTCCAAAAAAGCCTTTGCGATAGATGTAAAGTCCAGCTTTGCCTTCAGGCGGTGTTTTAAGCTGTTTTACTTGTTGTGATTTTTCTCCACTTTCCAGTGGAACTGACGCACAGCCTGTAACAAAAAAAGCAAAGATTATGGCAAAAAAGCCGATTTTTTTGAACATTGTTTCCCCTCAATTTTTTACACTTATAATTGAGCGGGGCTATCAGGTAATATTTTTAAGGTAAAGCAACTTATTTAGCCTTAATCAATTGAGATGAATTTTTACAACTTGATATAATAGTGACTAAAAGATTTTTGAAAAAATGATCTAAAAAAAGAAACCCCGCCCAAAGGAGGGCGGGGAAGTGTGATCAGGATCGAAGTCTCAAAATATTCAAAAAATACCTACGGAGACCCTGAAAGACCAAGAGGAGCAAGTCGATAGCGACTTTGTCTGATCTTTCTGATTTTTGTTATACACGAGTTCATATATGATGCAACTAATAATTATTATTAATTGTAAAATATTTTATTTTTATCAGGATGGTCAGTGAGCTTTGAAAGAAATGCCATACTTTCAAGAGCTCATGTCATTCGTTTAGATGAATTTAGGTCTTAGATTACTGAACTAAAACCCATTCGGAATACTTAATACAAGGTAGTAAGGCAACATTACGCGGGCGTGTTTCTGAACCGCCAGCAGCTGAAGTGTCCAAATCATCATCATATCTATAGTTAGAGCCAAAAGGCCAGCTTGTGCCACTGCCGTTTATGCTACCATATTTATGAGTGTGGGATTTAAATTCGTCTGCTTGGAAGGATCCAAATGTTCTATTGTTGTCAATTGCACGGCCATTATCCCAACCACGAATAAATTCGCCACGTAAGTCGGGTAGATTGAATGTTGTTGACCCATCGCCATTACCGAAAGTTTCACCAATTACATCAAAGAGGGCTGAATAGGTTGTGCGGGAAACAGCGTCACCGTTACATTCTAGAAAACCGGATGGTGCGGTGTCTGCCGCGTGCCAGATAACTGTGCCAATAGGATTGCCAAGGGGGGGTGAGATCGATGTGTTTGTCAAAATGCTCTCTTTCTAATTAAAATATATATGATTAATAAGAACATATATTGAACAAGAATATTGAAATTTCAATAAGCACATATTCCTTTGTAGTGATTGAATTCCTTTTAAGAACGAACTTATGGGAATGTATGAGGTGGGAAAATATTTTGCTGTATAGGAGGGAATATCTGAGGCTTCATTTCCTATTTCAGGAATATGAACTTGTTGCATCATTTTACGATCTTAATTTAATCATGATATTAGGTTTTACTTCGATAATGCAAATATGGGGAATGCTATGATTAAGGGAAGATGTGAATGCGGCAAGGTAAGTTTTCAAACAGAAAAGGTTAGAGAAACAGTAACGGTTTGCCATTGCAGTCAATGCCGCCGTATGAGTGGCCATCTTTGGGCTTCAACCCATGCGGCTTCGTATGATGATTTGAATTTCCATACAGATGAAGGCCTTGAATGGTATGTGTCGTCAGATTTTGCAAAGCGCGGTTTTTGTAAATTCTGCGGGTCCAGCTTGTTTTATCGTATGAATGATGAGGAAGGTGTTGGTATCGCTGCCGGTTGTTTGGACAATCCCACGAATATACAAATCAACAAACATATCTTTGTCAAAGATAAAGGCGATTACTACGAAATCTCCGATGATTTGGAGCAGCTTGAGACGCATTAAATCGTATCAAAACTAAAGTTTTTAAATTGTGCATGATTTATGTACCACCATGGTGGTACTCATAGCTGGTTACTTATTTTTGTATATTTAGCTAAGTTGGGGGAGGGTGCTATTGAATCGCCTAGTTTTTGTTTAGGAGAATGTGATGCGCAAATTAACTTTATTACTCACCCAAATGGTATTTGCTTTTTCTTTCGGGGTTGGGATGGCGATGGCGAATGATACAATAACAAAACGTGTGCCCGCGGAATGGGAAGAACAGGAAGCAACCTGGTTACAATGGCCGGGCACTTATGAAAAATCATATGAGGAAGCTTATGCTCAGATCAGTAAGGTGATTGTTGAGTATCAAAAGCTTCATATCTTGGTGCCTGATGAAGATATTGAATATGATGCACGTCGTGCTTTGACTGACGCGGGGGCGAATCCGGACCATCAGAATATTACATGGCATTTTGTACCAACGGATAGTGCCTGGATGCGGGATAATGGACCAACTTATGTGATTGAAAATGGTGAAATGCGCCTTCAAAACTGGGAGTTTGACGCATGGGGAGGGGCATGGGGACCCGAAGTGACCTATGACAATGATAATGAGGTGCCTTACTATTTGGGAGAATATCTAAATCTACCCGTGGATCATGTGGATATCGTGCATGAACGCGGCAATCTGGAATTTAATGGCGTGGATACAGTTTTGTTGAATTGGAGCACACTTGGTGACCCAAGACGTAATCCGGGCTATACTAAAGAAGAAGCTATTGCAGATTTAAAACATCAATTTGGGGTGTCCAAGGTTATTATGACTGAAGGCGTCGTCGAAGGTGACCTTACCAATGGTCATATTGATGGGATTGCGCGTTTTATTAACGAAACCACGGTGGTGATCCCTGAATGTACGGAATATTCTATCTGCCGACCCAATGATGCCACCTCTAAGATCTATGATAAAACCGCAAAACTTGTGGAAGAAGAGGGCTTTACGGTTATTCGTGATCCCATCGAAGGCACGGGCAGCTATAAAGGCGAAGAGTTTGACGCGGTTTATATGAACTGGTTGCTTGGGAATGGTTTTGTTATTGCAGTTGGTTTTGGCAATCCGGAAGTAGATGCCTTGGCGAAAGAGCGTCTGGAAAGCTATTTCCCAGGCCGTGATGTCTATATTATCGAAATGTTAAAATCATGGTATGCAGGTGGCGGAGTCCATTGCCATACAAATGATCAGCCTGCCATGTCGGTGATTAAAGGATAAAGATATTTAAGGAACGGTTTAGTGGCTAAACCGTTCCTTAAAACTATTGAGCCAATTCATACAAATGGTGACGGCTTGCTCACCGTTATAGAAATCACTATCAAGACAGAGTTCTAGCCAAAGACCATCGGTCAGTCCCATCAATTCGATTGTGGCGAATTTGATATCCTGATCATTCACATTCAAATTCTTAAAAGTCGCATAATTGGTTAGGAGCTGGGCAAAGATTTTGCGTACTTCATGATTGGCTTCATGATGTTGTTTCTGCATCCGTTCATCTGTTTGCTGGATGCTCCAAAAAGCAACCCAAGCGCCTAGCATTTCTTTGGATACCCATTCACTATTAAGCAGGATTTCAAAGGAATCTTTTAGAACCTGTTCGGCATCCAATTCATCATTGCCAATAAGATCGTGAAAGCTGTCATACAATTTTTTGGTTAGATATTCATAGGCCGAGGCAACTAAGTCTTCTTTACCATCAAAATAATGGCGTAAAAGCCCTGGTGATACACCAGCTTGTGCACAGATTGCCCGCACAGACGTTGCCCGCTGCCCCAAGGTTGATAGGCAATGTAATGTGGCTTCCATCAATGAAAGGCGGCGCGCATCCGCATCCAAGCGAGAAAACTTTGGTTCTCGTTTTTCTGTATCTGTCATGATCTTCCCTTAAATCCATCCCCCAATGTTTTAAATACCTTAGCTGATTTGCATTGGCTTTCAAATTTATTTGCAAAAATATTAATTATACATTTGTAAAATAACTTGACGCTTAAATATGACTTCGGCTACAAGATCCAACAGATGTTATGGAGGAGTTATCGAAATGGCGATCAGTAATTTTGCATCTGTGAATAGAGACGAGACAGCTTTAAACCTTGCATGGGCAAATGGAAAAGAAGCGCGTTTTCCTTTCTTTTGGCTACGTGACCATTGCCCGGAACCGGAAAGTTTAAATGTAGATACGTGGCAGCGCGAAGTAGACACGTTTTCTATTCCCCTAGATATTGATGCATCTTCCTATGAATTGGATGAAGCGGGTGAAACACTTTCTGTAACATGGTCGAATGATGGGTTTAAAAGCCGTTTTCCAACAGATTTATTGTATATCGCTGCATTCGGAGAGCAACATCAGGCCGATCCGATCCTTTGGGATAAGGCGTCATTACAATCAAATATTCAAACGCATCAATTTAAAGATGTGATGAATACGGAAGAAGGCTTGGACTCCTATTTGAAAACACTGGAAGAACGCGGTTTTGCTATCGTTGAAGGCATGGAAAATAATATGGAATGCACCCGCCAAATGGCGGAACGTATTGCATATATCCGTGAAAGTATCTTTGGAGGCCTTTGGGATTTCAAAGCGGATCAGGCGCATAGTGATACTGCCTATTCCACTGTTGGAATTGGCCCACATACAGATAGTACTTACAGCCATGATGCGCCGGGCCTACAGATGCTTCATTGTATTGAATATAAAGCCGAAGGCGGGTTAAGTGTCTTTGCGGATGGTTTTAAAGTGGCAGAAGTGATCAAAAATGAAGATCAGGAATTATTTGATGCGTTAACCACGATGAATGTGACAGGCCGATATCTGGAGCCAGGGGTTAA
The DNA here is from genome assembly GCF_965219885.1 of Curvivirga sp. NCBI lineage: Bacteria > Pseudomonadati > Pseudomonadota > Alphaproteobacteria > Rhodospirillales > Aestuariispiraceae > Curvivirga > Curvivirga sp. The sequence continues at coordinate 2,600,471 of NZ_CBDCOT010000009.1, forward strand.
TTTGCAATCTAGCCGCCCGGTTGTCCGTTTGGATGAGCGTGGTAACTATAAACAGGTTAGCTATAACAATTTTGATCGTGCACCGGTATTGATGGAAGAAAAGAAAATGAAGCTTTTCTATCGTGCGATCCGTCGTTTCAATGAATTCGTTAATGATCCAGAAATGCAGGTAACTTTCCAACTGGTAGAAGGTAAAGCTGTGATTTTTGACAATTGGCGTGTCTTACATGCGCGCACCTCTTTTGCCGGTATTCGCCATATGGCTGGTGCTTATTTTAATCATGAGGATTTTGAAAGTAAGATTAGGGTCTTACGTCAAAAATAACTTCAAAATTTTGTATTCTCCCTTAGGCCGGTATCGTAAGATATCGGCTTTTTCTTTACTTAGAAAAATAGTCTTTCTAGGCTTTTCTAATATAAAAAAGAGGAGCTTGGGAAATGACAGATGTACCTCATGAAGATGAATATGGTGAGGCATTGTTAGAGATGCTTCAGATTATCTGGGGTGAAGGCTTTTTATCACCGGGCGGGGCAGATGCAATTAATCGGATACTTGAAGGATGTGATTTGCGTGGCTTGAAAGTATTGGATATCGGGTCAGGTTTGGGTGGTGTTGATTGTTTGCTGGCCGACAAATATGGGGCTAAAGTAACGGGTATTGATATTGAAGAAGATATTGTGTCCCGATCAAAAGCATATATTGAACAAAGAGGCCTAGCTGATCAGATAGAGGTTAGGCTTGTAACTCCTGGCGCTCTACCTTTTGAAGATAATCATTTTGATGTGGTTTTTGGGAAAGATGCCTGGCTTTACGTGGAAGACAAAGAAGGGTTCTTTAAGGAAATCTTTCGGGTGTTGAAGCCCGGTGGGCGGGTGATTTGTGGTGACTGGTTAGGGGGCTATGAAGTTCGAGGGAAAGATTTTGATTATTTCCTAGAGTTGGAAGGTATTTCCTATCATTTGGTTACGATTGAGGAAAATGCCGATATTCTTAGAAATGCAGGTTTTTCAGATATTTGGACGAAATCTATTTGGGAAGAATATCGTGAGGAAGCCAAAACCGAATATCACTTGATGCAAACTGAGTTATATCAAGTGATGACCGAAAAATTAGGCCCTAAGGAAAGGGACCATTTTATCGAAAATTGGCGAATGCTTTGTGTGGTTCTGGATCAAGGCCACCTGCGACCAGCCTTAGCACGTGCGCAAAAACCGGTGTAAGTGTGAGCTTCATCACTGTTAAGCTCTTTGTAACCTGTTAAAAAGTATGGATTAAGCTCTTTGTAAAATCAGAAGATTTGTGCTAGAGTGAGATATTGAGAGAAATAGTCGTTTCGCGGTGAGAGGCAAACGACGTTGTTATTGGAGAGAGCGGGTTATGACAGAAGTCACACAAACCGCAGCGGTGAAGAATTCGCTGCAGTCCGTCCAACGGACAACCGCCCTAGCCGGTAGAGCCCAAGAGAACTTGACTACTGGCAGGAGAGTAAATGACGTTAACGACAATCCTTTGGCCTTTTTTATTGCCAAGGCGTTAACAGACACAGCAAACACACTAACTGGATATAAATCGGGCGTTGATCAGGCAGTCAGCTCTGTTTCTGTTGCTAATGTTGGCATTGAAACGATTGAGAATTTTGCCGATCAAATGAAAGGTCTTGTTGAAGCTGCGCGTTCAGCCAGCCCATCTGAACAACGGGCCTTAAGTGCCCAATTTGCGGAACTTGGAAATCAAATTTCACAAATTGCACAAGACGCCTCATATCTAGGGCAAAATTTATTATCTGGTAATAATACTGCAGAAGTTCGCTTTGATTCACGTGAAGACAGTCAGTTGACAGTTGATGGCTTCAACTTGAATGGTGCGGGTATTGATACAGATAATGGATTGTTTTCAGTAGCCGCCTATCAAGCTGATGGTAGTTTTGATGCCGATGCATTTGGTTTAACTGGTGGTACCTTTACATCAATTGCAGGAAATCCTTCTGCGTTTAGTGATATCATTAATACAATTGATTCTGGTATTGATCGTTTGCGTGGGCAGGCGGCGCAATTGGGATCAAATGTAGCGATCTTGCAAGAGCGTATTAATTATACGGAAAACCAAGTAAATGTACTGGAAACAGGTGCAGATAAGTTAACCTTAGCTGATTTAAACGAAGAAGCGGCAACTTTGGTTGCAGCAAATACCCGTAGTCAGTTGGGGATCAACTCTATCGCTTTGGCGGGACAACAATCTCGTAATATTCTGGAACTGCTTGGACAAGGTTGATTAGACAGTTATCAATGAAGTAAGTGAGGGCAGAAAAACACTTTTCTGCCCTTATTCTTTTATGGATTGTTATTGATCTAGGTTTAATCTTTGACCGATTTGATAATCATGATCTCGAACTTCTTGAGGAACCATACTGCCACCTGTAGCCCACATGATATGTGTGGCATTTTTCATATGTGGTTCCAATCCATGTGTTGATATGTATTTTGCCCCATTTTTTAAGATGTGAGTAATGCCGGGCAGTCCAGCTAATGCAGAAGGTTCTAGTTCAATATCTTCTTTGTCTTTCATGAGGGTAAGATAACGATACAAGTTGTTATCTGTAACAGTGTAAACGCCACTTAATAACAAATCCATTAGCTGCCCAACGAAGGCCGAAGGACGACCAACAGCAAGGCCATCAGCACAAGTCTTATTCGCAATTCCAAAATCTTGAACACTGATACTGTCATGCAAGCCAGTATACATTCCTAAAAACATGCAGGCCGATTGTGTTGGTTCTGCAAAAAAGCAATGTACGTTATCGCCAAAACATTCTTTAAGACCAAAAGCGACACCTCCCGGGCCACCACCGACACCACAAGGTAGATAAACAAATAAAGGATGTTCCTCATCAACAATGATGTTTTTTTCTTTCAGTTGTATCTTTAAGCGTTGTCCCGCAACGCTATACCCTAAGAAGAGATCTTTGGAATTTTCATCATCTATGAAATAGCTATATTCATCTGCAGCGGCAGAATTGCGACCTTCTTCGACGGCTTTACCATAGTCACCTTCATGCTCAATAACGGATACGCCTTTTGATCGTAATAGCTCTTTCTTCCATTGTTTTGCGTCCGCTGACATATGAACAACCACCTTGAAACCCAGTTGTGCGCCCATAATACCGATACTTAAGCCTAGATTCCCTGTGGATCCAACAAGGATTGTGTAGCGAGCAAATATCCTTTTAAATTCTTCGTTATCAAGCTTTGTATAATTATCATCTAAATCCAAAATACCTTCACGCATAGCGATGGTCTCAGCAAATTTTAGAACCTCATAGATGCCTCCACGGGCTTTTATAGAGCCAGATATCGGGAGTTCACTATCGGCCTTCATAAAGAGGCGCCCGGGCAATTCCTGTCCAACCAAATTTGATAGAGCATCTTTTATGTGCTTGATTTCGATGATCGGTGATTCAATCTGCCCGTTTGATTTTTCCGTTTGAGGGAAAACTTTAGAGATATATGGATGAAAGCGATCCAGTCGATCTGCAGCATCCTGTATGTCTTGAGGGTTTAGTGGAATCGACTTTGATGCATCATTCTGTGATAAGAGTTTGGGATTAAACCAGATAAACTCTTTTTCTTCCTCTAAATCTTTAATAAGAGGGAAGTCTTTATGCCAATCTTCTCGGCTTTTATTTAAAATTAAATCCTGCATTCTTAATTCACATGAAATTTATCGTTTAATAATATTTATTGTTTAATATAAATATATAAGGAAAAAATTTGTGACAAACGAAAGGTTCTTATATTCGAATGAATAGAATTAATTCGAAATTTTCAACATTGAATGCATCCACTCTTTCTGGATTGCATTGTTTTACCACCGCTGCACGATTGCTAAGTTTTACTAAAACTGCAGAGGAGTTGAATTTAACTCAAAGTGCGATTAGTCATCGAATTAAAAAGTTGGAGGAACAAGTTGGGTTCAAGTTGTTTTTGAGATTTAATCGACGCTTACAATTGACGGATGACGGTCAACAATTGTTGAAGATCGTTGATGGAACTTTCGTTTCTTTAGAAAATGCATTGCGGGATATGCAAAATCAAGAAGCTAGTGGGCAATTGACATTATCTTGTCCTCCAAGTTTTGCCTTGAATTGGCTGACACCGAAACTAGGTGATTTTCAACAAAAATTTCCGAATCTAAGGCTTCATCTTGAAACAAATATTCGCTTGCTAGATTTTTACAGGGAGAGTGTTGATATCGCGATATATTATGGAAGAGGGGAGTATCCGAATCTTCATAGTTCTATCTTGATGGGGGAGACATTGTTGCCTGTTTGCAGTCCTGAATATGCAGCAGAAAGAGGTTTACAGGATACCCCTGGTAACTTGAAAGGTTGTTTCTTCTTGCATGACGCAGATGCCTGGCCTGAAGCTGGGCCTTATTCAGAATGGCAGGCTTGGTGTGACACATTCAATCAAACAGGATTGGATTTATCACATGGATATACTTTTAAACGCTCAGATTTAGCAATTTCCACTGCAATTCACGGACGAGGGGTGGCAATTGGTCGCTTAAACCTATTGCAAGATAAATTAAGGAGTGGGGAGTTGGTAGCACCGTTTGATATGCAAATGCCTGCCAGAGAACAATATCATATAGTTTGTCATGCGGATCGATTTGATCAGCCATTGATTCGCATTATGACGAATTGGCTGCAAGGGTATGCTGTTAAATGAAAAAGCCCGCTACATATATAAAAGTATGCAGCGGGCCTGAAAGTTGATCCTTAAATTAAGAATCTATTTTATATCGGTTAAAATTAACCGTTTATGATTTATCTGCGAAATAAGCACGTGTCATTTTGAAGACAACCGGGCTTAATACCAAGATCGCAATCAAGTTTGGCAATGCCATCATCGCATTCAATGTGTCAGATACCAACCATACGAAATCTAGGCTTAGAACCGCACCAACAGGTACAGCCAAGATCCATAAGATACGGTAAGGTACAATGAATTTCACACCGAGAAGATATTCTACGCAACGTTCGCCGTAGAAAGACCAGCCCAAAATGGTTGTGAATGCGAAAAGCGCCAAAGCAATTGCAACGATATAGTTACCAACGCCAGGTAGCGCATCAGCGAAAGCAGCAGAGGTTAGAGCTGCACCAGATTCACCAGAAGTCCAAAGACCGGAAGTTACGATTACCAAACCAGTCACGGAACATACGATGATTGTATCAAGGAATGTACCTAACATAGCAATCAAGCCTTGGCGAACTGGATCTTTTGTTTGTGCAGAAGCATGCGCGATTGGCGCAGAACCTAGGCCCGCTTCGTTTGAGAATACACCACGTGCCACACCGAAACGAATAGCTGCCCAAACAGCTGCACCAGCGAAACCACCTTGTGCTGCATGACCTGTAAATGCGCTTTCGATCACAAGTGCGAATGCTGCACCCAATTGATCAGCGTTAATTGCCAATACAACCAAGCCCGCGATGATGTATGCAACAGCCATCAAAGGAACCAAAGCACCAGCAACAGAACCGATACGTTTAATACCACCGATCAACACCAAACCAACAAGAACCATCAAGATGATACCTGTTACCAATGGAGATACGCTGAAGTTTGTTTCGATAACTGCTGCAATAGAGTTAGATTGTACACCGTTACCAATACCGAAACCTGCGATTGCGCCGAAGATTGCAAATGCAGCGCCTAACCAGCCCCAGCTTTTACCCATACCATTTTTGATGTAATACATTGGGCCACCAACATGGTTGCCTTCTTCGTCTACTTCACGGTAGTGAACAGCCAATACTGCTTCTGAATATTTTGTAGCCATACCAACTAGGGCTGTCATCCACATCCAGAATAATGCACCAGGGCCACCTAGGAATACAGCTGTTGCAACACCTGCAATGTTACCTGTACCAACGGTCGCTGCCATTGCAGTCATTAACGCTTGATATGGAGGTACTTCACCCTCTGATTCTTCACCTTCTTTGGCATGTACACCGCCAGCAAGAAGTTTAAAACCGGTACCTAGTTTCAGGATTGGCATCAATTTTAGGCCAAGGCTCATAAAGAAACCAACACCAAGAATGAGGATAAGCATAGGCCAACCCCAAACAATCCCGTTTATCTCACCTATTACGGAAGTCAAAAATTCCATCAAATGCTCCTTTGCATCATGTGAATTAGATATTAATTACCCGTGAGATATAACCAGCTTATAGGAGACGACTTCACGTTTATGGCTGGCGATATCCTGTAAAACAGAAATCACGAATAAAGCTTAATATCCCGGTTCCACATTTTTCGTCATAGGAGGTAATGATTCCCCTGATGATATACGACTTTAACTTCAAAGCCCTCAGAGCTTTATGAAAGACGAGCGGACCCCACACCGGAATTTTGTGAGGGTCTTTTAGGGTATTTTCAAAAAATATTCAATAGTCTTTTAAGGATATTCTTTGGGAAAATGCCTTTTTTGTGCGGGTTTGGATGCATGTTGCTGTTAAAAATGATGAAAAGAATATTGCCTATATGATTTGATTTTATGTTGATATTTGAGAATTTGGTCGCGTTTGAACAAGTGAAAAATTTAGGGAAACTGCGGAAGTTGCTGAACATAGTACGCGCAAACAATAGAAAGTGTCGTCAAGCTTTAAGTCTTGAAATTTTCAGCAGTATATTTATGGGAGCAGTTGGCGAAGCGTGTCGGTATTGCATGTGAATTTAGCACCACATGGGGTAGTTATCCGACAAGACGTGACGACAAAATATAAAAAACTCATCTAATATATTCTATAGTGTGGAGACGGTAATCTATGGCAGATTTTCACAAAAAAGCGAAAGTCGTTATTATTGGGCAGGGCGGCATCGTAGGTGCTTCTGTTGTTCACCATTTGATTGAACGCGGTTGGGACAACATTATCGGTATCGATAAATCTGCAATTCCAACAGATATTGGTTCTACAGGCCATGCGTCTGACTTCTGCTTCATGACAGCTCATGATCAGATGACAACTTATACAACCAAATATTCCATCGACTTCTTTGAAGCACGCGGTCGTTACGAGCGTATTGGTGGTATCGAAGTTGCACGTGTCGGTGATGATGAACGTATGGGCGAATTGGAGCGTCGCGTATCTTCTGGTCGTGCGCATGGCAGTAACGTTCGTATGATCACACCTGCCGAAGCGAAAGAAATGATGCCTTTGATCGAAGAAGATCAAATCCAAGGCGCGCTTTATGATCCTGATGCTGGTCTTGTTGTACCACGTTCCCAAACTGTTTCCGGCGAAATGATTTTTGAAGCTGAAGCAACAGGTAAATTAGAAACAATTCCAAACTGTTCTTGCACAGGTTTAGATATCGAAGATGGCCGTATCAAAGGTGTTCACACCGAAAAAGGTTACATCGAAGCTGAGTATGTTGTGGTTTGTGCGGGCCTATGGGGTCGTTTGATCTCTGAAATGGCTGGTGAAGACATTCCTGTGATGCCAGTTGACCATCCATTGACATTCTTCGGACCATATAATGAATTCGAAGGCACAGGCAAAGAAATCGGTTACCCACTTCTTCGTGACCAAGGTAACTCTGCTTACTTACGTGACACAGGTGCTGCGGGTACAACAGAAGGCGGACAAATCGAATGGGGTTACTATGAGGAAAAAGAACCTCGTTTGGTACACCCACGCGATATTCTTGAAAAAGAACAAGCTCGTTTGTCCCCATCTCAACGCGACTTGGAAATGGAGCAAGTTATTGAGCCATTGGAACGTGCAATGGAATTGACACCAATTCTTGCTGAATTGGGTTACAATGAAAAGCACTCCTTTAACGGTTTGTTGCAGGTAACTGCTGACGGTGGTCCATCTATTGGTGAATCTCCGAAAGTTCGTGGCTTGTGGTATGGTGTATCTGTTTGGGTTAAAGACGGCCCAGGTACAGGTAAAATCATTGCTGACTGGATGACTGACGGCCGCACAGAGATTGACCACGCGCCAATCGATTACGCACGTTATTATGATATCCAAAAATCTGAACAATATATCTATGATCGTTGCTTCGAAAGCGCGTTTAAGATTTATAACCCACCTGTTCACACACGTGAGCCATATTCCAAAGGTCGTAACTTGCGTACTGCTCCTTACTACCTACGTGAAAAAGAGCTTGGCGCTCATTTCATGGAGATCGCAGGTTGGGAACGTGCACATGGTTATTCTTGCAATGACCATTTGTTAGAGAAATACGCTGATCGTATTCCAGAGCGTTTGCATGAATGGGACAACCGTCACTTCTGGCGTGTATCCAATGCTGAGCATCTAGAGCTTTCTGAAAATGTCGGTATGGTGAACCTTTCTCACTTTGCGATTTATGACATTACAGGCAGTAACGCAGCTGACTTGATGGAATATGTATCTTCTTCCAAAGTTGCTGGGGATACAGCGGTTGGTAAAGGTGTTTACACCAACTTCCTTGATGATACAGGGGGCGTAATTGCCGACTTAACTGTTCTTCGTTTGGGTGAAAATCGTTTCCAAATGATTGACGGTGGTGATGCTGGTAACCGTGATGCGACTTACTTGCGTCGTATGGCTCAAGACAAAAACTGGGATGTTTTTGTTGAAGACCGCACAGACCATTATGGCTGTATCGGTGTTTGGGGTCCTAACGCACGTGAAACATTGAAGAAATTGGCTGACAACCCTGCTGGTCTTGATATCGAAAACTTCGGTTTCGGTGCATGTAAAGATTTCACTTTACGTGGTATTCCGGTTAAAGGTTTCCGTATCTCCTACGTTGGTGAGCAAGGTTGGGAGCTTCACTTCTCTATGTCTTATGGTTTGGCATTGTGGGATATGTTCCGCGAAGTTGGTATTACACCAATCGGCGTTGAAACATATGCAAACAGCCGTCGTCTAGAGAAAAGCTTACGTTTGCAAAATGCGGACTTGTTGTCTCATTACAACTTGTTGGAAGCTGGTTTGGCACGTCCAAAAGTTAAAGCTGCTGACTTCCGTGGTAAGGATGCAAATATTTCCCAACGTGAACTTGAACATCAAATTGCAATGTTATGTACAATGACTGTAACAGACAATGTTGACCAAGACGGTGTTGCGCGTTTCATGATGGGTAACTGCCCAATCATCGACCCACGCACAAACGAAGTGTTGATTGACTCTAAAGGTCGTCGTTCTTTCACAACAAGTTTGGCTTATGGTCCATCTGTTGGTAAAAACATTGCTTTGGGTTATTTGCCGCAAGATTACTGTGAAGAAGGCCGCGAACTAGAAATCGAATACTTCAACCAGAAGTTCCCGATTAAAGTTGAGGCTGTTGGTATGAAGTCTCTATACGACCCAACCAACGCACGTATGAAATCTTAATCTAAGATTTTATCGAAAGATCAAAAACCCCGGAAGTTTGACTTCCGGGGTTTTCTTTTATGTCTCTTATTTCAAGCTAAAGGATTAAAGGCGAGTTTTCACATAACGGCCCGGTGCGTCTTCAATCGCTTTTAATTTACCTGCGCCGGGAATGCGTGCGTCCACCTTCTTCCCAGCTTTACGCGAAATCCATTTCTGCCATTCCGGCCACCATGAACCTGCAGCTTGCTTGGATTTGGAAAACCAATTTTCTGGTTCCTCAATTTTATTACGTGGATCATAGGACCAATAGCCGTATTTCTCTTTTTCACCTGGCGGGTTGATAACACCTGCAATATGACCAGATCCAGCCAAGACAAATTTTACAGGACCGGAAAAGGCATTCACAATTGAATAGGTTGCCTGCCATGGGGCGATATGATCATCTTTTGTGGATAGAATAAAACAAGGTGTTTTGACCTTTCCAAGATCAATATTTTCGCCTGCCAAGGTGAGGCAGTTTGGTTTTACTAAGTTATTTTCCAAATACATATTGCGTAAATAATAACTATGCATTTTTTCCGGCATGCGCGTGCTATCAGAATTCCAATAAAGAAGATCAAACGGGAAGGGTTGTTTACCCATCAGATAGTTATTGATGACAAAAGACCAGATGAGATCGTTTGGGCGTAACATATTGAATGTCATTGCCATTTCACTACCATCTAGATAGCCATTTTCTTCCATGGAAGCTTCGATATTGGAAATTTGTTCTTCATCGATAAAGACCTTTAACTCTCCCGCATTTTCAAAATCGGTAAGGGTTGTAAAAAAGGTCGCACTTGCAATGCGGTTGTCTGCTTTTGCAGCCATATATGCAAGGGTTGCTGATAGAAGGGTGCCACCAATACAATACCCAATTGAATTAATGGATTTTTCGCCCGTAGCTTTCTCAATCGCGTCTAATGCAGCAAGTGGACCTTGAAGCATATAATCTTCAAATCCTTTATCACGTAAACTGCTATCTGGATTTACCCATGATATAATAAAGACAGTATGGCCTTGCTCCACGGCATATTTGATAAATGATTTCTTGGGGCCAAGATCAAGAATATAAAACTTGTTGATCCAGGGAGGCACAATCAACAATGGTTTCGTGAAGACGCTATCAGTCTTTGGGCTATACTGAATCAATTGCATTAAGTCATTTTCAAAAACAACTTTACCCTCAGTCGTCGCTAGATTTTCACCAACCGAGAAGGCATCTGGATCGGTCATGGAAATTTTAAGTTTTCCTGTTTCCTTATCCAAATCAGAGACAAGGTTGTCAAATCCACGAATAAGATTTTCGCCGTTGGTTTCCAATGTTTCTTTAAGGACAGTAGGATTTGTTGCCCAAAAGTTTGTCGGTGAAATTGCATCTGTTACTTGATGGGTAAAAAACTCTATTTTTTGAGCATCATGATCATCTACTCCTTCAACTGTTTCTGCAGTTTTATGCATCCAATCAGCAGTAAGAAGGTAGGATTGTTTTAGCAGGTTAAAAATTGCGTTCTCGTTCCAACTTGGATCGGAAAACCTGCGATCACCTGCTTCCGGTTCAATGATTGAGATCGGATTGCCAAGATTACCGTCTTCACTCACCATCAATTGTTCGGCAGTCTGTTGCCAAAGATTTAGCATGTTTTGCCAATATTCAGTTTGTGTTTTTATGAGAGTTTCTGGATTTTGCATCATATTTTGTGTCCAACTCAAAAAGGCTGTCCCCAAATTGAAAGGGTCAGCTGTCTCTTGATATTGAGGAGATGCTTTATCCATATTAGTTTGACCGGTTTCGATCATCTCTTTCATGGTCGTATGGCTATGTTCCAACAATTTTGACCAGTTAGCGGCCCAAATTTGTGGATCAAACTTTTCTTCCATATCTGGAAACAAGGTGGCTAGATAATCACTTATGTAATTAGTGTCGGTTTCATCTTTATCTGCCATTATAAAATTCCCTAAAATATCCCTGCAGTTATTAGCTGTATCAAAGTCGGATTATGTTCATTGAAACATGCTCGTTTTTGAAACTCAATCGTTGAAATAAAGATTTTATCTTTTTGATCTTAATCAGATAATGTTTAGGTTTTTTTAAATTTCATCAATCCGTTATTGCCCCCGCAATCTGTGTTATCTATGATACGCAACAATTGAAATTTGATACCTCCTTTTTGGCTCGGTGGGAAACGATGAAAAAAATCCAGATTCTGGCTGTTTCAACAGCTATTTTATTATCATTGAATGCATGTACGAACACGACGCAGGATGTTGTGGAAGGTGTGTCTGGTGGCTGGTTTAGCGATTCCACCGAAGAGGAGGATCAATCTATTCCTGGTGAGGATGAAGAATTTCCTGCCGTTGGAACTGTGCCAGAACGCCCTGAAGAACCTGAGTTAAAACGTGATTTTGATGCGTTACAATCTGGATTAGTTGCGGATAATCAAAATGCGCAATATAGTGATCAAGTCATTCGGTCACAATCTATTCCAACAAATGAAACACCTATTCAGGCACCTCAACCAGTGCAAGCAGATGTATCTGCACCTGCGGCGCCGCCTGTTGCAAGCAGTGAAACTGTCGCTAAATCGGCGACAACAACAACCGCACCATTGCCAGTTGCGGCGGCCCCGAAGCCAGCACCAACTCCGGCTGAGCCAAAGATTACTTCTACAACTAATAATGCTGTAGCTGTTCCGGCCACGACAACAGGACAGTCGATATCAAATGTTGCACAAGTTGCACCTAAGCCAGTTGAGCCTGCACCAGCACCGGTTCCTGCAACTCCGGCACCGGCAGTTGAAACAGCCACAGAACAAGTTGTTGTTCGACCTAATGTTAGCGCACAAAGCACAGATGCGGGTGCAGTTGTTGATGTGCCAAATGTTCAGGCATCTGAAGAAGCTGTTGCTGCAATCTCCGCTAATCGTGCAGAAGAAGCGGCAAGTAATGGTACACATATCGCAACACTTTATTATTCTATTGGCAATGCGGTTTTAAGTGCGAATGATAAAGCCGTACTAGGTCAAGTAGCTGATTTATATGTGCAAAATGGTGCGACTGGTGTTGCGATTATTGGCCATGCGTCCATTCCTGTGTCGCCGCGTGTCACAAATCCTGCGCTTGTGAACTATAAAGTATCATTAGATCGTGCTGTAAATGTGACTGAGACATTGAAGGCGTTAGGTGTGCCCGCAGATATGATCCTAATGGATGCCCGTGGTGCGAATGACCCGGCCCGTTTAGGTGATACTGATCTGGATCATGCCTATAACCGACGTGCCGAAATCTATTTCTTAAACTAATAATTCCTACTTAAACTTAAAATCGAGGTGAAAAAGAGACGATGATTGAAGAATTCCATCGCATTAAAAGGCTGCCCCCATATGTATTTGCTGAAGTAAATGCTATGAAAGCCGCGGCCCGAGCGAGAGGGGAAGATATCATTGACTTCGGGATGGGTAATCCTGATAGCCCGACACCTCAGCATATTGTCGATAAGCTGGTTGAAGCGATTCAAGACCCGCGCACACATCGTTATTCTGTAAGTCGCGGTATTCCGGGATTGCGTAAAGCATTGGCAGGATATTATGCACGTCGATTTAATGTGGAACTTGATCCTGAAAGCGAAGTGATTGTAACGCTTGGTTCGAAAGAGGGATTGGCCAATTTAGCACAAGCGATTACCAGTCCGGGTGATGTAATTCTTTCTCCTAACCCGACTTATCCGATTCATACATTCGGTTTTATTATTGCTGGTGGCGTCATTCGTCATATGCCTGCGGGCGGTGGCGAAGCGAATTTTCAAGAAAATTTCATGCGTGAATTGGATCGCGCTGTTAAACATTCTATTCCGAAACCTTTGGCTGTGGTATTGAACTTCCCACAAAACCCGACGGCACATTGTGTCGGGTTGGATTTTTATGCAGAGGTTGTTGATTTCTGTAAATTCCACGGCATTTATATTTTGTCCGATATTGCCTATTCCGAAATTTATTTCGGTGATACGCCGCCGCCATCCGTTTTGGAAGTGAAGGGCGCGCGCGATATTGCCATTGAATTTACATCTCTTTCTAAGACTTATTCAATGCCGGGTTGGCGTGTAGGATTCGCAGCAGGGAATAAAAAGCTTGTAGCGGCTCTGGGACGTGTAAAGTCTTATGTTGATTATGGTGCTTTTACACCAATTCAGGTGGCTGCGACAGCAGCATTGAACGGACCACAAGATTGCGTGGATGAAGTTCGTGCCTTATATAAAGAGCGCCGTGATGTCTTAATTGATGGATTGGCAAAAATTGGTTGGGATGTTCCATCGCCCGAAGCATCTATGTTTGCCTGGGCACCACTTCCAGATAAGTATAAGGAAATGGGATCCTTGGAATTTTCTAAGCTGCTGCTTGAAAAAGCAGGCGTTGCTGTGGCTCCTGGTGTGGGCTTTGGCGAATATGGCGATGGTCATGTTAGATTTGGTTTGGTTGAAAATACTCAACGAATCCGGCAAGCCATTCGCAACATGAAAGATCTGTTAACAGATTAAAATAAAATCGTATGGTCTTTTTGTAAAAATAGCGGAATTTATAACCTTAGTTAAAAAGAGAAAAATCACATGAGTAAAGATGGCAAACCAGTGAAAATCGCAATTGCAGGCTTAGGTACTGTAGGGGCGGGCACCGTTAATTTGTTGGCTGAGCAAGCTGACGTTTTAACAACACGTTCTGGTCGTCAACTTACGGTAACCGCAGTATCTGCACGTGATCGCAATCGCGATCGTGGATGTGATCTTTCTGGTTTTGCTTGGTATGATGATGCTGTTGAAATGGCACGTGAAGCAGATGCAGATATTTATGTAGAACTTATTGGCGGCTCTGACGGACCAGCAAAAGCAGCTGTAGAAGCTGCCTTGAATTCTGGTAAACATGTGGTGACAGCCAACAAGGCATTGATGGCGCATCATGGATTTGAGCTTGCACAATCGGCTGAAGAAAAAAATGTTGGCTTGACCTATGAGGCTGCTGTAGCTGGTGGTATTCCTGTAATTAAATCCATCCGTGAAGGATTAGCAGGGAACAAGATTTCATCTTTGCATGGTATCTTAAACGGCACTTGTAACTATATCCTAACCACAATGCGTGAAACTGGACGTGATTTTGCGGATGTATTATCTGAGGCGCAAGAACTTGGTTATGCGGAAGCTGATCCTAGCTTTGATATTGATGGTGTGGATGCTGCACATAAATTGGCGTTACTTGCTTCGTTATCCTTTGGAACCAAGGTAGATTTTGATGGCATGCATGTAGAAGGCATTCGTCATGTCTCTGCAACTGATATCCAATATGCATCTGAACTTGGTTATAAAATCAAACTTCTAGGTATCGCAGAAAATGGCGATAATGGTATTTTCCAACGCGTGCATCCTGTGATGGTGCCTGCAGATAAGCCAATCGCAGGTGTAGAAGGTGTTTATAACGCTGTTGTAACTGAGGGCGATTTTGTTGGCACAACAGTTTTACAAGGTCGTGGGGCTGGTGCAGGACCAACAGCATCAGCAGTTGTTGCAGACATTGTTGATATTGCTACAGGTCGTATTGCACCTGCATTTGGAATTGCGGCGGGTGATTTAGTTGAAAAAGCTACTTTGAGCATGGATAATCATAGTGGGTCTTGCTACATCCGTCTTCAGGTGATCGATAAGCCAGGCGTGATGGCAGATGTTACACGTATTCTCAAAGAGGAAGATGCATCTATCGAAGCAATGTTACAACGCGGTCGCGCACCAGGTTCAGCAGTTTCTGTTGTGATGACCATTCATGAAACCAATGAAGCGGCAGTGAGCCGTGCTTTGGCAAAGATGGAAGCATTGGATGAAGTTCAAGGGAAACCTTGCATGATCCGCATTGAAAAATTCACAGAAAACTAAACCTTTAAAGTTTTTGGTAAATATATGCACAAAAAGCATGAAATCTTGGAAGACTTCATGTATAGACTGCTCAGAATTTAAAAACTGAGCATCAGGTTTAAGGAAAATTTAAAATGGCTATTACAGAACGTAACCTTGCATTGGAAGCTTGCCGCGTGACAGAAGCAGCAGCTTTGGCATCCTCTCGTTGGATTGGTAAAGGGGACGAGAAGGCAGCGGACCAAGCGGCTGTTGACGCAATGCGTACAGCATTAAACGCGATGGATATCCAAGGTACAGTTGTAATTGGTGAAGGTGAACGTGACGAAGCACCTATGCTTTATATCGGCGAAGAAGTTGGTACAGGCACAGGCCCGAAAGTTGATATCTCACTTGACCCATTGGAAGGTACAACAATTACTGCAAAAGGTGGCCCAAACGCTTTGGCTGTGATTGCAATGGCCGAAGAAGGTGGCTTTTTGAATGCACCTGACACCTATATGCAAAAAATCGCTGTAGGTGGCGGATTGCCAGACGGTATCGTTGATATTGATGCAACACCAGAAGAAAATTTGCGTAATCTTGCAAAAGCAAAAGATAAAGAGATGGAAGAGATGTTAGTCTGCATCTTGGACCGTCCGCGTCATGCAGAGATCATCGAACAGGTTCGTGCATGTGGTGCGCGTATTATGTTGATTGGTGATGGTGACGTGTCTGGTGTCATTTCTACATCTGATCCGTCTACAGGTGTTGATATGTATATCGGTTCTGGTGGTGCACCGGAAGGTGTTTTAGCTGCAGCAGCGTTACGTTGCATTGGTGGTCAAATTCAAGGTCGTTTGTTATTCCGTAACGATGATGAAAAAGCACGTGCTGCAAAATGGGGCATTACTGATCTTGATCGTGTTTACAAAATGGAAGATATGGCAAAAGGGGATGTTATGTTCTCTGCTACTGGTGTGACAGATGGGTCCATGTTGCAAGGCGTACGTGTATTACCACATAAAGCAATCACACAAACACTTATCATGCGTTCCAAATCCGGCACAGTTCGTAAGATTGAAGCTGAACATAACTTCTCCCGTAAAACATGGGTGAAGTGGTAAGCCATGACTGTGAATTCCCCGTTATTAGGTGTTGAAAAATCAATTTCCGGTCAACGTTGGGAATTACGTGAAGGTAATGAACGAGAATCGCTGGCTTTATGCCAGCGTTTTTCTTTGCCAGATATTGTGGGTCGTATTCTATCAGCCCGTGGCATTGGTCTAGATCAGGCTGAAGATTTTCTAAATCCATCTCTTAAAACTCAGTTACCTGATCCGTCTCATCTTGTTGATATGGATAAGGCTATCAGCCATCTTGTAAAAGAAATCCAGTCTGGTAACAGAATCGCAGTATTTGGTGATTATGATGTGGATGGTGCAACTTCAAGCGCTGTATTGAAGCGTTACTTTAATATGCTTGGTCTTGATATGGGGGTTTATATCCCTGACCGGATGTCGGAAGGCTATGGGCCAAATTTGCCTGCTTTGTTGAAATTGAAAGAGCAGGGATATTCTACCGTTATTACCGTTGATTGCGGTATTACAGCTTTTGATGTTTTAGGCGAAGCGTCAAAGTCTGGGCTTAACATGGTGGTTATGGATCATCATGCTGCCGAAGCGCATCTACCGGATGCGATTGCTGTTGTAAATCCAAACCGACTCGATGATGCGAGTCCACATGGACATATGGCTGCTGTAGGCGTTGTTTTCTTGCTGGTCGTTGGGTTAAATCGTGCTTTACGTGATGTCGGTTTCTTTGATGATAAGAAAGAACCCGATATTCGTTTACTACTAGATTTGGTCGCTCTTGGAACCGTTTGTGATGTGGTGCCCCTTAAAGGGGTAAATCGTGCTTTTGTCTCACAAGGTCTTAAGGTTATGGCGGGTCGTCGTAACACTGGCATGAAGGCTTTAGCAGATGTTTCCGCCGTGGATGGCCCACCAAGTGCCTATCATTTAGGTTTTCAAATGGGGCCGCGCGTAAATGCAGGTGGGCGTGTCGGGGAAGCAGCCCTCGGTAGCCGTTTGCTTGCAAGTGACACGCCGCAAGAAGCCCTTTCGATTGCGCGACAACTAGACGGCTTTAATGCAGAACGCAAAGAAATTGAAGCTGCATGTTTAGAACAAGCCATTGAAATGGTTGAGCGTGAAGGGCGTGAAAAAGACAGCTTAATTTATGTGGCATCTGAAGGCTGGCATGCAGGGGTGATTGGGATCGTGGCAAGCCGGCTAAAGGAACGTTATGGCGCCCCGGCTTGTGTTGTTGCAATTGAGAATGGTGTGGGAAAAGGATCTGGGCGATCTGTTGAAGGTGTGGATCTTGGAGCGCATGTAATTGCAGCGCATCAAGCGGAGCTACTTGTGAATGGTGGCGGTCACAAAATGGCTGCAGGATTTACCGTTACTGAAGCTTTGAGTGAAGAGTTTCGCGACTATTTAAATGAAAGAATTTCCAAACAAGTTGCCGAAATGGAAATGCTACCAACCCTAACAGTCGATGGTTGTCTACAGGCAAGTGGAGCAACGATTGATTTGGTAAAGAAACTGGATCAGCTAGCCCCATTTGGAGCTGGAAATGCGACCCCAAAATTTGTTCTGGAAAACGTAAAAATTATCAAGCCACGTATTGTCGGTACAGATCATGTAAGTTGTCAGGTAAGTAGCTCTGGCGGTGGAAATTGGATCAAAGCTATTGCTTTCCGATGTGCTGATCAAAATTTAGGTGATTTACTTCTATCTGCAAATAACGGCTTACCTGTACACTTGGCGGGACGTTTGCAAATAGACAGTTGGCAGGGGCGCGATTCAGTTCAAATTATAATTGAAGACGCGGCACCTGCCTAACTTAATAGTTTACTATTTCATCCCGGAAACAGTTTGCATCATTTCATCTGCCGTTCGGATCGTAGTCGCGGCAGAACTGTATGCTCGCTGTGTAGTAATCATGTTGCTAAATTCTGCATTTAGATTTGTGGATGCGCCTTCATAGGCACCCGCTACAAAACGCGCACGAGTTGTAACCTCAGGATCATAAACGGCGATTTCGCCAGATTGACCAGTTGTTTCAAAATGCGTGCCCGAAATAGCGTTTAGACCCTCAGCGTTACGGACATCTCCAATTGCAATTTTTGCAACAGGTCTTGTCGCACCATTTGTGAATTTACCATATACGATACCATCTTCGCCAAAATAGGTGCTGCCTAAGACGCCTTCACTGAAGCCATTTGTGTTAATGCTATCAAGAGTATTCGCACCAGCGAATTGAGTAAGATCCCCTAAGTTTAAAGTGAATGTATTTGAGGCGCCTGAATTTGCCCAATTGACAGACACATCTAAACTGTTGCTTGTACTGCCGACGATTGACATTTCGGAGCCTGTTGCATCAAATTCAACCTGAAAAGGTGCCGTGCTTACAGTGCCGTTGTCACCTGTTATAGTTACATCCCATAAATCGGGAGTCGCTGACTTCGTGAAAACCATGTTAACGGTTTGTCCATCATTAACGCCATCTGTGTCACCACTACCATCTAGGACACCAAAACTAATTGTTTGGGATTCACCAACCGCGGTATCAGGCGATATATTTGCACGAATGCTGACTTCTGACGTTGCCACCGCAGCATAAGTCGTGCTCTGACGATCTGCGCGGATGGGCCCAATTGAATTGAGATCATTACCAGTGTTGAAAGTGCTAGTCGCGGGATTGTAATCCCAGCCTAACAAATAATTGCCAGAACCGTCTTTAATATAGCTAGCACCAGAACCGTCTTGTTCCAATTGAATATCAAACTGACCTGCTGCTGTTAAATAAGTTTGTCCACCAGTTAGAGAGTCACTGGTAATAAAAAAACCTTTTCCCATCAAAGCGCCATCAAGCGGGCTTTGTGTGGAGATAGTCGTACCTTCTGCGCCATAGCGATTAAACGCGACGCCTGAAGTGCCGCTATAATTCCCATAAACACTTCCATATCTCGACTCATTTGTAAGGGAGTTGGTGTGTATTTGTGTATGCTTATAACCTGCAGTATTCAAGTTCGCGATATTGTCAGCAATCGCAGCAAGAGATCGCGAATGGGCCCTCATTGCTGTAATACCTGACGTAAATGAATAATCCGATACCATATTTACTTCCTCTATCGAACCAAAGTTCAGGCAGTATTTGCCTAATTACATCTTCTCACTTATCGGTAATGCAAATCTGGTGCCAAATATGGGGCGGGGAAACGAAATTAATTTAATAAAAGAGAAGAAATATCTTTAAAAGAGGGTTGACCATTAGGGGCGAAATCTTTAAATCAACTCTCACAGCAAAGTTAAGGCTGTAAATAAAATATGTCCCCTTCGTCTAGAGGCCTAGGACACCGCCCTTTCACGGCGGCAACACGGGTTCGAATCCCGTAGGGGATGCCAATTTAAAACCGCTCGCAGAAATGTTTGAGCGGTTTTTTGCATTCAGAATAAACTATCAATGTTGTGTTTAAGAGATCACTGTTGATTGGTCTCTTAACAGATTTAACAAATTCTCACTCATCTCTGTGTGGAAAAAGCCTTCCTTGGCGACCAAGTAGTATCCGTTATTTGTTTGCATGATTGGAAAATTAAGTGGGACGAGGGCACCAGTTTCTACGAAATCCTTTACGACACCCGTCCAGCCTAAAGCAATGCCATGCCCTAGCAAAGCTTGGTTAATGGCAAGTCCATAATTTGAGGTTGAGGTTAACTTGTTGATTTTTCCATATTCAGGCGCAAATTTTTCTGCCCATTCTTTCCAACCAAGCCATCTTTCTTCTTCATCTTCAAGATAGATGATAGGGCCTTTTTCCAATAGATCTTTACCCGATAAATGTTGATATTGTTCGGCGACTTTAGGGGCCGCAACAGGAATAACTGCTTCATCAATTAATTTCACAGCATGAAACCCTTTCCAATTGCCATCACCAAAGACAATCGCACAATCCACATTTTCTAGAAGAATGTCGGAATTTTTTTCCATTGTTGTTACCCGCATAATCAAGTCAGGATATTTTTCGCGAAGCAACTGGGTTTTGGGCAGCAACCAATAAGCTGCAATGCCGGGATAAGTGGCAAGTGAAATTTCGTTATCGTTTCGATTACTACTTCTTAAACGCTCACTGGCAGTCGCTATATCATTTAGGGCAGCGGCGATTGCCTCATAGTAGGCATCTGCCTCATCGGTTGGCACGATAGCCGCACCATGTTTTGTAAACAGTTTGGTTTGTAGATCATCTTCCAGATTTCTGATTTGATGGCTGATCGCGGGTTGTTGCACATTTAGTGAATTTGCCGCACGTGTGAAACTGCGTAATCGATAACATGCTTCAAATGCACGAATGGCTCTAAGTGGCGGAAGTTGTTTCATCTTGAATTACGTTATTGAAAAAAATAATAATGAAGAAAAATTAAACATACTTCTCCTATGAAGTAAACTTGGATATAGAATTATAAGAATAAGATTAGCCTGTTTTGGAGAAAAATAATGTCTCAACCCGTTCTTGCGATTTCCCGGCGTACTCGATCAACTCCTTACTCTAACCGTGTAAGTGAGTGTGGAGTTAAGGGATATACGGTTTACAATCGTACCTTATTGCCAACTCAGTTTCGCGAAAGCGCAGAAGCTGACTATTGGCATTTGCGAGAATTTGTACAAATTTGGGATGTGACTTGTGAACGACAAGTGCAATTGCAAGGTCCAGATGCTGCAAAACTGGCTCAATTAATGACACCGCGTAGTTTGCAAAAGGCAGTTGTAGGGCAGGGCGTATATGCACCTATCGTTAACCAAGACGGTGGCATGTTGAATGATCCAATTATCTTGAAGTTAGCAGAAGATAAGTTTTGGTTATCCATTGCGGATAGCGACCTTTTACTTTGGGCTAAAGGTTTGGCATATGGCATGAACTTAAATGTGGATGTTACAGAACCGGATGTATTCCCGCTTGCTGTTCAAGGTCCAAAAGCTGACGATGTTGTTGCAAAAGTTTTTGGCGAGCAAGTGCGCGATATACGCTTTTTCCGTTTTGAAGAACTAGAGTTTCATGGTGTGAAAATGCCTGTTGCGCGTTCTGGCTGGAGCAAACAGGGCGGTTTTGAAATTTACTTAACCGATTTTTCTTTAGGAGAAGCGTTATGGGATGCCCTTTGGGAAGCCGGGAAAGAGTTCAACGTCGGTCCGGGGAATCCTAATCTGATTGAGCGTATTGAAGGGGGGCTGTTTTCTTACGGAAATGATTTTACAACGGAAAATAATCCTCTTGAATGCGGCATAGGGCAATATTGTCATCTTGATGGTGATTTTGATTTTATCGGCAAAGAAGCATTGCTTAAAATTCGGGAAGAAGGCGTAAAGCGTCGTATTCGAGGTTTGGTGATTGAGGATGAGTTGAAAACGGCCTGTTCTGGGCTTTGGCCCGTTGAAGTGGACGGCAAGTTTGCAGGAAATGTAACATCGGCCTGTTATTCACCTGCGCTCAAAAAGAATATCGCGAATGGTATGATCGAAATCGATTATTGTGAAACAGGTCAATCTGTGACGGTTCAAACACCTGACGGCCCAAGACAAGCCAAGATTTGTGATCTTCCGTTTGAAGTGCCAGAGCTTTAATATAAACTAAATTTAATATGGAAAAAGAGCTCGGCGATAAAAGATCGGGCTCATTCCAAAAAAAATAAAACAATAGGGAGTTTGCGTAATGGGATCTGCATTGAGCGCAACTGAAGGATTAGAGAAAAATCCAGCAAATTATGTACCTTTGTCACCTATATCTTTTCTTGTACGCACGAAAGATATCTTTCCATATCGGACGTCAGTCATTTATGGTGATAAAAAATATACTTGGGCAGAAACATATGAGCGTTGCGTAAGATTTGCGTCAGCTTTAAAGAAAGCAGGCCTTAAAAAAGGCGAAGTAGTTTCAATACTTTCACCAAATATCCCACCGATGTTTGAAGCACATTTTGCCGTGGCTATGGCCGGTGGCGTTTTAAATACGATAAATATGCGGCTTGAGCATGACACACTCGCTTATATTTTTGATCATGCTGAGACCAAAATTCTGATTGTTGATCGTCAATTCTCACTTCCTGTAAAGCAGGCTTTGAATGAATGTGAGAATAAGAGTTTCAAAATTATTGATATCGTTGATGAAATGGCACCTGAAGTTTCTGGTGAAGATAATAAGCTGGGTGATATCGATTATGAAAGTTTTGTTGCCAGCGGAGATGCCGATTTTGACTGGCAAATGCCGGATGATGAATGGGATAGTCTGGCTTTAAACTATACTTCCGGTACCAGTGGGCGACCGAAAGGTGTCGTATATCATCATCGCGGTGCGTATTTGATGGCGATGGGAACAATTCCGGGCTGGAACATACAAAACCATCCAACATATCTATATGTCGTACCAATGTTCCATTGCAATGGATGGGGGCATGCGTGGACAATGACTGCACTTGCAGGAACAATTGTTTGTCTGAGATATGTGGACCCGGGCGATATCTATACTGCATTATCAAAAAATAAAGTTACTCATTTTGGTGGTGCGCCTATCGTTTTATCTATGTTGATCAACGCAACTGATGAACAGCGTAAACCTTTGCATAATAAAGTTCATGCAATGACCGCTGGCGCACCGCCACCTGCAGCTGTTATTGAAAAAGTCCAAAAGCTTGGTATCGATATTACACAAGTCTATGGCTTAACAGAGACATTTGGTCATGTTCTTGAATGTGTTTGGCAGGATCAATGGGATGGATTGAATTTTACAGATCAAGCTGCGATTAAAGCTCAGCAGGGTGTTGTCTTTCCGATGATGGAAGGAATGCGTATTGTTAATCTTGAAACCGGTGAGCCCGTTGCACGTGACGGTGAAGAGTTAGGAGAAATCCAGCTACGTGGTAACACGGTGATGAAAGGCTATTTAAAGGCACCAGATGCCACTGCTGAAGCCTTTAAAGATGGGTGGTTCCACTCCGGCGATTTAGCGGTCATGCATCCTAGTGGATATGCAGAAATTCGGGATCGTCTTAAAGACATTATCATTTCCGGTGGTGAGAATATTTCTTCTGTTGAGGTTGAGGGTGTTTTATTTAAGCATCCTGCTGTTAGCTTGGCCGCTGTTGTCGCAAGACCGGATGAAAAATGGGGTGAAACTCCCTGCGCCTTTATTGAGTTAAAAGAAGGTGAAGATGTTACCGAGGACGAATTGCTTAAATTCTGTCGAGAACATCTAGCAGGTTTTCAAATGCCAAAAACGATTTTGTTTGAGGATTTACCAAAAACTGCGACAGGCAAAATCCAAAAATTTAAATTACGCGAGAAAGCACGCCATCTATAAGGTGGAAAAGGGGAGAGAATTCGATGTTTAACGCATTAATTGTGAATAAAGATGATGAAGGTAAGGTGTCTGCTGAAATTCAGGAACTGGATGATTCTCAACTTCCATCCGATGGTGATGTGACCGTTGCTGTTGAATATTCCACAGTGAATTATAAAGACGGCCTATGTTTAACCGGAAATGGTGGGTTGGTGCGAAACTATCCTCATATTCCGGGTATTGATTTTGTTGGCACTGTCGAAACGTCGAGTGATGCACGTTATAAGCCCGGTGATAAGGTGGTTCTGACTGGTTGGCGTGTTGGAGAAGTTTGGTGGGGCGGTTATTCCCAGAAAGCCAAAGTTAAAGCGGACTGGTTAGTGCCTTTACCAGATGGAATTTTCCCGAAACAGGCAATGGCTGTTGGGACTGCGGGCTTTACCTCTATGTTATCTGTCATGGCGCTTGAGGATCATGGATTAAAAGTTGGTAATGGGCCTGTTTTGGTTACTGGTGCAGCCGGTGGTGTTGGTTCTGTTGCTACAGCTATTTTGGCTAAGCTTGGTCATGAAGTCGCAGGTGTAACAGGACGTCCTGAAACAGCAGATTATTTGAAATC
The DNA here is from genome assembly GCF_965219885.1 of Curvivirga sp. NCBI lineage: Bacteria > Pseudomonadati > Pseudomonadota > Alphaproteobacteria > Rhodospirillales > Aestuariispiraceae > Curvivirga > Curvivirga sp. The sequence goes on from NZ_CBDCOT010000009.1 coordinate 2,624,776, forward strand.
TCTTGGTGCTAGTCAGATTGTTGCACGTGAAGAAGTTAATGAGACAACGAAAAGACCATTGGAAACCGAAACATGGGCTGGCTGTGTTGATGCTGTTGGTGGCGCAATGCTTGCGCGGGTATTGGGGCAAATGAAATATGGTGCTTCCGTTGCTGCAGTTGGCTTGGCTGGTGGGGCTGGGTTACCTGCTACAGTGATCCCGTTTTTATTACGTGGTGTGAATCTATTAGGGATTGATTCAGTGATGCGTCCCTATGAAGATCGTCTCCGTGCATGGGAACGTATTGCAAAGGATCTTCCCATGGAGAAATTGGAAGATATGATTGTTGATGCAACTCTATCTGATCTGCCATCGTTAGGTGGGGATATTCTTGCAGGTAAAGTTAAGGGACGTGTTGTTGTTGATGTAAATGCATAAGCAAATGGAGGCGTCTTAAATCGCCTCCATTACACCGACGATATGTGAAATATTATTTGCGTCGTCCCAAAGTGGACAATCGATAGATTGGAATCTTCGTTTATGTCCAGATTGATCTATAAATTCACCTTCACACCAAAAAGCGGTCTTTGCACTTAAGATTTTCTGTAGATAGGTTATAAGTGCATCCAGATGCGCGTCGACCTTAGCTGCTTCTGTGTTAATACGGACATTTGTGTAGCGATTGCCAAGAAGGTCGATTGCTTTTTCACCAAGTACACGAACATAAAAGTCATCATCTGCCAGTATAGAATATAAAAAATACCCTTCCGCATCTTTCAGATGATCTACGATATCAAAAGACGATTTCCTTGGGATATCCGATTGATGAGAATACCACCAATTATATAGGTTCTGAACTTTTTTAGAGTTGAACCGTATATCAGGTATTACTTGATGTTCAGTAACAGATACGAGCTGTGAAAGATTTTTGCGACCCTCCACACCGTCTCGGATTATGCGATCTTGTTTCATTAATCTATTGCTTCGAGGATACCAATGATTTGAACGACATTTGAATCTTTCCCCAAAAGGGGGCAGTCAATTGATTGAAAACGGCGTAACCGGTCAAGACGATCACGGAATTTACCTGTGCATATATAGGGTGTTTTATCATCATATATCTGTTGTAAATAGGGGATCAAAGATAAGAGGTGCGGGTCATCTTTTGCTGTTTCTGCACTGACTGTTATTCCACTATATTGTTTGCGAATAATATCTGAGGCGACTTCGCCATTTAGACGTATTTCATATTCGTCACGCGAAATAACCTTATAGAGGAAAAATTCACCAGCGTCATGAATATGATGCAAAATATCAAAATCATCTCTGGTTGGACAATTGGGGTGAAAGGAACACCACCAGTCATAAAGCCGTTTAGCCTTCTGGGATTGAAAAAATGTTTCTTTTGTCGCTTTTTGGTTGAGGATCTCAACAAAACCGTTTTCTTCATGTTTCTTATTATTATTTTTGCCTGAAGAAATGGTCATATAAATGGATCACCTTTTTTACTTTTGCTGAAAGTGATTTATTACACTAACGGGGAAAGCTATACTGTTTCAAGGCGAATTAGGTATAAAAATCAACGAAACTATATTTTTCGCAATCTAATTGAACTTATTTATATTTAAGGTTGAATTTAAAATGAATAAAAATCGCGATGAGATTTTACGAGAAAAGGAAATAAGGGCAAAGGCGGAACTAGCGGAACTAGCGGAACAGGGTAATGGATTTGGTGCCGGGTTCGCGAAGGGCGCCTTGAAAAAACAACAAGTTTTGGAAGAGGAAGATGTAAAGCTTTATGAAGGAGCGACCGGAAACAAAAAATCTACCAATTATATCTTTCTTGGTTTGATGGCGATTTTTGCCCTAATTTTAATCTTTAATCTTCTTTCGCGTTTTCTATAAAAAACACTGGTCATATAGGGGATGATCATGTACCCCATATGACTTGAAATATTAATTAATCCCGATAGTTGAGAGGATCATATGTCTGAGACAAGCAAAGTAAAAATCGGTATTCTTGGAGCCAGCGGTTATACAGGGGCAGACCTTGTGCGATTGCTGATCAATCACGAGAATGCGGATATTCGATGCTTGACTGCGAACTCTCATGCAGGAAAGCCGATGGAAGACGTATACCCACATTTAGGTGGATATGATTTGCCGGATTTGGTGACTTGGGAGCAAGCTGATTGGGATGATTTAGATGTTGTTTTCTGTGGTTTACCACATGGTACCACACAAGACATTATCGCTCAGCTTCCAGAAAAAGTGAAAGTTGTTGATTTATCTGCTGATTTCCGTCTGGAAAATGTGGATACATATGCGCAATGGTATGGCCATGAACATCGTGCGCCTGATTTACAGGCAACCGCAGCTTACGGGTTAACAGAACTGAACCGTGATAAAGTTGCGAAAAGCCGTTTGGTCGCGTGTCCGGGATGTTATCCGACCGCCACTTTATTAGCATTGCTTCCATTGGTTCAATCTGGTGTCATTCAGGTTGAAGATATGATTATTGATGCGAAGTCAGGGGTGACTGGTGCTGGACGTGGTTTGAAACAAAATACCTTGTTCTGTGAAATTGGTGAGGGACTTACACCATATGGTGTTGCAAGCCATCGTCATGCACCTGAAATCGAACAGGAAATTGCAAAAGCGGCGGGTGCCGATCCATTATCTGTACAAGTGAACTTTACACCACATCTCATCCCGATGAGCCGTGGAGAGTTAATTACTGCCCATGTAAAATTATCTTCTGGTAAAACTGTTGATGATTTACGTACTGTCTTAACCCAACAATATGCCAACGAGCCGTTTGTTCGTATTCTTGGCGAAGGAAAAATGCCACAAACACAAATGGTACGTGGATCAAACAATGCGGTTATTAATGTGTTTGAAGATCGTATTAAAGGTCGGGCAATTGTAATTGCAGCCATTGATAATTTGGTTAAAGGGTCAAGTGGTCAAGCGGTTCAAAATATGAATGTGATGTTAGGGTTGGATGAGACAACCTCCCTTCGCCAGGTTGCAATGTTCCCTTAATTACGATGATAGGAAGAATATCATGAAGGAAAAAGATCGAAATATTTTACCTTTCAAAGATATTCTTCCATCTATTGACAAAACCACTTTTATCGCACCAAGCGCATATATCATTGGTGACGTTATCATTGGGGAAGATTGCGGTATATGGTATGGATGTACGATCCGTGGGGATAGTAATGAAATTCGTATTGGTAATCGGGTAAACATTCAAGATGGTACAGTCGTTCATGTGGCTTCGGAAGGTCAGGGAACTTATATCGGTGATGATGTAACTATCGGTCATATGGCCCTTATACATGCATGTACTTTGCATGATAAATGCTTTATTGGGATGAAAGCCTGTATCATGGATGGTGCGGTGGTTGAGAGCGGTGCCATGGTTGCTGCAGGAGCTTTGGTCAGTCCCGGAAAGATAGTCAAAACTGGCGAGTTATGGGCTGGAGTACCTGCAAAACCAGTGCGCAATATTACAGAAAAAGATCAAAAGTTAATGACTTGGACGGCCAATCATTATGTGGAACTCGCACAAGAACATGTCGAGTCTATATTGAAAACGGAATGAGTCCGTTTTGAAAACAAATTTAATAAAATGTGAACATTTTTTCAAAAAATACTAGATTATTTTAATTTCACTGATAAACTCTTGCTCTGGTGGAAGAAATCCGCCGATAGCCAAAAGGCTATTCTAATTATTTAGGGCAGGAGCAGAAGCAAAATGTCTAAAGATCACGTCATGGTTTCCCATGACGACGATGACGCTGAACAATTTCTAGATCTTTATTCAGGTGAAGATCAGAATGTTATAAAGCATGCATGGTGTATGCTTTTAGTGGATGATGATGAATCTATCCATCAACGTGTGCGTGACGAAATCGAGAACTTTAGATTTGAAGGATGTAAGATTGAGGTTTTGCATGCCTATAGTGCTGCTGAAGCAAAAGAGTTACTTGTAAATAACGCACATATTGCGGTTATCTTTCATGATTATGTGCCGGATATGGCAAAGGCCAGTTTCAATTTTGTTGATTTCGTGCGTAACGATTTAGGAAATTCTGATATACGCATTATTTTGCGCGGGGCTCGTTATTCAACTTTTACAGATTGGGATTTGATTTCTAGATACGATATTTCAGATTATCGATCCAAAAATGATTTAGTTGCGGATAAATTTTACACAACTCTAACCGCAACCTTACGATCTTATAAACGTCTACACGAAATTAATACCAATCGATTGGGACTGGAAAAAATCACAAAGCATACAGCCAGTCTTATGAAGGTACGTTCACCACAAGAATTTTGGCAACAATTACGTGCTTTTATGTGTGAGTCTTTTCCTGTTACTGATGACTTTCTGATGCTGACGCTGGATGGAAAAAGTAATAAAAATTTACGAGTTGTGGATTCGGGTGGGAAATACCGGCAATTACCAACCGAATGTCGTTTACATAATTTGCATGAAGATGTTGTTGATTGCGCAAGAAGCGCCTTATCAATGAGAACCAAGCAGATTAGAAGCTCAACACTGACTTTGTATCTAGAGACATCGAATGCGACTCAATTAATCATTTTCCATGGATTAAAAAGAAAGTTGCGTGAAACAGAAACACGGTTGATCGATGTGTTTGTTAGTAATGCTGCAATTGCCTTTGATAACATAGAGTTATTTCAAAATGTTCAGAGTTTAGCTTATGAAGATCAGTTGACAAAACTGGGTAATAGAAGTGCTTTTGTCGATGCTATTCGCTTCCTTTTACGAGAAATTCATCCGGGTGATGAATATACAATTATTGATGTAGACTTAGATCATTTTGATGATATTAACGATCTAATCGGACAGCGTCATGGTGACAAAGTCTTGCAGGCATTTGCAGAACATATCGAAAATGTAACACGGTCTGCTACGCGATTGTGCCGTATTTCCGGAGATGAATTTGGCCTGATTTATAAAACAAAGGGAATCGGTGCTGTTAATTTTGATCCACACCAGTTGCTTAAATCACTGGAATATAAATTAGATGTTAATGCTTATGATATAACGGTTCGGCCGAGTTTAGGGATCACCAAGTTTTCTGACCGTGGCCAGACAGCAGAATCGATTATGAGGAATGCGTGGATTGCGTTACGTCATGCAAAGGATAATGGGCGTAATGCATTTACCTATTATTCCAGTAATATGGATAGTGAGGTTGTTAAGCGTGCTGAATTGATCAGTGACCTTCGGCGTGCTTTGGTTGCGGAAGAGTTTACTTTGTTTTACCAGCCACAATATAGCCTCAAATCAGAGCAAGCTTGTGGTGTTGAGGCTTTGTTAAGATGGCAGGCACCAGACGGTAGTTTTCGTTCACCTGCAGAATTCATCCCTGCTATGGAACGATCAGGGTTGATTGTAGATGTTGGAAGTTGGGTCCTGCGCCAAGCTTGTATTGATGCAAAAAGTTGGGAAGGCACCAATTTTGGCCATATTGCGGTTTCCGTAAATATATCCGTTGCGCAACTATATCATCGTGATTTTGTTAAAACGGTTGCAACAGTGTTAGAGGAAACTCAGTTAAACCCAAAACGTCTAAAACTTGAAATTACCGAAAGCCTTATCATGCAGGATGCCGCAGAAGCAATGCAGGTTTTGCATGAATTACGCGCGCTTGGTTTAGATCTGGCTATTGATGATTTTGGCCAGGGGTATTCTTCACTCTCCTATCTACAACAGTTGCCATTTGACTATATCAAGGTCGATCAATCTTTTGTGCGTAACATGGTGGAGAACTCCGGTGATGCTGTTATCGCTGATGTGATCATTACTTTAGGCCATAGTTTTGGCATGAAAGTCATCGCTGAAGGTGTAGAAGATTTAGAACAGTTGAAGTTCTTGCGTGTATTGGGTTGTGATCAGATACAAGGCTATTACTATGCCAAGCCGATGGCAGAATCCGATTTGCGACAATTCGCAATTGATAAAAGAATCTGACCCATTGAAATTCCTTATTTTTTAAGCTTTTCCTAGGCTTATCGTCAATGCGACAAATTGATGGCGCGTGTATACTATATTTTCGTCGCGTATAGAGCGGTTTTTGTCGGTCTTTACCTGCATATGGGGATTTAGAGCAAATTTATTTTGGTGAGGAAAAATAAAAATGAGCGAAAGAGCTTCTCGTCGTCGTAGTGGTGGTGGACGCGCAGCCCGTCAGGCTTCCCGTTCTGGATCTAGTGGTGCAGCTGCACCAGCATATATTAAACGTAATATTGGTTATTTGGATGTGTTTGATGAAGAGGGCTTGGCCACAATCGAACGCAATGCAGATACAATCCTTTCTGAAGTAGGTATCGATTTCCGTGATGATCCTGAGGTATTGGATATCTGGCGTGAAGCTGGTGCGGATGTACAGGGCGAACGTGTTCGTTTTGAACCTGGTATGTTACGTAAAATTATTCAGGACAGTGCACCGTCTGAAATTACACAACATGCACGTAACCCAGAACGTACTGTAAAGATCGGTGGAAAGAATTCTGTATTCGTACCTGCATATGGACCGCCATTTGTACGTTGCCAAGATAAAGGCCGTCGTTACGCAACCTTGGAAGATTTCCAAAACTTTGTGAAATTGGCGTATATGTCTCCGGGTTTGCAACATTCTGGTGGTACTGTATGTGAGCCAGTAGATCTTCCTGTGAACAAGCGTCACTTGGATATGGTTTATTCCCATATGAAACTATCCGATAAGCCGTTTATGGGGTCTGTAACCGCGCCAGAACGTGCACAAGATACCGTTGATATGTGTAAGATTCTGTTTGGTGAAGAATTTGTTGATCAAAATACAGTTGTAATTAACTTGATCAATGCGAACTCCCCAATGGTATTCGATGACACAATGTTAGGTGCGTTGAAAGTTTATGCACGTAATAATCAGGCTTGTGTGGTGTCACCATTCATCTTGTCCGGTGCGATGAGCCCAGTAACCGTTGCTGGTACATTGGCACAGATCTTGGCGGAAGCAATGGCAGGTATGGCATTGGCGCAAATCATTCGTCCAGGTTGTCCGGTTGTGTTTGGTACATTTGGTTCTTCTATTTCCATGAAGTCCGGTGCACCGACATTCGGCACACCTGAACCATCTATGGTATTGTATGGTGCTGCTCAATTGGCACGCCGTCTTGGTGTTCCATTCCGTTCTGGTGGCGGTCTATGTGGTTCCAAGATTTCTGATGCACAAGCAGCTTATGAAGCAGCGAACACATTGCAAACAGCCGCAATTGGTGGTGTGAACTTTATGTTGCACACAGCTGGATGGCTAGAAGGTGGCCTTGTAATGGGTTACGAGAAATTTGTAATGGATGCAGATCAAGCAGCGATGTTGGGTCGTTTATTGTCTGGACCTGATTTGTCTGAGAACGGTCAAGCTTTGGATGCGATTCGTGAAGTTGGTCCTGGTAATCACTTCTTGGGTTGTGCACATACACAAGCTAACTTTGAAACAGCATTCTATATGTCCCCATTGGCTGACAATAACAGCTTCGAACAATGGGAGAGCGAAGGTTCTCTAGACATGACACAACGTGCAAATGCATATTGGAAACAGTTGCTGGAAGAATATGAAGCACCAGCTCTTGATCAAGCAAAAGATGAAGAATTGTTAGCCTTCATTCAACAAAAGAAAGATGCTGTTCCTGATTCAAATATCTAATCAGGATATGCTAAGAAAACAAAAAGGCGGGAAGAAGTTCCCGCCTTTTTGTTTTTAAAATATATTTTAAAATCTATTCTTCACCGATACGTGGTTTGCCTGAGCGGCTCGGACCGAAAGAGCGGTTTAAAACCTGAGTTGAGTCTTCAGCCAATTTGATCGCATCGCTGATATGTTTCAGAATTTCAATGTTATTGTTTAAAACATGTTGTGCTTCACTGCGTTGGTCATCAGTGATTTTCTGGCAACGAGTGATGACATCCTTACGGATGGTGTTGAGGATATCTTCTAACTTGTAACCGTCAGGTTTCTCATCAGATTGAAGAAAATGTGTCATTAATCTGCCTTCCCAAGAAAATATTCATTTGCTGATGCTAGAGTGAACCGAAAACTGTTTTGCGTCAAGTGTTTGACTTAAATACCTAAATAGTTATGCGGTGAACTGTTCTTTTAAGATGCGCTCTTCCAGATTATGTTCTGGATCAAAAAGAATGGTGACTGCTGTCTTTTGATCTTCCCAAACTTCTACTGATTTTACATCACGCACTTCCGTATCATCTGCCACGGCACTTATGGGGCGTTTGATATGTTCTTGTACAGAAAATTTAATACGGGCATTACGTGGTAAAAGCGCACCCCGCCAACGCCTTGGGCGAAATGGACTAATCGCTGTTAAGGCAAGTACACCTGATCCAAAAGGAAGAATAGGGCCATGTGCGGACAAATTATATGCGGTACTGCCCGCCGGTGTTGCAACCATAATGCCGTCACAAATTAATTCTTCCATACGCAAGACATCATCAATTTTTATATTAATCTTTGCAGCTTGTCGTGTTTCTCGGAAGAGGGAGACTTCATTAATGGCGATCGCCTCAATAAAATCCCCTTTGACCGTTTCTGCACGCATTCGTAATGGATGTAGACGAAAGCATGTTGCTCGATTTAATCGTTCAATTAAATCATCAGCGGAAAATTCATTCATCAGAAAACCAACGGTGCCACGATTCATACCGTAAATGGCAGTATTAGTACCAACATTATCCCGTAATGTATGGAGCATCATCCCATCGCCACCAAGAGCGATAATGATACCTGCATCCTCTACTGGAACTGTCGGATAGCGTGTTTCGATTTCACGTTTTGCTTCTTGTGCCTTATCGGTGTCCCCAGCGACAACGGCTATAGACCCTGACGTTGTAGGTGCAATAATTTCCCTATCCGCGAGATCCCGCGGAGATGAAACCGTTACAAGTGATTCTAAATCTTTTGGGGTTTGAGACATTTGCCCTTACCTAGTTGCGTTGTTTTACAGCACCGCTATGACATCATTTATTTGCCATCTAATTTCTTTTGATTGGATGATGGAGAATAGCCTGATAAGGTGCAAGTATAAAGTAACATTAATTATATTTTTCAGGGTGAAAGACCAGCATATGGCAAAAATTCTAAATATACTTTTGGGATCTATGATCGCCGTCATCGGTTTCTTGGGATCCGTAAGCTACGCGCAGGATAAACATGCTGGCTACTATTATCCGACACCTCAAACAACAGAAGTTTATAAAGGGCGTACCCCTGTTTTTCCTGAAGCAACTGAGTTGAGCCGTCTTGCATTTGTAACAGCTTTAACAAAGCAATCCACTTCAAGTCCATATCCACCAGAGTTTGTTATTTTTTCTAAGGGCGATCAAAATCAAAAAGCAATTATTACTGCAGTAGGTAGTGAACGATTTAATACGTTGTATCGCTTGCGGGCATTGTTGGCGATGTTAACTTCTCTTTCACGCACAACACCAATATTCAAGCAATTACAGGATAGTAAGGATTTAACTTTTCTTGACATGCTTTATATGATGGGCTTTACACAAATCACGATTAGTGATGGGGATCAAACTGCCCATCAGATTATTTTCGAGTAATTGGACTAGAAAGCCTTATGGAACAAACGCCACATATGTTGGATGACAGGCAGAAAGCGGCGCTGATTTTTGCGAATGAAGCTTTTTACGTGGCTTTTTCGAACAATGACATCGATGCGATGGAAGCCCTTTGGGCAAAAGAATTCAAAGTTACTTGTTTGCATCCGGGATGGGAACCGCTTATGGGCCGTAATAATGTTATGGCTAGCTTTAGAGCTGTTCTGCCGAATAGCCCCTCTGTTACCCCATATGCATCCAAGGCCTTTGGAGTTGGTGATATGGGTTATGTGATTTGTTATGAGAAAATCCGCGACACATATCTTCTCGCAACAAATGTTTTTATAATGGAGGATGGGCAATGGCGTATGACCCATCATCAGGCAGGCCCAACCGAAGCCCACCCAACACCATTGGAAGAAGAGGGTAGTCTAAACTAACTATCCGCCCGTTACGCTCATATGGCGTGGGTTCGAAATTTGACTATCACGATCAATAATAAAATCATGACCTTTGGGTTTTAGTTTAATTGCTTGGCGAATTCTATCATGCAATAAGTCATCATCTTTACTTGCACGAAGAGGTTCTCTTAAATCTGCAGCATCTTCTTGTCCTAGGCACATATAAAGCGTACCCGTGCATGTGAGACGAACTCGGTTGCAAGACTCACAGAAATTATGTGTGAGAGGAGTAATAAAGCCCAATCTTGCACCAGTTTCCTGAATGACTGAATAACGGGCAGGACCACCAGTTTGATAACCAGTTTCATTCAAGGTCCAGCTTTGTTCAATTTGACGTTTAACATCACTTAAAGGCCAATATTGTTCAAGACGGTCTTCATTTCCAAGATCCCCCATCGGCATTACCTCAATAAAGGTAAGATCAATATTGCGCTCTCCGCACCATTGGATCATATGATCCACTTCATCATCATTGACACCCTTTAGTGCCACTGCGTTTAATTTTACTTTTAAACCTACGCGAAGGGATTCCTCAATACCTTCTAGAACCTGAGGCAATCTGCCCCAGCGAGTGATTGTACGAAACTTTTCTTCATCAAGTGTATCTAGGGAGATATTGATACGTCTTACACCTGCATTATAAAGTTCTTGTGCATATTTTTTAAGCAAACTGCCATTCGTTGTAACTGTAAGTTCTTCAAGTTTACCAGAGTCAAGATGGCGTCCTAATCGATTAAAGAGCCACATAATATCACGGCGTACCAACGGCTCACCGCCAGTGATACGTAGTTTTTGTACCCCTTGATCAACGAAGGCAGAACATAAACGATCAAGTTCCTCTAAAGTTAGAAGGTCCTTTTTGGGTAAAAAGGTCATATCTTCGGACATGCAATAGACGCAGCGAAAATCACATCTATCGGTGACTGATACACGTAAGTAACTGACATGGCGTCCAAATGGATCAATCAGTTTTTGTGATTCTTTAATGTCGTTTGCGACTTGCATCTTGTTTCGATCCGATTTTATATCCAATTATATATTTCGATTCATATAGGGCGTTTTGTCGATATTACCAGAGATGAAAACCGAATATATAACATAATTATTATACCTCATCCCTATATCCTATGTGTGTCAGGATGTAAATTTAAGAAAGCAATAGATAGTCATGGCTGCAGAAGAATTTAAGTTAAAACCTAATGTAGATGATACGCGCTTAACAAGGCCGGTTGTGGGGATCGATCACAATGGTTGCTCAGTTAATCTAGATGTAGTGGAAGAACGCCCTTTAACTTTATTTTTGAATGGCCAGGAAATCGTAACCAATATGACTATTGGTGATTATCCGGAATATTTAGCCGTTGGATATTTATTAAATCAACATATGCTACGTCCCGATGATGAGATCACTGAAATTGATTATGATGATGAACTGGAAACTGTTATCGTTAGAACAGCGCGCGAGACAAATTACGAAGATAAGTTGAAAAAGAAAACACGTACATCAGGATGTGCACAAGGAACTGTATTTGGTGATCTGATGGAACATTTTGAAGAAATTGAGCTGCCCCAAGATGTAAAACTGAAATCTTCTTGGATTTATGCCTTGTCGAAGAAAATTAATATGGCTCCCAGTCTTTATCTAAAAGCAGGTGCCATACATGGATGCGTTTTATGCGAAGAGGATCGACCTCTCATTTATATGGAAGATGTAGGGCGCCACAATGCGGTAGATAAAATCGCTGGTTATATGTTTATGGAAAAACTGTCACCTGAAAATAAGATATTCTATACAACAGGTCGTTTGACGTCTGAGATGGTGATCAAGACAGTGAAAATGGGGATTCCTGTCTTGATATCGCGATCTGGCTTTACTGCATGGGGGGGAGAGCTTGCGAGGCAAGTGGGACTAACTCTTATTGGGCGTGCAAAAGGAAAGCGATTTGTTGTCCTTTCCGGAGAGCAACGTATCGAATTTGATGCTAATCCTGATGATGTGTCTGATGAGGCACGTAAACATGGTCGTAAGGCGGAGGAATAGGGAAATGCATAAAGGCCCTATTGTTGCTGTTGTTCTTGCAGGTGGTCTTGCACGGCGGATGAATGGAGAAATAAAGCCGCTGAAAGAATTGGCGGGAAAGCCTATTCTTTCTCATATTATTGACCGTATTACATCTCAGGTGGATCAGGTGGTTATTAACGTTAACCAGAATGAAGATTTGTTTGTAAGATATGGTCTTCCAATTACAAAAGACAGTATTGATGGGTTTGTTGGGCCTTTAGGCGGAATACTGGCGGGGATGGATTGGGTTGCGAGAAACGTTCCGGAAACTAGGTATATGATTTCTGTTCCTGGTGATGGACCATTCTTACCATTAGATTTAGTTGAGGGACTGCTATTGCCCTTAAGAGAAAATAAAGCGCAATTATCTGTGGCTGTAAGCAACGGGCGTACCCAACCCGTAGTTGGGGCCTGGGATATCTCTCTTCGTGAAGATCTGAGGACGGCATTACTGGAAGAGAAGTTATATAAAGTGGATAGATGGACTTCTCGATATCGGATTGACGAGGTAGATTTTTCCCAACCAGACTATGATCCATTTTATAATACAAATAAAATTGAGGATTTGGCGGAGGCAGAGACGCTATTTATGCAAAAGATTAAGCCTCGTAATCGATAAGTAGCTGGCATGTATATTTTACATTTGGTTGCAAGAAGTGGTCTTTTAGTTCGGGTTTAGATTCAATGAGTTGGCTGAATGGTACGAGTTGGATAGGCGTTTGAGGAAAGCAAGTTTGCCCATATTCAAACTGGATGATTTGGCGATCTTTATTCTTTGGGATCAGCCCTTTATGGATACCTGATGTATCTACCAATAAACAAGTTCCGGCAGGGCCTGTGAGGTTTACCGGTTTGGATTTCAGATACATTTCACAGTCTTCATCAGTTTTTCTAAACTCTTTTACATACCAGTTTATAAACTCTTGCGGGTTATTCGAGCTTTTAAGAATTTCTTGAAGTTTAGTCAGATTATGCGTTTCCGGATAATAGCAGTGCGGCCCAGAATGATCATCCACATCTGTAAGATATATAAAACCTTTGCAAAATCTGAAATCATCGAGATCAAAATGGAAGTTCTGCGCATTTTTCGGTTCGCTATGACCGGAAAACGACCACCATGAAGATATATTCGTTATAATAACTGGATGCCCGATATAACTTTCTGCAGTTTGAAGAAATCGGTCGCTGGTAGCAGCATACAAGATGTCGATTGATCTTATTAGGTCGCGAACCTCGTATCTTGCCATATTGTGGTTCGCTGCATCATTTAGATTAGTTGGTTTGAGGTCCTTTTGAGTATCACCAACATAAAGTGTCTGAGTGTCCAAATATTTTCTTATCGACTGTAATAGATCTGAACTAATTGATGGTACTTCTGTGTAACCTACATTTGTAATGTTAGAAAGTTCTTCAGTTTCAGTTACTTCGGTAGTCAGATTCATCTGGGTGCTAATAAAATATTTAAATGCTAAGGTAGTCGCATCTCTTAGAGGTTGATTCATATACCCTTGAATATGGTTTTTTGCGTTTGATACCACGCGTGATCTAATTTTAAGATCTGAGAACTCAGTTTCAGTGACAGGTAATAAGGGTCTTAAAGGTGAAAAATCATCTACTGCATATAGAAAATCATAGAAAGCCTGATACCATTTGGTGCTTATTTGGCTGGCATGTTTCATATGATTGCTCCTAAATTTTATACTGAAAAATCTAAAATATGTTCAGCGTATATTGAACTGTTGGGTGCTCAAACTGTTTTACAATATACCCGAGCTGCCCATTTACTAATATACTATCGGGGAATGTTCTTTTCTTAATCTTTCACTCTACCGTTTAATATATTCTTCTTCTAAGTAAACTAAAATAGAAAAATCTTGTGTTTGAGTTAAGCATTCCGTATCCATTTCTTCTTAACATAAAATAATAATGTGGAAGTTGGATTATGTTTATCTCTTTGGATGATGTGAAAAATGCGGCGGAAAAAATTAAAGATGACGTATATAACACACGTCAACGCCGTTCTATTACGCTCAGCAAAATTACAAATGCAGATGTATATTTGAAATTTGAAAATCGTCAATTTACCGCATCCTTTAAGGAACGTGGTGCTTTGAATCGATTATTGAATCTATCTGATGAAGAGAAAGCAAGCGGTGTAATTGCCATGTCTGCGGGAAATCACGCGCAAGGCGTATCTTTTCATGCAGCGAGACTTGGAATTCCGGCAACCATTGTAATGCCCAGAAACACACCGACAGTTAAGGTAGAACATACAGAGGCACATGGTGCTAATGTTATTCTGTATGGTTTGACATTGGCTGAAGCTGCAACTTATGCACATGAAAAAGCTATAGAAGAGGATTTAACATTCATTCATCCTTACGATGATGCAGATGTTATTGCAGGGCAAGGAACGGTCGCCCTAGAAATTTTGGAACAGTTCCCTGATATTCAAGATCTTATAATTCCTATTGGCGGTGGTGGATTGATTTCCGGTATCGCTGTTGCAGCCAAAACGATTAACCCCGATATTCGTGTATTTGGTGTTCAGACCGCTCTTTATCCATCTATGAAACAGATTTTAAATAAAGAAGTCCCCGTCTGTGGTGGTTCAACGATTGCAGAAGGTATCGCGGTAAAATATCCAGGTGAAAATACACGTAAAATTGTGGAAGAACTGGTTGATGATATTTTGTTGGTCACAGAGAATGAGTTGGAAAGCGCAATCTCCCTCCTATTGAATGTGGAGAAGACGGTTGTTGAAGGCGCTGGTGCCGCGGGGCTAGCAGCGGTGATTGGTAATAAGCAACTATTTGAAGGACGTAAAGTTGCAATGGTTCTTACAGGCGGGAATATCGACCAACGCCTGTTAGCGACAGTTTTGATGCGTGATATGGCGCGCAGTGGTCGCTTGGCGCGTTTACGTATTCACCTGATGGATCGCCCTTGTGCGTTAGCGGATGTGTCACGTTTAATTGGGGATAATGGTGGCAATATTGTTGAAATTTCTCATCAACGTATTTTTACACATGTTCCCGCAAAGGATACTTCTATTGAGGTTGCGATTGAAACAAGAGATGCTTCTCAATTAGAAAAGATCGTTGGCATCCTGGAAGCCGCAGATTTTCCCGTTTCTCAATTATAAGACTCTAGAGTCAAATATAAGAGAATCATTTTAGAGTCCTGATTTAAAGGACTCTTTTGTTGCAAACATGCATCACTCAGGAAAATACCCATTTAATTGTTCCTTCTATGATTGACCTGATTCGCGAATTAGATTCTTTTGATAGTGAGAAGAAATATAAGAGGGGATTTTCATATGTTTGCACCGGGCAAAGAGCTCATGGCGACAATGGAAGTTATGATTGCCAAGGAAATAGCACGTTTACTTCAAGAAGCGGACTGCTGTGTGTTTGTTGTATATGATCCATCAAATCCAGAGATGGATCCTCTTGACTATATATGTCATGAGCGAAAGTCGGGGCAGCCAATCAATATGAATGTGGCGCTGGACTATGAAGGTATCGGTGTTTGGTATCTCGTCTTTAGAAATGAAGATGTTTTTAATGCAAAAAAAGTTCTTTTACATATTGAAGATGGACAATTTATCCATGGACAGATGGGAGATTTTAAAGGCTACTGGCAAGACTTTCCAAGATACATTCTTGAAGATAGATGGGTCCAAGAGCAACTTGCAAAGACTGTATCAAACGATAGTTTCCATGTGCATGAGGTAGAAGAACATCGTGAAGCGTTTTCGCATTCAATAGATGAGTTTGTCCATGAAAATGATGAAGGTATCCTGAAGGATGAAGTCAATCCCGTGAATGCCGCCACTGTTTCTCAGAATAACTGGTTTGAACCTCCAGAGGAAAAAGAACCAGAATTGAGTCCCTTTGCGCAAGACGATCAAGAGAGTGTAGATTTGATAGATCTATATGATCAAGACGGCATACAAGTAGATGGCTTTCCAGATCAACCATTTGGTAGATTTTCTAGAAATTAATTTTAGTTAAGCGAAATATGCATGTCTTTGAAACTAAAAAGCCTGTCAGTAGTGAAACTGACAGGCTTTTTTATGCATAGGCATTGCAGCGTAGTTTTTAATTCTTGGAGGTATTTAAATCGCGCAAGTAACACCATTTTCAGTTACAACTGGTTTACGTTTGCCAATTGTAAAAAAGCTAACAATAGCTTTGAAGATTCTTGCGGCTTCCTCGCTGCGTAGTTGACGTGCGCGGGCCATAGCAGCTTCAATTTCAGAGCTAGAGAGTGTTGCGTCTAATTTATCCCAGTCAGTCATTGTCTTATCCTCAAATTCAATACTTACGTTTTCTCATTCAGTGTGTTGAGAGATAAATAAGAAAAAAACGGCTGAATGAGTAGTGATATTCTCAATTATGAGCTATGCGTATTCTGCATGGCTTTGAAAATCTTTAGGGATTATATAGATTTAGGCGTAAATAATAAGTCAGATTTTTCTTTATTTGTGACGAATAGGCACATACTATGCATGTTTAATAATGAATATATATATACTTTAGGTGATGTGAGATGGACAAGGTTGGTGAATTATCTGTTTTTGTAAAGGTTGTGGAAGAGGGTGGATTTTCTTCTGCGGCACGTGCTATGTCTTTAACGCCAAGCGCTGTGAGTAAACAGATCGGACGTTTAGAAGACCGTCTGGGCGTGCGCCTGATCAACCGTACAACACGTAGCTTGTCGCTTACACCAGAGGGGCGTAGCTTCTTTGAACGCTGTCGAACAATTTTAACAGATATAGAAGATGCGGAATCAATTGTAACGCAGTCGCATTCGACACCACGTGGTAGTCTTCGTATTACGACCGGCGTGGCTTTTGGCCGCCATCAGATAACTCCACTGTTACCAGAGTTCTTGGAACGTTATCCGGATGTTTCTATCGAATTGATTAAAACCGATAGTATCGTCGACTTAGTGGAACAGGGAATCGATGCTGCAATTCGTTTTGGTGAATTAGCGGATTCCAGTATGGTTGCTCGTTTCCTTGCGCGTAGTCGTCGGGCGATTGTGGCGTCGCCTGAATATCTTGAAAAACATGGTGTACCCCAACATCCAGATGAATTGGAAAAACATAACTGTTTAACCTTTTTCTCAATGCCTCAATTGAATGAATGGGTATTTAGGGTTGGTGAGGAAGAGGTACCATATACAGCAACAGGTAATTTCTCTGCTAATAACGGTGAATCCATTCATGATATGGTATTGAATGGTGGTGGTATTGCACGTCTTGCTGAGTTTTTGGTCGCAAAAGAGGTGCAGGATGGAAAATTGATCCGTGTCTTAACCGACTTTTATCGTGATATTGAGATACCGATACACGCGGTTTATCCGTCGCGTCGGCATTTATCGCCCAAGCTAAGATGTTTTGTTGATTTCCTTGTTGAGAAATTCAGTCCGGTTCCTCCATGGGAGAGATTGCAAGACTAGAGATTAAAGAGGCTTTCGGGCCTCTTTTTTATGTCTGGAAAACAAAAAAATAACCCGAAGAAAAATCTTCGGGCTAAGTGGATGGATTTAAGGACAGAAAAAGAAATGTCTCTCTGCTGTCGAAAACCATACTAGTTAAAATGGAAAAGGCCTTCTTTGACATAAATCAAAGAAGGCCTTTTATTAGTGACTTTGTCACATATGTTTATTCAGCTGCGAGTGCAGGTGCCTTCTCAAGGCGAGCAGCGCAATATTTGAACTCAGGAATTTTACCAAACGGATCCAATTTTGGATTGGTTAGTAAGTTTGCTGGACCCTCAGAGAAACAGAATGGCACAAACAGCATGCCTTTGGTCACATCACGATCCATACGCGCTTTTACATGGATAGAACCACGACGTGTATGCACGTAAACCATATCACCCGGTTCAATACCTTGTTCGGCCATAAAGGCAGGGTGAATGTGGACAACAGCTTCTGGTTCAATTGTATCAAGAACGGTAGAACGACGTGTCATGGCGCCTGTATGCCAATGTTCAAGCAAGCGACCTGTTGTCAGAACCATTGGGAAGTCGTCATCCGGTGTTTCCGCAGGTGGTACCAAATCTGTTGGAACGAGCTTCGCACGGCCGGATTCCGTTGGGAATTGATCAACAAAGATAATCGCGTCTCCAGGCTCACCTTCTTGTGCACATGGATAGGTCACAGAATCTTCGTTTTCAAGACGTTCCCAACTGATACCTTTCATATTATCCATCACTTCTACGATCTCAGCATAGACGTCTTTCGGATGTGTATATGTCCAGTTCAAACCAACACGATTTGCTAGTTCCTGAATAAGTTCCCAATCCTGTCTTGCTTCACCCGGCATCTCAAGAGCAGGACGTGCTAATTGAACTTCACGGTTTGTATTGGTGAAGGTGCCCCATTTTTCCTGGAAGGCGCTTGCTGGTAAGATCACATCCGCATGGAAAGCAGTTTCAGTCATGAAGATATCTTGAACAACCAAATGTTTCAATTTCGCCAATGCAGCGCGGGCATGATGTGCATCCGGATCAGACATCGCTGGGTTTTCACCCATGATATACATAGCCTGAACTTCTTCTGCATGAATCGCATCCATTGTTTCAACAACGGTCAGACCGCGTTTATCATCCAGTTTTGTATCCCAGAATTTTTCGTATTTCGCGTGGATGTCTTCCTTATCTACAAACTTATAGTTTGGATAAAACATAGGAATAAGGCCCATGTCAGATGCACCCTGTACGTTGTTTTGACCACGTAGTGGATGCAAACCTGTACCGTCACGACCAATTTGACCTGTAATCATTGCCATGGTGATCAAGCAACGTGAGTTATCGGTACCATGAACATGCTGTGATACACCCATACCCCAGAAGATGATGGATTTGTCTGCTGTTGCGTAAGCACGCGCAACCTCACGAAGCTCTTCCGCAGAAATACCGCAAATCTCCGCCATTTTTTCTGGGGAAAATTGTTTTACTTTCTCTTTAACAGCATCGTAGTTATCCACACGATTTTTGATGAATTCCTCATTTGTAAGACCTTCTTCAATAATTGTGTGAATGATAGCATTTAGCATGGATACATCAGCACCAGGTTTGAACTGTAGATGCTTCCACGCATGACGTGCCATGTTTTGGCCGCGCGGATCCATAATGACTAGTTTTGCACCACGTTTAGCCGCTTGTTTGAAGTAACTTGCGGCAACTGGATGGTTCCAGTTCGGGCGACAACCAATCATGATGATCACATCTGATTCTTCAGCCGCGCGGAATGGCGCGGATACCGCACCTGAATTGATACCTTCCATCAAAGCCGCAACAGAAGATGCATGGCAAAGGCGTGTACAATGGTCCACATTATTTGTTTTAAATGCTGTGCGGATCAATTTTTGGAAGAGGTATGCTTCTTCGTTTGAGCCTTTAGCAGAACCAAAGCCGGCAATACCTTTTGGTCCTTGTGTCGCATGAACGTCTTTCATACCTTTTGCAGCCAAATCCAATGCTTCTTCCCATGTTGCTTCACGGAAATGAGTGAATGGATTGGATTGATCAACTTCGTCATCCCAACGTTTTTCAACGCCTTCTTTACGAATTAATGGCTTGGTTAGGCGGGCAGGGTGGCTGGCATAATCCATGCCGAAGCGGCCTTTAACGCATAAACGTTGCTGGTTTGCGATACCGTTACGGCCTTCAACCTTAAGGATCTTGTTGTCTTTAACGTGAATTTCAGTTTGGCATCCAACACCACAGAATGGGCAAAGAGATTTAACAATTTTATCAGCTTTACCAGTAAAGACTTGTTTGTCATCCAATTGTGTCGCTGGCATCAAAGCGCCTGTTGGACAAGCTTGCACACATTCACCACAAGCCACACAAGTAGACTGACCCATAGGGTCGCCAAAGTCAAAAGTAATAGTGGCACCATGTCCGCGACCTGACATACCAATCACGTCATTTACCTGCACTTCGCGACATGCACGTACACAAAGGTTGCAATTAATACATGCATCCAAATTCACACGCATTGCAACATGACTGTCATCAACGGCTACTTTTTCACGCTCTGGGAAACGGCTGGTTTCAACACCCATATCTGTTGCCCAGTTCCAGAAACGAGAATCCGGATCATGTGCAACTTCTTTGGCTGGTTGATCCGCCATTAACAGTTCAAAAACCATCTCACGAGATTGTTTTGCACGTTCGCTTGCAGTTTTAACAATCATTCCGTTTTGTGGCTCACGGATACAGGACGCTGTCAGGGTGCGTTCACCTTCAACTTCCACCATACAAGCGCGACAATTGCCATCTGGTCTGTAACCGGGTTCAGGCGTATAACATAGATGAGGGATTTCTGTTCCCAAACGTTGAGCGACTTGCCAAATTGTTTCCCCTGGCTTCGCAACAACTTCGTTACCATCCAGAACAAAAGAAACGGATTTATCTTGTGTGGTGTTTTCGGACATGTGTACCGGATCCTGCAAATTACTATTTGATTTATTATATATCAGATGTACCCGAATAGAATTCAGGCCAATTTAATCACTTTTTATACGAGTTTTTACAGAAGCTATGTTCGGATTGCGTCACCGAGCATTTATGTCGCGTCATTGTGCAAAAATGGCGCAAAAAAATGTATATATAACTCACTCAAGACAATTGATTAAATTTTTGAAATCAATGAATTGATGCGGGTTGTGCATATTGGCTTTGGTTACGTCGATCCGTTTGTGCAGGTAGACCGTTTACGGTTTGCGATAGTGCAGATTCTACATCTTGTTGTCGACTACTTTCGTTTTCAAATGTAAGTCCTAAAGCTTCACCATTATTCCACATCACAGATGCATCAATACGCCCAATTTCGGGCATATTTAACATGATGCGTGAATTTGGGGCCAAAGAATAACATCCCATTATCATGGCACCTGAAATAGATAAGTTTACGATTGTGCCTACAAAAGTCTCGCCATAAGCCTGAAAATTTGCTGGGATAGATGACATATGACGTGGCATTTCCCGTCTGGGAAAATCGCTACGTGCAGCTGATGTTTCCGCCATTTCATGCTCCTCCTCAATTATACTTTACTCTTTGTCGAGTATAATATCAGATAAGCATTTATATGTCATGGCGCAATTTATAGATAACAATATCGTTTAAATTGTAATTATATTTATTCTGCGTCTGGGCGTGGATTTGGTTTCGCACCATGCTTCATTGCCATCAGACAAAGATAGTCATGAGCAATAGTTGCGGCATTCAACGCCGTGATTTCTGCATGATCATAGGCAGGAGCAACCTCAACAATATCCATCCCGATCCAGTTAATATCTGTAAAACCGCGAACAATACTAAAAGCTTGTGCATTTGTAAGACCACCAGGAACAGGAGTGCCCGTACCAGGCGCAAATGCAGGATCAAGGCAATCAATATCAAAGGTCAAATATGCTGGTTGATCGCCGACAATCTCTTTCACACGTTTCACAACGGCAGCAGGGCCATGTTCATGAACCCAAGGTGCATGCAGAATATTAAAGCCGACATCATCTGAAATGGTGCGAATACCGATTTGAACAGATTTTGAAGGGTCAACAATCCCTTCTTTTACTGCGCGTGTGAACATTGTACCGTGATTTAGTGGTTGGTTCGTATCATCCCAAGTGTCAGGATGGGCATCAAAATGTACCAAACTGATCGGCTCGCCTATTTTTTCATGATAAGCTTTTAAGATTGGGTAAGTTACAAAATGGTCGCCACCAATACATAAGGTGCTTACATCCTGATCAATGATTTCTTTGATATGTTGTTGAATTGCTTCAGGAATCTCATTGGCAAAGCCGTGATCGAAATAACAGTCTCCGTAATCCACAACGCCTAGATGTTCGAATGGATCAAAGTTAAAAGGAAAGGCATCTAATTCAGCTAATTGGACAGAAGCTGCACGAACGCCTTGCGGACCAAAACGAGCACCCGGACGAAAAGTTGTCGCTAAGTCCAAAGGAATACCTGTGACAGCCACATGCGCGCCAGTTAAATCGCGGGTGTATTTACGACGTAAAAAACTAAGTGCACCAGCATAAGTGGCTTCAAATTCACGTCCCATAATGTCTGTTTGACGAAAAGCCTGATCGCCAATATTTTTATATTCCTCAATGGACATTTTTCGATCCTTAATGATTGATTTATTAAGTTGTTATTGGAATAAAGCACCAACATATTTATCTTATAGCAGTTCGTGAAAAATACTATTGATAATGTGATCACAATCATATCGATTGATTATAGATTTTCATATACCACCATTGGAGTAGGAATGATGGACATTCGCCAAACTGATGCGCTTATTGTGATTGATGTGCAAAATGATTTCTGTGCAGGTGGTGCCTTGGCTGTACCAGATGGAGATGCTGTAGTTCGACCCATTTTGGAGCTACAATCAAAATTTAACACAGTCGTTTATACACAAGATTGGCATCCAAGCGATCATTCTTCTTTTGCCAGTCAATATGAAGGCAAAAATCCGTTAGAAACAATCGAGTTACCCTATGGAACGCAGGTTTTATGGCCCGATCATTGTGTCTCAGGTGGCCATGGTGCGGAATTTCATAAAGATTTGGATGTAAATGCGGCACAAATGATCATTCGTAAAGGATTTAGATCAGCAATCGATTCTTATTCTGCATTTTTCGAAAATGACCAAGTTACACCAACAGGATTAGAGGGGTATCTTAAAAGCCGTAATATTGATCGCGTCTTCTTATGTGGGCTGGCTACAGATTTTTGTGTCTATTACTCTGCCATAGACGCAGTTAAATCAGGTTTTCAAGCTGTCCTTATTTCAGACGCATGTAGAGGGATTGATTTAGGTGGATCCCTTTCTGCGGCTCTTGAAGATATGAAAGCAAAAGGTGTGGAAATCAAGTAATTTGTGAGAGGGAAAATCCCTCTCTTAATGAATAGGTGGATAAGATTCTCGCCAAGAGTTCAAAACCTTAACAGCACCTTCGCCGTCCATTTTTTCAAAATAATCCATTGTCTTTTTATATAAAGGATTGCTCGCAAAGATATGTGGATTTGCGTTATTTTTAAGAAGGCAAAGAATATCACTGAAATCTTGATAACTCACGCCACAAGCACGACAGCAAATTGCTAATGAATTTGGACCTTCATCATATAGGATACGGGTTACAAAACTATGTCCTAAACCTGAAAAATCAGCGAATAACTCCTCAAATTTGAAAACATCACCGTCACGAAGTGCTACAACCATTCCACGCGCATTTGCGGTATAATTTGGACTAAAGCGATCCAGGATTTCATCAAGTCCATCATTGAAACTTGTTTCTTCCATCGCATCATTGACAGCTTTTGCAACTGCATCTTCCAGTTCAATGCTCATATCTTCTTCAGAGAAACGTAATTCAAGATGTTCTTTTAAGGCATCTCCGACAAATCCATACATACGTTTTGCCATGTCTTGGTGGAGTTCTTTTCGTTTGATAAGAGCTTCTTGATAATTTTCGACATCTTGGGAATCATCGACAAGCTTATCGATAGTTTCTGTATAAATATTGGCAGAATCATTGTGGAGTAGGGAGGTAATGACCTCTACATTTTGAGTCTCTACCAATGTTTCTGATACATCTTCAGAAATATCGGGGCGGCTACTGACAGCTAACTGATGTTGTTCTGCTTTTTCCAAAATTAATTGGATAAGATCTTGATCCTCAAGGATTTTACTTTTCAAAATAACAGGGCGTGCAACATCAATTACATCATTTGCAAGTGCTAATACGAGTTCTTTTGGAACGTCCTGTTGTTCAGCAAGTGACGCGGCTAAATTTTCACGCACTTGTAATTCAACAGCCTGAAGAAGTTGCGCAACAATGTCGTAAATTAAATCTTTTTCACGTGCAGACATTTCACGTCCGGACGCAAGGCAGATATTGTTAATTGAGGAAATAAGCATATTGCGGCTTTCCGGAGTGTCATCCCGCGCAATATCTACCAATTCTGTTAAAGAACTGATATTCATGAAACTTCCCTTTCAAAGTCCATTCTGGCTTTGTTTATGTCCTGCTTCGATAAGCTAACATCTGGATCCCACAAACCAGTTATGCATTCTGCATAATGTTACCCCTCTGTAATATACATAATAATTCATATTCGCATTTCGTACAAGTTGTGACTGATGTTGCAATTTGCTAAAAGTTAAAGCTATATCATTTTGTTATACGATTTTGGGCTTTTGGATCACGTTAAATGTTTTTGAATCTGTTTGAAGACTTACGCAAGGCAGGGATACCTGTTTCCTTGAAGGAATATCTGATGTTGTTAGAAGCAATGGATAAAAACGTGGCTGATTATAGCGTAAACAATTTTTATTACCTAAGTCGTTCGGCTTTAGTGAAGGATGAAAAACACTTGGATCGTTTTGATCAAGTTTTTGCGCATGTCTTTAAAGGACTTGAAGGTGATGAAGGGCTGAATCCTCAAGAAATCCCAGAAGAATGGCTTAGGAAATTAGCTGAAAAACATTTATCAGAAGAAGATAAAGCCGCGATTGAAGCGCTTGGTGGTTTTGAGAAGTTAATGGACACGTTGAAAAAACGTTTGGAAGAGCAGCAAAAACGCCATCAGGGAGGTAATAAATGGATTGGTACAGCAGGTACATCCCCGTTCGGGGCTTATGGATATAACCCTGAAGGTATTCGTATCGGTCAACATGAGTCACGCCATAGACGTGCAGTGAAAGTTTGGGACAAGCGTGAATTTAAAAACTTGGCGGATGATGTAGAACTTGGAACAAGAAATATCAAAGTCGCATTACGTCGATTACGTCGGTTTGCAAGGCAAGGGGCTGCTACTGAATTAGATTTGGATGATACGATTAGGTCTACAGCTAGTAATGCAGGCATGTTAGATCTAAAAATGGTGCCTGAACGCCACAATTCTGTAAAAGTCCTGCTCTTTTTTGACGTTGGTGGATCTATGGATGATCATATCAAGGTTTGTGAAGAGTTGTTTTCTGCCGCCAGAAGTGAGTTTAAGCATATGGAGTATTTTTATTTCCATAATTGCTTGTATGAGAATGTATGGAAGAATAGTAAAAACCGTTGGCAAGATAAGGTTTCTACTTGGGATGTATTACGTACATATCCAGAAGATTATAAAGTTGTTGTCGTTGGTGATGCGACAATGAGTCCTTATGAGATTGTTTATCCAGGTGGTAGTGTGGAGCACTGGAATGAGGAAGCTGGGCAAGTATGGCTTCAACGTCTTTTGGGACGTTTTCCAAATGCGGTTTGGATTAACCCTCAGCCAGAAAAACATTGGGAGTATCATCAGTCTATTCAGATACTCCGAGATTTAATGGAAGATCGTATGTATCCCCTTACATTAGGGGGATTAGAATCAGCAATGAAAGAGCTAATGTAATGAAAAAGTTAATTATTTGCAGTCTGTTGGTAATTGTTACAGCTTGTGCAAATAGCCCGTCTATAACTGATAATGATAATGTTAAAGCGATACCCAAAGGATATGAAGCTGTGTCTGTATGCCATAGTGGCGAAGCTACAGAAAAGAAAGAAATAGAGCAATTGGCATTGGCTGAATGCCCAGTGGGATCGGGGAATGTACACCCTTGGGATTTTAATTGGTTTATGAATGATTGCCCTCTAACCAAACGCAAGCGTATTACTTTTCTTTGTACGCAATAAACTGGTTTAATAAATAAAAAAGCCCGAAGTTTCCTTCGGGCTTTTTTACTTAATTATCTAATTGATTACCAATTAGCATCCATAGATTTTTTCAAATTCTCATCGATCTTATCTAAGAACTGGTTGGTTGTTAGCCATTCTTGATTTGCACCAACTAATAATGCCAAGTCTTTGGTCATAAAACCTTTTTCAACTGTATCCACGCATACTTTTTCAAGCATTTCAGCAAAACGTTGTACATCAGGTGTGTTATCGAACTTACCACGATATTTCAAACCGCGTGTCCAAGCGAAGATAGACGCGATTGGGTTTGTGGATGTTTCTTTGCCTTCTTGATGCTGACGATAATGACGTGTCACGGTACCATGTGCCGCTTCGGCTTCTACGGTTTTACCATCAGGAGTCATTAGAACAGAAGTCATAAGACCAAGGGAACCAAAACCTTGAGCAACAGTATCAGACTGCACATCACCGTCATAGTTCTTACATGCCCAAACGTAATCACCATGGGATTTCAAGTTAAAGGCAACCATATCGTCAATCAAACGATGCTCATACCACAGGTCTTTGGATTTGAATGTATCTTCAAATTCTGCTTCATACACTTCTTGGAAGAGGTCTTTAAAGCGACCGTCATATGCTTTCAAAATTGTGTTCTTTGTAGATAGGTAAACAGGAACGTTACGTGCCAAACCATAATTCATACAAGCACGTGCGAAACCACGGATGGAGTCATCTAGATTGTACATCGCCATCGCGATACCAGGTCCATCAAAGTTAAAGACTTGGTGACGGATTGTCTCACCTTCTGGATCAGTAGGGGAAAATGTGATGGACAATAGGCCTTCACCCGGTACTTTAAAGTCGGTCGCACGGTATTGGTCACCGAAAGCGTGACGTGCAACAACGATTGGCTTTGTCCAACCAGGAACCAAACGTGGAACATTGCCACAGATGATTGGTTCACGGAAAACGGTACCGCCCAAGATGTTTCGGATTGTACCATTTGGGCTACGCCACATTTGTTTTAAGCCGAATTCTTCTACGCGCGCTTCGTCAGGTGTGATTGTCGCACATTTTACACCTACGCCATGCTCTTTGATTGCATTTGCGGAATCAATTGTAATTTGGTCATCTGTTTCATCACGTTTTTGGATGCCCAAATCATAATATTTAAGGTCAACATCAAGATATGGAAGAATCAATTTGTCTTTAATGAATTCCCAAATGATGCGTGTCATTTCATCGCCATCAAGTTCGACGATCGGATTTTGTACCTTAATCTTAGACATGGTAGGAACCGCTCCTTATTCAAAGTGAGGATTTATATCGTAGAAGAAGAGATGTTAAAAAGCTCTTCAATTTTTCTGCACCATACAGTGACATTCCAAAAGGTGCAAATGCTGCAAAGCAAAAAAACGTAAAAAGTTATGATTTAGCGACAGAAAATTAGGGATTTATACACTCAAGGATGTCGATAAGAAAAAAGCCTTACCGATATGTAGGGTGCGATCGGTAAGGCCTCAGTCTTTATGATCTTTGTCTCAAGGGGGAAGGACAAAGATTCTGATTATATCGTTTAAGCAGCGGCAGCTTGTCTCTTATGGCGCAAACGGTAGGCTGCTGTACCCTTATTCAAAGCAGGTTGATAGAATGTATCAAACTCTTCAATTGCAGCTTTCCATTCCGCTTCTGTTGCACGGTCAGCATCCACTGA
Source organism: Curvivirga sp. (assembly GCF_965219885.1). Taxonomy (NCBI): domain Bacteria; kingdom Pseudomonadati; phylum Pseudomonadota; class Alphaproteobacteria; order Rhodospirillales; family Aestuariispiraceae; genus Curvivirga; species Curvivirga sp. Next base: position 2,652,351 of record NZ_CBDCOT010000009.1, read on the forward strand.
ATCAACACCGCTACGGACAAGATATAAGTATTGATCACGGATAATGTGGCCAACAGCACGAATTTCACCTGTGAAAGCGAAACGTTCACGTACCAATCGTGCTTGTGAGAAACCTCGACCATCGGCAAAGCTTGGAAAATGAACAGTGACTAATGCAACTTGGTCCAATTTTCCTTCCAAACTATCAACTTCATCATCAACAGTTAGGGCAACGCCAACAATTGAATTGCTGTCTTTAATGGCTTCATAGTTATCATGGAACTCTTGTAAGCTTAACAATGTGTTTGGCTGACCTTCAAAACTTTGACCTTCAGCAAGCGAGTTCCATTCATTTTCAATTTCGGTACCGTTCTTAATGAGTGGCATAGAGGGTCTCCTTGAATGGGGTTACACCCACACGGTTAAAAGTTTGCAGGAATGTTTCATCTTCACCCTGACGGATATCCAAATATGTATTTACGATTGTTTCAACTGCATCAACAATTTCGTCATATGAGAAAGCCGCACCAACGCGAGTTCCAATTGCTGCATTTTCATCAGCGCTACCACCCAAAGTGATTTGATAGTTCTCAACACCTTTACGATCCACACCTAAGATGCCGATATGTCCGACATGGTGATGACCACATGCATTGATACATCCAGAAATCTTTAATTTTAGATCACCAATATTATGTTGCTGTTGAATGTCCTCAAAACGCTTTGAAATCAATTGTGCAACTGGAATTGCACGGGCATTCGCTAAGGCACAATAATCTAAGCCCGGGCAAGCAATCATATCCGAAATCAAGCCAATATTACCTGTTGCAAGATCTGCTTGTGCCAGGTTTTTCCATAGCACATAGAGGTCTTCGGTTTTGACATGTGGTAATACAAGGTTTTGTTCGTGAGTAGCACGAATTTCACCAAAGCCATATTTCTCAGAAAGATCTGCAACAACATCCATTTGATCTGCTGTAATATCACCTGGTGCTTCGCCGATATTCTTCAAAGAAATATCAACAATTGCATAACCAGCTTTACGATGACCTTTCACATTGCGAGATACCCATTGAGCAAATTCACGATCTTCGAATTTATGAACTTCGTAACTACGATCATCCAAGTTGGCCTCTGGTAGGGCAGGCCCTTGGAAATAATCTGTGATACGATCAATTTCTTCCTGTGGCATTTCTAATGCGGAATCTTTGATTTGCGCCCATTCTTGCTCAACGCGATCACGAATCTCATCAATGCCACGTTCATGTACCAAGATTTTGATACGTGCTTTATATTTATTGTCGCGACGCCCATAAAGGTTATACACACGCAATGTTGCTTCCAAATAGGATAGCAAATCTTTCTCAGCAACAAATTCACGTAATGGTTTCGTAATCATTGGTGTACGGCCTTGACCACCACCAACAAGAACTTCAAATCCCAATTCGCCAGCTTCATTGCGCTTAGCAAGTAACCCAATATCATGGAACTTAATGGCAGCACGATCATGTGCAGAAGCAGTTACCGCGATCTTGAACTTACGAGGCAGGAATGTGAATTCAGGATGAAGGCTAGACCATTGACGAATAATTTCGCAATAAATCCGTGGATCAACAGCTTCACCTGCAATAGCACCTGCATATGGGTCAGATGTCGTATTACGAATACAGTTACCACTTGTTTGAATTGCATGCATTTCAACTGATGCCAATTCATCAAGAATCTCTGGCACATCTTTCAAGTTTGGCCAGTTATATTGAATGTTTTGACGTGTTGTGAAGTGGCCATACCCTTTATCATAGTGACGAGCAATATGCGCTAATTTACGCATTTGGTTTGCATCAAAACTACCATAAGGAATAGCAACACGTAGCATATAGGCATGTAGTTGCAGATATAGACCATTCATCAAACGCAATGGTTTGAATTCATCTTCTGTTAATTCGCCTGCAAGGCGACGTTCTACCTGATCACGAAACTGGCTTACGCGCTGCGTAACAAACCGGCTATCGAATTCGTCATAACGATACATTTTATTATCTTTCCTATAAATCGCTTAATAGGTGGCAATATTTTCAGCAATAGCAGGGATTTCTGCTTGTTTGCCAAATTGCGGATGGATTGTCGGGCCTTTGGCACGAATACGTTCTTTTACATGTGTCGGGATTGCAAAATCACCTTCTAAGGACACAGGCACTGTATGTGGATCAACAACTTTGTTATTAGCCAAAGCTGATTGACCTTCTTCTGTGATTGCAGCGAGTTCCTCTTCACTTTTTGCAATGCGGGCATCGGCAATATTACCGCTCCATTCATTATCAGCGGTAAGATAAACAACGCCACCTTCAATCAAGTGGTTAGCTGTTAAGATATGCGCAGACATTTTATTAATACTCCTGATTACACAGCCGCTTTTGAAGCAGCAGAAGATTCTTTGTTATTTGTAATAAATTTGTTGAAATCTGTTTTTGCAAAGCGTGTTACTTCGCCGATGACCAATAGGGCAGGACTTTGAACATTATTTGCCAAAATCATTGCTTCTAGCCCAGCAAGAGAGCCTTTGATCACGCGTTGGTTTGGGCGAGTTGCATTTTCAATAATTGCTGCAGGCATATCTGCGGGTAATCCCGCTTGCATTAATTTACCCGAAATGCGACCAGCATTATCAATACCCATATAGAAAACCAGGGTCTGGCGACTGGATGCTAAATGATCCCAATCTGGTTCTTCTCCACCGTCTTTCACATGACCAGTAATAAAGCTGACGCTGCTGGCAAAATCACGATGGGTTAGCGGAATATTTGCCGCGGCTGCTGCACCTGTAGCAGCTGTAATACCTGGCACAATCTCAACTGAGATTCCTTTATCTTCAAGATAAGCCATTTCTTCACCACCACGCCCAAAAATAAAGGGATCACCGCCCTTGAGGCGCACAACGGTTTGTCCTTTTTGTGCTGCACTTGCTATAACACGGTTAATCAAGGATTGATGAACAGTATGTTTACCCTTTTCCTTACCTACATAAAGACGTTCAGCATCACGACGGGCCAAATCAAGAATGCGATCATCAACCAAACGATCGGTCACAATAAGGTCTGCATTTTGTAATGCACGAAACGCACGCATGGTTAAAAGATCGGGATCACCTGGGCCTGCACCGACAAGTAACACACGGCCTTCGCCAATTTTACCATTAGATGCGTCATTAACGGCTGTCATTAGCTTTTCTTGTGCATCGTCTTCATTGCCTGCAAGGAAGTTGCTTGCTGCTTCACCATCAAAATAACGCTCCCAAAAAGCGCGGCGTTGACGTTCCGTTGGAAACAATGCTTTGACTGCGCCACGAAACTTTTCAGATAGATCTGCAAGGCGACCAATATTGGTAGGTAATAAAGTCTCTATTTGAGCACGAATACGACGTGCAAGGACAGGGGCTGTACCACCACTGGAAACAGCAACCATAACCGGACTGCGATCAATAATAGCAGGAAATATAAAATCAGATAGTTCTGGACGATCTACCACATTTACAGGGACATTTGACTCGCGTGCTTTTTCTGAAACTTCACGATCTAGCTCATCAATACCTGTTGCAGAAACAACAAATGCATATTCGCTGGAAATGACATGTGGGGTTTCACCTTTAAGCCATTCGATTTTGCCGGATTCTGCTTTTTCCTGTAACTCGCAACACATTTCCACCGCCATTACATGAATGCGTGCAGATGCTTTTTCTAGCAGACGTACTTTACGCGCTGCCAGCTCATCTCCACCAATTACTAACGCTGGACGCGCCTTCATGGTCATGAAAAGTGGAAAATAGCTCACGGTTTTATCCTCTAGTGAATTAGTAATGTGGATTTTATATAATAACAAAAAATAAAAGTACAATAAAATAAAACAACATAATTTTATGTGTAATATAGTGCGAGTAATAAAAAAGCCAAGGAAAACCTCGGCTTTTTGCTATTTGTTCTGTTTGGGAAAAAATTAATTGAATAAACTATCAATCGCATTTTGGTCCATAACAGTTTTTTCCGCATCTTCTTCTTCAACAATTTGTTGTGTTTCCATCTCTTCATGCACAACGCCGTTGATGATTGCACTAGCCCGTTCTGTGAGTTGTTGGACATTTCTTGTAAAACTCACGGCTTCATGGCGAATGATTTCTGGATCACCTTGAGAAATAATATCTTCAAGATGGGGAAGGCCGCTCAAAATGGCGTCATTTACCGCATCAACGGTTTTGTCAAACGGATCTTTAAATTCAATTGGTGCATGCTCATATGCCGCAATCGCAAGATCTTTATGGGTAAATACGCTATCTGCAAAATGCTCAGCATAAGTTTTTGGATGCCAAAGCTTCACTTCTTCCATCATATCAGGCATATCCGCGACCATTTCTAACAGCATAACTAGTTCATTAAAATGATTTAGATAATCAGTCGACAATAGGGATGTATTGTTGATTGTGGTACCTTCAACCAGTTTACGATAAGTTTTTGTATGTGTTGGTTGTTCAGACATTTACCTTAATTTTTCCGATCGAGTTATATTTTTTTATGATTCAAATGTTTAAACTGATTGTTAAAGCATGATTTATTAGCAAATAAAAATCAAGTCCATTTAGAGGCAATTTCGCCAGATGGGGTTGGCGCAGTTTCAAGTTGTTCAATAACTTCGTCTACAGTAGTTGCGACTGTAAACAGGGACCGGTTCTCTTCACGGGCAAATTTTTCAGAAATTTGATGATCGATTAAGGTAATAAGAGCATCCCAGAAACCATTAACATTAAAAATTACAATTGGCTTATCGTGGAGACCAAGTTGTTTCCATGTCACCATTTCGAAGAACTCTTCTAATGTACCAAGACCGCCTGGTAAAACGACAAAAGATTCTGCTTTTTCCGCCATCAGGTTTTTACGTTCATGCATGTTTTCTGTAATGATCAGCTCAGTAAGATGTTGGTGACCAACCTCATAGTCATCAAGGAATTTTGGGATGATACCTGTCACTTCGCCGCCATTATCCATGACAGCATCAGCAACGATCCCCATGATACCAACACTTCCACCACCATAAATAAGACGAGATTTATGTTCAGCTAGTTTTTGGCCTAATTGTTGACCTGCATTTTTATATACATCAGAGACATTGTTACTTGCACCGCAATAAACACAAACTGATTTTAAAGCTGACATTTAATAGATTCCTTTTGAGTATTGTTCTTAGAAAATTCGCTGATGCGCCGGATATAAGCAAGACTTAATTAAGGGAGAATTTTATTAGCTCCCAATCAAGGTGCTGATGCCGACAACAGAGAGAAGTATAAGTGTGATGTTTTTGAATATCTTAGGTGTTGCAAGGTGAAACAATTTACCACCTAAAATGACACCAAAGACAAAAAACGGAATGAAGAAAATGCTGATTGTTAAATAAGACCATTCAAACACGCCTGCGGATATAAATGTTGTCATGGCAATAATGGTGGTAAAAACAAAGTATAAAGTGATACTTGCACGCAAAGATTGCGGATTACTACCACTGGACATCAAGTATAAAATTACTGGCGGTCCTGCCATGCCAATGCTGCCGCTACAGAGGCCACTAATGAAGCCTGCTATCATCTTGGTACCAAAGGTTTTATTCCCTTTTAACTGCCAACCTTTATAAATTAATATGACAAATAGAAGAACAAAAACAGCCATTACTTTTTTGATTAAGCTTGCATCAATCGAAAGGAGTAAGGTGGCCCCCAAAGGAATACCAATTAATGCCGCTATTGCGAGGGGAATGACTGTTTTTTTATCGCTATGACGCATAGCAAAAGGAATCATCTGTAAACTTCCCAAACCATCGATGATTATTACACAAATAACGGCAGTTATTGGTGAATAAAAAAGTGCCAAACTTGGGACCATAATTAAGGCAGAACCAAAACCAGAGAAACCACGCACCATGCCCGCAATAATGATGATTAAAGCAGATGCCCAAAAAGCAAAATCAAATTCAGGAAGGATGAAAAAAGTATCCATATACTAGCCTGCTACAAAAACATGAAAGAATCGGTTGGAAGATCAATGAAGAAAATCAAAGAGTAATAAATCACAAGAACGAACTATTTACTTTTTTTGCTTCAACTGCAAGAAAACTCTGTATAGGTTTTTAAGTATTTGTTTTATAATAATAAAAAAATATTTTTTATTTATGTGATTTTAGTCAAGAGCGGAAAATGACAATCAATATCATTTGCTTCCCCACAGTGAAGTAGCTAAACTTTTAGAAATTAATACTTAAATTAGTTTTTAAATTTCATAACAAGCTTTCTGGGGTGATGCTTTGAGCCGTACAGTAATGATAGGAATTGCAGGTGTAGTGCTTATTTTAGCAGCACTTGGTCTGAATGTTTGGTTTAACGCAGAGGTTCCTGATAATCCCTCCGTAGCCGAAGCACCAGTTGTTGAAACTCCAAAAGCCAAACCACCTGAGGAAATTTCCAAAACCACTGATTTAAATCCAGGTGAAATTCCAGTACTTGATTTTGATGTCGTTCGGATTTCTAAAGAAGGCGATACAGTTATCGCAGGACGTGCGCCGGCCGGTGCGACTGTTATTATAATGGATGGCGAAATTGAGTTGGGCCGCGTTGTTGCTGATGAGGCTGGTGAGTGGGTGTTTCTTCCTGAAAAACCTTTAGAGCCAGGTAATAGAGAATTGTCTTTGCGCGCTGAAATGTCTAACGGTACCGCAGCAGAGTCCTCTAACATGGTTATTTTATCGGTGCCGGAGCGTGGCGTTGAAACTGAGAAACCTTTAGCGGTTTTAGTGCCTAAGGATGGTGGCGCTTCCAAAATTTTGCAAAAACCTGTTGAAGAGGGAGGGGTTGCTGCAAAAGCGGGAGGCCTAATCCTAGATAGTATTGATTATGATGAGCTTGGTAATGTGACTATTGCCGGACGTGGTGTTGCTGGCGCGCAAATTCGTGCTTATCTAGACAATGAGGTTTTGGCAAATACGGATGTCACGGAAAATACTTTTTGGTCTTTAAAACCTGAAAAGAAAATAGAACCAGGTGTTTATACCCTCCGTTTGGATCAACTAATTGGAAATAAAGTTGTAAGCCGTTTGGAGATTCCTTTTAATCGTGCTGAGCCTATTACAGATTTAACGGCTGGTAACTTTATAATTGTGCAGCCTGGTAATAGTTTATGGCGTATTGCACGACGTACATTAGGTAGCGGATTTAGCTATACTGAAATTTATGAAGCTAATGCCGAACAGATTCGTGATCCTGATTTGATTTATCCTGGTCAAGTGTTTCAAATTCCTTCATCAGGAAATTAAAACTAAGATTCCAGCGTTATTATTAAGTTCTTTTTGGTATAGAATAGCTAATTTATATCTATGAAGTCTTGGATAACTTAGTAAAAAGCTTATATTGAACTTGTTTATTGCGGTATTGATCCTGTAAAAGAACGTAAAGAATTTGAAAGACTTGAAACTAAATTCAAGTCTCCTTGATCTTGCTGAAGAGAACTTTTGGAGAGTTAGTAATATGGACGCGCTTAAAGCGGTGATTGTTCCCATTAATCGGGAAGGTTGGCCTTTCATTACCTTATTTGCTGTAGTTAGCATTGTTTTAGGTTTGCTTTGGCAACCTCTGTTTTGGGTTGGCTTGGTTTTAACTCTTTGGTGTACTTATTTCTTCCGAGATCCTGATCGTGTAACACCAACACGTTCTGGATTGGTGATTAGTCCAGCTGATGGTGTTGTAAACCGTATTGTTGATATTCCTCCGCCACCAGAATTGGAAATGGGTGATAAACCGTTAACTTGCATCAGTGTTTTCATGAATGTATTTAATGTCCATGTGAACCGTGCCCCTGTTGATGGTGTGATCAAGAAGCTTCATTATCATCCGGGTAAATTCTTAAGCGCAGATCTTGATAAGGCAGCCGAAGAAAACGAACGTATGTCTTATCTGATGGAAACACCACGCGAAAAGGAAGTTGCATTCGTACAAATTGCAGGCCTCGTTGCACGCCGCATTATTTGTGAAGCGGAACTAGGGGATGAGTTAAAAGCAGGAGAACGCTTTGGTCTGATCCGTTTTGGTAGTCGTGTTGATATTTATCTTCCTAAAGGGACAACACCGCTTGTATGCAAAGGTCAGTTGACTGTAGCTGGTGAAACGGTTCTTGCAGATCTTGGCAGTGGTCAACGAGGTAAAGAGGGCCCACGTGTGGGTGAGGTAAGATAATGATCGGCAAAAAGAAGCGTAGTCGCCGTCAAAGTCCGCGTCTTTCCGGCTTAACGATTAATAAAATTATCCCTAATGCTATCACTGTTTCAGCAACGGTTGCGGGGTTAAGTGGTATTCGTTTTGCGTTGGAAGGGCGATGGGAGTTTGCCGCGGGTGCAATTTTGATTGCGGCTATTCTTGATACGTTAGACGGCCGAATGGCACGATTGTTAAATGCATCCAGTGATTTTGGTGCAGAGTTAGATTCACTATCTGATTTCGTATCCTTCGGTGTTGCGCCGGGAATGATCATGTATTTTTGGTCATTAGGTGACTTGGGAGGAATTGGATGGGCCTGTGCTTTATTCTTCTCGATTTGCATGGGGCTTCGCCTTGCGCGTTTTAATAGTGTGTTGGGTACACAACCTCCATATGCTTATAATTATTTCCAAGGTGTACCTGCACCGGCGGCGGCTGGTTTATGTATGTTGCCATTGGTTCTTACTTTAGTTGATCCATCTCTGCGTGATTTCTTTGTTGCAGAAATGGTGGCGCCGTGGATTATCTTTGTGGCTTTGTTAGCGGTTAGCAGTTTGCCGACATTCTCATTTAAGAAAATGAAAATCCCTAGTTCCATGGTGTTGCCTGGTCTTGCGCTTGTTGGATTAGCGATTGCGATGCTTGTCGGTCGTCCATGGGTGACAATGTCTATTGTCTTGATTGCATATTTGGTGACGATTCCGTTTTCTGTTCAACGTTTTGCGAAGTTAAAGGCGGAGGCTGAAAGTCTTCATCAAGATGGAGATGAGACCTCTAGTGAAAATGAAGAGGGGGATACCCCATCTAATAAGTCTTAAAAGGTGGATGGCTTATGTTTGATGCGTTACTGCGCCCGATTATTGATAAGCCTTTGAATTCAACTGCCAGACAAATTGTAAAAACCAACCTATCTGCGAATGCAATTACATGGGGTGGTTTTTTTATTGGCTTAGGCGCCGCGCTTTCTATTGCGCAGGGAAGTTTTTTATTTGGTCTTATACTTATTGCGACAAATAGAATATTTGATGGTTTAGATGGTGCGGTAGCTAGATTAAGAGGGCCTACAGATTTTGGTGGCTATCTAGATATCGTCTTGGACTTTCTTTTTTATAGTTCAATCCCGTTTGCTTTTGTGGTTTATGATCAGAGTATTAATGGATTTGCTGGCGCATTTCTTATTTTCTCGTTCATGGGCACCGGTAGTAGTTTTTTGGCATATGCGATTATGGCAGAAAAACATAAGGTCACCACAGATATCCGTGGTCGAAAAAGCTTTTACTATCTTGGTGGATTAACGGAAGGCACAGAAACAATCGCAGCGTTTTTTGTTTTTTGCTTATGGCCTGAGCAATTCTATTGGCTAGCCTTATTGTTTGGTACCTTATGTTGGGTGACAACAAGTATCCGAATTTTAGCAGCGAAGAATAGTTTTAGTTGATCTAAAAAAGAAAAGCCCTGCCATAAAGCAGGGCCCGTTTCTTTTGCAGTATCAAATAATTAATTTGATTAAGCAGCGTTCTCACCAGAGGCAGAAACACGACGGTATGCAATTGCGCAATGCTCTGTGCAGTAAGGACGACCTGGCTCTGCGTTCTCTCCGCAGAAATGGAAGTCATCACTACCAGGATGGCCAATAGGCCATTGGCAGCTGCGTTCTTTTACATGATTAAGAGGATTAGGTGCAGGCGGTGGCGCCTTCACGGTTTTCTTAATCGGAGATGGGCGAGAGGAAAGACCCATACGGTGCGCTTTACCAATCACGGCATTACGTGTAACACCACCCAGCTGTTCTGCAATTTGACGTGCGGAATACCCTTTTTGCCATAGGCCTTTGAGTGTTTCCACGCGATCTTCTGTCCATTCGGTAGCCATTTTTTAACCCCTGTCATACTGACCTGACTGTACCCCGTTACTTCCTGTTGGAAGTGTCTAATCAAGTGAATTGACATTAAATCTATTACAAGTGTTATTGAATGCAGATACACTAGATATAGGGATTGTGCCTGAAATTGGGATCACATCAATATATTGTGTCTTTCTGAATTCTGCTCACAATATACGTGATTAATTGACTTTTTCAAGCGATTTTTGATTCGATTTTGAATCGCAGAAAACTGCGGATTCCTACTAGGTGTAGTAGGTTTTTACCTGTGGATAGAATGAATTTGGTGAAAAATAGGATTCCGAGTCGCAATACAGAAAATATAGGTTTCTTCTGTGGATAAGATTTTTGATTCGGAGGAAGTCTTAAACAAGCTTAAGAGGATCTTTTAACAGGTTGAGAATAGTAGATAATTCACGACTTCTTTTAATTATTCGATGTTGTGTGTTCAGTGAAAATTCCCAATGCTTGTTATTCTTACGTTTGCTGATCTGGAAGATAGGGGTTTCGTAACTATGTCTAAATATAGAAAAACATGCTTTATCGCTATTACAATCGATCGCATAATCTTTCCATTCTCCCTTGGCGACATGTTCGGAATAAGTGGCAAGAATTTTACGAAATTCTTCTTGGGTGAAGAATATCTGCTTAGGGCCGCGTTTAGATTGTCCGGAAAAGGTGCGTTTGGTTTCAGAAAACTTTTTGGACAGATCAATTAAGTTGCTCATGAATGTTACGTTGCTCCTAAACGACAAAAGCGATTACTGTTGATGTAATCGCTTTCAAGTTTAACGTATGATTGGTTCAAAACCAAATAAGATTTTAAAACCTTATTGAACTGGTGTTTGGCCATTTCCATATGGGTCTGGTCTTGTGTAGCAGTTTACTGTCCCAAGTGTGTTGTAGCAATAAAGAGGCTGCTCCACTACTTTCCCGTAATCTGCAGAGCGGCATAATGGACCACCATCGTCTAATTGGCGGATATAAGAACAATCTTCACCTGTGTAGGCTTCGGCAATGTAATCAGTTGGCAATTTATCATCCATCACAACGCCTGAAGTGGTTGCCAGAAACACCATAGCAGGTTCTACACCAGTGCATGCGCTAAGGCCTAAAGAAAGAATGACTGTGGATGCCTTAAGAATAGTATGTTTTGCTTTCTGCATTATTTTATTCCTATTTAAATTACCAAGCGGCAACAATTGCCACATACGCTAAGAGTTAATATGTGTTAATGCAATTAGCGGGCCAAATATTGTTGGTATGTTGGTTTCCAATTGGAATATTTTTTTGATAAACATGTGAAACCGTCAAAAAGAAGAGTAACAAGTCTTGACCTTTATGCTGTGTCGGGCGATGTAAGTATCTTCCAAAAATTGTCGTACTTTACTATATTGTGCGCCGATGACATGCTTCTTGGCTGTAAATTGCCTTTATGCTCTATAACGTTGAATGATAAAACCAAAGGAATTGATATCGTGTCCGATATTTTTGATGAAGTAGAAGAAGACTTGCGCAAGGATAAAGCGGAAGAGCTTTGGAAAAAATATGGTAATTACGTTATTGCGTTAGCCGTGTTAATTGTGGTTGCAACAGCGGGATATAAAGGTTGGCAAGCGTATGATGCGAGTGTTAATGAAGACTTAGCTAATCGATTTGATCAAGCTGTCCAGATGGGACGCGCTGAAAACTATGTTCAAGCAGATAGTGCGTTAGCTCAGTTGGCACAAGATGGTAATGCCAGCTACGCTGCTTTGTCACGTTTACAGCAAGCCGCACTTAAATCTAAGTCCGGTGATATAGAAGGTGCTATTGTTATTTATGATGCGTTAGCTTCGGATAATGCTGTAGAAGATTTATATCGGGATTTGGCTGTAGTCATGTCTGTGATGCATCAAGTGGATACGGGGGATGCGTCTCAATTAATAGAAAAAATAGAACCTCAAACAACAGATATAAAACCTTGGCGCTTTACCGCACGTGAGTTAGCAGCGGTTTTGGCGATGAAGAAAGGCGACAAAACACTTGCTGCTGATTATTTATCACGAATCACAGATGATGCTGATGCACCTCAATCTGCCCGTCTTCGCGCAGGTGAGTTGTTAAAGGTTGTTGAAGGTTAATACAGAGCTAGATGGCGGTATAAGGTCAAAGATTCATGAGTTTGATTACAAAAACTGGAAAAGCTACGAGACTTATTGTGGCATTATCTGCAATGGCAGCGTTATCCGCTTGTGAAAGTTGGATTGGTGAAGATGAAGCGCCGCCGTTACCTGGGGAACGGTTATCTGTTTTACTTATTGATTCTGATCTGGAACCAGATCCTCGTTTGGCTGATTTGACTGTTAAACTACCTAAACCATATAAGAATCGTGATTGGCCTCAACTGGGTGGATATTCTGATCATGCAATGCACCATCTTGAAGTCGGTGGTATTGAGGAAGCGTGGTCAAGAGATTTTGGTGATGGTGGTGATGACGAAGCGCGTTTGTTATCAACGCCTGTAATTGTGAATGGTGTGGTATATGTAGTCGATATCGATTACATGGTGAGTGCGTTTGATGCCGAGACTGGTAAACGTCTCTGGGAAGTTGATGTTGAAATTCCTGAAGAGGATGAAGAGGCTTTCGGTGGCGGTTTGGCTTATTCTCGTGGACGTTTATTTCTGACCACAGGGTTTGCATCCTTGATTTCATTAGATGCAAAAGATGGAACCGAATATTGGCGTATTGATTTATCCGGACCTGCCAGATCAGCACCTGCGGTGAATGAAGATGCTGTTATAGCGATAAGTATTGATAACCAAACTTTGGCGGTTGATCCTGCAACAGGTGAAAAGAAATGGTCCCATGCTGGTTTCTCTGAAGTAGCTGGTATGATTGGGGGCGCTAGTGCCGCAATTTATAAAGATGTCGCGTTGATACCATATACGTCAGGCGAAGTCTTTGCGATTCGGGTATCAAATGGCCGATCTTTATGGAGTGATAGTTTAACATCACTACGACGTTCTGATGCTCTTTCTTCTTTATCGGATGTACGTGGTGCGCCGGTTATCGATAGAGGTGTCGGATATGCCGTAAGCCAATCAGGACGCATGGTTGCTTTAGATATGCGTAGCGGTGGACGTATTTGGGATCGCCGTGTTGGTGGTATCAATACGCCATGGATTGCTGGCGACTATTTGTTTGTTTTGGCAAATGAAGGCCATTTGGTTGCGATGACCCGCCGTGGTGGTCGCGTTTTATGGTTACAGAGCCTTCCGATTTGGGAGGATGAAGAAGATTTAGAAGATCCAATTAACTGGGTCGGCCCTGTTTTGGCTGGAGATCGTTTGATCTTGGCTAATAACTTGGGCGAAGTATATACAATTTCACCATATTCTGGTGAATTTCTTGGTAAAATTAAGGTAAGTGGTCCTGTTCGGGTGCCGCCTGTTGTTGCTGACGGGGCGGTATATATTCAAACTGAAGATGGTGTGCTCCACGCTTATCGATAGATGAAACAGTTACAGTTATTGCTGTAATTTTAAGTCAGGAATGTGAAATGAACTAGCCCGGTAAACTATCCCGGGCTATAGTTCGTTGAGACCTGAAAAGGAAAGAAAAAATGAGTTTCACAGTTGCCATTGTTGGACGACCAAATGTTGGGAAATCCACTTTGTTTAACAGACTAGTGGGAAAGAAGCTGGCGATTGTAGATGATCAGCCAGGGGTAACCCGTGACCGTCGTGAAGGCGATGCAAAATTAATCGATCTACGTTTTCGTGTTATTGATACTGCAGGTCTGGAAGAGGCATTTGACAATAGTCTAGAAGGCCGTATGCGTCGCCAGACTGAGCAAGCTTTAGGCGAAGCAGATGTTGCTTTACTTTTAGTAGATGCCAGAGCTGGTCTCGTACCTTTAGATGAACATTTTGCAGGGTTCTTACGGAAACATTCCACACCTGTTATCCTTGTTGCAAATAAATGTGAGGGAAAAGCTGGTCAGCCAGGCCTAATGGAATCCTATGGCCTAGGTTTAGGTGAGCCTGTTCCATTTTCTGCCGAACATGGCGAAGGTGTCTCTGATCTTTATGAGGCACTCTTACCTTATGCGGAAGCACATGGTGAGGAATATACGCCGATTGAAGCAGAATTAATTGAAGCGGCGTCTTCAATTTCCTTAACCGATGAAGAAGGTAAGGATATTGAAGAAGAAATAGTACTTGATGATCCTGAAAAGCCCATCCAATTGGCAATCGTAGGTCGTCCGAATGTTGGTAAATCTACTTTAGTAAATCGTTTGCTGGGAGAAGATCGGCTATTAACAGGGCCTGAAGCCGGTATTACCCGTGATTCAATTGCAATCGATTGGGAATGGAAAGGGCGACCGATTAAGTTGATTGATACTGCGGGGTTGCGTCGCCGAGGTCGTATAACGGATAAAGTGGAGAAACTCTCCGCAGCTGATACGCGTCGCGCTATTCGTTTTGCTCAGGTCGTTGCATTGGTATTAGATGCTGATGATATGCTTGAAAAACAAGACCTTACCATCGCTCGTCAAGTGGTTGAAGAAGGTCGCGCTTTGATCATTGTCGCTAATAAATGGGATGCGGTAAAGGATAAGCAAGAAGCGTTGGATAAACTTATGGATCGCGTACAATTCTCCATGCCTCAAGTACGCGGTATTCCGATTGTAACGGTTTCAGCGAAAGAAGGGCGTAATTTGCCAAAGATGTTGAAGGCAGTCTTTGATATTTATGAAACATGGAATAGGCGTGTTCCTACGTCGCGTTTAAATGAATGGTTGTTTGATATGACTGAACGTCATCCGCCTCCATTATCTAAAGGACGCCGTATTAAATTGCGCTATATGACGCAGGCTAAAACACGTCCACCGACCTTTGCAGCCTTTGTTTCCATCCCGGAAGATCTGCCAGATTCATATACCCGCTATCTGATTAATGGATTAAGAGAGGATTTTGATCTTCCTGGCGTCCCACTTCGTTTTTATACACGTAAGGGTAAGAACCCTTATGCTCCAAAATAAAGAGGTTATCTCCATGAAGTTGACTGGTTTTAAGAAGGTTTGCGCGATCGCTTTTGCAACTATCCTTGCAGCGTGTAGCGCGACAGGTGGTGCGGGAAACGCATATGATGGTGTGTGGAGCGGACTTATTACACTTAATATTGGCGATGAAACTTGTATGCGTCGTGAAAACTTTATTGTGAAGATTGAACACGGATACATGACTGGCAAGACACGTACAATCAAATATAAAACCAAGATTACAGGTGGTATTGATGAAAACGGTGACGTTGAATACGGAGAATTTGATCTTGGTACTGTCGCCCGTGACGCGGTCATGACCGGGAAATTCGAAGGTAAAGAAGCTGCCGGGGAGTGGCAAAGTAAACGTTGTAAAGGTAAATGGACCTTACGTCGCATACAATAAATTAAAGGCACTCAATTGAGTGCCTTTTTTGTTACCAACCAAACTTATCTTTTATCGCATACCACCAGATAATTGGAGGCACGAACCAAGGGGTGCCATTATATAAAGGGCGAGTTTCGAAATCGGATTTAGAGAAAGTTGTGTTGCTTTTAGATGAATCTAATAACATCAGAGCCGTCTTAGTACCGACCCAAGGTGCCCAAACAACACCTGAACCACAATATCCGCCTGCATAAACGATATCTTTTTGTTGTTTGATATGGGGCATATGGTCAAAAGTGTAACCTGTATATCCAGACCATGTATGGCTAATTTTAACACCATCAATTTCCGGGAAAATATCAATCAATTGCTTATAGAGATGCCGGCCAGATCGAACCGGGTCATCACGGTCGGCCCCGGATCGTCCACCAAAAATGATCCCTTTACCATTAGGGGCCGGACGAAAATAGTTATATAAATTTAATGTCGTTCCATGCATACGACGCTTAGGAAAGAGTTTATCAATGACATCTTCTGCCATTTCTTCTGTTGCAATGATTTGGCTCCGAATGGGAATTATTCTCTTTGCCATCCAGTTCATTGGACTGAGATTACTATACCCATTGGTCCCTACAATTACTTTTGATGCTTTGATATCTCCATAAGATGTTTTTACTATACATCCAGAAGTGTTTTGAATGACCTCATTTACCTTGATTTGACTATGAAGAGAGACTTTTGCTTCTTGTACGCGATTTAACAAACCTCTGTGGAATTTCGCTGGATGAAGGCCGCCGATGTCTTCTCGAACAGCGCCACCGAAATACAGATCGGACCCTATTTCATCATGCTGATCTTGCTTGGAGACCATATAGGATCCAAGGTTGATTTTTTCGTTTAGATAGTCGCTTTCTTTCGCCAGTTTATCATAGTGGCTTGGATGGTTTGCACCGGAAAAACGGCCAACCATCTTGAAGTCGCACTCTATGTTTTCTTCCTCAATTAGATTAGCAAGAAACTTGCGGGCTAAAACACCTTCTTCATAAATTTCTTTGGCAAAATCCATCCCGTAGATATTTACTAGAGTTTCTAAGCTTGGTTTCAAGTTACCACTGCAAATCCCACCATTTCTGGAGCTGGCACCTTCGCCAAAACGTTGAGCTTCAAGTATGGTTACTTGTTTCCCCGCACGTGCGAGTGTGAGGGCTGCTGATAAACCTGTGAATCCACCGCCAACGATAACAAATTCACTTTCCGTTGGAAGGTTTTTACCGTTTGGATTTATGTCGGAAAGGGGGGCTTCTTCCCACCAGTAAGGTGTTGTTTTGAAATTGGAAGAAGCCTGCATCTCTTTATTCCTTTACGGTGGCGTTAAATATTTCACCGGTGACTTCTAAATCTGTAGAAGCCAATTTGACGAAGATATCCGTTATTTCAGATGGCTTTGGTAGATCGTCCGGTTTTATACCCGGATATGCTTTTGCTTGCATAGCTGTCCATACACGACCCGGGTGAATAATATTAGCTTTGATATTGGATTTGGACATTTCCTTGGCATAGGCCATAACCATGGCCTCTAAGCCTGCTTTTGAAGCTGTATAAAGTGCCCAGAATGGATTTTGTTCCTCAACTGCAGCTGACGACACAAAGATCGCGCGTCCTGCATCACTTTGCTGAAGAAGCGGGCCCAAAGAACGTATCAAACGATAGTTAGCTGTCAGATTGATAGAGATAACGCGATCCCAAACTTTTGG
Source organism: Curvivirga sp. (assembly GCF_965219885.1). Lineage (NCBI taxonomy): Bacteria > Pseudomonadati > Pseudomonadota > Alphaproteobacteria > Rhodospirillales > Aestuariispiraceae > Curvivirga > Curvivirga sp. Next base: position 2,669,663 of record NZ_CBDCOT010000009.1, read on the forward strand.
TGAAATATGCCCAACAGGTGTCAATTCACCCAACATGCCTGCATTTCCAACCAGGATATCAAGTTTACCAAAACGTTCATATAGAGACGCACCAAGCGCATCGATGCGGTCATGATCACTTAAGTCCATTTGGGCAATTGTGCATTGACCGCCAGTGGCCTTGATTTCATCGTCTAATTCTTCCAGGCCACCCAAGGTACGAGCTAAGGCGATAACATGTGCGCCTTCGCTTGCCAAACGTTTGGACACTTCATAACCAATACCGCGGCTTGCACCAGTAACAAGCGCAAGACGACCTTCAAGAGAGTTTGAACTCATCGTCTTTGTTCTCTTAAATTGGTGAGTTGTTGACCTGTACCTTTGTTTTCTTTGTCCACCAAAGCGATAGGATAGTCGCCGGAGAAACAAGCATCACAATATTGTGGAGCGTCATTATTACGACCATCTTCACCCATCGCACGATACATACCGTCCATTGTGACGAAAGCAAGGCTATCTGCACCAATCAATTCGCGCATCTGTTCAATTGTATTGGAAGATGCAAGCAAGCTTTTACGTTCTGGTGTATCAACACCATAGAAGCATGAATGGGAAGTTGGCGGGGAAGAAATGCGCATATGAACTTCTTTTGCACCAGCGTCTCTTACCATTTCAACAATCTTACGTGATGTTGTACCGCGTACGATGGAATCATCGACCAAGACAACGCGTTTGCCTTCGATATGCCCACGATTGGCGTTATGTTTTAATTTAACACCTAAATGGCGGATTTCATCTGTAGGCTCAATAAAGGTACGACCGATGTAATGGTTGCGGATGATACCTAATTCAAAAGGAATACCGGATTCCTCTGCATATCCAAGTGCGGATGGCACGCCACTGTCTGGGATTGGAATTACCACATCGGCTTCCACCGGGAATTCCATCGCTAATTCTTTACCAATATGTTTACGTGCGTCATATACAGAACGACCTTCAATGATGCTGTCTGGACGAGAGAAATAAACATATTCAAAAATACAGAAGCGACTGTCTGTTTTGTCTAACGGGAATTCAGATGTTAGACCGCTTTCATCCACAGTGATCATTTCACCGGGTTCAACTTCACGAATAAATTCAGCGCCGATAATATCCAAAGCTACGGTTTCAGATGCAAACATATAGGCATCGCCCAGTTTACCTAACACCAATGGGCGAACACCGCGTGGGTCACGCACACCAATTAATTTTTTTCGTGTTAGCAATACAACTGAATAGGCACCTTCTATTAAACGAAGCGCTGTGATCAAACGATCTCTTACTTTACCTTTGCTGGTCGCAATCAGGTGAATAAGAACTTCAGTATCTGTTGTAGACTGGAAGATAGAACCTGTTTGAACCAGTTCGTTTCTCAACGAGATCGCATTGGTCAAGTTACCATTATGTGCAAGTGCTAAGCCACCAAATGCAAAGTCTGCATAGACGGGCTGAACATTTCGTAAATTCGGTTCACCCGTTGTGGAATAACGGGTATGGCCAATTGCGGCTTTCCCTTCAAGGCGTTCCATAACACGATGGTCACCAAAAACATCGCCCACCTGTCCTAGGGCACGGTGGGCGTTAAATTCATCTCCATTGTTACATACAATGCCGCAGGCTTCTTGGCCGCGATGTTGTTGTGCATGAAGGCCAAGCGCAGTATGGGCAGCCGCATCTTTGGTGCCCCAAATGCCGAATACGGCACATTCTTCTTTTAGCTTGTCATCGTCGAAAGGGTTGGTTGTCAGCATTGGTGATACCCTCTTATTCGCTGTCGCGTATTAGTTCGTCCAGCTGGTTACGGTCATCCTGACTGTAACCGGATTGATCCTGTGGTTGGTTTGTGCCGGAAGGCGCCGGATTATTCAAGCGTTCTTTTAACTCAATAAGCTGTCTTGTGTCTTCTATGGCGTTTAAACTGCGATCTGTGGCGCTTTCATATCGTTCTTGAATATAGTCTGGTAAGAAAGAAACGATAGAATCGGTGGTTTTAACAACGTAAGGGTAACCGCGACTCTGTGTAGCCACATCAGGCATATTTTTTTCTTCTATGATAAAAGTGGTCGCCACATAAATAATACAAAGAATAAGCACACCACGGGCAATACCAAATAAAACGCCTAGTGCCCGATCCAATGGTCCAAGCGCGCTATCTTTGACATTCTTTGAAATTGAATGGCTTCCCATCCAGAAAACAACGAGTGAAAGCAGGAACAATACGAGGACTGTACCAAATTTCTGCAGAATAACGATATCTGTTAACTGTTCTGCAAAGGGCAGGGCAGGTTCATATCCGTACATGGTTACCAGTACCGCGCCGATGATCGCACCAATGAAAAGAACTTCATGTACAAAGCCACGAGCCGCAGCAAAAACGGCGGAAACCAGAATTATTACAAGCGCAATAATATCTAAAACAGTGATGGGTAGGTTTTCCAACATGGGGTTCTTTATTCCTTTGCTGTCATACAGCTTAAATTAATCTTCAGCGAATAGAGTATTTAAACCATGCAAATCTGGCAATTCCGTGACATTGATTTTCCCTTTTTTCGCCTTATTTTGTTTTCGACGTTTTGGACTAAGGGAAGATGCAAAGCCAAGTTTCTCAGCTTCTTTTAATCTTGTATCCATTTGTGCAACAGATCTTACCTCACCACTTAAACCGATTTCTCCGAAAACAACCATATCTGAGGGTACAGGAATTTGGGTGAGGGAGGAAACAAGTGCAGTTGCAACAGCCAGATCCGCAGCAGGTTCTTGGATGCGTAAACCACCAGCGACATTTAGATAAATATCATTACCAGATAGTGAAAACCCTGCGCGGGCTTCCAATACAGCTAAAACCATCGCCATACGATTGTTATCCCAACCGACCACAGCACGTCTTGGAGTTGCAAGTGGAGAAGGTGCCACAAGTGCTTGAATTTCAACTAACATTGGGCGGGATCCTTCCATGCCTGCAAACACAACAGCACCTGCAATACCGTCTTGTCGATCTGCAAGGAAAAGCTCAGATGGATTTGGAACTTCCATCAAACCTTGTTCGGTCATGTCAAAGACACCGATTTCATCTGTTGCACCAAAACGGTTTTTTACGCCGCGCAAGATGCGGAATTGGTGACCACGTTCGCCTTCAAAATAAAGGACTGTATCAACCATATGTTCCAAGACACGGGGGCCGGCAATTGCACCTTCTTTCGTTACATGTCCAACGATCAAGATAGATACATCATGTTTTTTGGCGACACGGATCAGTTCTTGGGCACAGGCACGTACTTGCCCGACAGTACCCGGGGCAGTTTCCAATGCATCAATAAACATGGTTTGAATTGAATCAATCACGGCAACTTTTGGCCCATTTGGGTCTTCAAGTGTCGCTGTGATGTCGCGTAAATTTGTGGCTGAGGCTAATTGCACAGGTGCATCAGAAACGCCAAGTCGATCTGCGCGCAATCGGACTTGATCAATTGCTTCCTCACCAGAAATATAAGCACATGGGACTTGTTTTGCGAGGGCTGCCATGACTTGAAGAAGCAGGGTGGACTTACCGATCCCCGGATCACCGCCAATCAAGGTTGCCGATCCATTTACCAAACCACCACCCGTTACACGATCAAATTCTGCAATACCTGTACGCAGGCGTGGTTTCTTTTCCTCAGCCCCTTTGAGGCTTACAAATTCAATTTTTCGACCTTGGGATTTTGATTTAGACGCTTTGCTACCAAGCGGTGCAGCTACTTCTGCAGCTTCTTCCGAAATTGTATTCCATTCACCACAATTATCGCAACGACCTGCCCAACGGGTATAGACCGTCCCACATGATTGGCAGACGTAACTAATGCGGGCTTTTGCCATAAGAGTAAACTTTCAAAAACAATTAACGGGATATATCCAACTCAATCGGGCCTTCGGCTAATCCGTTGATAAACTGATGCACATAAGGATTACCTGAGTCGTCTAATTGGTCCACGGGGCCAGTCCAAATATTTTTACCTTGATATAACATTGTCACTCGATCCGCGATGCGGCGTGCTGATGCCATATCATGGGTGATGGTTAAGGCAGAGGCGCCAAGCGTTTTTACACAATGTGTAATTAAGTCATCAATCACGTGCCCCATAATAGGATCAAGACCTGTTGTTGGTTCATCAAAGAAAATAATATCTGGCTCATGTGCTATTGCACGGGCTAACCCTACACGTTTACGCATTCCACCAGACAGTTCAGCAGGTGACATATCGGCGACTTCTGGTGAGAGACCAACAAGAGAGAGTTTTTCTATCGCAATCTCTTTTGCTTTTTTACGTGGAAGCTTTTCACCTTCCATAAGGGCAAAAGATACGTTTTCCCATACATTTAAGGAATCGAATAAGGCCGCATTTTGAAATAGCATACCAACACGGTTATTCAGTTTTTCTCTTGCGCTTCCTGACATGGATAGAACGGACTTACCATCGATAGTAATATCACCGGAATCAGGTGTAAGCAGGCCAAGAATTGATTTTAAGGAAACAGATTTACCAGACCCGGACCCGCCTATGATAACGACAGATTCGCCCTTTTTAATTTCCAGATCAAACCCATCCAATACGACTTTACTGCCAAAAGCCTTATAGACATTTTTCATCTCAATACATGTGGGTGTCATTATTTCGGTCATTGAGAGAAGAACGCCACAGTCAGTAAATAATCAGAAATCAGGATGAGGATGGAAGCGGTTACCACCGCATTTGTGGTTGCAGCACCAACACCTTGGGCGCCGCCTTTACTTTGATATCCGTGATAACATCCCATCAAGGCCACAATGAAACCAAATGCTGCTGCTTTTACGAGACCAGAAAAAACATCCATAAAACTTAGGAAATTCCATGTGTTTTGAATATAGGTTGCTGCATTAAACCCAAGGGTATGTACACTTACCAAATAACCACCTAAGACCCCAATAATATCACCTACAAGTACAAGCAAAGGTAACATGGTGATACCCGCAATTAGGCGGGGTGCGATTAGGTATTTAAAAGGGTTCGTAGATAACGTTTGTAAGGCGTCAATTTGTTCGGTCACGCGCATGGTGCCAAGTTCAGCAGCCATTGCCGCACCAATACGGCCAGCAATCATTAGGCCGGCAAGAACGGGGCCTAACTCACGGGTGATGGAAAGGACAACCACATTTGGAATAGCACTTTCTGCACCAAAGCGGGCGAAACCTGAATAACTTTGTAAAGCCATAACCATACCAGCAAATAATGTGGTTAAACCAACAACTGGTAAGGAGTAAAAGCCGATATCAATCATTTGACGTAAAATCAAACGCGGATAATAAGGCGGGCGTAGCATATGACAGACGCTATTCACCATGAATAGGAAGAGGCGGCCCGTTATCTCAAAGAAAGACAGGCTAGTGGCACCGACAGATTGAAAGACGGAAGCTATTTTCTGTGTCAGAGCTTCTGAACTCATATGCATTATCCTCAAAACTTATTCACCGCCAATATAATGACGTGCATAGCGTTTGCCCAGACTGGTTAGAATTTCATAAGGAATTGTTCCAGCCTCTTTTGCGAGATCATTAATGTCATGATTCGGACCGATAAGATCAAGCATATCACCTGTTTTTACCGCATCCGCTGTATTTTCCAAATGAGTCACGTCAAAGGTTAAGACATCCATAGAGACACGACCAACTAGTGGAACCGCTTTTTCATTCTTATAGGCCGTTGCTGTATTACTTAATGAACGGATATATCCGTCTGCGTAACCTGCCGCAACAGTTGCAATTAATCGGCGATCTTTTGCTTCATAAGACGCTGCATAACCCACAGTTTCTGGCGCATTTACTTCGCGCATCTGGACCACTTTACCTTCAAGCTTAATAACTTGTTTCATTGGATTGGGAGCATCTTCATTTGGACGACCACCGTAAAGGGCAACGCCTGGGCGGACCATATCGAAATGCCAATCTTCTCCAAGGAAAATCGCACTGGAAGCTGCTAACATGGCAGTTGCTTTTGGAAGTCGGGCGATGCCTTTTACAAAATCTTGTTGTTGTTTGCGATTTAAAGGATGGGATGGTTCATCTGCACAAGCCATATGGCTCATAATGAATTGAAGGTTAATCCCATCTAGCTGTGATAAATCATCGCATAATTCATTTAGTTCTTTTGGCATCAATCCAAGACGGGCCATGCCTGTGTCGAATTGAAGGTTGGCTTGCGGTAGACTATCATTTTCTTGGCAGAATTTTTGCCAGATTTTCACTTGATCTAAGCTGTTGAGGGTAGGGACCAAGTTATATTCTTTATAAACAGTTTCTTCACCAGCTAACAATCCATTCATGACACTCACAGAAGCATCTGGGATAGCTTGTTTTACGGCGATAGCTTCATCGATATGTGCAGTAAAAAATGCACGACAACCTGCATCGTATAAAGCTTTTGATACAATAACTTCTCCAAGCCCATAACCATCTGCTTTTACCACCGCCCCTGAACGGGAGGGGGTTACATAATTGCAGATGGTTTTATAATTGTCTTGTATCGCATTTAAATCAATGGTCAGACGGCTTGGCGCATAAGAAGTATTTGCAGCCATAAGGCACCTCAAAGGGAATAAAGAATGATAAAGATTTAACTAGAAACCGTCACCTTCATGATGGCGATCAAGGTCTCCAAATCTTGCATAATCGTTGTCGAAGAAAAGTTCAACTGTTCCGATTGGACCATGACGCTGTTTCGCAATGATGAATTCAGCTACATTGCGTGCTTCAGCCAAACGTTGTTCATGGCCTTGCAGGCGTTCAAGGAATTTATCCTGTGCTTCTGCTGGACGTTGTTCAGGATGTTCTTTTTGCAGATAATATTCAGGACGATATACAAAACTCACCATATCCGCATCCTGCTCAATGGAGCCAGATTCACGGAGGTCGGCTAGCTGTGGACGCTTATCTTCGCGGTTTTCCACCTGACGGGAAAGCTGTGATAAGGCAATCACTGGAATTTCCAGTTCTTTAGCAAGCATTTTCAAACCACGGGTAATCTCGGATACCTCTTGTACGCGGTTGTCATTTTTCTTATCAGGTGGACCTGAAAGAAGCTGTAAATAGTCGACCACCACACCATCAAGGCCGAATTGGCGTTTCACACGGCGTGCACGTTGACGCATACCTGTGATGGATAAGCCGGGTGTATCATCAATAAATAAAGGAATATTTGCCAATTCCTGTGCGGCCATTGCAACTTGTTGGAACTCTTCTTCGGTGATTTCACCGCGACGGATTTTATCACCAGATACTTTGGCTTCACCTGAAAGGATACGACCTGCAAGCTGTTCGGCGGACATCTCCAGACTGAAGAAGAGCATTTTACCGCCTTCTTGAATGGTGTTTCCTTGTTCATCCTGAAATTCACGGAAAGCTTTCGCTGCATTAAAGGCAATAGAGGTTGCAAGCGCTGTTTTACCCATCGCAGGACGACCCGCCAAAATTAACAAGTCAGACGGATGTAAACCACCAATCATATTATCGATATCGCGGAAACCTGTTGTAACACCGACGATGTGTGAGTCACGTTTATAAGCTTCTTCCACATGTTGCAGGGCAATCATGGTTGCATCGCCTAGTTTTGTAACAGAACGATCCATATCACCGGATTCAGCCAGATTATAGAGGCGGCTTTCCAGTTTTTCGATTTGGGTTTCTGCCGTATCATCCAAATCATTGGTATAAGCATCATTAACGGTATCTTCGCCTAAACCAATTAATTCGCGTTTTAAGAAAAGATCATAAATCGTTTTAGCATAATCAGCCGCGTTGATAACTGTAACTACATTGGCTGCTAAGTCATAAAGATAATCGGCGCCACCGACTTCTTGAAGGCTCGGTTCGCTCTCAACAAGATGCTGTAAGGTTGTTGGGCGTGCTTCTTGACCGGCATCGACCATACGTTTGGCAAGTCCGTAAATTAGCTGATGTTCTGGTGCAAAGAAATGTTCTGCGCGCAACATATCGCCGACTTTTTCAAAGGCACGGTTGTTACGCAATAATGCACCGATAAGCGCCGCTTCTACTTCCACATTGCGAGGTGGTTGGCGAATCAGTTTAGATGCCTCATCAGATTTTTGATTGGCTGGAATGTTGTCCTGGTCCCCAGAAACAGCGGCAGAAATGTCTGTCATTGTGATTATCCTTTAACTAGCGACATTCTAACAGGCCTGATCATCTTCGTCATCTCTTACCTACCTGTGGATAACGTGGATAACGGGGATAACTTAGTAAGGAATGTCATATGACTCCGCAAGAACAGCTTAATGCGTTGATGGATAAAATTGAAAAAGAACCGCAAGTGACTGAAAACTGGCTGAACCTTTCAGGCATTTTTTTATCAAATAAGCTTTGGGATCCGTTTGTCAGTTTGTTTAATCAACGTGAAATGATGTTGCAGGATGGTGCGGAGTTAATGATCCAAATGCTGTTCAGTGAAACGGTGGCAATGGTACCACAGCTTCATACGGCCTTGTTATCATACGATAAAACCGATCTGCTTAGTAGTAACCAGTTAATTTTACGTTATGCGGCATCTGCCATGCAGATTAATTCAGGTGAAATTGAGAAAGGCCGTGAAGGTTTTTTAGCTATTGAGAAGGCCCTAAAAGAACATCCTGCTTTTGGTGACGGTTTACCTCATTTGAATAGTTTGGGTAATTTTTCGAGGTATTTTAAAACTTTCGATGAATTAGAAAACTGCCAATTTGGTGAGATGACAACTATGAATTGGCTAACAGCGCAAGCTACAGCAACCTCATCACAAACGCCGATTGTTGCAACATCTATTTCTTTGGAGAATGCAGAAGAAGAAATCAAAAAATTCTGTTCTTTATTTGATGAAAGCTATCCAAAACATTTTCATATCTCTGAAGCTTCTCAAGATGATATGGAGAAACTCCAAAAATATATTTCAGATCATCAGATTTCATTTTCTTCTGATGATAATAGTAGTGAGGAGGTTTCACTGTTTCTGCGTAGTGGGGAGATACTCGCACGTCAACAACGTGCTCTTGTGCTAATGAATAGAAATATTACGGAAGTATTTGATGTTGAGAGGCTTTTTTTACAGGCAGATCAAAAGGATATTACCCTTTTTAAAGATTTAACCATCGTGCCTTGGTTGTCAAATAATGCCTCATTCATCTATTTGAAAAATAGCGAATATACGATGCAATATCTGTTTAAACTGACCGCTTTGTTATCAACATTAGAGAATGAAGAGGGGCCAATCGTTGGGTCGATCCTGAATTGCTTAAACCAATATGCAGATGCCAAATTATCAGGTGGTTCAGTCCAGTTATTGGATCGAGTTAGTGGCTATAAATTTGAAGATTTCTTTAAATTGAATTCATAAAAGAAAACGGCCTGAGAAATTAATCTCAGGCCGCTAAACTTTTGCTTAGAAAAGCAGTGCTTATTCAGCAGATGCTTCTTCTGTAGCTTCAGCTTCTTCTTCAGCAGCAACTTCAGCAGCAACCGCAGCCATAGCAGCAGCTTGTTCAGCAGCTTGCTCAGCAGCTTCACGTGCGTCCATTTCAGCAGCTGTAAGCAATGCAGGCTCACCGCGTGCAACGCGATCAGCTTGTGCTTGAGCTTCTTCTTCAGACTGTGCAACGTTTACAGAAACAGTTGCGGAAACTTCTGGGTGCAATTTGATGCGGAAGTCGAAAATGCCAAGATTTTTCACTGGACGCTCAAGAACAACTTGGTTACGAGCGATAGTGAAACCAGCTTCTGTTACGGACTCAGCAATATCGCGAGTTGTTACAGAACCGTACAATTGACCAGCGTCAGATGCAGAACGGATGATTGTAACTGTAATACCATCCATTTTGTCTGCAACAGCTTGAGCTTCGTTTTTACGCTCAAGGTTAGCAGCTTCCAATTGTGCTTTTTCAGCTTCGAACTTAGCAATGTTTACTTTGTTCGCACGAACAGCTTTGCCAGATGGCAACAAATAGTTACGTGCATAACCTGTTTTTACAGAAACAACGTCGCCCATTTGGCCGAGTTTTTCTACACGTTCCATCAAAATGATATCCATGGTAACTACTCCTTACTTAATAACGTATGGAAGCAGACCCACGAAACGGGAACGCTTAATAGCAGATGCAAGAGCACGTTGTTTCTTTGCAGAAACAGCTGTGATGCGAGAAGGTACGATCTTGCCACGCTCAGAAATGAAACGTTGTAACAATTTCACATCTTTGTAATCGATCTCAGGCGCGTTAGCACCAGAGAATGGGCAAGTTTTCTTACGACGGAAGAATGGGCGGCGTGCGCCTTGTGGACGTGCAGACATTATTCGTCACCTCCTTCAGATTCAACCTTTGGGCCACGGGATGGACGGTCAGAACGGGAACGATCTTGTCCACGTGCTGGACGATCACCACGATCACCACGGTCGGAACGGTCATCACGACGTTGCATCACAACAGAAGCTTCTTCAATTTTCTCTTCTGTACGTGTGGTCATAAAACGCAGAATGTCTTCAGACAAACGCATGTTACGTTCCATTTCAACTACAGCAGAATGTGGTGCTGCATAGTTTACCAAAACGTAGTGACCTTTACGGTTTTTCTTGATGCGGTACGCTAGGTTGCGAAGACCCCAATATTCACGGCGAGAGATTTCGCCACCTTCAGCGGTCAGGAAGCCGATAAATTGATCAGCTAGTGCTTCTGCTTGAGATGCAGATACATCCTGACGCGCAATAAGCAAAGTTTCATAATTGCGCATAATATAACTCCTTATGGCTAATAAAAAATGAACAGCGCAGTTTCCTTAATAAAATCAAAGCTCTGCCGCCTGTTCGTAGCTGAAAGACAGATTGCTTAAGTCCGTCAAACAGCAAGGAGTGAAACAAAAAGAAGGTCCGACAAAATTGTCAGACCTCAATTTGATGGGAGGCTTATACGCCTCTAATATAAGAAATGCAAGTGTTTTCTATGGTTTCTGACCCGTAACAAGACGCATGGTCAGATGCATTTGATAGCCTTTATCAGTTACAGCAAATTCCTGTAATCTTTTTTCGATTTCCTGATCTAGTTGATCGAGTTGTTCTTTGGATAATTCTTTAATCGCATGACCAAAGCTGAGCTCTAACTGAGATGTCCAGAATTTAACGCCCTTAGGTGCAATGGGTGAAAAAGTAATTTGTTTATCTGCGATAATTTCAAATCCGGAACTAGCCATCATACCGGAGAGATGCCCTTCGGCATGAAGCGCAAATATTTTGTCGTAATCTTCATCCATCTCAATGTTAAAACAGGATTTCAAAGCTTTACGGATAAGATGAAAAATACGTTGTTCTTCCTGTTTTCCCCAAACTAGGAAAGAGACTTTACCTTGCGGTTTCAATACCCGAAAACATTCTGCCAATGATTTTGATTGGTCAGGTACAAACATAATACCAAAGCGACAGGAAATATGATTGAAGCTATGATCAGCAAAGGGAAGGGATTGCATATCTGCTGCAGAAAAGCGCAGAATGTCTGAACCTTCACGCTTTTTAAGCGCTGATAACATTTCAGGAACCAGGTCAGTGGCAATCGTAAGGCCCGATGAACCTGATAACTTGGCTTCAGAAAAAGCGGGCTCACCAACACCGGAGGCCAAATCAAGAATATGATCACCGTCCTGAATATCTAGACTATCCAAGATGGGTTGATTAAGGCCAGCCGCCAGTTTCGCCATGGGGTCAGCCCAATTCGACCAATCCTCTACCTTGCTTGCCCAATAATCTCTTACAAATTTCGTTTCGTTCATATTTTATATACTAGTTATTATAATGTTCATTAGGATTAACAAAATCGCCTGTTCCGCAGGTTAAACCCATACTTTTGGCTTTTGCGACCGCATCGGGATTTCCGGTTGTATTCCAGGTTTTTATCGATGGTGTTTTATTTTTATTTGGCCGCCAATCTGAATTTGTAGCTAAAGCGCATAATTTATCGTCAGAGGTCATAACAATATCGCTTTTTGGTTTTACCGATGGCTTACATGCGTAGTTATTTGTTTCTAAAATATCTACAAGATTTGGATATTGTTCAGGCGAAATTGAAATTGAAGCACATAAAACGCTTAAGTTCGATTTACTTATCTTTTCATAAAGCTCAGTTTTACAGAATGCTTTTCGTGAAAAAACCTCTTCGGAATAGTAAGGAGCTGAATGATTGTAGCCATATTGTCCCCAACTAGCTTGTCTACATAAGTCTTTGTCACTTACATGTTTAAGTGAATTGTTAGTTGCATGTACCTTCGGTTGATATGGTGATGGCTTAGGAATATTTTTTCGATGAGCGATATAATCTTCTATTCCTTCAGACTTATATGGAAAAATTTGACCATCACATTTTAGATCTCGCACTTGTAATTCCATCAAGGCATAGAAATCAGTTAAACGCCATCGTTTCTTTGTTTTATCATATGTAACATTACATATTTGTACGTCACTATAGTATTTGAGGTAATCAATTCGTTCTGAATAGTATTCTACTTGAGAGTTATCTGGTGTTCTTGGGGCTATACAGGCAGATAAAGCGAAGATGCATATTACGGACGAAATAAATAATTTATACATAAGAAACTCCCCATACCTAAACCCATTAAAGAAGCTATAGAAATAGATATGGGGGAGTCAATTTTTATAATAAATTATGTTAGGAACGCACTAATGGACGCGTTAGGCAGGTTGGGCCACCTTCACCTTTGCGGCTGATTTCATCACCCTTATAAGTATGAACCTTACAACCAGCATCTTCCAATAAGCCTTTGGTTAATGGCAGTTTATCCAACATCACCACTTCACGTGGGGCAATAGCCAGTACGTTACATGCCATCGGCAAGAACTCTTCTTCAGGCACTTCAACAAAGCCGATACCATGACCTTCCAGCCATTCGATAAAATCGTCTGGCATTAGGGGGCGATAAATGACGGCTAAATCTTCAGCGACTGGTGAAATCATACTCATCAAATGGAAAACGTCATCGGGGTGACTTGGGTCTGGAAGAGGGCAGACGAATAAATCAACCTCATCACCCAACAGCGCTTTAAGTTGATCAATGCCTTCTTGGTTTGTACGTGGACCAAGGCCGATTGCGGCTGCTTTTTCGTTTACCCAGATGAAATCACCACCTTCAACTTTCCCCGGAGCTTTAATCTCGCCCAGAATGTTGACGCCGCTTGAACCTAGAATTTCTCCATGAATTTTTGGTTCATTATTACGAGAAGCACGGCCCATATTCATAAGGATGAGACCTTTTGGCGAGATGATAGCAGCATCACGCACGTAAATCGCATCCATTGTCAGATCGTCATTCGCAGGTAGCTCATCCAATTGGATATTGGCATCTGTGAAGATTTTTTTGAAAGCTTCATATTCATTATAAGCTTCGTTTACATCTACATTCTGGTGAAAACGCAAATCTTCCCATTCGGCATCTGCTTGTGCTTGGGATTTAAAAGCATTTGAGGCAGGACGGATCGCCATACGCTCAATTTTGCCAAACTCGTTAAACTTACTCATTTGAATTATCCTTATTGTACAAGTGTATAATTAATGCATGTATTATTAGCTTTCTTCGCAAAACTGGCAAGTGATTTTTATAAATATTTTATGTCTGGTGGAAAAAGCGTTGTGATATTGCGTGAATCTGTCGAAACACGCTTTCCACAGGCAGAGAAAATAGGTAATCTCCGCAGCAATATTTAATAACTAAAGATTTGAGGTCAGGAAAATGCCCGAATATCGTTCAAAAACAAGTACCGGCGGACGTAATATGGCAGGTGCCCGCGCACTTTGGCGCGCGACAGGCATGGGGGATGATGATTTTGGTAAACCGATTATTGCCGTCGTCAATAGTTTTACCCAATTTGTTCCAGGCCATGTCCATCTGAAAGATATGGGGCAACTGGTTGCACGTGAGATTGAAAAAGCAGGTGGTGTTGCAAAAGAATTCAATACAATTGCTGTGGATGACGGTATCGCCATGGGACATGATGGTATGCTGTATTCCTTGCCGTCCCGTGAGGTGATTGCAGATTCAGTTGAATATATGGTGAATGCGCATTGTGCCGATGCGATGGTTTGTATTTCTAACTGTGACAAGATTACTCCGGGTATGTTGATGGCAGCGATGCGAATTGATATCCCAACTATCTTTGTATCTGGCGGCCCTATGGAAGCGGGGAAAGTGATCCTGCAAGAAGGCGAAAAGATGGTCGATCTTGTAGATGCCATGGTGGAAGCCGCAAATCCGAACCGTTCTGATGAAGAAGTTGAAAAATTTGAACGCTCCGCATGCCCAACATGTGGGTCTTGTTCTGGTATGTTCACAGCTAATTCCATGAACTGTTTGGCTGAAGCTCTTGGCGTCGCGCTTCCGGGGAACGGATCTGTCTTGGCAACGCATGCAGCGCGTAAAGCATTGTTTGAACGTGCAGGCCGTGAAATTGTGGCACTTACCAAACGTTATTACATTGACGAAGATGTAACCGCGACACCACGTGGTATCGCAACATTTGATGCCTTCGAAAATGCAATGGCCTTAGACATCGCCATGGGTGGTTCCACTAATACTGTATTGCATCTTTTGGCGATTGCGCATGAAGCAGGTGTTAACTTCACCATGGAAGATATGGACCGGATGAGCCGTAAGGTTCCATGTTTATGTAAAGTGGCGCCGAATATTCCAAATATTCATATGGAAGATGTCCATCGCGCAGGCGGTATCATGGGTATTCTTGGTGCGCTAGATCGTGGTGGTTTGTTACATCGTGAATGTAGCACTATTCATGCAAAAACGATTGGTGATGCTATTGATAATTGGGATATTGCTCGCACCGACGATAAAGACGTTGATGAGTTTTATCGTGCGGCACCGGGGGGTGTTCGTACAACCGAAGCATTCTCTCAATCCCGAATGTATACTGAGGTAGATAATGATCGTGAGAACGGTATTATCCGCGATCCGGAACATGCTTTCACAAAAGAAGGTGGCTTAGCTGTTCTTTTCGGGAATATTGCCAAAGACGGTTGTATTGTCAAAACAGCTGGTGTTGATGAATCCATCTTTAAATTCACAGGTTCTGCAAAAGTGTTTGAAAGCCAAGATGCTGCGGTTGCAGGTATTCTAGGTGGTGAAGTTGTGGAAGGTGACGTGGTTATCATCCGCTATGAAGGTCCGAAAGGTGGCCCGGGTATGCAAGAGATGTTGTATCCGACCAGTTATTTGAAATCTATGGGATTAGGTAAAGCTTGTGCTTTGTTAACTGATGGGCGTTTCTCTGGTGGTACATCAGGTCTTTCTATTGGTCATGCATCACCAGAAGCAGCCGCAGGTGGTGCAATTGGTCTGGTTGAACCAGGTGACCGGATCGAAATCGATATTCCAAATCGTAGCATCAATTTAGTGATTTCTGATGAAGAACTTGCAGCACGTCGTGCAGCCATGGATGCGAAAGGTAAAGATGGTTGGAAACCTGCACAGCCACGTAAGCGTGCGGTATCTACAGCCTTGAAAGCTTATGCAGCATTTGCAGCATCTGCGGATAAAGGTGCGGTTCGTGTGTTACCTGATGCGGATTAAGCTAAGTTATTGAAAATAATATTATAGGATAGCCTCATGGCAACAATTGCGGTTGGCGGGTTTCAACATGAAACAAATACTTTCGCGCCTGTAAAAGCGAGTTTTGACAAGTTTGAACAGGCAGATGGCTGGCCAAGATTATGTCGTGGGGCTGATCTTTTAAAAGAGACCAAAGGGGTGCATTTACCCCTGACAGGCGCGATGGATACATTAACCACTTATGGTCATGATCTATATCCGCTAAGTTGGTGTTCAGCAACGCCATCTGCCCATGTGACCGAAGATGCATTTGAACGTATTTCGGGCCAAATTATCGAAGATATTGAAAAAGCAATGAAGCGTCCCGGTGGTCTGGATGGTGTATATCTGGACCTTCATGGTGCGATGGTTTGTGAACATACGGAGGATGGAGAAGGGGAGCTTCTACGTCGTGTCCGTGATGTGGTAGGCGAAGATATGCCGATTGCTGTCAGTCTTGATCTTCATGCCAATGTCACTGATTTGATGGTTGAAAAAGCTTCTGTGATTGAGATTTACCGCACCTATCCACATGTGGATATGGGCGAAACGGGTGCGCGAGCTGCGCGCCATTTACATAGTTTACTCAATACGGGGGAAAAATGGGCGAAAGCGCATATTAAACCTGATTTCCTTGTCCCGCTTGTATTTGGATGTACCTATCTTCCAGCTCCAAGCGAGATGTATAATGTGGTTTTGCCTGAATTGCTTGAAAGTGATCCATCTGTGGCGGCGCTATCATTTGCTTGTGGATTTAATCTGGCTGATATCAAAGAATGTGGTCCTTCTATTATTGCCTATGCAGAAACGCAGGAAGATGCTGATCGGGTCGCGAAAGCTTTATCTGATGCTTTGGATGAACGTCGTAATGGTTTTGGTGGCAAAATCTTTACACCTGATGAGGTCGTAGCAGAGGCTCAGAGAATTGCGGCATCTGCTGACAAACCTGTTATTATTGCGGATACACAAGATAATCCTGGTGGAGGTGGCCCCGGTGATACAACTGGATTGTTACGTGCATTTGTCTCAAATAAAGCTTCTGATGCCTTAGTGGGCATCTTTAATGATCCGGCTGCTGCTTCAAAATGTCATGAAGCTGGCGTTGGAGCCGAGATTGAATTATCTATCGGCGGTAAATTACAGCCGGAAGATGAACCATTTATATGTAAGGTCAAAGTCTTATCTCTTGGGGATGGTATCTTTACAGGTACAGGCCCGATGTGGGGTGGTGCGAATTTCCAAATGGGGAATATGGCACTTGTTGAATTGGAAAGCGGTGTACGCGTTGCGATGATGTCAAAACCCATGCAGACAGGTGATACGTCTATGTTGCGTCATTTAGGCATAGAACCTGAAAATGAAAAGATCATTGCCGTGAAAAGTTCCGTTCATTTCCGGGCTGATTTCCAACCAATCGCCTCAGAAGTTTTAGTCGTCGCAGCAGAACCAGGCCCTGTGCGTGCCGATGCAAATTCTTTGAATTATAAGAGCTTACGATCAGATGTTAGTAAAACACCTTAAATCATAAAACAAAAAAAGCCGTCTAAATTAAGACGGCTTTTCTTTTGGGAGATGATCAAAGCTTAAGGTTGTTACGCCCTTCAAAATCCCCGATAGCTACTACTCCATCGGGGGAGCTCAAAGGCCTTACGCTTTGATACGCTCACCCTTTGGATCATACCAAGGGGCAAGTTGTACTTTGGCTTTATGCTTTTCCCATGCGATTTCAATTTCAAAATCACCTGTTTCGATCCAGTCTTTTGTGACTTTATCGTCGCTGTGGATGTAGCCCATGCCGATAGATTTGTTGATTCGATGTCCCCAAGTACCGGATGTAATAGAACCAACGATCTCACCATTACGGTAAATTGGTTCCTCATGATACATAAGTGGGGCAGTTTCACTGTCATCTTCCAACTGAATTTGAACGAGACGTTTGCATGGAACGCATTTTTCTTTCTGGGCTAGAACTGCTTCTTTACCAATAAATCCGCCTTCTTTTTCAAAGTCACATGCGAAAGCCAAGCCTGCTTCGACAGGTGTATCTTCTCCGGCAATATCATGACCCCAGTGACGATATCCTTTTTCGGAACGACAAGCATTCATGGCAAAATAACCAGCATGACCAAGGCCGAACTCTTTACCTGCGGTAACAATCATATCGTATACCTGTTTTGCAAATTCTGCGGGTACATAAAGTTCCCAACCTAATTCACCAACATAAGTTAAACGGTTCAGGCGGACACGAGCATAGCCTATTTCCAATTCTTGGTTGGTACCAAATGGGAAGGCCTCGTTACTAAGATCAGCACCTGTTAGCTTCTCAAGTAATGCGCGGGATTTAGGTCCCATCAAACCGATCATTGGTAAACCTGATGTAATATCGGTTAGGAACGCATGGGCATCTTCCGGGATATGTTTTTTGATCCAACTGAAGTCACGTGTCTGTGCTGCACCTGCCGTCACAATCATAAATTCATTTGTATCTAAGCGAATAACTGTAACATCGGCTTCGATGCCACCATGTTCGTTAAGCATCTGTGTGTATACAGTCTTGCCGATTTCCGTATTCACATTGTTACACATGATACGGTTTAGAACCGTGCAGGAATCTTTACCTTGAAGCAAGAATTTTGGGAATGGGGATTGGTCAAATAAAGCTACGTTTTCCATCATGTTTTTGCATTCAGCATCCACATATTTCCACCAATTTTGACGACCATAACTATATTCGATTTCAAAATCTTCGCCTTCTGGGACGAAGAAGGCAGGACGTTCCCATCCGGCTGTTTCTGACCACCATGCGCCTGCTGCATCAATACGATCATGTAAAGCGGTATGACGGGCATTACGGGCCGTTGTGTTTTGGTAATAAGGCCAGTGCATTGCGTAAAGAAGGCCTAATGTCTCAACCGTACGATCATGTAGGTAGTTCTTATTACTTTGGAATGGCATCATGCGTTTGATATCTACATCTGCAAGATCCATCGGTGGTTTACGGTCACGGATCCAATCCGCGACAACTTTACCAACACCACCGGATGATTGAATACCAATTGAGTTAAAACCGGAAGCAACAAACAGATTTTCAACTTCTGGCGTTTCACCAATCATATAACGATCATCAGGTGTAAAGCTTTCTGGACCGTTGAAAAACAAACTAATTCCGGCATCAGCAAGGGCAGGGTAACGGTTTAGAGCCATTTCCAGAATTGGTTCGAAATGATCGAAATCTTCCTGAAGGCTGGTAAACTCAAATTCAGGATCAATACCATCCATGCCCCAAGGCTTCGCGATTGGCTCAAAACAACCTAGCATTAATTTACCTGCATCTTCCTTATAATAAGCGCATTCATCAGGCACACGAAGTACAGGGAAGTTAGAATTCATTTCGGCCATTGGTTCCGTCACGATGTAGAAATGTTCTGCTGCATGTAAAGGAACATTTGCACCGACTTGTGCGGCTAAATCACGGCTCCACATACCGCCGGCGATAACAACGGTGTTGGCACGCAATTCACCTTGTTCGGTCATCACGCCAACGGCTTTGCCACCTTCTTTGATAATTTTTGTCACCAAAGTGTTTTCAAAGATTTTTGCGCCACCCATACGTGCGCCTTTTGCTAAGGCCAAGCAGGTATCAATCGGGTTACATTGACCATCGGCTGGCAAATAAACACCGCCAACAGCGTCTTCCACATTCAAGCCCGGCCAACGTTCAGCAGCCTCCTCAGGGCGAATGACATTAACTTCCAAGCCGAAGTTAGAGGCCATAGATGCACCACGTTTCAATTCAGTGAAACGTTCTTCATGTAAAGCAAGGGAAACACTACCGCGGACACGCAAGCCTGTTGCCTGACCTGTTTCTTCTTCCAGATTATTGAAAAGTTCGGCGGTGTATTTTGCTAGCTCAGTCATATTCCGGTTCGCACGAAGTTGTCCAACCAAACCAGCGGCATGCCAGGTTGTACCAGATGTGAGTTGTTTGCGCTCTAAAAGAACCACATCGGACAAACCAATTTTTGTTAAGTGATATGCAATGGAACATCCTGCGATACCACCACCAACAATCACAACATCAGCTTTTGTAGGAAGATCTTTAGCCATAAGGGAAGCCTCTTTATCCTGTAAGTCTTAATTTAAGGTTTCAAATTTAATCTCTGTATTTTGCATACAGGTTTTTTTTCAAAACCAACAATCTTTTTTCCATATATAAATCATAAGTTAAACTTATAAATCTCCATTATATTGGATTAAAAGTTATCATAAATATGTGCTGTGATGGCGTTTTTCGCTTTTGTTTATGGAGGATAACATTCTATAATCGCCGAACTATTTTTCTTGAGGATGATATGCGCGAAGCCATCTTTCACTTGGAACGCACTGAAGGTGGTTCCATACAAACTCAGTTACGCCATATGTTGGTGGATGCAATTTTATCCGGTCAATTGGAAGCGGGGAAAGCCGTACCTTCCTGTCGTAAACTTGCCCAACAATTAAAAGTATCCCGTAACACAGTCGTAATGGCCTATCAGGGCTTGGTAGATGATGGATTTTTGGTCGCGCGTGAACGTAGTGGTTATTATGTGGATCCCGATATAACGGTAGATCGTCTTTCCGGTTTAGATGAAGAAGCCGAAACAGAAGAAAAAGTAAACTATGACTGGGAAAGTCGACTGAACTTCAAACCCGGACGACGCAAGCATAAAAAGCATTTCAAGGATTGGCGTGAGCAACCCTATCCATTCGTTGCAGGACAGATGGATTATACGCTTTTCCCATTGGCATCCTGGCGAGAATGTTCCCGACAGGCGATGGGGCGCAAAATTATGGAAGATGTGTCTTTCGATGCCTACGATGAGGATGATCCAGAACTACTGGATCAAATTCGTACACGTTTGTTACCGCGGCGTGGCATTAATGCGAAATCTTCGCAAATTTTGGTCACCATGGGCGTGCAAAATGCTTTGTATCTTATTGGCGCATTGATGATTTCAGAGAAAGATACTGTCGGTTTAGAAGAACCAGGATATCAAGATTCATATATGCTTTGTACCAAATCTGGTGCCAAGATTAAGTCCTTACCGCTGGATGAAAATGGTGTAATTGTCGATGAAAAGTTGAACGGCTGTGATTATGTTTATGTAACGCCAAGCCATAATAGCCCGACGACTGTGACATTGAGTATGGCACGTCGAAAAGCGCTACTTGAAAAAGCATCGCAAGAAGATTTCTTAATTCTTGAAGATGATTATGAACCTGAAACCAATTTCATAGGTAACCCGACACCAGCTCTTAAAAGCCTCGATAAGGAGGGGCGGGTTATCTATATGGGAAGTCTGTCAAAAAGCGTATTTCCAGCCCTTCGGATGGGATATATTGTCGCGCCGGAACCTTTAATTCGTGAATTACGTGCGTTGCGCCGTCTAATGTATCGTCATCCGCCCAGCAATAATCAGCGTACAGCTGCCTTATTCTTAGGACAGGGGCATTATGATTCTTTTATTGCCCGCCTGAAGCGTATCTATAAGGAGCGTTGGGAAATCATGCGTGAGGCATTAGACCGCTATTTACCAGGGGCATCTGTTGCGCCGACATTTGGTGGGACTTGTTTTTGGGTAAAAGCGCCAGAAGCGGTGGATTCCTCAGACTTGGCAGAAAGTCTTCGGGACGACGGAGTTTTAATTGAGCCTTGTGAAGATTTCTTTTTTTCAGAAGGGGCGCCAAGTAACTATTTCAGGCTTGGATATACATCTGTTCCGAATGAGAAAATTGACGCAGGCATAGAACTTATAGCTAAACATATCAAAAAGTTAAGTGAGAAGCAGGGGTAAGGTCGTGAAAATTTTAGATGAAGCACAAACACGTGATGCATTGCCATGGAAAGAACTAGTAGAAGCATTACGTGATATGTTTGAAGCAGGCTGTGAAATGCCTGTTCGTCATCATCACGATATGGAAGTGCCGGGTGAAGATGATGCTACATTACTTCTTATGCCAGCTTGGTCCTCGGGTAACTATGTCGGTGTTAAAGTAGTCTCTGTTTTTCCGGGAAATATGGAAAGAGGTTTACCAGCGATTTACGGAAACTATATGCTTTCCAGTGGTAAAACAGGTGAAATGTTAGCGTTAATTGATGGTGGCGAATTAACAGCACGTCGAACTGCAGCCGCATCGGCATTGGCCGCAGATTATCTCGCAAAGAAAGATGCGAAAACTCTTACAATCGTTGGTACTGGTCGCTTGGCTGTGAATTTGGCACAAGCACATTCTTCAATTCGTGATATTGAGAAAATTCAGATATGGGGACGAAAGTTTGAGAAAGCCAAAGATCTTGCAGCAACATTAGTTGCGCAAGGTATGCCAGCAGTTGGTATTGAAGATTTACAAGAAGCTGTAGAAACAGCCGATATCGTCAGTTGTTGCACGTTATCCTCTAATCCTCTTGTTAAAGGTGAATGGTTAAAGGAAGGCGCACATCTAGATTTGGTCGGTGCCTTTAAACCCACCATGCGTGAAAGTGATGATGAAGCAATTCGTCGTGCTTCTGTATTTGTTGATACTGTTGATGGGGCAACAAAAGAAGGCGGGGATATAGTTCAACCAATTGCGGATCAGGTTATGACCAAAGAAGATATTTGTGCAGATTTATATGACTTAACCCGTGGCAAGCATAAAGGCCGTCAGAATGATAAAGAAATTACTTTATTCAAATCGGTTGGGGCAGCTCTAGAAGATCTTGCTGGTGCGATTTTAGCTTATGAAGCTTCAAATCAATAATCTTCCGAGTTAAGCCATTCTTTAGCTTGATTTATATCTGAAAAAACTTTTGTAGGAAACGGGTTTTTCATAATTTTCATGAAAAGTGCGGCGAGCACGAAACCTAACTTTGTCGTTGGGACAATGGCAACAGCCTCTGATAAATTTACCACGCGTTCAGAGGCTGATAATTCTTTAACACCCCCATCTAAATCAAGGGCGCCCTGAGATATAATAATGACTTTACATTTAACGATGCCAGTCAGTTTCTCATGCATTCTGATAGCTTCTGTCATCGATTCTACTGAAACCAGTTCCATACCAAAATCAATGATGACAATGTCATTATCTAGATAGACTCTTAATCTGTCTGAAATCATAGAATGCCAATCTTAATCTATTAATTGGCATATGCTAACATATGGCGCTGAAAAATTATATGCCTAATCACCCAATCGAATTTAGCCAGTCCTTTGCGTTCTCTATCTCCTTAAAGACTTGAATTGGATAAGGAGAAGAACTGGATGATAAAAAGGTATTTGAAATAATAGCTGCAGCTTTACTTGTTGGGACAATCGCAACAGCTTTTGTATGTTTAATAACTTCGTCTGATATAATGAAGTCTTGTACTTCCTGCCCAAGGGAGGAGAGTGCATTAACCTTCAATAGAACCAGAGATTCTTTGTCGTTTGCAATTGTACGACGTTTATTAAAACTTCGTTTGATGACATCTAAATCAATTAGAATATCTTTATAGTCCGTAATTACTATGCCATCTTCAAAATAGGTATCAGGTTCTATCGTAATCATAGATCAATCTAAATAGTTAACAAATTATTAACGGAGTTTAGATACTATTTTTCAGGGTTTGTACAGTAGAAAAAAGCCCCTCATTTGATGAGGGGCTAACATTTTAATTGTTTCTGTTTTCTTCTACGGCATGACAGGAAACCTCTGCTCTATCCAACTTTATTAGAGATGGAGGTTCCGTCTTACAACGATCATTTGCCATTGGGCATCGCGGATGGAAACTACATCCGCTAGGCATGTTAATCGGGTCAGGAATTTCCCCAACGACAGCATCTGCTGTTCTACCAAATGCATCTACACGAGGGGCTGCATCGATTAGCATACGCGTATACGGGTGCTGAGGTGCTTCAAACAGTTTATCGCGATCCGCAATTTCAACTAATCGACCTAGATATAGAACACCAATTTGATCCGCCATAAACCGTACTACGGATAAATCATGACTGATGAAAAGGTAAGTTAATCCTAAGTCTTTTTGCAAATCTTTCATCAGGTTTAAAACCTGACTTTGCACCGATACATCAAGGGCAGATGTAGGCTCATCACAGACGATAAATTCTGGATTGGAAGCAAGCGCACGTGCGATAGCAATACGTTGTCGTTGCCCACCAGAAAACTCATGAGGATATTTCTCTCCATCAGTTGCTGCTAAACCAACTTGTTCCAGTAATTCAGATGCGCGTGTTTGAATTGCCTTACCTTCAAGTAGGTTAAATGCCTTAATAGGTTCAGCAATGATGTTTTTAACACGCCATCTTGGATTTAGGCTGGCATAGGGGCTTTGGAAAATCATTTGAATACGACGACGCAAAGCCATGTGAGCTTTTTTGTCCTTGGGATTAAATAGATCTTCACCGTCAACAGTTACATTACCACTGGTAGGGTTTAAAAGGCCAACGACCATTTTACCGATCGTAGATTTACCCGATCCACTTTCACCAACCAAGGCAAAGGTTTTACCTTTAGGGATATCAAAATGAACCTTGTCAGCAGCTGTAAGGAATTGCTTTTCAGAACCTTCCAAAACCCGGTTTAACCAAGGTTTAGAAACGTCAAAAACTCGACCCAGATCAGATGCTTTTATTAAAGAATTTTCACTCATTTTACGCCCCTTCTTTGAGTTGCGTTTTATTTTGTTCCGCAGCTTCGTCCTTGTAAGCTTCATCATAAAGCCAACATGCAACATCCGTTTTATCTACTGGTTCAAGTATAGGCAGATGTTTGAAACATGCAGAGATTGCTTTTGTACAACGCTGATTGAAGGCACATCCTTGCGGGATTGCTCTTAAGTTAGGCATAGATCCCGGAATTTGGCTCAAACGCTCTGTACTGCCTGTTGGAGACGGTGTAGATGCCATCAATCCGATTGTATATGGATGAGATGGGTTACTTAATACATCCTTTGTTGGGCCGATTTCTGCAAGACGTCCCGCATAGAGCACTGCAACGCGGTCTGTTGTTTCTGCAATGACACCCATGTCATGGGTAATCAGCATCACTGCCGTGCCACGTTCATGACAAAGTTTCTTAAGCAATGCCATGATTTGCGCTTGTACAGATACGTCCAAAGCTGTGGTTGGTTCATCTGCAATAATGAGTTCCGGTTCAGCAGCAAGCGCAAGGGCAATTACAACACGTTGACGCATACCACCTGAAAATTGATGGGGATAGGCATCAACACGACTGGAGGCCGCAGGAATACCTACTTCTTCCAAAGCAGCAATTGCACGTTGTCTCGCTTCGGCTTCGGATACTTTGAGGTGAACACGGATGGTTTCCATAATTTGTTCACCAACTGTCATCAAAGGATTTAAGCTGGTTAATGGATCTTGGAAAACCATACCGATACGTCGGCCACGAATTTTACGCATTTTCTCATGAGAGATATTATCAATGCGCTCATCTTGAAGTCTGATCTCGCCACCTGTGATACGACCTGGCCGATCAATCAAACCCACAATCGCAGAACCGCACATGGATTTACCGGCACCACTTTCACCTACAACACCAAGAATTTCACCTTTCTTGATATCAAAGTTGACGCGATCTACAGGACGTAAGATACCCTTTCTTGTAGGAAACTCTACAATCAAGTCTTCTACTGTTAATACAATTTCTTCTGACATAGGATTACCTTAGCTTAGGGTTCAATACATCGCGTAACCAGTCACCGAACAGGTTCACTGATAACGCAAGCGCCAATAAGGTTACGGATGGGAATAGAAGAATCCACCATTCACCAGATAAAATGAACTGACGGCCAACATTGATAAGTGTTCCCAATGAAGGTTCAGTTTTTGGCGCGCCTACACCAAGGAAGCTTAATGTCGCTTCAGCAATAATTGCCAAAGCCAGACTAATGGTCGCAATCACAAGGATTGGCCCTGTCACATTTGGCAAAATATGACGTAACATGATTGCCCATTTAGATAGACCAATTAAATGTCCCGCTTGAACATATTCTTTTTCACGTTCAACCAAAGTTGCACCACGTACAGTACGGGCGAATTGTACCCATTCAGAAAGACCGATTGAGATAATCAATACAACCAATGCCATTTCATCACGAAGATCTGGTGGGGTTAATCCTTTACCAACACCATAAAGAAGCATCGCAACCATGATAGAAGGGAAGGTCATTTGGATATCAGCAATACGCATGATGACACCATCTACCCAGCCACCTAGGTAACCAGAAATCAGACCAAGGATCACACCCAAGGTCATCGCAAATAAAACTGCTGCCAGTCCCACAAATAAGGAAATACGCAAGCCGAATAGAATTGTTGAAAATACATCACGTCCTTGATCATCGGTACCAAGGAAGAAATAATCACCTGTAAAATCATTCTTTGACATTGGTTCCGTAAAACCATTCATCAAATTTAAACTACCTGGGTCAAATGGGGTATATGGAGAGATTAGTGGGGCAAAAATTGCGCTTAAAATCAATGTTATAAAGGCGATAGAAGCGATAATAATTACCGGAGATTTCTTGTAGGAATGCCAAATGTCTGTATCCATCCAGCGTTTCCAGAATGGCAGATGCTCGTCCTCTTTAAAAACAGGACGGGCAGATGCTCCTCTTTGTGTTTCTTCTGTCATTTATTTTGATCCTGTTTCTTAATGACCTTTTGAACCGCCGCCAACTTTCAGGCGCGGATCAATTGAAAAATACAATAGGTCTACGATGAGGTTGATTGTTACGAAAATCACCGCAACCAAAAGTAAATATGTAGACATGATCGGAATATCCACGACATTTACCGCATTAATGAATAACAAACCAACACCAGGCCATTGGAATACGGTCTCAGTAATGATCGCAAAGGCAATAATGGAGCCTAGTTGTAGGCCTGTTACCGTAATTACCGGAACCAGAGTATTTTTAAGGGCATGGCGGAAATTAATCGCTTTGTTGCTTAATCCACGTGCACGGGCAAAACGAATAAAATCGGTTCGTAAGACTTCCAGCATTTCAGATCTTACCAAACGCATAATCAAGGTCATCTGGTATAAGCCCAAAGTAACAGCTGGTAGGATCATTGATTTCAAACCATCCAATGTGAAGATAGAAAGCGGTACACCGAATACATCAACTGTTTCACCACGTCCATAAGAAGGTAATACATTCAATTCAACGGCGAAAATCCAGATGAGGAATACACCAATAAGGAATGTTGGTAGGGAAACACCAATGAGGGAGGTTGTCATAATGAAATGAGCAACAAATCCATCACGTCTAATTGCAGTATAGATACCCAGAAAAATTCCCAAAGATATAGCAATGAGGCCTGATAGAAGCGCTAATTCCAATGTAGCGGGTAGACGATCCAAAATGATCTCTTCTACAGGTAATCCGACTCTGTATGAAATGCCGAATTCTCCACTTAAAACTCTTCCTAGATAGGCCACATATTGAACAGGGAAGGGATCATTGAGACCAAGACGTTCTCGTAATTCCTCCTGATCTACCAATGTGGCTTCCTGACCCACCATGCTTTGGATTGGGTCTCCCATGAACTTGAACATGGCAAAAGAAACCAAGGCGACTATGAAAAGTACCAGTAAAGCTTCTCCGACACGTCGAATGACAAAAGCAAGCATAATAAATTGCCTATTTATTTAGAGGTTAAAATAAGAAGAAGGGGCTTTGCAGCCCCTTCTTTCATTTTTTATTGTTTTTCAGACTGTTACCAATTTTCAAAACGATAATGACTTATTTTAATTGAAAGTCATAAATTTGAAATATGGTTGATCTTCAGGCTGAACTTGGAAATTGATTTTGTTTACCATACCCCAGTTCAATACTTGATTGTGAACTGGAAGGTGAACAACGTCTTTTTGATGTTGTGCCCAAATATCAGCGATCAACTCATTACGCTTATCCAAATTTGTTTCGGAAGATAGAGCAACGATCTTCTTATCAATTTCAGGATTAGAATAACGGTTACCGTTATAAGAACCAGATTTTTCGCCTTCTGTTTGCATTAGGAAGTTGAAGATATATGCAGAGTCAAATGTTGGAACACCCCAACCAAGCATATAGAAGTCTGTTGTACGTTTTGTAATTTGAGGGAAATGTTGTGCTTTTGGTTTCGCATCTAGGGTTACACGGATACCAATTTGACCCAACATACCTACTGTAGCCTGACAAATTGCTTCGTCATTTACATAACGGTTATTTGGACAATGCAATGTAATTCCAAAACCATCAGCATAACCAGCATCAGACATCAAACCTTTTGCTTTCGCGATGTCATATGGTGGAATAGCATCTAATTCTTCTGTCCAACCATTTACGAATGGAGGCATAATAACCCCTGTTGGATCAGATTGACCGCGCATTACGACTTTTTTGATCGCTTCACGATTAATTGCCATGTTCATTGCTTGACGAACGCGAACGTCAGCTAGTGGGTTTTTGCCTTCAACGTCATCATTTACCAAATCAGCATCGCCTTGGTTCATGCCGAAGAAGATAACGCGATTCTGCGCACCAGTTTCGAGCTTCAAACCGTCAGTGCCTTCTACGCGACCCAAATCTTGTACCGGAACATCTTGAATGAAATCTACGTTACCAGCAAGCAAAGCAGAAACACGTGTCGCAGCTTCTTGAATTGGTGTGTAAATGATTTCAGTTACTTCTAACGGGAAAGTACCTTTACCCCAGTAGTTTTCGTTCGCACGAAGAACTGTTTTTTCATCTTGTGCACGGCTAACCAAAATGTATGGGCCTGTACCGTTTACAGAACGCACACATGCATTATCACCGTTATTTTTGAAATCTTGTGGTACTTCACAATTTTTAGATTTTGTCCAACCCTCATCCATCATGAAGGTATTTGTTAATACGTTCGGTAAAAGTGGGTTCGGACCATGTGTCTCAATATGAACAGTATAGTCGTCAACTTTACGTGCATCTTTAATTGTATTGATTACACCGCGCATTTCAGCAGTGTCCATCAAAGCACGCTTAATTGAGAAAACCACGTCATCTGCATTGAAGTCTTCTCCATTATGGAATTTAACGCCTTCACGTAATTTAAATTCCCATACGGACGGGTTATCAGTTGCAGCCCATTCGGTAGCCAGTGTTGGAATAATTTTACCAGTCATATCTCGCATAAGGAGAGGTTCATACATTTGATGTGCAAGACCGTGTGTTGCACCTTCATTTTGTGAATGTGGATCAAGTGTTAAAGAATCCCCTTTACGTGCCCAACGTAGAGTTTCTGCATTTGCGGCGGTCATCGCAGTTGCAGACATAAGGCCAGCAGCTGCCGCCAAAATTAACAATTTTTTCAATGTATTCTCCCTCAGAAAGAAATTTTATTTTTTTAGTGACCATTGATGATCATCTCTTAGACCAATTTTTCGTGCTTTAAGAATCAATTATAAAATCAGTTCCTGCAGCCTTCAAAAAATCCAGTCAAAAGATGAGCACGACTAGCTTGTAGAGTCAACCGTGTAATATACTGAAATAGACGCATATGAGATAGTTATGTCGCAATTGAAAATAAAAAAATAAAAAAATTAGTTTCCTTAGTATTTTATTTCACAATATTTGTGATTTTACGATTACGATCTCTCTTTCGTTTTATCAAATTTAACATCTGGATGGTTCTGAATCTGATGATTCAGCTCCCATCCATTTCGGGCTAAAAAGACAGGGGCGCCGTCACGGTCTTCACCCATTGCTGAACGATTTGAATCCATAAATGTCTTCAATTTCGCAGAATCTTCACTGCTTACCCAACGCGCTGTTTCAAATGGTGCTGTTTCAAGAGATACATTAATGGAATATTCTTGTTGAATACGTGTAACCAAAACGTCTAACTGAAGCTGGCCGACAACACCCACAATCCAGTTTGCACCTAAAGCAGGTTTAAATACTTGGGTTACACCTTCTTCAGCCAAACTTTCTAAAGCTTTTTGAAGATGTTTTCCCTTCATTGGGTCATCAAGTCGGACACGACGAAGAATTTCTGGTGCAAAATTTGGAATACCTGTGAAACGAATAGTTTCACTTTCGCTTAGTGCGTCACCTACACGTAATGAACCATGATTTGGAACCCCGATAATATCTCCTGGCCAAGCTTCTTCCGCTAATTCGCGATCCTGGGCAAAAAACATGATTGGGTTATAAATCGCCATTGGTTTGCCTGAACGTACATGTTTCAATTTCATACCGCGTTTAAATTGACCAGACACCAATCGTACAAAGGCGATGCGATCACGATGGTTTGGGTCCATATTGGCCTGAACCTTAAATACGAAACCAGTTACTTTATTTTCACCGGGATCAATCACGCGTTCTTCGGTCGGTTGTGGACGTGGGGAAGGGGCAGCCATACCAATACCGTTTAGTAATTGGCGCACACCAAAGTTTTTTAAACCACTACCAAAGTAAACAGGACATAAATGTCCTTCGCGATAGCTGTCCATATCGAACTGCGGACAGGCTTCCATAGCGAGCTCTGCTTCTTCTTGTAAGCGCTCCCATTGATCAGCGGAGATCATATCGCCAAGTTTAGGGTCATCTGTACCTGACATTTCATGAAGGACAGGACCATCTTCTGTATATTCTACGAAATGATTCTTATGCAGATCATATACACCACGGAAATCGATACCTGAACCGATAGGCCACACCATTGGCGCACAATCGAGTGCGAGTGTCTCAGAGATTTCATCCATTAATTCAAATGGATCTTTGGTTTCACGGTCCATTTTATTAATGAAGGTGATAATTGGAATGTCACGTAAACGACAAACTTCGAATAATTTCTTTGTTTGCGGCTCAATACCTTTTGCGGCATCAATGACCATAACTGCAGAATCAACTGCTGTTAAGGTGCGGAATGTATCTTCGGAGAAGTCTTCATGGCCCGGTGTATCAAGCAAGTTATATGTGTTTTCGCCATCAATGAAGGTCATCACAGATGTGGTCACAGAAATACCACGTTGTTGTTCGATCTTCATCCAGTCTGAACGTGCGCGGCGACGGTCACCCTTTGCTTTCACTTCGCCAGCCATGCGTATCGCACCGCCCATCAACAATAACTTCTCAGTCAATGTGGTTTTACCAGCATCCGGGTGAGAAATGATCGCAAAGGTTCTACGTGAATCTGCTTCGGCTTTTACATTTGGGGCAATTGCAGGGCTGGCCATGCGTGTTACTCCTAAAGAAATGAGAGGGGACTTAATATTGGGGAGGGTCATAGAGACTTAGACCCATAAACTCAAGTAATAATATTACAAGCAAGAGAAATTATGGTTCTTGAAGGATTTCTTGGACAACTACATTTGCTTGCTCAAAAGCTTCTTCACTTTCACCATCAATTTCAATTCGCAGGATATCTCCTTCATCAGGATAAGGGAGATCATGTCGTTTTAAACGTTGTGCGATTTCTTCTTCACTTTCACGTCCACGTGCTTTTAGTTTTTTGAAACTTGTATCAAGTGGTGTTTCGATATGAAAAATTCGTACAGGAAAACCAAATTCACGTGCTTGTTCGACCATTGTGCGGGATACGTTGATCATCACATGTTTGCCATTTTGCAATTCGATCAAGGTATGGCCAGGGATGCCGTAGCGATGCCCGTGCGTATGCCAGTGAAGGGAAAAAGCACCACCTTCTTCTGCGTTCGCAAAAGCTTCGATAGTCGCATGGATATGTGTTTCATCGGGCATGTGAACAGCACGTGTAATCACGCGGTTTGGAAAATGAAATCGTTCATCAGTTTCATAGGTTTCACGAAACCGTCTAAGAAGTGGTCCTTTGCCGGACCCGCTGGGTCCGACAAAAAGGAACAATGTACCTGATTTGGTTTTGTCATGATCTGTAGGATTGGCCATGACATCTCCATCCCTATTGAGGTTCACGTGGTAATGTGCACTTTATTTTAAGTTGTGCCTTATTGGCTAGGTAGCGCACTGCTGGAAATAAACTTAAGGAATTTTCCACCTAAAACCAAGCTTTTAATTGCTTCAATATCTGGTGCAAAATAACGATCTTTATCATAATAAGGTGCTTTCTCACGGATCATGGACATCGCTTCTAGCAAGTCAGGCGAGGTTTTCATTGGTTTATGGAAGTCAATTCCTTGAGCTGCTGCCAGTAATTCTACGGCGACAACACCAGCCACATTTTCTGCAATGTCAGTTAAACGACGCGCGGCAAATGTGGCCATGGATACATGATCTTCCTGATTTGCGGATGTAGGTAGCGAATCAATACTTGCAGGATGAGCTAAGGTCTTATTTTCACTTGCCAAAGCTGCAGCTGTAACCTGTGCAATCATGAAACCAGAATTAACACCTCCGTCTTCAACTAAGAACGCTGGTAAACCGCTAAGAGCAGGATCCATCAATAGGGCAATTCGACGCTCAGACAAGGCACCGATTTCAGAAAGTGAAATGGCTAAAACATCTGATGACATAGCAACAGGT
The DNA here is from genome assembly GCF_965219885.1 of Curvivirga sp. NCBI lineage: Bacteria > Pseudomonadati > Pseudomonadota > Alphaproteobacteria > Rhodospirillales > Aestuariispiraceae > Curvivirga > Curvivirga sp. Next base: position 2,701,855 of record NZ_CBDCOT010000009.1, read on the forward strand.
TCTGCATGGAAGTTCCCACCGGAAATCACGTCACCATTATCCGTAAAGACGAGAGGATTGTCAGAAATTGCATTGCTTTCTATTGCAAATGTATTGGCTGCGAAACGCAAATGATCCAGACAAGCACCCATGACTTGTGGCTGACAACGCAGGGAATATGGATCTTGAACACGATCGCATTCCAGATGGCTGTTACGAATATCGCTTCCTTCTAATAGGTTACGATAAAGTTCTGCCACGTCAATTTGACCGGAATGCCCACGTACAGTTTGAATACGTGGGTCAAATGGTGCATCTGATCCCATAGCTGCATCCACAGAAAGAGAACCACCAACAATAGCCGCTGCAAATGTGTTTTCAGCGAGGAATAAGCCCGCCAAAGCTAAGGATGTGGAAGCTTGGGTACCATTTAACAAAGCTAAGCCTTCTTTTGGACCAAGATCGACTGGTTCTAAGTTAAGCTTCTTTAACCCATCGGAGGCTGGGATAGTGGAACCTTGATAATCCACATCGCCAATCCCCAATAAAGCACATGACATATGCGCAAGCGGACCAAGGTCACCTGATGCACCTACGGATCCTTTTTCAGGGATAACAGGATAAACTTCATTATTATAAAGAGTTACAAGGTTTTCCAAAACTTTCCACTGAATGCCTGAATGCCCGCGGGCCAATGCATTTACCTTCAACGCCATGATTAAACGTACAACGGAATGACGCATTGGTTGACCAGTACATGTCGCATGGGACATAACAAGATTAACTTGTAATTCCTTTAATTTATCCGCCGGAATGCTAGTACGTGCAAGGCGGCCAAAACCAGTATTGATACCATAGACTGTTTCGTCATTATCAATGATATCTTTAACAGTTTTAACAGATGCTTCCACAGCAGGACGCGCCGCAGAATCGAGTTCGATTTTTGCTCCATCATAAATTGCACGACAATCCGCGAGTGTTAGATGACCAGGAGTGATTTTGATTGTTGTTGTCATTTTCGTAAATCCGTTAAAATCTTATTTCATCATTGGTAAGTTTAGACCGTGCTCTTTTGCACAATCTTTGGCGATATCATAGCCTGCATCTGCATGACGCATTACACCTGTCGCTGGGTCATTCCACAGAACACGACCAATACGTTCAGCTGCTTCATCCGTACCGTCACAGCAAATCACCATTCCGGAATGTTGGGAGAATCCCATACCAACACCACCGCCATGATGTAGACTTACCCATGTAGCACCGCTTGCAGTATTTAATAATGCGTTTAGGAGAGGCCAATCTGATACAGCGTCAGAACCATCCATCATCGACTCAGTTTCACGATTAGGGGATGCAACAGAACCACTATCCAAATGATCACGCCCAATGACGATAGGTGCTTTTAACTCTCCATTCTTAACCATCTCATTGAAGGCAAGGCCAAGTTTATGACGTAAGCCTAATCCTACCCAACAGATACGTGCAGGTAAGCCTTGGAAATGAATGCGTTCTTTCGCCATATCCAGCCAATTATGTAGATGAGGATCATCTGCGATGATTTCTTTTACTTTCTGGTCTGTTTTATAAATATCCTCTGGGTCACCACTCAAAGCAGCCCAACGGAAAGGACCAATTCCACGACAGAAGAGGGGGCGAATATAGGCCGGTACAAAACCGGGGAAGTCAAAGGCATTCTCAACACCTTCCTCTAATGCGACCTGACGGATATTGTTACCATAATCAACTGTTGGAATCCCCATATGGTGATAATCCAACATTGCCTTTACATGCACCGCCATTGATTTCTTAGCTTCGCGGGATACTTTTGCCGGGTCATTTTGACGTGCATCTTCCCATTCCTGCAATGTCCAGCCTGCAGGTAAATAACCATTTACTGGATCATGGGCAGATGTTTGGTCCGTTACCAGATCAGGTTTGATCCCTTGTTTCACCATTTCAGGAACAATGTCAGCTGCATTACCAAGCAAGCCAACAGAAATAGCTTCGCCATTCTCAACCGCTTCATTGATCATCTGCATTGCTTCTTCTAAGCTATCTGCACGTTTGTCTACATAGCCTGTACGGATGCGAAAATCGATACGACTTGGCTGGCATTCAATCGCAAGACAACAGTAACCTGCCATAGTTGCTGCTAGTGGCTGTGCACCACCCATACCGCCGAGGCCTGCGGTTAAAATCCATTTCCCTTTGGTATTACCACCAAAATGTTGACGACCTGCTTCTACGAAAGTTTCATAAGTCCCTTGTACGATGCCTTGGCTGCCGATGTAGATCCAGCTACCTGCGGTCATCTGGCCATACATCATTAAGCCTTTTTTATCCAACTCGTTAAAGTGATCCCATGTCGCCCAGTTAGGTACTAAGTTCGAATTTGCGAGAAGAACGCGAGGAGCATTAGAATGAGTTTTAAATACACCAACAGGCTTGCCGCTTTGAATAAGAAGTGTTTCATCTTCTTCCAATTCTTTAAGAGATTTTACAATAGTGTCGAAGCTTTCCCAATCGCGTGCTGCGCGGCCAATTCCGCCATATACCACTAGTTCATGAGGATGTTCAGCTACATCTGGATCAAGGTTATTCATTAACATGCGCATTGGCGCTTCTGTTAACCAGGATTTACAATTTAGTTCAGTACCTGTTGGGCTTTGAATTGTTCTTGCATTATCTAATCGAGATGTATTGGACATATGTCGACCTTTCTAAGAAAACTTAGAAATCGACAGCCTCTTTACGGGAGTGAAAATGAGCCCCCAAGCTGTAGCGATTTCCGGGATGATAGAGTTTTGCTACAGAAACAACTTGTCCAGATGACCATGTGCGACGATTAAGAAGTAAGCATGGTTCTCCATCTTTCATTTGAAGATGGGTAGATGTTTCTGCAGATGGTAGTTGGGCTTCTACAAGATGCTCAACCTCATCAGCCGGATTTGTTGCAACCAGATATGCATTAGGCGTGGTTTCAGCGAAATCACATTCTAAATAATCTGGCGCTGTTTTGGGGTTAACCAAACGATCTTCCAACTGTAAAGGTAAACCATTCTCCTTGTGAAGCAGGATGGTATGAAACAAGTCGTCACCTTCAGAAATATAGAAGGTTTGTGCCTGATCCTTAGAGGCTTGAACTGTTTCTTTCATAATGATTTCAGTGGAATGTGTATTGCCGCGTTCACGGATGTCATCGGCGATATTACGTAATTCCAACAAAACGGATGCAGGTTGAGGGCCCGCAACAAAGGTTCCTAATCCCTGTACACGTCTTAAAACACCTTCGGCGGTTAACTCACGTACTGCACGATTTACAGTCATGCGGCTAACGCCAAGCTCTTTTAGAAGTTCGTTTTCTGACGGGATTTGAGAATCAGCAGGCCATTCACCGGAACGGATATGGTGAATAATATGATCTTTGATTTGTTTATATCTTGGTTGATCAGTCATATTTAGCCTCGTTTTGTAAGTTGTATATACAAGTAAGTTTTAAAGATCGTCAATATCTTTTTTTGCCACTATATAGCATAGATCATGAATTGCAGAATCTTCAGCAATTTGCCATAGTAATTTCAAGAAGTTACCTCAATGAAATAAAGTTACAGGGCGAACTGGGGGTGAAAATGGATAGTGATACGCGCAGTGAGCATTTCAGGAAGTTAGAACACCTGATTAATGTGAATCGATTAGTCGATGCAGAAGGTATGGTGAAATCCATGCTATCGGAGAATACACGAGATGCTGATGCACTTAATTTTTACGCAGTCATCGCTTATAAAGCAGGACAATTACCACAGGCAATTCAATTTGCTGAACAGGCCGTTTCAATTGAACCAGATAAAGTTCAAATTTTAAATACGATTGGTTATTTAAAACGTGTTGCAGGTAAACTTGATGAAGCACAGGGATATCTAGCGAAAGCGGTTTCATTAGATCTAAATAACGTAGAAGCCTTAAATAACTTAGGCATCGTATATTTTGAAAATAATAACTTCAATGAAGCGATTAAAGCATATCACCAAGCATTGAATATTGATAACAAAAGAGCTGATGTTTTAAATAATCTTGGAAATGCATTGGTCAGATGTGAAAAGTTTGGTGAGGCCTTAGATGCATTTGATGCCGCAATTAAAGTGTCTCCTGAATATGCGCAAGCTTGGTCTAATAAAGGAGAGACAATCCTTAGGCATATGGGCTTAGGCGAAGAAGAGCGCCAAGAAAAATACCGTGAGTGTATTGAAAAAGCCGCTGGTCTTGCGCCTGATTGGTTAAGCCTTCAGTATAAATACGCAAACTTATTGTCTGGAAAAAAAGAAAACGAGAAAGCAGAACAGGTTCTGCGTGATAGTCTTTCAACCATTAACTTTTCTATCCAACATGTGCCTATGATGGTTCATTTGGCTCGATTACTTGATAATAAGGTGGAGCTGGACGAGGCACTGTTATGGGTAAGGCAAGCATTAATCTTTGATCCTGATAATATTGGCGCCCTGCAAGTAATGGCACATATTTCGTTACGTATTGGACATCCTGTTGAGGCTATTCAACTTTATAAAAAAGCAATTTCGTTAAAACCTGAACTTGCTGATCTGCATTATGGACTAGGAAATGCCTATATGCGCCTTGAACAAATTCAAGAAGCTTTGGACTGTTATCTTAAAGTACATAATATGGATCGAAATAACCCACGTGGTGTTTTTGCGCCTGCTGCTTGTTTACTTTTAAATGGGGAATATGAAAAAGGATGGGCAGCTTATGAATCTAGATACAGAGTTGATGGTTTTAAACCTAATGTACCAAATGTAATGGATCGACTATGGGATGGATCACCCTTAAAAAATAGACATCTTGTTGTTCATGTAGAGCAAGGATTTGGGGATACATTTCAATTTTGCAGATATCTTGAGGTTTTAAGAGAGCGGGAAGGAAAGGGATGCAAAATTACCTTGCTGTGTGAACCTGAAACAATCAGGTTACTGGAAAATCTAACAGGTCCTGACGAAGTTCTTTCCTTAGGGGATAAGCATCAAATTAAATATGATGTGCAGATTCCTTTACTATCTTTACCTCATCGCATGGGGACAAGTTTACAGACAGTCCCTGCTAAAATACCTTATGTCACAATTCCCAAAGAATGTAAGAATACTCTTAAAAAAGTAGATGGTTCCGAATTAAAAGTTGGTATTGTCTGGGCCGGACGCCCCACACATTCAGATGATCGATATAGAAGTGTTGATATAAATATTTTTTCTAAGATTTTCGATGTTAAAGAAGTTACTTTTTACGCATTACAATGGGGAGAGCGGGCAGGGGATTTAAAGCCATGGCTTGATACACATGCGAATGTTGTCGATGAACGCGAAGGATTGAAAGATTTTGCAGATACTGCCGGCTTAATTGAACAGCTTGATCTGGTTATTGCTGTTGATACATCTGTTGCTCATCTTGCAGGTGCTATCGGTAAGCCTGTATGGACGTTAATTCCTTATGGCGCTGAATGGCGATGGCTCTTAGGACATGAACGTACACCATGGTATCCAACGATGCGTTTATATAGGCAAAAAGTCCTGGGGCATTGGGGACCCGTCTTTGATCGTTTGAAACAACATTTATATGACGTCTTAGAAGAGAAGAAATCTGAAAATTAACTGTCTTTACTTAGTCGTGGCAACGAAAACGCCATCCCAATCTTGAGGTGGTGGTGTATCGCGATAGGTTGCAACACGTTCTAGATAGATATCATAGAAGTCATCCATAATCGTATCGACGCCACCTTTTAGGGATGATATTTGTTTCTCTACCAAATCCCAATTTTGAGCACGGAAATTTAAAATCATTTCATCATGCTTTTCTTTATGCTCATTGAAATGCTGCATATCCATTTCTTCACTACTGCCAAGCAAAGTGAAAATCTGAACAGCTTCTGTTTTACCTTTTACCGCAATAAGATCCAATTCAAGGATTGCATATTCATCACTGGCCTCTGAGGCTGTTTCCGGTCCCAAAACAATTCCAACACCATAACTTTTTGATTGCCCTTCAAGACGCGCTGCAAGATTCACTGCATCTCCAAGAACTGAATAGTCAAAACGTTGATCTGATCCCATATTTCCAACAACACAATCACCAGTATTTATACCTATACCGATATTAAGTGGGAGAAATGGGAAATTTCCCTCTTTTGCTTCTTGTTCTCTGACTGCGTTTAGCTCTTTTAGAGACTTGAACATAGCAAGGGCAGAAGCACATGAGTTATGCTCCTGATCAGGGGCTGCAAGGGGGGCATTCCAAAAGGCCATTATGCAGTCACCCATATATTTGTCGATTGTGCCACGTCTCTCCAAAATCTCATTTGTAAGTGGTGTTAGAAGACGGTTGATCAGACGAGTAAGGCCTTGCGGGTCCTCTTTATAACTTTCTGAAATCGTGGTGAAACCTCGTACATCACAAAATAGAAGTGTCATTTTCTTGGTTTCGCCACCAAGGGCAAGTTGATCAGGATTTTCAGCTAATTGCTCAACTAAATCAGGAGATAGATACTGACCAAATGCGGTTCGTACCTGTTTCTTTTCTGCTGAGTCACGTGCATAGTTTGCGAAAGTCAGCATAGCATAGATAATGACCACTGAAGCACCGGGATAGGTGATATCCAACAGTAAAAGTTCATTCACATATAGATACCAACTTGAACCGACTAAACCACCAAGCACTAAAGTTAATCCGCCCAGCGTCCACATCGGTCCAACCCGCGGAATAAAGAAAATCATCAATATGCCGGCTAGAAAAAGGACACCCATCTCAAACCCCTGCATTTTTACAGGATAGGCGAGATATTTTTTTTCCCAAATTGTTTCAATCATATTGGCATGAACTTCTACACCAGGAAGGCGTGCGTTGATTGGTGTATTACGAATATCCAGTAGACCGACCGCTGATGTGCCTACCAAGAAGAGGCGCCCTGCTAATTTTTCCGGACCAACACGATCATTGAGAATATCTGTTGCGGACACATACCAACGTCCACTGTTATCAACCTGATTAAACAAATCTGATTCTGCGAAATATACCCAAACTTGACCACGAGGGTCTGTTGGTATGATGTAATTGCCTTGAGGGGTCTGTAATCTTACATCTTCTACACCACCGTCATTTACGGTAACAACGATAGAGTTACCACCAAGTGCAACATTTAAAACTTCTACGCCTAATGCTGGTTTGGGGACACCTTCGATGACAGAAACTGCAGGAACGCGCCTAACAACTCCGTCTACTTCTTCCTCAACCGAGAAAACGCCATGTCCGGTAGCAGCTTGTTCTAAAACAGGAATATTGTGAACGAGAGTAGGTTGGTTAACTAAATAGGATTTAGGGTCAAGTTCAGTATCAATGATACGTGTATCTCTAAATCCCTTAACGGAACTATCATGGGCATCGAGCACTTTTTCTGTACTCGAATCTGTTTTTTGGCTGGCTTGGCCCATAACAACACGAAATGTCCGCATGACATTGGCCATGGTTTCATCGTTACTTGGCAAGGATTTAAGATTTTTGACTGTTTCAGGAGACGCACCACGCAGATTTTCTGCAATTATAGACGGATTGGTTTTGTCAGGTTCAGCAAAGACAACGTCAAAGCCTGCCACAACAGCGCCAGCATTTCGCAGCTTTGCAAGAAGTTTTGCGATTTTATGGCGCGGCCAAGGCCACTGACCTTCTTCTGCCAGGGTACGTTCATCAATATCGACAATACCAACGATGGGATTTTGTCCGGCAGGCGTTGTTATTTCACGTGGGGCAAGACGGTTGTATAAGTCGAAAGTTTTCAGTCGAAGCGCTTCAACCGGATCAGGATCTAGAAAACGAATTCCAGCCATAGACAGTAAAATCAGAACGGCACCATATGTACCGATCTTTCGCCACCACCATGCGGCAGCTCGACGGTTTTTTCCTTCAACGCTTTCGGTTTCGGATTCTTCGTTAGATAAACTATCACTCAAAGCAAAATTACCGTTAGGGCTGTAGTTTTAATCATTACCAACACTTACATTTGAGCCCACATATACAGTCGCACCGGTGGATGTATCCTGATAAATTGTATAGCTATCTGAATAGCTCCCCATACTTGCTGTGTCGCTCGTTGTAAGTGTTCCACCGCTTACCTGAGTGAAACCTCCTGTTAGAGTGATCGAAGATGCGCTACTAGAATAGAATATTAAAGCGTTTTCCGTATAACCTGAAGCAGCACCAATGCCGCTTAATGCCGCATTTGTATCCTCGGAGATTGCAAAAACGGTATCTGAATTAACGGAAATCTGACTGTCTTGTCCTGCAATATCGATAATTTCAAATTCATTGATATGCCAGTTATTGGTATCCAATGTTTCATAATCAAGCACCAAGACATCTTGTCCACCCGAGCCACCGTTAATGTAATCAGTGGTAGAGGCATCACCTAATGTAAAGGTATCATTCCCGCCATTGCCATAAAAAACATCACCGCCACCATCGCCGTCTGTTGCAACATCATCGCCTGATCCGCCATAAAACACATCGCTACCAGATGTACCAGTGAAGGTGAGGTCGCCTGCATTATTGACACCGTCGGAGGTGACATAGACCAAATCAAGCGAGAAGGTGTCCAAGCCATTATTATCAACGAGTGACAGACTACCAACGACAGTTGTACCATTATTGGAGCTGCTATAAGTATCAGTTCCGTCTTCATTCATAACTAAAATTTCATGGAAATTATCTGTGATTGTATCAGCAGTCATAAAATCCCAATCCGCATGATTTATATCATGGGTGTCATCCAAACGTAACTCGACTGTGCCCGACCCGGTAATTGAGGATCCGTCATTTGGTGTATCATTCACTATATTTGAAAACTTCAAAGTACCAGACGCATCAATGGTTTTCGCAAGATAGTGCGTGTCGCTACTGAAGGTGAGATTGCTGTTTGCACTTCCATCAATCGTCCCACTATTTGTTAGGTTGCCATTAAGGGTAAGTGTTGCACTGCTCGCAAGATTTACTGTTTTATCTTGGTCAATGGAGTGATTATCACCTTCAAAAGTGACATTATTACTGATATTTGTATCTGAATAAATAATGGTTCCCGTAGAGGCAGTGACGGAACTATCGATATTTAGAGTAATATCCGTGTCATTCACTTGGAATAAACCTGACTCAACAACTAGATAATTGACGTTTAGTTGAGCCCCTGAATCTCCCGATAGGCCAGTATTATTACTAACAGACAAGGTTGATGCATAATCACCATTATGAAATTTCATTGTGGAATTTGATGCAATAAACAAATCACCATTTGTTGAATCCACATGACCATCAATATCGATTTGGGCACTGGTATTATCTAAGGCAATGGTCCCTGTATTTACAAAATCGCCATCTATGGTCAGAGTTCCAGTACTTGCCGCGCCAAAACTAAAGCTGCCTGCGTTTGTGAATGTCGCACCACTGGTATAAATCATTGCATTCGTACTTGTAACGCTGTCATCCAAGGTAAAGGTTGCCAGGCCATTGTTTAGGAAGTCATCACTAATAGATAAGGTTGAACCACCGAGAGTACCTGTTGTGAAATCAAGAACAGCATTGGTTGCAATCGTACCACCAGTTTCAGCAATAAGCTCAGAGTCCTGTATTTTTAGGACACCATGATCCGCAATATCTATATCCAAGTTATCAGTGGTTAATGTACCGCGATAAATCTCTAATATACCTTGATTGCTAGCATTACTGCCACTTACTTCAATTGTACCGCTGTTTTCACTGATTAATTGGGAATTTCCTGCGAATTTTGTTGTGCCTTGATTATTCGTCGTTAACGTTGATCCGTCCAAAGTAAGATTTGCATCCGTGATTTCGATAGTACCTGTAGACGACGAATTAGAAATATCGTTTGTTAGGGTTACATCACCTGAATCAACAATGATTTTTCCTGTATTAGCAATACTAGTCGTTAGCGTGCCGCCGTTAAGGTCCAATGTGCCCCCGGTATTGTTATTAATAACACCGTTACCAGTTGTATTAGCAATACTACCCAGGCTGCCAGTGTTATTAAAAGTGCCATCCACATCCAGAACACCGGCATTATAAAAATTAAAATCAACCGTATTATTGAACGTTTGACCAGACGCGACTGAAACGGTGGAGCCACTGTAAGACGCAAAGTTAAAAGAAGAGTTCAGAATGCTTGTATTTGTGCCTAATTCCAGCAAAGCACCTGATAATAAAGTTAACTTACCAGAACCATCATAAGTGGCGCTTTTTGCGTCAAAATTACCTGATGAATATCTATGATAGGTTGATCCTAAGATATTGATTTTTCCGTCTAGTTCAAAGTTACCTGAGAGGTCGATACCACTGCTGCCATTTGAGCTCATTTCGGAGTTTGCACCAAAACTACCGCCGTTTAACAAGTGTAATGTACCACCAGATGTTAATATATCGCCATCTGACATATTAAAGACTGTGGTTATTGAATTAGTATTGGTAGAAGAAAGTGTTGAGCTATTCGCGAAATTAAGTGTACCTGATCCATTGATATGGGAATTCCCACCTAAGGACAGCAAGGAAGATGTACCAGTATTTGTAATATCACCATTGATCGTTGCGGTTTCACCTGATGATAAAACTAAATCATCATTATTTGTCAGATTAGCTGATAATGTCAGAGTATCTAATGTTAATGTTTCGTTATTAATAACAGTACCCGACCCTTGAATGGTCAGGTCGCTATTCGTTGCTGTGGCAAAAGCTAAATTTAATTGGCCATCAACATTCAGCACAGCACCGCTTTGCAGGTCAATTTTACTTGCAACGTCATCGTCTACGGAGAAAATTTGGCCACTGTCAACGCTAAGGGTAGAGCCAGTTGTCATAGTAATGGAAGTAGACACATCCAAACTGGTACTATCAGATAGCTTAAGTTCGGTCCCACTGCCAAAATCTGTATTCTGAATATCTAATGTGCCTTGGCTAGAATCTAAAACACCACTGCTAACATTTGAACTATTAATAAGTAATTTGCCATTATTGACAAAATTTAACTCCATATTGGATGCACTAACAAAATCCAGTATGGAACTGGCACCAAGTGTGCCATCTGAAATTTCACCTAAAAGTGTAAATGTAAGATTGGTGCTATCATTCCCATTTTGGAAAGAAGCATATGTTGAAGCTTCGGTAATGGTTTCAACATTTGTAAGAGTTTGGGTATATGAACCTTGTGTTACGACGACTTCATTCCCATTAGCAACAAGGTTGTCTAAATCAGACGCGCTTTCATATTCTACAGTATCATTTCCGTCTTGTGCATCAACATTTATGGCAACGGACTCACTATTAGTATAATTATTTACCGTAATTGAGTCATCACCAGCACCGAGCAATAAGTTATTGAAATTGGTAAATACATCATAGTCAATCACGCCAGCACTTGCATCTGTTACAGTACTGAACATGTCGCCGTTACTATTTTCACCAAAAGCTGCTAACGGGCTTGGATCACCAAAAGCAGCATGTCCCGCACTATCAGTCCCGATCAATCCATGACCTAGTGTTACTGTCAGGTCGGTCCCACTTCCTACACTTGGATATTCAAGTAGATTATCACCTGAACCGCCATCATAACTATCATAACCATTACCTGTACCTGCGGTTACGATGTCATTACCAGCTCCTGCGCCAATGGTATCGTTCCCGGCACCGGCATAAATAATATCGCTTCCGGCACCTGTTTGGATATCATCGTCGCCATCACCGCCAGTAACATTATAGTTTGTTGTATCTCCTGCGGATGTTGAGAATGTACCACCACCAGATGGAAGGGATACAGGTGTGAATACAATTCCGCCACCACTAGGAGGAGGATCTTCTGTAGAACCGGATGTTTCTGAGTTGTTATTGGTGTCGTCAGGCGTTGGATCCGGTTCAGGGTCGGGATCTTGATCATCAACAACAACAATATCCGTCTGTGTATCTCCATCGTCTTCTTCGTTATCTAATTCGATAACAATTTCAATTAAGTCGCCTTCCAATACATCGTCAAACTGACTTTGGTCGTCGTCAGAGGAATCATCACCCTCAGTATCCGTGCCGTCTTCTTCGCCAGCCTCTAAAAGATTGTCTAATTCGATATCAACTTCTTCGCCGGTTGCGGCTTCAATTTCTTGTTCAATAATTTGTTCTAGGCGTTGTAAGTCTTCTTTACCCAAAGCATTTAAGGCAACATTATTGCCACCTATCACTTCTGCTTGGGTACGACTAACTTCAAATGTTCTTATTGACCCGGACGAATCCAGTTCACCAACAGCTGTATCAAAGTTGTTGGTGAGCGAAATTGTCTCACCACCAGCTGTAATATCAATACTTCCTTCTAATACAGAAAAGGTAAATAGCTCTTCACCATCAACTAATACTGACCCCGTAACGGTTGTGCCACGAATACCAATGGTAGCTACAGGCGTATTTACCTGCATATTGTCATAGTTATCATGTGCAATCTGACCACTGACAAATACAAAACTACCTTTCAGGATCGAAAAGGCGGAATTACCGTTTGTTTGTGTCGGATTATATACCAATTCATCAAGTGCAAGTCGCGCGTCTTCGCCCAAGGTAAAGATTGTTTCATCAGCAAAGCGTAGTTTTATAGAGCCGTCGGAATTGGTTTCTATTTGATCTCCTTGGTAAACAGGGTCACCAAGTTTTAGTTCTACACGGCTGCCATCTTGTCTTACTGCAAAAGCATTGCCGGATAAGAATTCAACATTCCCAATGGGATCTCCACTTCCGCCGTCAATCGTTTGGGCGACCTGTCCTGGGGCAACAGGAAGAAGGAAGGAGCCAACGAGTTGAGGGGTGAGCTTTATGCCTTCATTCGCTATTAGGTCAGGTGGGGAAACTTGATCAAAATAATTTTCGATCACGACAGTTTCGCCATCGGATAGTTTGAGATGTAGATCATGCCCATCACGATACATCTGTGCATCGGTGACAAACTTTACATCAGGTATGGAAAGTTCACTTTGATTTTCAGCGTTTAGATAAAGAGGGGGCGTGTTAGTTACAGGAACAGTTGATTGATTTAACCCTGAAGGTGTCAATGATGTGGATCCCATTAAAGAAGATCCTGAATTCATATTTTCTGATGATTGATTACCGCCAATCCCGGTAAATATGTCGTTCGTCAAGCGCGCCATGACGTAACCTCAACCTTCCCAAACTAATTTCTATAAGCGACTTCTAGAAACCAAATTAAGTATAAAAGAGAACACTGGTTATCATTAATAAATACCAACGTAGTGATCTTTGATACGCAATAACGTTTTCCCAAGTCGTATTGCAATTCAGCTTATTTGCTTATATCTCCACTCTGCCCAATAATATTCTTGCATATTTTCCGTAAAAATAAAAAGAAAAAAAGATAAAATGCAAGACAAATGCTGCTCATTGAATGTGCGATACTCATTTGACTTGATTATTGTCAATTAGAAAGGGTCATGAAGTTATTTGGCACTAAAAATAAAAGTTTTAATATTCTGTACTATTCGTAAGATAAGCCGAGTCATTATTTAAGAAAGGCAGGGGTCCATGAAGGAAAGATGGCTTCGATCATTGATATTCGATAGTAAAGCTATTTTAATTGAAGCTTTGCTTTCTTCTTTCTTTGTAAACTTACTTGCCTTAGCCATCCCCGTATTTGTATTGCAAGTATATGACCGTGTTGTTTTCAATGCCGGATACACGACCTTGCAGGGATTGGTCATCGGAATGGTTCTTGTGATACTGTTTGATGGGGTTTTACGTTATGGGCGTGTTCGATTATTTCAATCCTTTGGTATTCAGTTGGACGGTCTAATTGGTCGGGCATTGATTAGGAAAATTCTGAATTTACCTTTAAGGGTTTTAGAGAAACGAAATACCGAAAACTGGCAACAACTATTTAAAGATTTAGATTTTATTAGAAACAGTTTGAGCGGGGCTTCTGCCGCGTTGATATTCGATCTACCTTTTGCCTTCCTGTTTCTTGGTGTTGTTTATTTTATTGCTCCGTCGCTAGGTATCGTTTTTCTGGTAATTGTACCGATGTTTATTCTTTTGGCCTGGGTATCAGGTTTTATGCATCGAAAGATGGTGACGAAAGAGCGTGAATCTCAAATTACTAGGGACCAACTCTTAAGTAATATTTTACAAGCGCGTACGACAGTGAAATCTTTGAATATGGCTCATAGCCTACAGGAAAAATGGGAAGAATTACATGCTTCTGCCATAGTACAATCTTCAAATCGTGGTCGGGTTGGTGATGCGCATCAGGTACTTGCGGGACTTATGGCGTTAGTTTCAACGGTAGCCATTACTTCTGTAGGGGCCTTGTTGATTTTGCAGCAAGAGTTAACAATTGGATCTTTGATTGCTTCTAATATGTTAGCTGGGCGATTGATTGCTCCGATTTCTTCTCTCGTGTCTCAATGGAAAGGTTTTGCCCAAATGAGATTGGCAAAGGATCGACTTGATGAATTATTTGCATTGGAAGAAGACCGTGTTGAGGCCAGTATCGAATTGCCAGAGCCAAAAGGACAATTCAAATTTGAAAATATCTCTTTTCGTTATTCTGAAGGGGGAAAGCCTGTCATAAATGGAATATCAGGAAGTATAGGGCCAAAGGGGCTTTATTGTATTATTGGAAAGAATGGAAGTGGGAAATCTACATTCTCCAAACTTCTAGCTGGTTTATATCAACCAGAAGATGGTCGAGTAATGTTAGATGAAGGCGATATGAAACAATTTACGCGCTCTCAACTTTCAAATTGGATTGGTGTTTTACCACAAGATACGGCATTGTTATCTGGTAGTGTTAAGCAGAATATTATAGCATCGGGTCAAGATTTTCCTGATGATCAAATAGTAGAAGCTGCAAAGTTTTCAGGGATACATGAGGTTATTTTGGATCATCCAAAAGGTTATGATGCTGAAGTAGGGGAAAATGGTAGCTTTATGTCAGGGGGCGAACGGCAACGTCTTTGTTTGGCACGGACAGTTATCGGAAAACCTGCAATTCTGCTACTTGATGAACCGACCAGTCACTTGGATAGCGAACTAGAAACTCAGATAGCTAAGCGTTTACATAAGTATGCAAGAGAACATACTGTGATTTGTGTAACGCATTCACCTGCTATTCTGAATAATTCTGATTTCATATTGTTATTAGATAAAGGTCGGGTAGCCTTGGCAGGACCTTCTAAGAAAGTGTTAGAAGAATTAAATCAGAAAAATGGTTCAGCTAATTCCATAGCGACAGGGGCAAATTCATGAATAATGGCCTCGACTCATTATTAACCAGAGAAGCATATACGGGAAAAAAAACAATCAGATGGATTGTTATGTTCCTTCTGACATTCTTCAGTGTTTGGGCCTTTTATACAGATTTGGATGAGGTGGCGGTAGCTTCAGGAGAAGTCGTACCTCAAGGAGAGCTGAAAATTGTTCAGCATTTTGAGGGAGGGGTTATTGATGAGCTTTCCGTGGAAGAGGGGGATTTTGTTGAGGAAGGGCAAATTCTGCTTAGATTGAATCTCGCAGGTTCAGCCCTAAACCGTGACGAACTGAAAGTTCGTTTAGATGGCCTTCTTCTACGTAAGCAACGTGTTCAAGCTCAGTTGGAAAATAAAAGATATGTTCCTAGTGAAGAATTGGCTGTGTTATATCCAAACCTAGCTAATTCCGAAATAAATACGTTTCATGCTGAACAAGCTGCTCATGAAGGAACTATTTTGTTGATTGAGCAAAAAATCAAGCAAAAAGAGTTGGAAGTCGAAGAGCTAATTACGCATTTAGAAACGGTTGAACAAGATCTGTCTTTTACTTCGCAACGGTTGGAAATGTCACAAACTTTAATCGTAGATGGGTTAATGTCAAAAATTGAACATTTGCAAATTTCTAGTGAGGCCGAAAAATTACAAGGACAAGCAAATGTATTGCAGAAATCTATTCCACGTGCACAAGGAGGCGTGGATGAGGCTATTGCGGAAAAAACTGAGGCTCAGCTAAAACGACATGCGCGGCTTTCAAATGTACTCATTGAAACGGAGACCGCGATTGCTTCTGTCCAGGAAACCTTGAATCTTGCAACCGATCAAAGTCAACGTGCAGATGTCAGAAGCCCGATTAATGGGACAGTAAAGAATATTCGTCATAATACCATTGGAGGAGTTGTACGCCCTGGAGAAGCTATTTTAGAAATTGTTCCCGCTGGTAATGACTTATTAATTAAGGCGGAGTTAAGTCCTGTAAATCGTGGATATGTAGAAACTGGACAAAAAGCTGTGGTAAAGATTTCCACTTATGACTTTGCCAGATATGGTGGGCTGGATGGTGAAGTTGTTCGCATTAGCGCTAGTACAAATACTAATCAAGATGGAATACCATTTTATGAAGTTATTGTTAGAACAAATAAAACCTATCTTGGAGAAGAGGGAGACTATCCAATTTCTCCGGGTATGCAGGCGACGGTAGATATTCATACTGGGACGAGAACGGTGTTTGACTATTTGATACGACCAGTACTCAAGTTGAAACATGAAGGTTTCAGAGAACGTTAGTTTTTATGAATACTTGGTTTTTCTTGGTTTAACTAAAGTTTTTCTTAAAATGCTAGTCAGTTTGTGAAATCTAATGTAAGCTGTGGCGGTTGAAGAAGAATTCGGGAAACAAATCGTTGAATAATAAAGATTTTCGGCGATAGGGGTAAATTAGATGCGACATATATTGTCTGCTACATTACTTATGTCTGGTACTATTTTGGGCTTAGGTAACTCTGCATTTTCACAAAGTTTAGAAGAAGATTTGCGTGATTTGTTAAAAACGCACCCTGCTATTGAAGCTGCACGTCATGGCTTAGATGCGACGGAAGCCGTGTTAGATGCAACAGGAAGTAATTTATTACCAACAGTGTCATTTTATGGAGATCTAGGCGAGGAGAGGACTGATAGTAAAGTTCGTCGAGACAGTTCTTTGGGAGATGCCAACTGGTCGCGAGATAAGTATACGATCACCTTACGTCAAAATTTGTTTAACGGGTTCTCTGATACTGAGAATATCGCGGCTGAAGAAGCGACAGTGCAAGCTTGGGAAAGTGAATTAGCTGAAGTTACTGCTGAAGAAATGTTACGTGGTATTTTGGCTTATATTGATATCTTAAAATATTCAGAAATTGTGCGTCTGTCTCGTGAACGTGAAGAAACAATTGCGGAGCAAATGCAGCTTGAAAACGAACGAGTTGAACGTGGCTCAGGGATTGCTGTTGATGTTTTAGAGGCGAAATCCCGATTACGTAGTGCCAAAGAAAAAACAGTTGCTCATATTGTTGATTTAGAACAAGCTGAAGCAACATACGAGCGCGCTTTTGGCAGATCTGCAAATATCTTTGAGATGAAAGACGTGCAAGCGCCTTTTGAATTATTGCCATCTTCTGAAGAAGAAGCATTGTCTATGGCCATTGATTTACGCCATTCGATTAAAGTTGAAGAATTTGCCGCAGAGCGCTGGCGTCATCTGACAGAAGCAGAAAAGGGCGGATATTATCCTTCTATAGATTTGGTCGGTAGTCATGATTATGAAGATGATGTTGGCGGCACTGCAGGTGCGACAAGAACTTCTTCTATCATGATGCAATTAAATTGGGAGTTGTTTTCAGGATTGGAAACCGACGCTCGTGTTCGTGAAGCTTCTTATAACGCTTCATATTATTCTGGTTTAGCGCTGGATGAACGTCGCAAAGCTGAGGAAGATGTTTTACAGAGTTGGAGTGAACTTCAGCGCAGTCAAGAGCGACATGACCTTCTGCTAAGTGCTGTGGATATTGCCGAGGAAGTTTTCGCATCTCGACAGAAGTTACGTGATGCTGGGAAAGAAACTACAATTAATCTTCTTGATGCTGAGAGTCAGGTATATGAGTCTCGGATCAAGTTAATTGAAATGGATTATGTTTCACGCGCAGCTGTTTTCAAAGTGCTTGAGGCGACTGGTTTATTACAACCAGAAAACCTTGCACTATGATCTGATTTAATATGCCTATCAATTTGCGTTTTCAAATTTAGTTTTGCCAATATGCTGAAATTACTGGAATTTATGTGCTGATTCAGGCATCTTTTGTTTAGGTACAAATTAAGAAGTAATTATTGTGGTTAAAAAATCTCATTTTTCTTTAAAGAATGTTGCGACAACGGTTATTGCTAGCGGCATCTTAGCTGGTTGTACAACTGTTATGGTATCTGAACCAGAGATAGATACCGTCGAGCGTGATTATACTGAGGAACAAGTTCTGCGTCCGGTGAGCTTGATCCCGGGAGATCGATTCCGCTGGGATAATCCTGATATGACTTGGACGGTTACTTCTGCGGAACAAGATAAACTTCATTGGGAAAGTGATACAGGGGCGCAACAAGAAACCTCTCTGAATCCTCTGTTTCCTGCTTTAGCGTGGAGTAGCGATGCAGGTGCAGGTAAACGATTGCTCTCACAGCTTCAAGGTAGTTTCTTCCCGATGGAAGTTGGTGCACAAGTTCTCTTTAAGTCCACAGTAAGTACTGATAAGCCGCCATATGCTTGGGAGTTTGATTGGGCGTGTATTGTTGCTGGGGAGACACGTGTTAATTTACCAATGGCTGCCTTTGATACATTTCGTGTTGAATGTTCAAGGCAAAAACCAGAAACTTGGACTTTTTATTACGCACCAAGTCTTGGCTATTATGTGATGACTGAACATGTGGGTCGAACTGGCGGTGCTGTAAAAAGGCGCATACTTACGGGATATGACCGTCAAGGAGTTGTTGTGGGCTCCCTCGCACCTCATGAAGGTGACAAAACAGCACCAGATGGAACAATGGTGATGTCACCACAAGATATTCCATCTGCAGAAGGCGAAACTCCACCTCCACCTATGGTGATTCAGGAAGCTAAAACCGCAGATGAGGTTACCGTAGCAGAAAGTACTATGGTCGCTCCAGAAGTGACAAACGCACCTGTTGAAGAAATTATGGTCAAAGAAGAAGATATCGTCGAAGCAAAATCAGAACCTGTAAGTTCTGACGAAGATATTATGTCCCTAACACCTGAAGGTGGTAGTGTTACAGTAGCTAAAACTGAGGTGGAAGAACCAGCTCCAACCTCTCAATCTGCTGTGAGCACTGCTAGTAAACCACAGGAAATAGTGATTTCAGCCCCTCCGACTGGATATTATTTACATGTTGCATCGTATAGCAAGGACGCAAATGTAGTTCGTGGCTGGGATATTTATCAAAAGAAATATGAATTGGAACTAGGTGGTATGTCTCCACATAAACTGGTTGTAGAAGTTCCTAATAAAGGTCGATTTACACGCTTAATGGCAGGACCTGTATCAGGTGGAGATGCTCAGGCGGTAAACTTATGTAAAGCATTGAAGGCACAAGGGCAGTATTGTTCGGTTTACCAGCAAAATTGATGTAAAAGAAAAGCCTGCAAGAAGCAGGCTTTTTTGTTAATGATCTAATCTCAGTTCATGGACATTGAGGACGGATCTTCTATATTCTCGATATGATGTGTTGTATCTTCCAGAATATTAAGGAAAGCCCAACTTCCGCCAGCCATGATACCTACGAAAATACCAAAAATCACAAGTAGCATTGTCATGATATTGGACATGGTTTTCTTTTGTTGTTGAAGGTTGCGTACCTCTGCAAGTAATTCTGTTACCTTGGCATCCACGTCGTCGGTTTTCGATCCAACATCTGATTGAAGACGAATTAGGGCAGATGATAAATCCGCGCGAAGAGTGCTATGGGCTTGTTGAACCGATTTGGATTCGGCTGCAACAATTCGAAGTGCTGCGCGAACTTGTGCTTCAACTGCTGATAAATGTGCTTTTAATTCTTCGCGAGAGAGGTCGCTCATGCCTAAGTCCTTGTAATTAGGATAAAATCAATATGTATTAAATTTTATGCAATTAGAATAAAATAAAACTATAATAAATTGCAAAGACTTTATTTCACATTTACTTAGCTTAACTTAAAATAACTTGAAATTGGTAATGTTTATAAAACTTACTAATATGTAAGAAATTAAAAGTTGTATAAGATAGATTTTACATATGTCCTACGTCCAAAATCACCCATTTATAAGTATATTAATTGGTGGGGTCATTTTATACCTACTGCTTCTTCTCTGTATGTATAAAATGCAACGCAGTTTGATGTATCATCCTGATGATACAATTCCTACTCTTCAGGAATATGGCTTATCCCAGAATGCAAAGGCTGTTTATATTCAAAGCCATGATGGATTAGGATTGTTAGGTTGGTATTTGCCTCCAAAGGACACAAGCAAACCACTAGTTGTGTTTTTTCATGGGAACGCAGGACATATTGGGGATCGGGCTGATCGCTTACGTATGTTCCGTGATTTGGGTTATGGTTTTTTGATCGTGTCATATCGTTATAACGCAGGTATAGGAGGTTTGCCTAGTGAGGAAGGGCTATTACGAGATGGTCAGAATATTATCAATTGGGCCGTTAGTCAGGGGCATGCGACAAAAGATATGCTGCTTTATGGAGAGTCTTTGGGGAGTGGTCTTGCTGTTTCACTTTCTCAAAATAACGTGACCAGAGGTGTTATTCTTGAAAGCCCATATTCATCCATTACTGATGTTGCAGCGGATCATTATTGGTACTTGCCAGTAAAATATTTACTCAAGGATCGTTTTGAATCTTATAAATATATTGGTAATTTAATAGCGCCTGTTTTAATTCTACACGGTGCAAAAGATAGGACTATTCCGCTAAAGTTCGCACAAAAACTTTATAATTCTGCGGATTCAGATAAAGCAAAATTAGTGATTTATCCAGAAGGCGAACATGTAGGATTATATGATTTTGGTGCCTTGCAGGAAGTTATACAGTTTATAGAAAATAATCCGCCTTTATCGGGTATGTAAGGCATTTAATGCCTCTGGCGTGTCTGTATCTACTAATATCGCATCATTTGGCATCGGAACTTCACATACCGAATCTGGATAGGCATTGATAATCGGTTTAGCTCCTATATCGCCAGATAGTTCCATGATTTCCGAAAAGAAGCGTTTTCCAATTAAGACAGGGTTACCCCTTTTTCCTTCAAAGGTAGGAATGCATATTTCTCGGTTATCTTCTACGGAAAAACTGGCAAAAACCAATTCAAGATCCTGAGGACTAAGAAGCGGCATGTCACTTAAACATATCATTGCGGCATCACAATCATCTGGAAGATTGGATATTCCTGCTTTTAGTGAAGACGCAATACCTGTTTCATAGTCAGGATTATGTACGATTGACACTTTATATTTAGAAAGAATGACGTCTATTTCTTTTGGGTTATGGCCTGTGACGACAGTTATATAGTCAACGTTGGTTTCTTGAACACATTCCATGGCGTGATCAAGCAAAGCTTTATTGTTATATTGAGTCAGCAATTTATTATCTTTTCCCATACGTCTAGATTGCCCTGCGGCTAGCACGACAATACCAAATTTCGCTACTTTGCCTGATGAATAATCTTGTTCATATTGATAGCGGGGGGCAGGGCGGCTTGGTATTTCTTTCAATAAACCACCAACTGACATTGTTGCCATATCGCGCCTGTTTATAGGTATCTCCGCACATACACGCTGTAAAACCCAATCAAAACCATTTAACTTTGGAGAGCGTGCACAACCGGGCATGGCAATAATAGGTATATCCCTGTAGGTGCCTAACAAAAGGAGGTTTCCGGGATCAACGGGCATGCCATATTGCTGGATTACACCCCCAACCGAATTAATTGCTGCTGGAATAATGTCGCGTTTATCAGTAATAGCAGATGCGCCCGTTAAAATAATTAACCTTGTATCATCTGATATGCGTTCTATAGCGTCTTTAACGCTCTCAACTTGATGCTTAACACGTTCCTCATGAATGATTTTTGCTGACAATTGATTCAATCTATTTTCAAGCGTGCGCGTAGTTTTATCCAATACCGATGTTTTTACAGATGGAAGTTCCGTTTGAATTAAGGTTACTTTTTTTTGTCGGAAGACATGAAGTTGAAGTTGTCCTTTTGTAAGATGCTCGATCGCTTCTTCTAGTTTGCTACTCGGTACGGAAAAGGGAATGATTTTTATCGTAGCAACCAACTGTTTAGATTGTACAAATGAATGATTGGGTAAAGTCGCAATGGTAATACCTTCATCAATCATATTAAAACTGACTACATCTTCGGCGGAAAATGTAAAGATTCCTGAATGTTTGGCGCTAATGTTTACTCTGCCAGTGAATGGTGCTGTGACATCTAGAGATGCAGTATCTATTGTTTTTGATAAAAAAGCAGCGGCTTGATCTTCATGAATATCATCTTCTTCAAGAATAGCGACTGTTAGAGCCTTAATTTCTTCGGCATTAAGGCTCTGAATATCTCGCTCTGAAAGAGAGCGGCCTTTCTTAAAATTTAAGTTTTTTGTCTTTAAGCTATGGGCCAAAAGAAAACCTGGTTCTAATGCTGATATGGAGCAGTCTTCAAATCTCATTTGTTGCCCTTTGCACCGCGTAAAGAAAGGGTGACTTGCCCAAGGATAGCGACGGCAATTTCCGCAGGGGAGGATGCACCGATATCCAAACCGATAGGGGCATCAATTCTATTTATTTCTTCTTGATTGAAACCTTGATCTTTAAGACGTTCAATACGTGCTGCATGCGTTTTTTTACTACCTAAAGCACCGATATAAAACGCTTTGGATTTTAGAGCAGAGATTAACGCCGGATCATCAAGCTTTGGATCATGTGTTAAGGTAACTACAGCACATCGGTGATTAAGGTTGGCTTCGTCTAAAACCTCATCAGCCCATCTTTGTTCTATCTTAATATTAGGAAATCTTTCCTCTGTTGCCCAGGCGGTCCGATGATCGATCAGTATGACGTCGTATCCAGTCGCTTTTGCCATCGGTGCAAGAGCTTGCGAGATATGGACCGCGCCAGTGATATACATGCGCATTGGTGGATTAAAGGGATTGATGAAAACCTCTGTGTCATCTTCCAAAGTCACTAAGTGACCTTTGTCCATACGGATTGCTTTATCTACATTGTCATTTAATTGCAGGTATGTTTCTGGAAGTTCATCATTTAATTGGTAGGCAAAAGAGGAACCAGTGCGAAGGTTTGTAAGGCATACAATTGCTTTTCCGTCTTTTTGTGCTTCAATAACTCGATGAAAGGTAGGTAATGTTTGTTGATTAATACTTTCTACATACACTTTGACCGTACCACCGCAGGCCAGTCCGACTTCCCAGGCCATTTCGTCTGAAACGCCAAATTCCATAATTTGAGGATCAGCGCCATCCATAATATCTAAAGCTTCAGTGACAACAGATGTTTCAATACAACCGCCTGAAACGGAACCTTCAAATTGAGCATCTTCATTGACAATTAGCTGACTACCAACAGGTCGAGGGGAGGAGCCCCATGTGTGAACGACAGTTGCAATGGCAACTTTTTTCCCTTCTTTCAGCCATTCCTCAGCTTT
Source organism: Curvivirga sp. (assembly GCF_965219885.1). NCBI lineage: Bacteria > Pseudomonadati > Pseudomonadota > Alphaproteobacteria > Rhodospirillales > Aestuariispiraceae > Curvivirga > Curvivirga sp. The sequence goes on from NZ_CBDCOT010000009.1 coordinate 2,725,432, forward strand.
AAGAAGTAATTCATTTTTTGAATGAATTTGCTGCGTTATGCAGGTTTTCCCTGTCATTTTCTAATCCTGTTCGCTTAATGCTTTTTGACGCCATTGAACCATTGCTTTGTGATCCATTACATGGTCATCAGCAAGTGCTTTTGCAAGTTGTGATAAGCTTTCTAAATTATGAATTGGGCGGAAATCGTCAACATGTTTAATAAGAGCCTGTGCACCCTTGGTCTTTGGCGCATATTCATTGTATCGAAGTAATGGATTTAGCCATACCAATCGTCGACAAGATTTATGTAATCGCTCTATTTCGGTTTCAACACCTTCCGCACCTTGGCGATCTAGTCCATCCGTGATTAACAAGACCCAAGCACCTTGTCCTAAGACGCGACGTCCCCAAAACTTATTAAATTCGTGAAGGCTTTGACCTATGCGGGTGCCTCCTGACCAGTCCTTCACATTTTCCCCAATTTTGGCAATAGCCTCATCTGGATCCTTATAACGCAGATGTCGGGTGATATTATTCAGTTGAGTTCCAAATAAGAAACTGTGCACTCTGTCTCGATCATTGGTTAAACTATGTAGGAAATGTAGAAACATTCGTGAGTATTTTTCCATAGATCCCGAAATATCACAAAGCACGACCAATGGCGGCGGCAAAGTGCGTGGTGTCTTGTGGCGAAGCCAAATCATATCACCACCGCGACGAGAGGACGCACGCAACGTCGATCGCATATCCACTTTTTTGTTCAAGTGACTACGCTTGTAACGGCGTGTCATAACTTCGCCAATAGGAAGCGTTAATTGAGACATGACCTGTTTGGCTTCAGCAAGCTCTGCATTGGTCATCTTTTCAAAATCTTTAGTCGACAATACTTCCTGTCGGGAAAAAGTCATGGAAGCATCTAATTGCACTTCTTCACCCATATCATCCAAATCTGGCAAAATCGGAGGGGGCTTCTCACCTTTCATTGCTTCTGCAACTCGTGGCGACATATTATCGCGAAGGTTTTCCTGAACCATGTCATCGGTTTTGAAACTAGGCAGCATCATCTGCATCATTTTTTCAAGAAAATTTGGATTTCGCCAAAAGACATGGAAAGCTTGATCGAATATTTCTCTTTGATCACGCCTATGTACAAAGACTGCATGTAAGGTCCAATAGAAGTCTTCACGCGTCCCTAAACCTACCGCACATATTGCTTCGATTGCATCTAGGGTTTTCCCCGGTCCTACTGGCAGTCCTGCTTTACGTAAGACACGTGCAAAATGCATAATGTTATCCGCCATACGTCCGCCATCAGCCTGATGCATAAATAAATTTGCTGCAGGTAAGTTGGCTGCCGTCTTATCTTCGGCAAGTTGGAGGTTTTTAGGCGTTGTATCAGACATCGGCGAAATCTAGCTCGCTTTCATCATGTCAGCTTTTACTTCTTCAAGAAGTCGGGACGCTTCTGTTCCCTGAATCCGTTGAATGTCATCTTGATATTTCAAAATTGTACCAAGTGTATCGTTGATCGTATCCGGATCCAAAGCCATGCGATCCAGTTGAGTGAGAGCATGAGCCCAATCTATGGTTTCCGCCACTCCGGGAAGCTTAAATAAGTCAAGGTTGCGAAGTTTATTGATAAAACCAACAATTTGTTCAGATAGTTGTTCTGGCGCATCGGGCGCTTTGCGTTTTAAGATATCTAGTTCGCGTTCTGCGCTTGGGTAATCTACCCAGTGATAAAAACAACGACGTTTAATTGCATCATGAATTTCACGCGTTCTGTTAGATGTAATGATTACAATGGGCGGTTCCTTAGCTTTAATTGTGCCAATTTCGGGCACGGTTACTTGAAAGTCAGAAAGCACTTCCAACAAGAAAGCTTCAAAAGGTTCATCTGTACGATCCAATTCGTCTATGAGTAAAATAGGCGGACCTGCTTCTTGTTCTTCCAAAGCTTGAAGAATAGGGCGTTTTATAAGGAATTGGTCAGAAAATAAATTTGATTGTAGTTGCTTCTTATTCATTTCCTGAGAGGCTTCACTCATACGAATTTCAACCATTTGACGCGCATAATTCCATTCATAGACCGCGGAACTCACATCTAGCCCTTCATAACATTGTAAGCGAATTAATTTACGCCCGAGACATTGGCTTAACACTTTAGCTATTTCTGTTTTACCCACACCCGCTTCACCTTCAAGGAAAAGAGGGCGCCCAAGTTTCAATGCAAGGAAGAGAGCATTCGTTAAAGAACGATCAGCCACATAATTTCCTTGTTCCATAAGACTTAACGTCTCAACAACGGATGATGGCATAGAGTGTGACATGGTTCCCCCAAAATATAGTTTTCTTATTCACAGAATAATAAGTTTTGATGGCTTCGGCTATATGCAAAACTAAAAGGCGCCCGAAATTTCAGGCGCCCTTAATGAATTAGATACAATAATGGCTAACAAGCTTGCACGGCACGTTTAGCCATCACACCAATCAGGTTTTTTCGATAAGCCGCAGAAGCATGTAAATCTTCGATCATCGCATCTTCTGGCATTGGAGAAACATCAACAGCATCCGCTGAAAAATCAGCTGATAAAGCTTCTTCCAGCTTATGAGCACGAAAGACGCCATCATTTCCAGCACCAGTTACTGCGACACGCACATCGTTCCCCGTTTTGGCCACAAAGACACCTGCTAAAGCATAACGAGACGCAGGGTTTGGGAATTTTTGATAGTTAGCGCTATCTACTTTAGGGAATTTTACTGCCGTGATGATTTCGTCTTCATCCAAAGCGGTCTCAAACAAGCCTGTAAAGAATTCTTCTGCAGATAATTCACGCTTAGTCGTGATGATCGTTGCACCTAACCCCATGCAAGCTGCAGGATAATCAGCGGCAGGATCGTTATTTGCGATCGACCCGCCAATTGTACCACGGGTTCTCACTTGGTTATCACCTATATTCCCTGCCAATTCTGCAAGAGCAGGAATCACAGATTGAACATCTGAACTACTCGCAACTGTGGCATGCGTGGTCATGGCGCCAATTACAACGATATCACCATCAACAGCAATGCCGGATAACCCGGCACTCGCCAGATCAATCACATCTTCGGGGGCTGCTAAGCGTTGTTTCATTGTGGGGATTAATGTTTGCCCACCGGCTAGAACTTTACCATCGTCACTTGCTGCTAATTTGCTTGCTGCATCCGCAGCGGAACTAGCTTTGTCATAATTAAATTCATACATGATCAAATCTCCTTATTCTGCGGCTTGAGCCATTTTAGCATCTTGGATTGCCTGCCACACTTTCTGTGGTGTCGCAGGCATGGAAATATCGGTGACTCCTAAATCCCACAGTGCATCAACAATGGCATTGATAACGGATGGAGGAGAACCAATGGCGCCGACCTCACCACATCCTTTTACGCCAAGGCTGTTATGGGCACAAAGCGTTTCAGATGTTCCTACCTTAAAGCTAGGTAAGTCATCCGCACGTGGCATGGTGTAGTCCATATAGGAACCATTTAAAAGCTGACCGCTATCTTCGTCATAGACAGCGCCTTCAAGTAAGGCTTGTCCAATACCTTGCGCAAGACCGCCTTGAATTTGGCCTTCCACGATCATTGGATTAATAACGCGCCCAACATCATCCATCGCAGACATGGATACAATTTCCGTAACGCCTGTTTCCGGATCAATTTCCACTTCACAGATATGACAACCGCCAGGGAAGGTGAAGTTGTTAGGGTCGTAGAAAGCTTGTTCCTCAAGCCCTGGTTCTAATTCATCATGTGGGAAATTATGCGGCACATAAGCTGTGAGTGCGACATCGCCAAAAGCCATTTCTTTATCAGTACCTGCAACAGTGAATTTACCATCGGCAAATTCAATGTCGCCTGCATCCGCTTCAAGAACGTGAGCAGCAATTTTCTTTGCTTTATCAACAACTTTATTTAGGGCCTTCATCATGGCTTCGCCACCAACGGCGAGTGACCGAGACCCATAAGTGCCCATTCCAAATGCAACTTTGTTAGTGTCACCATGACTGATATCTACATTTTCAATTGGAATGCCAAGTGTATCAGATACCAATTGTGCAAATGTCGTTTCATGACCTTGACCGTGACTATGTGAACCTGTGTAAACAGTAACTGAACCTGTTGGATGTACACGAATATTAGCAGATTCAAATAAACCCGCACGTGCACCAAGAGAACCAACCACAGCACTAGGCGCGATACCGCATGCTTCAACATAAGTGGAATAACCTAGGCCGCGTAACTTACCACGGTTTGCTGCCTCTGCTTTACGAGCCGCAAAACCATCCACATCAGCCATTTTTTGCGCACCTTCAAGTGTCGCAAAATAGTTACCGCTATCATATTGCAATGCTACCGGTGTTTGATATGGAAAGGCGTCCGTTGGAATGAAATTCTTACGACGAATTTCGTCTTGTGGGATACCCATTTCACGTGCAGCACGATCAACCAATCGTTCTAACAGATATGTTGCTTCTGGACGACCAGCGCCACGATAGGCATCAACAGGCACCGTATTGGTAAATACAGCTTTTACATTACTGTAGATCACAGGTGTTGTGTAAACACCTGCCAACAACGTGGAATGCAGATATGTTGGAACACAGGTGGAGAAGGTAGACAGATACGCCCCCATATTGGCTTTTGTATAAACGCGCAATCCGATGAACTTACCATCCGCATCTAGCGCCAATTCACAATGGGTCAAGTTATCACGACCATGTGCATCAGAAACAAAGGCATCTGCGCGTTCACATGTCCATTTAATCGGGCGTTTTATCTGACCTGCTGCCCATGTCACGATCGCTTCTTCGGCATAGTGATAAATCTTCGTACCAAAGCCGCCGCCAACATCAGGTGCCACAACGCGCAATTTATGTTCAGGGATTTGTAATACAAATGCCCCCATGAGTAGACGGATCACATGTGGGTTTTGTGAGGTTGTAAATAATGTATATTCACCTGTTGCTGTATCATATTCACCGATAGCTGCACGCGGCTCCATCGGGTTTGCAACAAGCCGATTATTCACGATATCAAGACTAGTGATATGATGCGCTTTATCAAAAACAGCATTTACTTCTGCTTCGTCACCTAATTCCCAGTCGTAGCAAAGGTTACTTGGTACATCATCATGTACAGCTGGACCGCCATTTACAGCATTTTCCATGTTTATGGATGCTGGTAGTTCTTCATACTCAACTTCCAATAACTCGGCTGCATCTTTAGCCTGGGCATATGTTTCTGCAATCACAATCGCAACTTGATCGCCAACATGGCGAACTTTACCTTGGGCAAGGGCAGGGTGGAATGGTTCATTCATAGGACTGCCGTCCTTATTATTCACACCCCAACCACATGGGATGGAACCCACTTGCATATCCTCACCTGTAAAGACGGCAACTACACCATCTGCTTCTTTGACAGATGATGTATCTATCGAATTGATTTTTGCATGTGCATAGGGGCTTCGGACAATATACCCATAGGTTTGATTAGGACGATTGATATCGTCTGTGTAATTTCCTTGTCCAGTTAGAAATCTAAAATCTTCTTTCCGGCGAACTGCAGCGCCGATTCCTGTATCACTCATGGTTTGCTCCCATAATCGAATGTTAAGAATAGGCGGCTTATTCAGCTGCTTTCATTGCGTTCGCGCCGTCCAGCACAGATTTCACGATATTGTGGTAACCAGTGCAGCGGCAAATGTTGCCTTCTAGGCCTTCGCGTACCAATTCTTCTGTGAGATTGGCATTTTTATTGGCAAGATCAATTGCACTCATCACCATGCCTGGCGTACAAAAACCACATTGTAATCCATGGTTTTCTTTGAAAGCTGCTTGCATTGGATGCATATCTTCACCATTTGCAAGACCTTCGATTGTGGTGATGCTTGATCCATCAGCCTGGACGGCTAACATGGTGCAGCTTTTTGCTGAATCGCCATCTACATGCACAACACAGGCACCACATTGGCTGGTGTCACATCCAACATGGGTGCCAGTTAGTTTGAGATGTTCACGAATAAATTCGACAAGTAGTGTACGAGGAGAAACTTCCCCCTCAACGGCTTTGCCATTCACAGTCATGGAGATTTTGACCATGTGCTTCACGCTCCTCCTGTTTGAGATCCAATCCCTCAGATTAAAATTTCACTTGAAATAAAATGTCGCTCTGAGGCAGTTTTTTGTTTTATTTTTTACAGTTTGCGGCGGAATGAATTTCAGGTCAAGAAGAGAAAAGTTAATTTGTTATTCAAATAAAATATGTCGCGCCGCACAATCACGACGCGACATCGAAAATAGGTATAGAAACTATAGGTTTTTATGCAAAAATGCTAATGTGCGGTGCAGGGATAATTCTGCATCATCAGCGTCATACCTGCTGCCTGTAGGATTGGCAAAAGCGTGATTGGCCGTATACCAATGGACTTCCAATAGGTCAGATTTTCCTGCTTCATCCATTCGGGCTTCAAACTCACCTACCATTTTTGCATCGATTGATTTATCTAAAGTACCAAAATGACCAAGTACAGGCGCCTTGAGTTTTTTAAGATCTTCTACGCTACGCCCTAAGCGACCATAATAAATCACAGTTGCATCAACATCGGCCACAATAGAGGCATTTAAGGACCAAGCTCCACCAAAACACCAGCCAAGTGTCGCAACTTTGCCTGTCGAATCTTTATGATTACGCAAGAATTCTGCCCAGCTCTTAAGCGTATCTTCTGCTTCTGCCTGTTTAACTGATTTCATCAACGCCAAAGCTTCTTCCCGTTTAGTGCCTACACCACCGTCGTAAAGATCAACGGCCAAAGCAATGAAGCCGTGTTTTGCATATTCGGCTGCCATTGCTTTGATATTGTCATTTAATCCCCACCATTCATGAATAAGGATCACTGTTGGGGCTGGAAGTTTTTCGGGCATGGCAATTGTTGCTTTAACTTCTTTACCCATACCATTTTTAATGATCACTTCGTCCAGCATAGATGCTTGGGCCGATGCAAGTTCTGGATGGAACAAAACTGTTGCAATTGGTAACGCTGCCATACCTTTTAAGAAGGTGCGTCGTTGATCATCAGTAATTTCAATTGGGGGTAGGTCGCTGTCTTGATTGCAGCTCATAATATCACACATTTGAGTCTCCTGTTCATAGATGCGTTCTAAGTTTAATCTTGAATCACTATACGAGATCACAAGAATATTAGATCGAATTGTAAAACAGGCATATTCAGTGTCGAATGAAATATTCGTGAGACTAATTTTGTATCAAGTGACCTGTTTTTACAAAAATTGTACAACCTTCTTTTGTGAAGGGATGGTGAGAACTACCATCAGGACTGCGTATCCAAGTTCCTTTGGGATAGCTTCCATGTTCGTCTTCAAATGTACCGTCCAGCACATATATTTCTTCGCCACCCCAATGTTTATGAGGATTAAAAACAGTGCCTGCATCCCATTTAACCAAAGCCACATTTTCAGTTTTGTAATTATGTAGCGGCATAACCTGTAAGCCAGAAACTAAGCCTGGTAACCATTCTGACTTCTTTGTATCCTTTTTGACCCAATCTTGGTCTTCTTCTTCCATCTGCCATAATTTTACTAAAATGGTACATCCATCTTTTGTATAGGGCTTATGTTTGGATCCAATAGGGTTTCTGATATACATGCCGGGGCCGTAATCACCGGTTTCATCAGAAAAAACACCTTCCAGAACTAAAAATTCCTCTCCGCCTGGATGACCATGTTCTTCAAAGTAACTGTCTGGGGCAAATTTTACGATACTGGTTGCACGGCCGGATTCTGCGCCGTCACGGTCTAACATACGTCTCTCAACGCCATTCATGCGTGTTTTTACCCATTCTATTTCATCAGTGTTTAAAACGACACGTTGAGTTAAATCGTGATTGATTTGCATATCTTATACTCCGTTTCACAACTTTACCGCATATTGGGTTGAATGGGAAATATTCAAGGAATAACATATATGACAAATTCGTGAGTAAAGTGATAATATCTTATTTAAGTGGTACAATATTTGCTTTGGTTTACTTGTTACTTTATTCTTAAGTAATGGTACCCTTAAATCATACTTTCGTGGAATATAGATGACCAGTTCTATTATATTTTCTGCAATTGATGTTGCTCTTTGGTTTGCTGAACAAGCACGAAAAGAAGATATGTATCTGCAACCGCAAAAACTGCAGCGCATTCTTTACATTGCCTACGGATCATACGCCGCGATGCATCATGGTCGGAAATTAATGCCGGCTACCTTCATTGTGGATGACACAGGCCCGATCGAACCAAATGTTTATCGAATGTTAGAACTAGGTGCACCTAAGGGAGATAGGCCGCCTTTGCCGCCAGAAGTTGAGCATTTTCTGTCAAACATCTGGCGTAAATATTGTCATCACAATACTGAATATCTGAATGAACAAATTCAAAATCATAAGATATACAGAGAGGCCATAAAACGTGGTGTGAATGAAGAAATCCCACATCGAGTGATTGCCCGTTTCTTTACTGGTCAAGATCAGAAGAAATTAGAAAAAACTGTGACTGCGCCAGATGGTCGTAAACTGGCTAAGTGGTTGCCCGGTGCAAAAGCGGCTGCTAAACCGACCAACCGTAAATAATATCCTGATATTTATGTGCTCTTTAACTTTCATTTGATAATTTTAAGAAAATAGTTTTTGTGAAGTTCAATTCTTATCCCTATGATCATTTCAAAATAAAACTTGAAATTTGATTGAGGGAGTTTTCATGTTGCGCGGAATGTTACGCCTTGGACTTCTAACAGCGATATTAGTTGTCGGAATCAATGACCTTGCCTTTGCTGCAGGCGGTCCGGCTAGTTACAAACTGGATGGTTCTCAATTAAACCTATATTGGGTTATTCCATTTGCAGGCATGTTGCTATCGATTGCTGTTTTTCCTTTGGTAGCAGGGGATTTTTGGCATCATAATTTTGGTAAAATAGCATTAGGTTGGGCAGCTACTCTGATCATACCGTTTCTAATATTCTTTGGTTACCAAGTTACCTTATATGAAATATTACATGTTGTTCTTTTAGAATATATTCCATTTATAATCCTGTTGTTTTCATTGTTTACCGTTGCTGGCGGTGTGCGATTACGTGGCAAGCTGCGTGGAACACCGCTTGTGAATACAGCCATTCTGGCTTTTGGCACGTTGATTGCCAGCTGGATGGGAACAACCGGGGCGGCTATGCTTTTGATCCGCCCATTGTTGCGCGCAAATGAATGGCGCACACATAGGGTTCATGTAGTTGTTTTCTTTATTTTCTTAGTTGCAAATATTGGCGGTTCATTGACGCCACTTGGCGATCCTCCATTATTTCTTGGTTTCTTAAAAGGGGTTAGCTTCTTTTGGGCGACGCAGGAAATGTTTTTACCGATGTTATTTGTGTCCACAATATTGTTAGCCGTCTTTTTCCTATTGGATAGTTATTACTATAAAAAGGAAGGTGATCTGCCTTCTGTAGATGAATTACATTCGGATGAACCTGATGGCATTAAAATTGAAGGTGGGCAAAATATCATCTTCCTAGCTGGTGTGGTTGGGGCTGTCTTGTTAAGCGGGTTCTGGAAACCGGGCATATCATTTGAGATTTATCATACCCATGTCGAGTTACAGAATGTTGTAAGAGATGTTATTCTGCTGTCGCTGGCTGCAATTTCGTGGAAATTTACAGACATTCATAGCCGCATTGCGAATGGTTTTTCTTGGTTCCCAATTCAAGAGGTTGCTAAACTATTTATTGGTATCTTTATCACTATTGTGCCTGCAATTGCTATTTTGAAAGCGGGCAGTGACGGGGCGCTTGGATTTGTCATCAATGCAGTAACAAGTGACAGTGGTGAGCCGGTAAATGTGATGTATTTCTGGTTGACTGGTATTCTTTCCAGCTTCCTGGATAATGCACCAACTTATCTGGTTTTCTTTAATACAGCTGGCGGTGATCCTGTCGAATTGATGGGGCCTTTAACCAATACATTATTGGCGATTTCGGTTGGCGCTGTGTTTATGGGGGCTAATACCTATATCGGTAATGCACCAAACTTTATGGTTCGTTCTATTGCTGAAGAGCGCGGTGTGGCAATGCCAAGCTTCTTTGGGTATATGGGATGGTCCTTTATTATTCTCATTCCATGCTTCGTCCTAGTGACTTTTGTGTTTTTCTAAGACATATAAGTATAAAATGTTTTGAATATAGCGAGGCGGTAGAAAGTTTTTCTTCCGCCTCATTGCTTTTTGAGGATTAATTCTTAACTATAACAAACTTCAGAATAAAAATGAGATGGGATCATGGATCAGATTGCAGCAGAAGGCATGGGCAAAGGGCGACGCCAATGGAATACATTAAAGGCCTTATTACCGTATTTATGGCCAAAAAATGCAGGGGATATTCGACTTCGTGTCGTAATGGCGTTGATTTGTTTGATGGGTGCAAAAGCAGCCAATGTAATCGTACCAATATTTTATGGCAAAGCTGTTGATGCTTTGACGGTTACCGAACACGCTTTGGTGACAGTACCAATTTATTTGCTGTTGGGATATGGCCTTGCGCGTTTGATGACTGTTGTATTTCAAGAGTTACGAGAAGCATTTTTTGCAAAAGTGTCTCAACGAGCAATTCGTCAAGTTGCTTTGACGATTTTTAAGCATCTTCATGGGCTTTCTTTAAGGTTTCATTTGGAAAGACAGACAGGTGGTTTAAGTCGTATCATTGAACGTGGTGTAAAGGGAATTGAGTTTCTTTTGAACTTCACCTTATTCAATATCTTACCGACCCTTGTCGAAATATTTCTGGTTTGTGGTATTTTGTGGGGGCTATTTGATTTTTACTTTGCGCTCGTAACTTTCGTGACAATTGTTTCCTATATTGCTTTTACGATGTGGGTGACTGAATGGCGTTTAAAATATCGCCGTCAGATGAATGACAAGGATACAGAAGCCAACACCAAAGCGATTGATAGCTTGATCAACTATGAAACCGTAAAATACTTTGGAAACGAGGCGCATGAAGCAGCACGTTATGATTTGGCAATGCAAGGTTATGAAAAAGCTGCTGTTCGATCAGTAACCAGTCTATCTGCTGTGAATATCGGGCAGGGGGCTATCATTGCTATTGGTCTTGTGGCCTTGATGGCCATGGCTGGTTATGGCGTCGAAAATGGTGATATGACTGTCGGGGATTTTGTTCTCGTGAATACCTATCTGATCCAATTGTATTTACCACTTAATTTCCTTGGTTTTGTATATCGTCAAATTCGCCAATCTCTAACAGATATGGAAGATATGTTTACATTGATGGATGTGTCTCAGGAAATTGCAGATGCACCAAATGCAAAGCCTTTGGCGATATCTTCAGGATGTTTAAGCTTCAAGGATGTTTCTTTTGGGTATGATGCAAGGCGCCCGATTTTAAAGAATGTGTCTTTTGATATTGGGGCAGGTAAAACTCTAGCAATTGTTGGTCCTAGTGGAGCTGGAAAATCTACTATTAGTCGATTGATGTACAGATTTTATGATTCTCAAAGTGGCCATATCCAGATTGATGGGCAAGATATTAAAGATGTTCAACAATCTACCTTACGTGGTGCGATTGGTATCGTTCCACAGGATACCGTTTTGTTTAATGATACGGTTTTATATAACATCCGCTATGGCCGTCCTGATGCAACAATTGAGGAAGTAAAAGAAGCTGCGAAACTCGCCCGTATTCACGACTTTATAGAAGCGTTACCTGACGGATATGACAGTATGGTTGGCGAACGTGGACTAAAGCTTTCAGGTGGTGAAAAACAACGTGTGGCAATTGCACGTACAATTTTGAAAGCGCCTGATATTTTACTATTTGATGAAGCGACATCAGCGTTGGATACAGCGACAGAACGTGAAATTCAGAAAAGTTTACGTCAGGTGAGTGAAGGGCGCACGACACTAGTTATTGCACATAGGCTTTCGACAGTAGTTGATGCAGATGAAATTATTGTTTTAAAAGCTGGTGAAATTGCTGAAAAAGGTAAGCATGAAGATTTATTGGCGCTTGATGGAATCTATGCTGAAATGTGGGCAAGACAACAAGAAGCAGCATCTGGTGGGTAACGTGTTCCAAAAAAGTGCATTTGTTTTATTAGTAAGTATATTCATGATTAGTTCATCATTTGCTGATGAAGTAATCTTTGAAAAAGATACTGTTATTATTAATACAAAAAACGGTGCAGTTTCTTTTGAAATGGAAATTGCATCTGATTATGAACAACGTAAACAGGGGTTGATGTATCGTACTGAGCTGGCTGATGGTAAGGGAATGTTATTCGATTATGGTTTCCCATACGAAGCAGCCATGTGGATGAAAAACACGCTCATCCCACTTGATATGTTATTTGTAAGAAGTGATGGAAAAATTGCTTATATTCATCATCGTGCGATACCTGGTGATTTAACAGCAATTTCGGCAGGGGAGCCTGTTAGAGCAGTGATAGAACTTGCGGGTGGACAAGCAAAAGCAAAAAAAATAAAAGTTGGTGATTACGTGGACTATGAAATTTTTACGAATCGCCCTTGATTAATAGGGAACAAATCATATAGATACAATTTTATATATCTTAGGCAGACCTAATATAGATATAGGATTGGCATCTTTAATTGAATGGAAAACCGGATGAAATCATATTTTGAGTATGCAGGAAAAATTGCGCTTTACACGATCGCGGCAACATCAATGACCGCCTGCGCTTTTTTTCATCCGGAGTTGGACCGACCTGTAGAAACTGGCAATACGATTGACCAATTTAATTCTATTGAGAAATATTCGCCTGTTTATGTGAATGTAAACATATCTTATGAATTTGAATTTGTAGATCACGAGGACTTTGAAGAAAAAGGTGAGGAAATCTGGATTTATAGAGGCAGAATGGAAGATATGAAAAATCGGTATATGCAATTATCTTATGCCGAAATTGATGCAGAACAATCACCGCCAGCAGGCGCTGTTATTACGCAAGGTCGTAAACGCGTAACCGGATATGATACATGCATTACAAAAAGCCGCGATCTATCTGATGATGAACAGGCGTTGTTTGGTGACGCAATTCAAAACTTAGATACATATGCCTTAACTGATGATGTACCAAAAACGGATTTGTTTGTTCGTCGGTTTATTGAAAATAATACCCCCGAGGGGGCGAGACGTTTAGAAGCGGTCTATTTTATATCACTTGATGAATTGGGATATAATTGTGCAGACTTTAACACAAATGATGAAACCATGCTTGAGATGCTTGCTGATTGGCGTGCTGAATCGTTAAGATCCTTTGAGATTATCGGATAAAGTGTTTGAAAACCTCGCTAGATGACTAGCGAGGTTTTATTTACTTTAGGAAATTCAAATTTAGTTGGTTGTCCTTTATAGGTGGACACCAATAATGTGCGCCAGTTGATGGCGTTGAAAACTTAAAAAGCCCATCAACTATATTATCCTCAAGGCCAATCATTCGTTTTAACTGTGCTTCGAAAGCATAGAGGTTGGCGCTGAAACACATAAAAACCAAGCCTTCACCTTTATCATCTGACCAAGGCATGCTACGGCGTAAAATAAAGGCTTCAGGTTCAAAACTTTCTTGTGCTGTCCTTTTCACATGTGCAAATCGTGGTGCATCATCAAGTTCTTCATTATCACTGAGGCGGCGCCCAATAATGTGGTCTTGTTGCTCTTGCGGATGTTTTTGAAATGCGGAAATATCGTGATCCCATCGTTGAACCGTAAAAATACTTGAAGCATTTAAGCCTATATCCGTACTTGAAATTAACGCGGCTTTCTCTGCGTCATCGCCTTTTGGATTCTCGGTCCCGTCTTCGTATCCTGTAAGGTCATGCCCATCCAAATACATAAAGGTATTTTGGGTTCGCGCTATTGAAAAAAAACTTGATAGGGTTGCTGTCAATTCACGCGCATCTTTTGCAATTTTACCACAATCATCATTTTCTATACGAACTGCTAGAGAGGCTTGAGTTTCTGGGATAGTGCAGCCTATTCCCTGATAGCTTTGAAAAGCGTGAAAACCTTCGATTTTTTTTTCGAATAATTCAATAATATCCGGCCCGAAGCCAATTAATATCTTTTCGGAATAAGCTATGCTTTCCAGCACTTCCAGTAGCTGAGATGTTGAGATATTTGGATTGAGTATAAATTCGATAATACGTGCATGTTGGGGAACTGGAGCAAGGACTGAGGTTTGAGCGGATCCTGAAGTCATTATTTTTCTCGTTTATAGGTTGTTATTAGATTTATTGTTTTAAGGGAAGTTTAACAGTGATAACTGTGCCTTTATCTATTTCGCTTTCAATAGATATATAACCTTGATGAAGGTCTACAAGCGATTTTACGATAGTTAATCCTAAACCTGTACCTTCTTGCGTTGTGAGTGCAGTTTGATGGCCTCGCTCAAAAGGGTTCATGATATTAGGTAAGTCGGATTGCTGTATCCCTTTTCCGGTATCTCTAATGGTGAAAAATAGAGATGCAGAGGGAATATCCTGTTTCATATGAATAAAAATTTGCCCATACTCATTATTGAATTTTATCGCATTATTTAGAAGATTGAGAATAATTTGAGTTAATGCACGTTTATCGGCAGACAGAGATGCCACATGTGCTTCATGCTGAAAATCAATAGAAACCTTCTTTTTATTCGCCAGGGGAGCAAGTGTTTTTATGCAATTTTCTGTTAATTCAATAATATTAAACTCTTCGGGATTAAAGCTAAACTTGCCTTCTTCAATCGCCGAAATATCTAGAATATCATTAATAAGAGATAATAGATGTTCGCCGCTTTGGTGAATACTTGCAGCATACTCACCGTATTTCGGTGGGGTGATTTTTCCTAATAACTGCTCTTTAATCATTTCGCTGAAACCAAGAATAGCATTGAGAGGGGTGCGTAACTCATGGCTCATGGTTGCTAGAAATCGTGACTTGGAGAGGCTAGCTTGTTCTACATCTCGTAATGCTTTCTGTCTTTCCAGCTCCGATTTCTTAATATTTGTAATGTCTGTTCCACTTCCACGATATCCAATAAAGTTTCCGTTGAGATCAAACAGAGGAAGTCCAGATAATCTGTAATGTTTGGTTTCGCCATTTTTCAAAGTCATCGCATATTCAAAATTTTTGAAGATGCGCCTATTATTCATGTCATCTAAATGCTGTGTCCATTCAGTATCTTCGGAATTTCTATTTCCGACTTCCCATCGATACATTCCTATCTTGTCCTCAATTGTATCGCCTGTTACTTCAGTATATTTGGGCGAAACATAAGAAAATTTTAAATCTGAATCTAGTTCCCAAAACCAATCTGAACTAATGACTGCTAGATCTTTAAACCTTTTTTCTTGTTCTTGTAATGAGAGTTGCCTCTGCATCAAAATGCGAATGAGTAAGGATACGATACATATGAAAAATAAACCGAAAATAAGATAGAAATAAGCAAGATATTCTCTTAATGCATTGCTCGATACGCCCGTTGGGCTTACTTCTAATCTCCATTCACGTGACCCAACATTAATTTTTTGGGTTAGGGTGAATTTAGAGTTTGATATTCCCTGAGTATGAGGAATAACGTGTTTTTCTCCATCGTATATATTTAATATAAAGTGATCTTCAAAGCTTTCAGAAACTGCAGCTTCTACAGCAGGTTCAGCTTTAAATACAATGTTTAGAAAACCGTGATTTTCGCCATTTATTGTAATAGGTAGATACCCAACAAATCCTTTTCCACCTTGTGCGAGATTAAGGGGAGGGGTGGTAATAAGCTTATCTTCTGACAATGCTTTACGCACAGCAATGCTTGGGAATTCCAGTTCTCCTATATTCAAGTTTAAAGCACCTTCGTTGCCTTTCAATGGTACCACCCATTTAATGATCAGGTCATTATCCAACCAATTAATAGCTTGGAAGTCCGGATATAGGTTGTGGAGACGTAATGCCTCTACCTCAAAAGAGGATTGCGAAGAAAATTCATTATTCTCCCATTTTTGCTGTAGAAAATAAGCGAGAGAAAATCTAGATTCAAAATGGGATTTAATTTGCGTTGAAAAATGCTGTAAATGGCCATTGATTTCTGTAAGAAGCCGCTTGTCATCTTCATCTTTGATGATTTGCCAAGAATATAACAAAAGACTGCTTAACACGAGTGCGATCGTAAACGGCAATAAGTTAATATGACCGATGAAGGTCGAAAGGAAACTTTGTTTTTTTTGTGCTTTCGATTCATTCATCAAAAAATAATTCCGAGATTCTAGAGCCTGCTGATTCACAATTATCATATATGAATATTTGAGGATATAAGAAAACTTATTCAAAAATTATAAAAAAAGAGAGAAATAAGATACTTTTATGAATGAATTTATTTTTTTGAAAAAAAGTGAAGAAAGGGGTTTGACTTCATCTGAATCTTGGTGTTTATAGCGCCTCAAGAGAGTTCAACACTCCCTTAAACGACTTAACCGGAGTATGGCGCAGTCTGGTAGCGCACCTGGTTTGGGACCAGGGGGTCCAAGGTTCGAATCCTTGTGCTCCGACCAATTAAACGGGATATCTATTAGATATCCCGTTTTTCGTTTGGGTGTATTTTTAGTATTAGAATCATTCATTAGATACAATTTTATATAATTCTATCGACATTTTTTATTAGAAACTAAGATTCGTCGAGGAATCTTACGCATGATAATCTTCCTCTATTAAGGAATTTATTTATGCATTTTTATATTCTTAAAACATTTAAAAAATTCAAGACTGAGGAAAAGGGAGTTTTCTCAGTGGAATTTGCGTTGGTTCTTCCATTCTTGTTGGTTTTGATGTTTGGAACTATTGAGGTAGGACTTGTGATGTTTACCCAAAGCTTGATGGAAGGAGCTCTTCGTGATGCTTCGCGTTATGGCATTACAGGTCAGGAAGCAGATGCTGATGCACGATTAGAATCTATTGTTCAGATCATCGAAGATAAGACTATCGGCCTTGTTGATATGGATACAGCTAGGATTGATGTCTTAACTTATGACAGCTTTGGGCAAATTGGGGAAGGAGAAGCCTATATCGATGGTGATGGAAATGGCCAATATGATCTTGGAGAGACATTCACAGATGAAAACGATAATGGTGCGTGGGATGCAGATCTCGGAACTACAGGACCAGGCGGAGCAGGTGACGTTGTCTTATATCGAATAAGTTATGACTGGCCTATTATTGCAGGTTACATGAAGAGTATTTTGGGATCAGAGGAAGGAAAACTCCCTCTCTCTGCATCTGTTGCTGTTCGAAATGAGCCATGGGATTTAATCGAATGATTTGGTCACGTTTTAAAATCTCTTCAAGAGTAGGGACATGTAAGAAATTTTTAAGAAATGATTCTGGGTTAGCAGCCGTAGAAATGGCGGTGGCACTCCCAATCATGGTTTCATTGTTATTGTCAGGCGTGGAAATTACCCGTTATATCCTTTTGAATCAAAAGTTAGAACGCGCTAGTACAACAATTGCTGATCTTGCTGCAAGGGAAGAAACAATATCAGAAACTGTGATTGCCGATATCTTCGAAATCACTGATGAAGTGATGCGTCCTTTTGAAATCGATCTGAATACGACTGTAATTCTATCTTCGATTATTAAAACTGGTAATGATGCACCAGAAATTGTCTGGCAGCGAAGTTACGGTTCGTCCTCAACAGCTCCATCTGGGAGTAGATATGGTACGACAGGGGAGACAGCAGATTTACCTGCAGACTTTGTGATGCGTAGTGGCGAAGGAATTATCACTGCGGAAGTAGCACATGACTTTGAAGCGACCTTTTTAAGCGATCTTGTTCCCAATTCAGTATTATATAAGAATGCGATTTATCGTCCGCGATATGGTGCGCAATATACAGTTACTGATGATTAATTCAAAACTTCAAATTTTCGTATAAACTATAAAATCGAAAGAGCCTTTCCTTACTTGGAAAGGCGTAATTCTGATACATGATTAGCAACTTCAAGAAATATGGTTTCTAAACTATCGCGATCAGGTGCATAGTGATAATAAGGGCTGTCTGGGCCACTTGCGACATCTTTCATTAGGGATTGTAAGCTGCTGTTATTGTATGCAAATTGAATCGTATAGATGACTACGCCTGAAGATTTGATTTCAGTTGCTAAATCACGCAGGCGCGCATCCATGTTTGCTCTGGCGCTACTCCCAATGCCCAATACACCTTTATATGCATCACCATTACCGCCGACTTGTGCCCCATCAGTAAGTAACACGATTGCACGAGTACGCTCTACCGCAGGATCTTCTAATGCTTCTGTAAAGGGTGTCGGAGGTGTTAATGTGCGCCATGCCCATCCTAATCCGCCGGCAATATTTGTGGCGCCGGTAGGATATATGAGATCATCAACGGCATCTTCAATGACAGATTTGGTATTCTGAAGAGGAGTGATACCATGGGATAAGCATGGAATGCATTCACTACCATTCACGGATCCCGTGCATGTACCTCCTGATACTGGTTCACCTTCAGGTCCGATAGGCTCCCATGCACGCCATTCACCATCAGTTAATGTTGTTAGACCATCATATATATCGGCGTCATTATTATCGTTAGCATCATCAAGATAGCGGGCATAAACACATCCCTGCCAATCAGGATCAGGTTCATGCAGAAAGGGAACGGGGGAATTATCAGCGAAAAAGACTTCGGACTGTGTAACGCCCGTAAGCGGGTTGTCAAAACTTGGAACGGGTGTTGAATAATTTAAATCTGAATCATACGTGGTTCCGTCAATTTGCACATTTACCTTACTATTCCATGGAACAAGACCAATTGTTAGATATTCCTTTGTAGCATCACTGCCAAATAACGTATCTAATAGGACATGTGATGCCGCACGTGCCGCTTCAATACGGGTACCGCCACCTGGTGCGCCATAGGTCATAGAGCCGGACATATCAATTGCAAGAACAAGATCCAAAGCTGTTTTACGTCGATGTATTTCAGCTTCTGCAGAAACTGTTAATTCATCAATGTCGATTAGCTGCAGAAACGTGGTTTTGATAGTTGCAGTGCGAAAAAGGTAAATTGTTTCTTCGTCCAAATCTACATCAATTGTTAAATTACTTAGAGTGGCGTCCAGATATCCAGAGGGAAAATTTGCATCAAATAACATATGTATATCATCATCACGATGATCTAAGTAAAAGGCACGTCCGCCAGCCAAAGAAGCAGCATCTAAGGCCGACGATAGACGAGATTTAACCATATATGCCCTTGAAATATCGACACCTAATGCCACGATTGTAATCATTGGAACGATGGCGATTGCAATCAGGGAAATAATCGATCCTGATTGATTTCGTTTGAAGCGTCTTATTAAAGAAAACATGTATTTCGAAATGCTTTTCATAAAATATGGTCCTTAATTTCCCTGAGACTATCTAAAGGGCGAGTTAGTTGTCTCATGGATTTACATTTAATTCTAATCTTTGTTTCTGGCGAAAAGTGGCATTAATTAAAGATAAAATTTTATGAAAATATGTATGCATATTAACAGATTAATTAATGTAAAAATATTAAATTTTACTTTTAAAAAACAAATAGATAATTTGGTTATTTAACTTTTGACCTTAGAGTCGTTTTGACTCATCTTATCCTCATCAAGACCCACGAGGTCCAACCAATCGAGGAGATTTAAAATGTTGAAAAGCACAATCATCAAATTCGTTAAAGACGAAGATGGTGCGACAGCTATTGAATATGGTTTGATCGCTGCTTTGGTATCAGTTGCGGCGATTGTCGCTCTAGGTGATATGGGGGAAGCATTAAGCACCATGTTCTCATCCGTAGAAACAGAACTATCTGATGCTGTTGGTGGCGGTGATGGTGGCGACGGTGGTGATGGCGGTTAAGTTCTAGTTATTTAGGCTCGTCACTTGGAGGGGGCTTTCTCCAGCTATTGGAAAAGCAAAAAGTTAAAACGGGTCGAGGCGCCAAACTCGATCCGTTTTTATTTGAACGAGCCACGTTTTATATAATCAGTAAGGACCCGGAAAATGACTTTTCCCTCGTTATTCTTCTATTTATGTATTGCACAATTCGTTGGGCTTTGCCTTTTTGCTGCAGCTAATGATGCAAGATTCTTTAAACTACCCAATAAAATAATCGCATTAATCTTTGCGTTGTTTGTCCCTATGGCTCTTGTATGCCTTAGTTGGGATCAGGCTATGTATCATATCGTAGCGTCAGTCGCCGTGCTTGTGGTTGGATTTATCTTGTTTGCATTTAATATTTTCGGTGCAGGCGACGCAAAGTTTTTAGCTGGTGTTTCTTTATGGGCCGGCATTGAAATGCTTCCAGTCTTACTTCTTACAATGGGGATGGTTGGCGGCTTTATGGGACTGATCCAAATGATGCGTCGTCGCTATGACGTTTCTTTCGTTCTGGGATACTTACATCTTAAAAAAATTGAAGAAGTTACATTGAATGTAAAGGTACCATACGGCGTGGCGATATCAGCCGGTGCACTCGTCGTTTCAATTATTCAGATTGTCAATGTAGCTCAAAAACCTCTTAGCGGTATAGGAGGATAATAAAATGAATATTCGTACTATTTTAATGCTTGCTCTTGCGGTAGGTAGTGCCAGTGCAACAGGTTATAGCGCTTTTAATTTTATAGAAAAACAACGTCAGAAGGCCGCGATCCAAAGAGAACAAATTGAAACGGTGGTTGTCGAAGAAAAAGCATCACTGGTGGCTTTAGTTCCTAAGATGGATATGCAGTCTGGACAATTTGTTCGCCCGGAAGATCTGGAATGGCAACCTTGGCCCGAAGCAGCCAATAATGAGCGTTATGTGACGCTAGATGAAGTTGATGCAGAAAATGATCTGGTTACTGAAGAGGCAATCAATAGTTTCAGTGGTGGCGTTGTAAGATCGCCTATTTTAAAAGGTCAACCAATTCAACAAGGACAAGTTGTTTTTCCTGGGGATAGGGGTTTTCTAGCAGCTGTTCTGGATCCCGGTATGAAAGCCGTTTCTGTTTCTATCAAGAAAGGCGCAGGCGTTTCAGGGTTAGTTTTCCCAGGTGATCGTGTAGATGTGTTACTTGCCCTTCGTTTAAAAGGAACTGATATTCGTGGCGATAAAATTACGCGTTTTGTTAGTACGACTATGCTTGAAGATGTACGCGTTTTGTCAATTGATCAAAGTTTATCAGTTTCAGAAGACGATAATGGAATGGATGGTGATACTGCGACGATTGAAGTCACTGAAGAACAAGCGCGTGAAATGTCTATAGCACGTGAGATGGGACAAGTGTCGCTGGCATTACGTAGCCTTGCGATAAATGATGGTGATATTGCTCAAACCTTACCTGAGGAAAAGGCAGATCAAACCGCAATGAAAACGTCATATGTGCAAACAGTCACGGAAAGCAATGTGACACCAGAAAGAAATTACACCCTTGATACGGAAATTTTTACAATTAATGGACGGGATATGTCCATGATCATTGGTTCACGCAATTCGCCCAAAAAAACAGAAGGTGTTGTTGTATTACGTGGAAATAAAACGGACGATTAGGGAGGAAAGAAAATGATAATGCTAAGAATAATTTTCCCGCGTATCTTTGTGGTATTGAGTTTAATGATGTCTTTTACATCCATTTCTGTTGCACAAGATGTACAAGTTATCTCTCCTTCCCAGAAAACTATCGTTCTTGATCAAAATTCTGGTAGTTTAATCAAACTGCCACAAGTGGCTGATACTGTATTCATTGCTAATGCGGATATTGCAGAAGTAATGGTTCGTTCACCACAGCTTGTATATTTGTCTGCGCGTAAACCCGGTAATACGACATTATTTGCCGTGGGTAAAAATAACGATATTCTTGCCAGCCTTAATGTAAAAGTTAAACCGGACTTAGAGGGTTTAAGGCATCAAGTTAATGTTATTTTTCCTGAATTGGATTTAGATATTTCTGCTGTAGGTGGTTCTGTCTTATTGCGTGGTTTAGTGAAGTCGCCAAAGGATGCAGCTATGATTAAAAAGATGGCTGAGATTGCAATTGGTGATGAAAAGCTTGTTTTAAATCAATTGTCCGTGCGTTCTCCTAGCCAAATTAACTTGCGCGTCCAAGTTGCAGAAGTGTCTAGAGATATACAAAAACATCTGGGAATAGACTGGACTGCAGATGGATTAATACGTTCAGCAACCATTGCAGGTCGATCTCTTAATCCTCTTGTTGGTAATTTGTCTCCTTCTTTCTTAGGTATAGGCGGCGAAATCGGTGATGTTACAGTTAACGGATTGATTAGTGCTCTTGACGAAGAAGGATTAATTACGCTTCTTGCTGAACCGAATTTAACCGCGGTTTCAGGTGAAACAGCAAGCTTCTTGGCTGGTGGCGAATTTCCAATTTTAATACCTGATGGTGACAATCGCGTCGTGATTATGTTTAAGAAGTTCGGTGTTTCCTTGGCTTTTACACCAGTTTTAGTAAATGAAAACAGGATTAGCCTACATGTCCGGCCTGAAGTAAGTGAATTATCCAACGAAAATGCTGTAACGCTAGTAAACTTCGAAGTGCCATCATTGATCACACGCCGCGCGGAAACAACCGTAGAGCTAGGAAGTGGTCAAAGCTTTGCAATTGCAGGATTAATCCAGAATGATTCTTCGTATGATTTAGCCCGTACTCCGGGTTTGGCAGATGTACCTATTTTGGGACAGCTTTTTAAGTCAGATACGTTTCAACGTAGTGAAAGTGAACTGGTGATTGTGATTACACCTTATTTGGTGGAACCCGTTGATGGCAATCCATTCGTGAAACCGACAGATCGTTTTTATGTTCCAAAAGTGGCTGAAACCATTGAGGAAATTGAAAACGCGGAATCCCCAAATATCTTCCGTTTTGAGGAAGAAGAAAAAGCACCACGTCCACGTATAGCTGGTTTTCAGTTTGACTAAATAGAGAGGAGAACGAAAATGATTTTTGAAATGCAAAGATTTATATTTGGCTTCCTGTTTATTTGCTCATTAGCATTATTTGTAACTGGTTGTACAAATCGTCCTGCAGGTGAGAGATGGAAGTTTGGTTCAAACAACGCCGAACTCATGGTAAAGCCTGTTGATTACATCTATGCCCCTTCGACACAACCTGACGGTAGCTTGTCAGACACAGAAGCGAGGAAACTATCATTATTCCTGAAAAAGTCAGGTTTGCGCTCTTCCGACCAGTTAATCGTGCAATCAAGTAATAGTTATCGAGGTGAAAATGCTGCTCAATGGGTATCTTATTGGCTTAAAAATCAGGAATTAACCGTGACAATGCAATCTGGCACGCTTGGGTTGTCAGACGAGATGAATGATGATTTAGGGAAAGAACAAGTTGTTAATCCTGTTCAAGTCGTCGTTCGTCGCTACCAATTATCGGTTCCCAACTGCGAACGAAATATGTCAGCTCATATCACCACTGTAACCAGTACAACTCGTGCAACACTTGGCTGTTCCAATGTTGCTAATCTAGCTCATATGGTCGCGGATCCAAGTCATGTCGCAAATGGTAGTGATCCAGGATATATGGATGGTGAACAGGCTGCGTCAGGTGTTTACGAATATTGGGCTGGCGAGACGGAGCCACTGATTGTTGAGCAGTTCGATGTTTTGGATAACAGTTCGGGAGATGAGTAATGGTTTTAACTGTGTTTAAGGAAGACTCAGATTCCAAAATAAATAATATGGCTGATACGCTTAATAAACTTCCTGCACTTGCCTTGTCTTCTGATTTGCAAGCCAGAACAATTTTGTCGGAATTTTTCAAATCAAGAGATTGGTCTATTGATGGCGTGATAGATGCAGATCAAATTCAAGCTGTTGAGATTTTATCGCAATCTTCTACGCCGCCGTTTGTATTGATTGATGTAAATGATATTGCGGATCCCGTTGCTTATCTTGAACAATTATCCAATGTATGTGATGCAAGTTCAAAAGTAATTGTAATTGGTAAAGATAATCGCATTCAGACCTATCACGCGATCAAAGCATTAGGCGTTGTGGATTATATACCAAAACCTTTTGCTATATCCGATATCGAAGATTGTTTTTCTCATAATGAAAAGAACATTGTATCTATATCGGGAGATGGAGAAAATAAGGCTACTTCAATAGCTGTTATTGGTGCACGTGGTGGAGCAGGGGCCACGACACTGGCGTTGGAGGTTGCGCGCAGCGCTCTACCAAAAGATTTAAGGAAAAAGAAGAAACCAGTAAAATCTAGTAAAGTTGAACGTCATACTGTTTTACTTGATTTGGATATTCATTTCGGATGTTCCGCACTTTTTACGGATATACAGCCAACGCATGCTTTAGTTGATGCTTTATCCAGTCCGGAGCGGATAGATGATCTGTTTTTAGAGAGATCAACAATTACTCTGGAAAACGGGATGCAATTACTTGCAGCTGAAGATGATCCATCTCATTTTGTAGAATTAAGCGAAGACTCTTTAAATATCTTGTTTGATAGGGTGATAGCTGCATTTAAGACAGTCGTTATAGATTGCCCTAGATATATCTTACCTCAATTCAAATCCGTCGCAGAGAAACTGGATCATTTAGTCGTCGTTCTTGAGCCGAATATAGCAAATCTAAGAGATGCAATTCGTATTTTGAATTGGGTTGAGAACTTGGACAAGAAGCCTGAAATACATGTGGTGCTTAATAAAACTGGGCAATCAAAAAATGCTGAGTTGAGCATGAAAGATATTGCGCAAACTTTAGGCCGAGAACCTATTTCATCGTTATCTTTTAGTATTGATACCTTTGCTTTGGCGACAGAGAAGGGGATCGCAGTTAGTGAGGCAAAAGCTCCTAAGCAGATAAAACTTGAACTAGAGATGCTTAACAAGGCGATCTTCGGAGAAGAAGAGGTCAAAAAACAAAATTCCCTATTGAAGAGATTAGTGGGGAGAAAATCATGAGTTTTGGTAAGCGTCAAAAAGAAAATCCTAAAGTTAGTAAAACTATTCTGAGCCGCGTTGAGGAGAGTTTTAAGGATAAGCGAATTGTACATTTGAAAGATCGTTCTCAACAAAGAAAAGTGAATGATCAACAAGAAGTTAATATGAGCATTCGCGAAGCGGTTGAGGTACAAGTTGATAGCGATATTTTAACCGATGAAGACCGTCTTGTTGAAGAAGTTTTTATCTTAATGAAGAAACGAAATACCGCAGAAAGTATTCTATCTCATCCTCGACAAGAATTAAGTCATATGGTTGGAAGTAATCTCGGCGAAGTTCTTTTACAGCATAATAAAAATATTGATCAGCACCTTGAGCGCGATCTGATTACCGCAGCTTTGAATATGCTATTATCATGGGCGGAAGATGAAACTAAGTCTAGGAATGTAAAAAACAAAACAGGTGAGTCTGCTATTGTTTCAGAAACGCGAGAAATTGTTCAACCGCTTCTTTTAGAACAAATGGATTTATCTAAAGCGTTAACTATTCCCAGGGAAGAATTGGCGGTGCAAGTTAATGATATTCTTGCAGATATTCTTCAAGATAAAGAAATAAACATTAATCTTCTCGAACAACGTCAATTAGTCACCTTACTTATTAATGATATGCTTGGCTTGGGCCCGTTGGAACCTTTGCTAGCAGATGATGCTGTAACCGATATTATGGTGAATGGTGCCAAGCAGATTTACATTGAAAAGGAGGGGAAGTTAGTACTTTCTGACGTTACTTTTAGAGATGACAATCATGTAATGAATGTCGCTCAGCGTATCGTATCTCATGTTGGACGACGTGTTGATGAGACGACACCATTATGTGATGCTCGTCTAGCCGATGGATCTCGCGTTAATATTATTATTCCGCCACTTGCGATTGATGGTCCTAGTATTTCAATTCGTAAATTTTCTGAAAAAAAGATTACTTTAGATACCATGCGTCAAAGCAGTAGTATCTCAGATGCGATGGCAACAGTATTGAAAATTGCTTCACGCAGTCGGTTAAATATTTTGATTTCGGGGGGGACGGGGTCAGGAAAAACAACAATGTTAAATGCGCTTTCTCGTATGATTGATGCGGGAGAGAGAATTTGTACGATTGAGGATGCTGCTGAGCTTCAATTGCAGCAGCCACATGTTATACGCCTTGAAACCAGACCGCCAAATTTAGAAGGGCAAGGTGAGATCACGATGCGTGATTTGATGAAGAATACCCTACGTATGCGCCCTGATCGTATCATCCTAGGAGAGATACGTAGCGGAGAGGCGCTAGATCTTTTGCAGGCTATGAATACTGGGCATGATGGTTCAATGGCAACTATTCATGCAAATAACCCGAGAGAAGCTGTCGTGCGATTGGAAAATATGGTGGCAATGGCTGGAGTGAAATTACCTCATGAGGCGGTGAGAGCGCAAATTGCGGGGGCTGTTCATCTTGTTGTGCAAGTATCTCGTATGCGGGATGGTGTAAGACGTGTTTCACAAGTGACAGAGATTATTGGGATGGAAGGGGACGTTGTCACAACGCAAGATCTGTTTAAGTTTGAATTCACTGGTGAAGGTGCAGATGGTAAGTTAACTGGTGAACATAAATCCACGGGATTGCGTCCAGCCTTTATGGCACAAGCTGAATATTTCGGATTAGACAAAGCTCTTATTCAGGCTATGGGAACCTAGGGGGGCGATTATGGATCTGAATACAATTATCATTGTTGGTGGTATGTCTCTCACAATTTTGCTGATTGTGTTAATGGTATTTGGCACCTCTGATCGTCAAAAAATTCGTCAAGATCGTCTAGAGTCCTTAGTGAAATTACGTTATTCGAAAACACGTGTATCTGAGAAACATGACACCGTTCGAAAACAAGATAAAGATACATCAGGTATTTTTGCTACCTTGAATAAATATGCACCAAAACGCGAAGTTTTAGAAAAATTGCTTTTGAAAACAGGCAAGAACATTTCTATCGGGCAGTTTACTGCAATTATGGCTGTTGTTAGTTGTATTATCACCCTATTTGTTGCTTTATTCTTTAAGCTGGGCATCTTGATATCTCTATTATTTGGTAGTGCTGTTGGGATAATGGGACCATTAATGGTGATCAGAAGTATCGCGGAAAGGCGCCTTTCGTTATTTTTGCGTGATTTTCCTGACGCAATTGACTTAATGGTGCGTGGCTTAAGAAGTGGTCTGCCAGTTTCAGAAAGTATGCTTTCTGTTGCCCGCGAATTTGATGGTCCTATCGGTGCAGAATTTAAAGCAGTTATGGAGAGCGTTCAATTTGGTACTGACATGGAAAAAGCTCTCTGGAATATGGTAGATAGATTACCATCTGCAGATGTGAAGTTTTTCGTAATTACTCTTTCTATTCAAAAGGATACAGGGGGGAATTTAGCTGATACACTAAACAATCTATCAAATATTTTACGCAGTCGAAAGCAGATGGTTTTGAAGGTTAAAGCATTGTCATCCGAAGCTAAAGCAAGCGCAATGATTTTGGGCAGTTTACCATTCGTGTTATTTGCAATTCTAAGCGTATTATCCCCTGATTATATCTTCCAGTTATTTGAAGATCCACGTGGCCATGTCATGCTAGCTGTGGGTGGTGGATTGATTTTCATTGGAGTGATGATTATGCGCAAAATGATTAAATTTAGAATGTAGATGGAGGAAAATATGTTCGGCTTAGATATATCTGATGTCATCCCAGTTATGGCTGCTTCGTCTGCATTTATTGCCGTAATATCTATTTGGCGCGTTTCCGTTGAATTTAAATCGCCACTTGCAAGAAAAGCGAAAGAATTGCGTCTACGTGAAAACGCTATGCGTAGAGGGTATATAAAGCCGGAAAAAAGAGAGCGTTTATTACAAAATAAACGCGAAAATATTGTTAAAAAAGTTGTAACGAAACTAAATTTGATGAAATCGGCGCAAGCGGAACGAATGGAAGCTAGATTGGCCCAAGCGGGCTGGCGTGGCAAAGAAATGCTGATGAACTTTCTTTTCGTGAAGTTATGTATGCCCTTTGTGGGAGGAGGCGTTGCGTTAGTTATACTCTGGTTAAAGGACGGAGAAAACCAAACCACAAGTATGCAGCTATTGATTGTTTTAGCAGGTGTTTTTGTTGGATATTATCTTCCTGAACTGATGGTGAAAAACAAAGTGACTAAGCGCCGTTTAGCATTGGAGTTGTCATTACCTGACAGTTTGGACCTGATGGTAATTTGTGCGGAGGCTGGTTTGAGTCTTGAGGCAACTTTAAAACGTGTTGCTGCCGAAATGGCACTTGCATCTCCAGAACTATCAGATGAGCTGGCATTAACTGCTACGGAACTGGGAATCTTACCAGAGAGGCGTAAGGCTTTAGAGAATCTCGCAGCCAGAACTGACATGCCGCAAATAAAATCAGTTGTAAATACCTTATTGCAAGCGGAGCGCTACGGTACGCCTTTGGCTCAAAGCCTTGTTATTCTTGGGGAGGAATATCGTTCGGAAAGGATGATGAAAGCGGAAGAAAAGGCAGCTAAGCTTCCAGCTATATTGACTGTACCTATGATTGTTTTTATTATGCCTTCACTATTTATTGTCCTGTTAGGTCCTGCAATTATGCAGGGGTTAGATTCGATCAGTAATTTATAGAGTAATTAGTTTCCACAGGTGGTCTCGCTGGGTCCGATCACTGGGAAAAGAAGGGGGGAATTTGGCGGTTCCTCCCTTCACTTTATTTTACACCAAAAAGATGTCTTGCACGTGATTTTGGAGGCATATCTTTTAGGTCTTGTGCATATCTGATTGTTTTATTCGCTCCATTTTCGCCTTGTAATGCTGTCGCTATCTTTAAAGCCTCTTCGTCTTGTCCATTTAAAACCAATGCAATAGATTTATTGAGCTTTGCAACCTGATTATTTGGCATTTCACTAAATAGAGTGATGGCGATATCTGGTTTATTAAATACTAAATACGTTAAAGCTAAGTTAATTTTTATTGAATGATCGCTCGGCGTTTGCATCAAGATTTTTTGAAATATATTAATTGCCTTTGTTTCTTGCCCTTCCAAAACTGACGTTAATCCATCTACTAATCTTCCCTCACGTGTTTCTAACAGTGAATTTGTTTTGATTTTATTGAGGTAATTCCGCGCATCTAATGAATTTCCAAGACGCGCATAGTTTTTAGCTGCTTTCAGTTTAAAATGATCAGATTGCTCAATAGTAAGGCCATCTACTTTAGAAATAGCTGCCCAGATTTCAATTGCTTTATTCCAACTGTTTTGTGCTTCATAGGTTTGTGCCAATCCTTCATATGCTGAAATAGTAGGATCGCTTTGTAATGCTTGCTTAAAATAGGTTTCGGCGGTTTCATAATCTTGCCGCTCATATGCTTTATCGCCGAGACTTTCTAGACTGACATCTTTGTCAAATGCGGGGGATTGTGCGCAAGATGAAAGGATTAATACTGAAAATACCAAATTAATAGGCAGGTTTTTATATAAAATGCGATACATGTGATAACCATCACTCTCTTATGGAGTTAGCTCTGTTAAGAATAAAACCTGACTTAGTGATTTTCTTAATTTCATTTTTAAATAGTAGCTAAAGGAATAGAAAATACAAATAAGAAAGGGACCCAGCCCGTGACAAATGAATTAATTACACTCGTAGAACGCCTCCACCGCCGCTTTTTGGATCTCGTTCGACTTGAGTTACAAAATAATGGCATACGCGATATAAATGCTGTCCAAGCCTTGGTATTAACAAATATTGGTGAAGGCGAAGTTCTTGTTCGTGATTTAATCGAACGTGGATATTACTTGGGGCAGAACGTGAATTACAGTATTCGTAAACTTGTAGATTACGGATATTTAGAACAGCAACGTGATGAACATGATAAAAGGTCTGTGCGTGTCAAGGTTACAGATCAAGGGAAAGATATTTTGCCCTTGGTTGAGCAAGCAGTGACTGTTGGACAGAATGATGATGAAGCGAATGACAACTTCATGACCGAAGGTGAAATGGCTGATCTATGTTCCAAATTGAAGATAATCGAACGTGGATGGTCTGAACAAGTTCAGTATGGCTATCGCCGTTTCTAATTGATTAAATATGCTTAACTCTTGACGAAATAGAAGATAAAGTTTAACTCCTATTGTCATCAGGATTAAGTTAGCCAAGCAATATGATTTGTATAGGCATTCAATAGAAATAAGGCTTTGTTATGGAAGTACGTATCTTTAAACCTGCTAAAACAGCTATGCAGTCTGGTCGCAATAATCTAAAAAAATGGGTGTTGGAATTTGAACCAACGGATCGCGCCGCTGCTGATCAATTGATGGGTTGGGTTGGGTCTGCCGATACAAATAAACAAGTACAATTGAAATTTGAAACCAAAGATGAGGCGATTGCATATGCTACTAAGCGTGGTTTTGCTTATACTATCTCAGAGGAGAAGGTAAGAAAAATTAAGCCAAAAGCTTATGCCGATAATTTTGCAGCAGATCGATTGTTTCCTTGGACACATTAATGTGTTGTAACTTGAGTTGATAAGAGCCCTGATACCTGAGATCAGGGCTTTTTCTTTGAAGTGGAATATTTTTACTTTTTGTGGTCTGTAATGACTTGAGATATCTGAAAGTGGATGATAAGTTCCGGTCCGATTAGAAGATGGTCCCGTAGCTCAACTGGATAGAGCAATTGACTTCTAATCAATAGGTTGGGCGTTCGAGTCGTCCCGGGATCGCCATAAAGGCCTCTGATTCTGTCAGAGGCCTTTTTGATTTGATAAGCTTAGTTTTCTTTATTTCTACTATTTATGTTCTGATCAAGAGTTTTGTTTCAAGAAACCCTATATCAGGTTCATAAATGACAAAAGAAAAGCTGCATTCTTACGAATACAGCTTTTCAAATCTTCTCAGTCTAAGAAATGTTTACACAAACTTAGAGCCAAAAATAACTTCTGGTAGCCAGTTAGCTAATCCTGGATTTAATGCCAAGATCACCAGAGCTATGATTTGGATAACTACGAAAGGTAATACACCTTTATAGATATCCGTAGTTTTTACTTCTTTTGGCGCCACACCGCGTAAATAGAATAAGGCGAAGCCGAAAGGAGGGGTAAGGAAAGATGTTTGCAAATTCATCGCCATCATGATTCCTAACCATACCGGGCTTACCCAGTCGTTTTGTAACAAGATAGGAGCAACGATTGGCACAACCACGAATGTGATTTCGATAAAGTCCAAGAAGAAACCAAGTACAAACATAACCAACATGACCATAATGATCATACCCCATTCACCACCAGGAATAGCGGTTAGAAATTCCTGCACAGCCTCATCACCGCCAAAACCGCGGAATACAAGACTGAACATAGCCGCACCGATCAGGATGATGAATACCATCGCAGATATTTCCATGGTGCCGCGATTTACCAAGCGAAGAATACCAGCTCCCCACACACGCCATAAAGAAACCAACAATCCCCAAACAAGGAAAAGGCCACAGATAAAGGCTGCAACAATTGCTGCCATGTCACCGGTCGGAATTTCATTACGCAAAATACGCATATCAAAAAACGCAGATAGGAAAAGCATAACAACCAAAGAAGCGGCTGACAGATAGATTGCGGTGTTTGAACCTTTATCTAATGCTTTAAGAATTGCGCGTAAGATATGTAAATGTGTTGCGACAGTTGTTACAATCATACCAACGATACCAAAAACCCAGGGCATATCGAACAATATGGAGCCAATTAACATAAATGTTAGGAAGCCCCCGATTGCCGCACCTAATAAACGGGACAAGCGCGCTTGGCCATCAGGTGTATTCAACTCAAGAACTCTTGGCATCTGTAATTCTTCAACACGGATACCAGCCAATAGCGTAGCACCCATAGCGCCAACAGCTGCGGCTTCGGTTGGTGTGGCAATACCAGCTAAAATTGAGCCCAACACTGCGACGATCAGAACAACCGGCGGGATAAGTGCATGCATTACCTTTGGAAGAAGTGCTGCATCTTCACCAAATTCCTCCGCTGGAATAGGAGGGGAGGATTCTGGTTTTACAACAGCGTAAATCAGTTGATACAGGATATACATACCAACCAACATCAAGCCTGGTAGTAATGCACCAGCGAATAAATCACCAACTGATAAAGGTTCCGGAGACCAGTTACCAACAGCACGTTGAGCATCAACATATGCGTTTGAAATTTGATCACCTAATAACACTAATACGATGGACGGTGGAATAATTTGTCCTAATGTACCCGCTGCACAGATTGAGCCACAAGCCAGTGATTTATCATAACCACGACGTAACATGGTTGGTAAGGACATAAGTCCCATTGTTACCACAGTTGCCCCTACAATCCCTGTAGAAGCGGCGAGTAACATGCCAACGATTGAAACGGAGATACCTAGTCCACCACGAAGAGAACCAAAGAGTCGTCCCATGGTTTCAAGTAACTCTTCTGCGACCTTAGATCGTTCAAGCATTACGCCCATAAAGACGAATAATGGAACCGCAATGAGTACTTCGTTCCAGACGGCACCACCAAAAATACGACTTGGAATATTGGCAATAAAGGCAAGGTCAAACACACCTAACGCAAATCCAAGCAGCGCAAACATAAGTGCGACGCCGGATAATGTGAATGCAACAGGGAAACCAAGCATCAAAAAGATGCAGGCTGCTGCAAACATCCCGAGATCAAGATATTCTACCATTATTAAATGCCTTCGTGTTCTTCGTCTTGAGTTGGTTCTTCATCGCCAGTCAGCACACGAAGAGAATGAATAGCCATTGAAATGCCTTGTAAGATCAACAAAACCAGCATCACAACCATAGCGGATTTCAAAATAAAGACAGCTGGAATACCACTTGTTTCTTTTGATTTTTCAAATATCTGCCAAGAAGAGGCAACATACGGCCAAACGTAATAAAGCATGCCTACACATACAGGTAGTAACAATGTAAAGAAGCCGAAAATATCGACCATCGCTTTTTTACGAGGTGAAGCGCCGCGATAGAAGATATCTACACGAACATGTCCACCATGAAGCAGGGTATAACCTGCACCTAACATAAATAAAAAACCATGCATATAAATGATGGATTCTTGCATAAAAATGGAACCGTAGCCAAATACGTAACGCAATACTACGACCAAAAACTGTACCACAACCATGAACAACGCCAGCCAGCATACAGACATACCAAATTGCTGATTGATGCGATCAATGAAGCGGGCCAGACAAGTTAAAACTTGCACAGACACCTCCCACTTGATGTTCTAAACTTTTAAATTAGGGCAGACCCCTAAATTTTTTACAATATTGAGCCGCATTATAGTCGTCAAACCCGCAGATACCAGCCAAAAATGATCGAAAATCCTGAAAATTCACAAATTTAGTGATGTTTTGGAATAAGTATTAGAAATAAGAATGATGGAATAACAGAAACTTTCTTTCTGTAAGCCTGCGAAAGCTATTCTTTTATGAGTAACTGAAATTTTAGTATTGTTGTGTCGTATTTTGACAAAAAAATAGCCTCGAAATCAAAGTTTCGAGGCTATTCTTATTACTTTTCAGTAACTGATTCTGATTACTTGCTATATTTGAATGGCAAGTTACGTGCATCAGCATAAGCACGCTCAGAAATTTTAGCGTAAGGAATTACATTCTTACGGAAGCTAATGAAGCTATTGTAAATTTTTGCTCCTAGTGGATCAACATCACCAACTTCACCAACTACATCACCAGATGCGCCACCGATTGCATTCAATACATCGTCAGAGAATTGACGTAATTGAACACCATGCTTGTTCAACAATGTATCTAACGCAGCAGCGTTACGTGCGTTATATTCTGCATACATTTCGTTGTTTTCAGAACGTGCACATTCTTGGATCAATGTTTGCTGTGAAGG
The DNA here is from genome assembly GCF_965219885.1 of Curvivirga sp. Lineage (NCBI taxonomy): Bacteria > Pseudomonadati > Pseudomonadota > Alphaproteobacteria > Rhodospirillales > Aestuariispiraceae > Curvivirga > Curvivirga sp. The sequence goes on from NZ_CBDCOT010000009.1 coordinate 2,759,438, forward strand.
TGTCAGGCTATCCCAAACGCCTTTGTTGATGCCAGCAGCCAAGGTTGAACCTGGCTCATGGAAACCTGGCCAGTAGTAGTATTTAGTTACCTTGTAGAAGCCAAATGCCAAGTCATTCCATGGACCTACCCACTCAGTCGCATCAATTGCACCAGATTGTAGGGATGGGAAAATCTCACCACCAGGTAATGTGATTGCAGACGCACCGATACGACGAAGCACTTCACCACCTAGACCCGGCATACGGATCTTCAAGCCTTTGTAATCTTCCAGAGAGTTGATTTCTTTGTTGAACCAACCGCCCATTTGAACACCTGTGTTACCACACATTAGGCCTTTAACGTTGAATTCCGCACCCAACTCATCCCATAACTCTTGACCACCGCCATGTTGGATCCATGCGTCCATTTCATTGGCTGTCAAACCCATTGGGACAGCTGTGAAGAAGTTATAAGCTTTATGCTTACCTTGCCAATAATATTCAGCACCATGATACATATCTGCAGAACCTTGGGACACAGCATCGAATGATTCGAATGGTGGTACCAACTCACCAGCAGCATATAGTTTAACAGTCAATTGACCGTCAGAAGCTTTGGTTACTTTATCTGCAAAGCGTTGAGCGCCTGTGCCTAGGCCAGGAAAGCCCTTTGGCCATGTTGTAACCATTTTTAATTCGCGTTTACCAGAAGCAATCGCTGGTGCAGAAAGTGTACTTGCAGCTGCTGCAGCACCCGCAGCAATAGAAGCACCTTTCAGGAAATCACGACGTTTCATTATTACCGTCTCCCAATTTAGGTTAATTAAAATTATCCGATGAACTGTAAATCCCTGTTTACCCAATCCATCCTTATTATTTTTGAATAACATAATTTTATCTTGTTATTCAAAGCTCTTGGTAAAGTTATAGCGTAATTACTTTTTACGCAATAATTGGATGACGGAATTGAATGAAATTTTTAAGAAATTGTATGAAGATGTTTTCTAAATTGGATAACTGAAATGTTACAATTTATTCCAAAGCCCTTTATCATAGTATTCTAATGGGGTGAAACGTTCTTTATACGCCATTTTAGGACTATTTTTGATCCAGTATCCTAAATATACATATGGAAGACATTCATTTTCCATTTTTTGAATCATATCTAAAATTATAAAACTACCAAAACTTCTCTCACGTAAATCAGAATCAAAAAAGCTATAAACAGCCGACCAACCATCTGGTAAAATATCGGTGAGACAAGCCGCTTTTAGGTTATTGTTATTATCACGATATTCAATGATTCTGGTATCTACAGGGCTGAGCTTGATCATATTCTCAAAGTCATAGCGTGACATATCCGCCATTTCACCATCATGGTGTCGAGAAGTAACATATTTCTTGAACAAAGCATATTGTTCATCCGTAATAGTAATACCCTTGATTTCAGATGTCAGATCAGAATTTTTACGTAAGATACGTTTCCATCCTTTTTTCCAATCAAAATTACTTACATTGATACGTACCGATTTACAGGCATTGCAATTAGGACATGTCGGGCGATAAATAATATTATGAGAACGACGAAATCCAGCTTGGCTCATTCGATTAAATTGGTACTGTGCCCATTCACCGCTTACTTCGGTAAAAAGTTGTTGTTCAACTTCACCATCAATATACGGGCATTTCATTTTGTTTGACCGATGGAATATTTGTATCGGTGCAGGGCGTTGAATTGACATTCTTAAGTACCAGTTATGATTACAAATTCTGGTTGTGTGAGCCAGATATATCTATTTCACCTTAAAATTTATGATTTGTCCAGAAAATCGCTCGGAATAACCCGGCTGTTACTTAATATATCGTGTAAACATCTGCCTTTGTTATCGAATAAGCACCACGCTAATAGAATACCACCTGTCATAGATAATGTCATATAGAACAGGATTACCTGAATAACTGCTTGTAACCAGTTTAATCTTTGACCAGTTGTTGCTTCAATTTGAATTAGGCCCATAGCACGCTGTCCAAAAGTAGCTTGGTTCGGCGATGAAATGAGGAAAGAATGATAGAGGAGGGGAAGTAACAAAACTATAACAGCGATTAATGGCGATAATAATCCGAATGATGCTAAGTTAATGAAAAACAAAGCAATACCAATAATCCCCAAAATTACCGCGTCAATAATGTAAGCAACTATTCGCTTACCAATTATTGATTGTCCATCACCAAAATCCATTACTGTTTCATGCCCTGAATTCATGCGCAGTTGAATCGGTGGTTTTATATTTGGATTACTCATCTATTTTTTCCTAAATTGAAAAATACAATAAGGTATAGGTAAGGACTTATCTATATTCTACAAGGGATTTGTGCATTATAGATGGAAACGGGATTAAAGTTGAGGGGCCTCATCTGGGTTGAAAAGCGAAGGGGAACCGGTTTCCGGTTTACCGGTAACTTTATCAGTAGCCTGACGAATATATACAATAACAACACGTCTGTTTGCCGGGGCTCCTGGATTATCTGCGTCCAATGGCTCGTAGGATGCTTTACCTACAACTGCTTGAAAACGCCGAGGCGTAATACCTGATTTTTGAAGTTGACGGCGTGCCGAACCGGCACGATCTACGGATAGCTTCCATTGATCTGCTTTTTCTTCTGCACCATCTGTATGACCAGTAACTGATACTGGGTTTGGTAATCGCTCTCCGTATTGTGCAATGAAACGCAACAACATAATCCCATGCTCTGTGAGTTTTGCTGATTTATGCTCAAAGAGTGGTAATTTTTCCTGATCAAGCATTTGTACGCGCAAACCTTCATCCGTAACATCGATCTTTATGGATTGCTTTAGATCTTTTAATTCTGGCGGTAAGTTATCTAAGGCTGCTTCCATAAGTTCTTTGGTACCATAAAAGTTTTGGTCTTCCATAATTGGATCCAAGCGGCCCTGAGAACCTGTAGATTCTTCATCTGCGGTACCTGATCCTTCAGTCTCTGAATCTTGAAGTCCTTGGTCTCGCGGAGCAGAAATATCAGCTGCTGTATGGAGTTTTTCTTCCTCAGGACCTGGTTCTGCTGATGTTATGCCGCCAAACATACCACCAGCACCACTTGGATCGGCAGTTTTCTTTGTTGTAGGAGTGAAGTAGGAGGAAACTCCCTTCAATACCTCTTCCTCTGTTGCATTTAAAAGCCAGAGTAACAGGAAAAACGCCATCATTGCTGTTACAAAATCGGCATAAGCAATTTTCCAAGCACCACCATGGGCACCGTCTTCAGCGATCTTCTTGACTTTAAATATGACGGGTTGATCTTCGTCTGACATTTCCTAACTCTTTCTCATTTATTCCAGAGTTGGAACTTGCGCGCTAATAGCCGAATCATAATCCGGGAAAGTGAGCAAAATTGCCAAACGTCTATTACGGATCGATCCAGGGTAGCGAGGATCCAACAAGTCTGAGGCGCCTTTACCGCGTACTGTAACAATTTTTGAATCAGGAAGGCCTGCATTAACAAGCCATTCACGAATAACAAAGGCACGATCTGTGGATAATTCCCAATTAGTATAATCATCGTCACGGATGAAACCGTTACGTTCAGTATGCACTGTGATCTCTACTTCATTAGGTAACGAAGACATAATACTACCAACGACAGCAAGTAGTTGACGTGAATAGCGTGTTAATTCGTCTGTATTTTCTTCAAATAAGGGACGATCTTCTTGATCTAGAATTTGAATGCGTAAACCTTCATTGGTTATTTCAAACATCATACTGGTTTGAATTTCCCTCAGAAGTTCTTGTTCCATTACAGATTGTCGTAACTGTTCCATCGCCTCGTTGAGGCGTTCGTTACGCTGTTCTTCTTGGATAGCAGCGGCTTGTTCGGTTTCGGATAAATCTTCATCTTCACGTTCATCCCCCTCAAAATCACCTTCCGCTTCCTTACCATAAGAAGGTAAGGCTACATTGATTTTGGGGCGCGAGCTTGCTGAACGCATTGCGCCTTCGACAGCCACGGCCATTCCAGCCATTGCTTCACCAACCGCGGCCGCATTTTCTGCTATATTTGCTGGTGCGAAATATTCTGATAAACCATTCATTTGATTTTCTGTAGTGGCATTTAAGAGCCAAAGTAACAGAAAGAATGCCATCATCGCTGTTACAAAGTCAGCATAGGCAATTTTCCAAGCACCACCATGTCCCTCAGCGGGGATTTTCTTTTTTTTGGTAAGTATAAGCGGGGCGAGACCGTCATCGCCTTCAAAAGCATCCGCCATCTATTTACTCCAACTTACCATTCAGATAATCAAACTTAACCTATTAAGGGGCAATTTTATGCCACAGGTGGCAACGTGCCTGTAGCTTCTTCAACTTCTGCGAAACTGGGACGCATATGTGATGCCAGAGCTTTACGTGCGAACTCAACAGAAACCTGCGGTGCATAGCCTTGCAAGTGAGCCAGCATACCCATTTTTAAACAATTCATATATGTAGATTCTTCTTCCATCATTTGCTTGGCGTTACTGGCTAAAGGCGCAAACCATCCATAACAAAGTAGAATCCCCAAGAAAGTTCCCACAAGCGCACCCGCGATCAATCCACCAAGTACTTCAGGTGGTTCTGAAATCGAACCCATTGTTTTAATCACCCCTAATACCGCCGCAACGATACCTAGAGCAGGGAAGCTCTCTGCTAGGTTTGTTAGGGCATGACCAATGGAATGGTCTTCATGGTGATGAACTTCTAATTCCAGATCCATTAAGGTTTCCAATTCATGAGGATTATCTGTACCAAGTGTCATCAACCTTAGGTAGTCGCAGAAAAATTCTAACGCGTGATGATCGTGGGATAAAGTTGGAAATTCCTTAAATAGGGCACTGTCATGAGGATTTTCTACATGAGGTTCAAGCGCAAGTGCACCTTTTTGCTTCATAAGTTTAAAAACTTGATATTGGCATAAAAGCAGTTCCAAATAATCGGCAGCTTTATATTTAGGGCCTTTAAATGTTTTCCCGAGACGACCAAAACCAGCTTTTACAATCTTCATCGGATTGGAAATAATAAAGGCAGAAATACCTGAGCCAAAGATAATCACAACCTCAAACGGTTGGTTCAATACAGCTAGCTTACCGCCCATAGCAACATATGAACCGATCACACAAGCTACTACGGCAATCATTCCGATAAGAACAAACATATGGTGGACCCCATCACTTATGTTTAAAACTGCATTAACATATCAATTTCATGCAGATAGAAAAAGTCATTAATGTCGCATTTAGCCATGAATCGAGGGGCACGTCTACGCTTGTTTTGAAAATATTCTAATATTTTGAGTGAATTATGCGTTTTAATCAAATTTTAGAGAGTTCAATGTTAGAACTCCCAAATTAGTAATTTTGTTTGACGTCGATCCTCTACTGGGATCATTTCCTCTGCAGGAATTTTCTCGCTGTCAAAACTATTGCTAATCAATATTGCCCCTTTAGGCAGCTCCTTTTTACATTTTAGGAGTAATTTATCCATTGGGTGTGGGGAAAGAAAAGCATAGATAAAGTCCGCATCTTTTAGGGAGATATTCCATATAGATTCTCTATGAATTTGCACATTTTTACAACCAGATAACTTACATCTAATCCATAAGATAACCCAAGTAAGAGGTGCTGTTTCAATACCTATGAAAATCTTGCTTGGATGGTGTTTGGCCAGAGGAATTAAAGCGCTACCCACGCCACATCCCAAATCATAGAATTTTTGAGTTTCTATTTTGTCGTCAATAAATTGAGAAAGTGTTTCTACTGTTTTTCGATTGCTAAGATATAATGGTACGCGATCGCCAAAACTATTCCAGTTTAAAAGTAATAATCCGCCAGCAAGAGTTGGATACACCCATATCGGAAAGGATTGACCTTCCATAATTAGATAGGCTGTAGGTAGTATCGCAAAAATCGCTATCCACCAGCGTGGAAGTTGAAAGGGGATACAGAGAAGCATTGCAGATACAGCGAATATCGCAGTTTTTATCCATACGTCTAAATCAATGGAAATAATTAAGATAGATAACCACACGATACCGAATGCGCATATAGCTACAACAATACCTGTTAGTGCTGTTGGGCCAGGGATAATCCCTTTTTTTTCCAGAGAGGATAGCGCTTTTGATTCAGTCTTCATAAAGTTTAGAAATCCCAACTTTTTATCTCGCTAAACAACAGAAATTAAGCTAATTAATGCTTAATTATATTTGCTGATTTTAATATCTGTAATAAGAAAGAAAAGAAATAAATGTCTGATAATTCAATTGATCCGATGGAATTTCGTAATTGTTGTGGTCGTTTTGCAACTGGTGTTACTGTTGTGACAGGTAAATTGGCGGATGGCAGTCCTGTTGGTGTGACTGCGAATTCTTTCTCATCTGTCTCATTAGATCCTGCGCTCGTTTTATTTTGCCTTGATAAGAAAGCGTTAAGCTTTGACGCATTCTCACTGGATAGTCATTTTGCTTTCAATATTTTATCGGAAGATCAAATGGATGCTTCTAATAACTTTGCAAGTCAAGGGATCGATAAATTTGAAAAGGCAGAATATCGTTGCAATGAATATGGTGTGCCAATTTTAAAAGATACTTTGGCAACGATTGAATGTAAGATGCATGCGATCCATGACGGTGGCGATCACCAAATTATCGTTGGCGAAGTAACTAGCATGGCGATGAAAGAATTAACGGACGACACATCTGGCCGTCCGTTGTTATATTTCTCCGGATCCTATGGGAAAATGTCCGGCAAATAATTTCAACGGAATATGGGTGGCTTGATTAACAAGCCACCACATTCACAGCCAAGCCACCTTGGCTTGTTTCTTTATATTTAGTGTGCATATCAAGGCCAGTTTGGCGCATTGTTTCAATAGCTGTATCCAAGAATACGAAATGCTCACCATCCCCTTTGAGAGCAAGGGAGGCTGCATTAATTGCTTTAACCGCACCCATTGCGTTACGTTCAATACAAGGAACCTGAACAAGGCCCGCAACTGGATCGCAAGTCATTCCAAGATGGTGCTCCATAGCAATTTCTGCTGCATTTTCAATCTGTTCATTGGTGCCACCTAAAGCAGCACATAAGCCTGCTGCAGCCATAGCGCTAGCACTACCAACTTCGCCTTGGCATCCAACCTCAGCACCGGAAATTGAAGCGTTTAGTTTAATTAACGAACCAATAGCTGTTGCTGTCAGGATGAACTTATGTACACCTTCCATGTCCGACGAAGGAACGATATCTTCATAATAGCGTAAAACAGCAGGTAAAATCCCAGCGGCACCATTCGTTGGCGCTGTCACTACATTGCCTCCGGCTGCGTTTTCTTCGTTAACCGCAATTGCCCAAAGGCTTACCCAGTCCATTGCCTCATGTGGGGAGTACATATTTGTACCACGACTGTTTTTAAGTTGCTGATGAATGTTTTTTGCACGGCGTTTTACATCTAATCCACCTGGCAAAATGCCTTCTTGGCGTAAACCGCGATCAATACATTTGCGCATTACTTCACGTAAACGATTCAAACCTGCTTCTACTTCGGCTTCATTGGATTTAGAAACTTCGTTGCGGTAAACCATTTCAGAAATAGTCAGGCCGTTTTCTTTACCCATATCAAGCATCTGACGTGCGTCTTGGAAAGGGTAGGGGAATTCGGTATGATCCATTGGATTGCCTTCGTTCAACTCATCTACAGTTGCAACGAAACCGCCACCGATAGAATAATAGATACCTTCTTGGATCTCATCGCCAGCTGTATTATAGGCAATGAAGCGCATGCCATTAGTATGGCATGGAAGCAGGTCATTATAACGGAAAATCATATCTTCACTTTCGGTGAAGTTGATCATTTTTTTACCGTCCAGATTTAAACCACGTGATTCGCGAATTGTTTCCAAAGTTTTAGGAGAACGATCCACATCAATTTTATCCGGTGTTTCGCCTGTTAAACCAAGGATCGTAGCTGTATCTGTACAGTGACCTTTACCTGTTAATGCAAGGGAGCCATATAATTCTACAACAACACGGTTTGTGTTATCGAATTCACCGGATTCATGTAGATCATCCAAGAAACGGCGAGATGCAACCATGGGCCCAACTGTATGTGAGCTGGAAGGTCCAATACCGATCTTAAACAATTCAAATACGCTGAATGGCATGTTTCCTCACTATTCTAACTTTTAATGTTTATTTTTTGTTCGTTAATCTGATCACTCGATTAATGAAACTATAGATTCCTATCCACAAGAACCCCTCGGGAAAGGACATAGTTTTTTGGTAATGCGTCATTAAGACAGATATTTGGAAGAGTTTTAAAATGATCTTAAGGCGTCGAGATTATTTATGAATTTTAGTGTATAATGCTAATCCTGATAAGAATATTGCCTTTCGATGATAGGCCTTGACGCCAATTTTTAAACTGGCATTGTATAGACATGACGGGACGCGGCTCCACCGGGCTTTTTGCAAGCTATGTGCCGGACTAAAACCAAGAAAATCATTTTCTGAACAGAGAATAACCATAATCCAGGTTTTTAGTCTTTTTTAGAGAGATAGTTTTTAATTTTATAAAGGGGAAAACAGATATTGGGCCTCTTTATGACAATAGGAGAGGGTCGTTATGAGCAATAACAGCCACTTTGAAGATGTTGAAACCATGGTAGCTGCAATGAAACCGGGATATCCGGTTTATTGTTGGCGTCCTGCAGAATTGAAAAAGAACGCTGAGTTATTTTTAAATAATTTTCCTGGGCGTGTTTTATATGCGGTGAAATGTAATCCACATTTGACAGTTTTAAATGCATTTTATGAGGCAGGTATTCGTCATTTTGATACAGCCTCTTTGGCCGAAATCGCAACAATTCGTGACAATTTCTCCGATGCAGATTGCTACTTCATGCATCCGGTAAAATCTCGTTCTGCAATCCTATCTGCACATGACGTTTATCGCGTCGATCATTATGTGATTGATCATGAAGCAGAATTGAAAAAGATCATTGAAGTTACTGGAGGTGGCGACGGTCAGGTTGTGATTGTGCGGCTTGCAACACCACAATTTGATGCAGCTTTTGCCTTAGCTGATAAGTTTGGAGCAACACCTGATGAGGCTGTTGAATTGCTTCGCAAGGCATCTGCGGAAGGATGTCAAACAGGGTTAGCTTTCCATGTGGGCTCTCAATGTCGTGATAAACAAGCTTTCGTAGAAGCTTTGAAGGTTGTTCGCGAAGTTATTGAAAAAGCAGATGTAAATATTCATTATCTTGATGTTGGTGGTGGTTTCCCGGCTCATTATGTTGATGACAATCCTGAGCCACTGGAACGTTACTTTGAAACCATTAAGGAAGAAGTTCAAAAACTGCCTTTACGTGGGGATACTGTTTTAATGTGTGAACCTGGTCGTTCTTTGGTGGCAAGTGGTGCCTCCATTGTTGTGCAAGTTCACCTTCGCAAAGGTAATCAACTTTATATTAATGATGGTGTTTATCATAATTTTTCTGAAGCATTAGTTGCGAAGATCAAGTTCCCAATGAAGCTGATTCGTCCTAATCAAAAAGTATCAAATAAAACGGATATGTTTAAAATTTATGGCCCAACATGCGATTGTACTGATGTCTTTCCTTATGAAGTTGAATTACCTGATGATGTTGATGAAGGCGATTGGATTGAAATCGGTATGATGGGAGCTTATTCCAATTCTATGACGACTAAATTCAACGGTTTCTTCGCAGAAACCTATGTGACAGTGGATGCGCCGATGTTACGTCCGGAAGAACCACTAAATAAAACAGTAGCAAAAAAAGTAGAAGTAGAAGCCGCTGAATAATAACTGTTTCTATTTTAACTTGATCTTGGAAGATGTGAGGCTCATATAGGGACTCACATCTTTTTTGTTTGAGGCTTCATTATGTATAAATCAATTTTCCTAGCTTTTATGTTGGTATTTGGCTTTGTTGGATCGTCCTATGCGGTCGATCGCGAGGACATATATCAAGAGGCGTTGTTAGAAACTGGAAATTTGATTTCTATATTGTCAGGTACGCAAAGTAACAGATCGCCACGTGATCAAGCCGTCATTGCAGCCGAAGCTATCAAGCAACTTTCTTTTTCTGAGGCTGAAGGCCGTAAAGACGATAAAATTGCGTTGCCATTGGGGTTTAATCAGCCTGATCTTGAAGCGACTTTAGATATATTGGATCAGAAAGCTGGTAGTATCGTTGATATTGAAGATGTGCCAAACGATTGGTTTACAGGTTATCTTGAAAAAGCCGAAGGTGAAATCCACACGATGTTAAAAGAAATGGACGCAGGGGATACTACGTCCATTGGAAAATATTTAACTAAAGCTCAACAAGCTTATGGATATTTGGAATTGATGGTTAAACCACCTAAATCATAAGATGTATTAACTATTTTCTTTTAAGAATTTTGCGGCTTCCAAGGCGAAATAGGTTAAGACACCATCACACCCAGCACGTTTGAAGGACATTAATGATTCCATCATTACCTTGTCTTTATCAAGCCAGCCATTTTGAGCAGCGGCCATCATCATGGAATACTCACCGGAAACTTGATAGGCGAAGGTCGGCATTTGGAAAGTATCTTTAAGCTCTTTTACAATATCCAGATAAGGCATACCCGGTTTAACCATGATCATATCTGCGCCTTCTTCGATATCTAATGCAACCTCGCGCACGGCTTCCTTACCATTTGCAAAGTCCATCTGATAGGTGCGTTTATCACCTTTTAAAGCTGATGTTGATCCAACCGCATCACGGAAGGGGCCATAAAAAGCCGAAGCATATTTCGCAGAATAGGCCATAATGCGCACATCTTCATGACCAGCAGAGTCTAATCCTTCGCGAATAGCACCAATGCGGCCATCCATCATGTCTGATGGCGCCACTGTATCGCAACCTGCTTCTGCTTGGGTGAGAGCTTGTTTTACCAATACATCAATTGTTTCATCATTTAGGATAACACCATCCCGAAGCAAACCATCATGACCATGATCTGTATATGGGTCCAAGGCCACGTCACACATAATTACGAGGTCAGGATAGGCTGCACGAATTAAACGGGTTGCTCTATTCATCAGATTTTCAGGATTAAGTGCTTCAAAGCCGTCTGATGTGCGTTTGTCTGGTGTTGTATAAGGGAAAAGAGCAATCGCAGGGACGCCCAATGCAACAGCTTCACCCACAACATCGACAATGCGATCTAGACTATAACGGTTCACGCCAGGCATGGAATCGATTGGTTGAACTATATTATTGCCTTCCAACACAAATAGCGGCCAAATAAAATCAGCCGACGTCAAAACATTTTCAGCTACCAATCTACGGATGTTATGATTGCTGCGGTTTCGACGCATGCGAATTGGCAAGTCCAGCTTATTCATTGCGATCCTCTTTCTCGATCCCATTTTTCAATTTTATTAAAGTTTTGCTACCATATTGTCCTTTAATTCGCTTGGCAATCTGGATTTAGATCAAAAATAAGAAAAGGTCGCTACCGTTATGATAGCGACCTCAACAATTAAAAGTTTAACTTTTAAAATGACTTACTTACGCTTGAGATGCAGCAATTGCCTGTTCAAGGTCAGTAAGAATATCATCGATATGTTCGATACCGATAGAAAGGCGAACATAACTATCTGTTACACCAGATTTTTCTTGCTCCTCTGCGGTAAGCTGAGAATGTGTTGTTGTTGCAGGATGAATAGCTAAGCTACGTGCATCACCGATATTCGCTACATGATAGAACATTTTCAATGTATCAATAAATTTCGCACCTGCTTCGCGGCCACCTTTAATATGGAAACCAAGCAATGCACCATTGCCACCAGTTAAATACTTATCGGCACGTGATTTTGCGTCACCTTCCGCAAGAGAAGGGTGAATGACTGATTCAACGGCAGCATGATCGCTCAAGAATTTCGCAACTGCATTTGCATTTTCACAATGTGCACGCATACGAAGCGGCAAAGTTTCAAGGCCTTGGATTGTCTGGAAAGCATTAAACGGGCTTGTGGCACCACCAAGATCGCGAAGCAATGTTACACGGGCTTTAAGAATATATGCGATCGGACCAAGTGGTTTTACAGCTTGCGACCAAACAGCACCATGATAACTTGGGTCAGGGGTGTTTAGTGCAGGTTGACGTTCCGCATGTGCTTCCCAATCGAAATTACCACCATCAATTAAAACGCCGCCCATACTTGTACCATGGCCGCCAATATATTTGGTGGTAGAATAAAGAACCACAGCTGCACCATGCTCTAGAGGGCGGCAAAGGAGAGGGGCTGCGGTATTATCCATAATCAATGGAATACCGTATTCACGACCGATAGCAGCGACTTCGGCAATTGGGAATACGTCTAGTTTTGGATTTGGTAAAGATTCCGCATAGAAGGCACGGGTTTTATCATCAATTGCATTGCGGAAATTTTCCGGATCAGAAGGATCAACGAAACGTACTTCAATGCCTTGATCTTTTAAAACATTCGCGAAAAGATTCCATGTCCCACCATAAAGATGTGCAGAAGAAACGATGTTATCACCTGCTTTTGCAAGGTTTTGAACAGCGTATGCAGAAGCTGTTTGTCCGGAAGAAAGTGCTAGTGCTGCCACGCCACCTTCAAGCGCAGCTAGGCGTTTTTCAAGAACATCTGTTGTTGGGTTCATGATGCGCGTATAGATGTTGCCTAATTCTTCTAGGCCGAAAAGTTTGCGTGCATGTTCAGCGCTATCAAATTCATATGCTGTAGTTTGATAAATTGGCACAGCGACAGAATTTGTCGCTGGATCAGAGCGATAGCCAGCATGAAGGGCGATTGTCTCTGGATTATTGCTTTCAACTGTCATTATTCTAGCTCCCTAAAAGCATGTGAAATTTTACTCTGTGACTAGATGTAGGTCAGAATATTTTGTTCGTCAAGTCGAATTTAAGTTCATTAAAAAGAACGTGATTGATATTCTAACATACATAATATTAAAAACTCGGTGCAAAACCTTCGGCTTTTAATGCTGCTTGAACTTCAGGAAGAAGTTTTACACGCTCTAGATAGGCTTTTAATACTTTGTGACTTAAAGGGCCGTTTTGAATTTCAAATTCATGTGTCCAATCCGATAGCATAAACAAGAAGTAGTCGATTAAATAAGGGGTATCACCAAGTAGGAACTTACGATTATCTTTGAGTTCTTCAGCAACAATACTAAATGCGTTAGAGATATGTTTCTCCATGGCTTTCTGATTATTAGGAATGGACTTGCTATCTTCTGTATAGCGATCTGCATAATAGTAAACGAGTAGATATGTTTGAATGGTATTTGTGAAATACATTAACCATTTATAGGCCTGTGATCTTGCATTGCTATGCATGGGTGGTAATAGGTTAGCGTCAGGGTTATGGTCCGCAATATGTAAGCATATAGCAGCGGTCTCATATAAAACGAGAGGTTCTGTTTCACCTTTGGTATCGATAAGAACAGGGATACGACCATTCGGGTTTAACGTCCGATATTCTTCCTTTAAATGTTCACTATTTTCCATGTCAACTTGAACAAAATCAAAATCAGCTTCTGCTTTTTGAAGGCAGATATGAGGTGTGAAACTGGCAACATTTTGTGCACCATATAATTTATACATTTTATGTTTCCTTATGAATGTGTGAAGACCATAAAATGGATATTTATAAAGTGCTAGAAGTATTTGAAGTTGTTGTGCCTAAAGACATAACATACGTATGCGTATGGTAAGGTTTATTTGCGTTAGTTGACATTTAACATACGCTACCGTATGGTCCTGACATGTGAATGAGCATTCCACCAAAAATTAACTGTGAAATTTTGGAGAAATACTGTGGATTTTCAGTTGTCTGAAGAACAAGTTGCGATTCAAGATATGGCGCGTTCTTTCGCCGAAAATGAGATGATGCCCTATGCGGAGGAATGGGATGAGAAGAAAATTTTCCCTGTCGATACTCTTCGTGCTGCTGCTGAATTGGGATTAGGTGGAATTTATAGTGATCCTGACTTTGGTGGATCAGGTTTAGGGCGTTTGGATTCCACTGTGATTTTTGAAGAATTAGCTGCTGCATGCCCTTCTACTGCGGCCTTTTTATCTATTCATAATATGGCAAGTTGGATGGTGAGCCAATTTGCGTCTGATGCATTAAAATCCAAGTATCTCCCTGATATGCTATCCATGAACAAGATAGCTTCATATTGCCTGACGGAACCTGGATCCGGATCTGACGCGGCTGCTTTACGTACGACTGCTGAGCGGGATGGGGATGAATATGTCTTGAATGGATCAAAAGCATTCATCTCTGGTGCTGGACGTAGTGATATATATGTTGTGATGGTTCGAACTGGTGATGAAGGCCCTAAAGGTATCTCTTGTGTTATCGTTGAAAATGGAACTGAAGGTTTAAGCTTTGGTGCACAAGAACGTAAAATGGGATGGAATAGTCAACCGACGGCTCAAGTGCAATTTGATAATTGTCGTATACCTGTTTCTAATCGAGTCGGAGAAGAGGGTGATGGTTTCAAAATTGCGATGGCAGGGCTTGATGGTGGACGTTTGAATATAGCGGCATGTTCTATTGGCGCTGCACGTGCTTCGATTGAAGCTACAATTCAATACATGAATGAACGAAAACAATTTGGAAAACCGTTGGCAGCATTTCAGGCGTTGCAATTCCGCCTTGCTGATATGGCAACAGAGCTGGATGCAGCGCGTTTGATGTTACATCGCGGTGCAACAAGCCTTGATAATAAAACCCCAGATGCAACGAAACATTGTGCAATGGCAAAGCGCTTTGCCACAGATATCGGGTTTAATGTGGTGAATGAAGCGCTTCAATTACATGGTGGATATGGATATTTGCGTGACTTCCCATTGGAGCGTTACTTAAGAGATTTAAGGGTGCATCAAATTTTAGAAGGTACGAATGAGATTATGCGGGTAATTATAGCCCGGGCTATGCTTCAAGAATAATTTTATTTAACGACAAAGTCTTAATTTAAATCAATTGATCGAATGTTATGGGGTCGTTATCGTGTCTCAAATTTGATCCGACTTAATAAAAGCAAGAAAGAGAAACCACATGGAAGATGAGATTCTATTTGAAGAAAAAGGTGGCGTAGGCATCATCACTCTTAATCGTCCAAAAGCTTTAAATGCATTAACTTTGGGGATGATCCGTGCAATGGATCCAAAGTTAAAAGAATGGGAGACAGATGAGTCTATTCATATGGTTTTAATTAAAGGCGCAGGTGAAAAAGCTTTTTGCGCCGGTGGTGACGTACGTGCTGTTTGGGAAGCTGGTCATAACGGCGATGATCTTACAGACGCTTTCTTCCGTGAAGAATATATATTGAACCGACGTATTCACCGTTTTCCAAAACCATATGTCGCTTTACTTGATGGTGTGACAATGGGAGGCGGGGTAGGCCTTTCTGTTCATGGTAGCCATCGTGTTGTGACAGATACGACGTTATTTGCTATGCCGGAAACTGCGATTGGCTTATTCCCGGACGTGGGGGGTAGTTGGTTTTTGAATAAATGTCCGGGTGAAAGTGGCATGTATTTAGCTCTAACGGGTGCGCGTTTAAAAGCGGCTGATTGTATTGCGGTCAATATGGCAACTGATTATGTGCTATCAGAAAAAATGGATGCGTTGTTGGATGCATTTATTTCAGCTGATTGGTCTCATCCATATCCTGAAACTTTAGTGAATGAAATTATTGCAAAATTCGCGACGGAAGCGGGAGACGCACCAATCAGGAATGATTTTGCAGTGATTGATGCATGTTTTGCAAAAGAATCAGTCGAAGATATCTGGGCAGCTTTGGAAGAAGAGGGGGGGGAATTTGCGCAAATGGCTTTGAAGTTTATGCGTAAGAAATCCCCTTTAAGTATGAAAATGAGTTTAAAACAATTGCGCGAAGGTAAAAAACTTACTTTTGAAGATTGTATGATTATGGAATTCCGATTGAGCCAAGCCTGTGTCACAGGCACCGAATTTTACGAAGGTGTGCGTTCCGTATTGGTTGATAAAGATCATGCCCCGAAATGGGTACCAGAAACTTTGGAAGAAGTGACGGATGAAATGGTTGATTCTGCGTTTGAATCACTTGGTAAGAGAGACTTGGAATTTTCTCATTGATAATAAAGCATTATACTAGGAGGCTGTGATGGCTAAAGTTACGTTTATTGGTGTGGGTAACATGGGTGGCCCAATGGCGATCAACTTGATCAAAGCAGGACATGAAGTGACTGCCGTAGATTTGGTTGAAGAAAATCTTGAGAAATTGAAAGCTGAAGGTGCTAAGGTTGCACATAGTGCGGCGGAAGCTATGGCAGAGACAGAAGTCGTAATTTCGATGTTACCAGCAGGACAGCATGTGAAAGCTGTATATGGAAAAGACGTTTTCCCGAACGCAAATTCCGGCACCTTATTAATTGATTGCTCTACCATTGATGTGGACTCAGCGCGTGAAGTTCAAACACTTGCGACTGAAGCTGGTTTCCCAATGGTTGATGCACCTGTTTCAGGTGGTGTTGGCGGCGCTGCTGCAGGTACATTAACATTTATGGTTGGCGGTGAGGATACTGCTTATGCTGCCGCAGAGCCGTTTTTACAGATTATGGGTAAGACATTGGTACATTGTGGTGGTGCAGGAAACGGGCAGGCTGCAAAAATCTGTAACAATATGATGTTAGGTATTCAGATGATCTCTGTTGCAGAAGCATTTGCGCTTGGTGAAAAACTAGGTTTGTCCCACCAGAAACTATTTGATGTTTCTTCCACAGCATCTGGTCAGTGTTGGAGTCTCACAACTTATTGCCCCGTACCTGAAATGGTTCCGACATCTCCAGCAAATAATGAATACAAACCAGGTTTTGCGTCCGCGTTAATGTTGAAGGATCTTCGATTAGCACAAGCTGCGGCTGAAAGTGCTGGCGCAGTAACACCTCTGGGTGAACATGCGGAGCGACTTTATGAAGAATTTTCTGAATCCGGTGGAGCTGGTGTCGATTTTTCCGGTATTATCAAAATGTTACGAGAAATATAAAGTTTTAGATAAAAACGAACTGATTTTTGCTGCTTTTTTTGTCCTTAAGTTTGAAAGAACTTGGAACATGCTGATACTATGATATAGTAAAGGCAAGGGAATAAGTAACTTAGGGACAAAAGAGCTGCGAAATGGCCGACAATTCTCCAGAACAAATTAAAGACGAATATATGAATGCGATCCGTTTGATTGAAAGATTGCATCGCCAATTCCTTGAGGTTATCAAGGGAGAAATCGATCGTATGGGTATTCGCGATATCAACAATATTCAGGCACTTATTTTATATAATATTGGTACTGATGAGTTGACCGTAGGTGAGTTAACTCATCGTGGATATTATCTTGGATCAAACGTATCATATAATGTGCGTAAAATGGTCGAGAATGGATATCTAATCCAAGAACGTTCGGCACATGACCGTCGTTCTATCCGTGTTAGTCTTTCTGATAAAGGCAAAGAAGTACGTGACCGTGTGAATGAAATTTTAGAAGCACAAGGGAACAAGCTTACAGACATTGGAATTAATTCAGAACAATTACAATATACAGGAGCGGTTCTAAATAGATTAGAACGTTTCTTATTACATACATATTCTTATTAAATTAAGAAATATCGGGCTATATAAAAAAGGCATCTGATTTTCAGATGCCTTTTTTATTTGTCGGTTTTTTATATATTTATAAAATCTTAACTTTGACGTTGGGCGCGCATCTTTTCTGTTAAGCTGCGTAAAGCTTTTAAAATTCCTTCGATTTGATGATTTTGATAAACATTTTGGAATTGATCACGTTCAGTTTGCACCATGCTTAGATCAGCAATCTTCACATCAAGTAATCGCATTTCCCCTTTTATTGTACGAATACGCCAACCAACTACGATCCCTTCCTGACCAGGAACACCTATTTTTGTGAAAACCATTGCATCTGCTTTACCAGCGCGTACGGATTTGGTGATTTCGACATCTTGACCGTTATAGCTCCCAACAAGGCTGGAATATTTTGTTAATAGATATTCTTTGAATAAACTATCATATTCATTTCTTTGGTTATCAGAAAGACCACGATAGGGTTTTCCCAATACAATGCGACCAATGACATCATAAGCCATTGTTTCTTCAAGGACGGCATACATCTTACTCATTTTTTCAGACGCTTCGATATTCTCGTCTTTGAGCAGAGTAATGGTTTGTTTAGATAATGTCGTTACATATACTTTTGCATTATCCAGATTGGTTTCTTCTGCTGCGTGAGCAAAACTAATCGATGTTAATCCGATTACAAAAACCATCGCAATTTTATTTAAAAGCTTCAATACAGCCTCCTGAAGTATTAAGTTCCCGTTCCCATATATAATGTATAAATCGGAAATGAAAAGATTAGGATGAAATATTGCTGTCTTTTGGAAAAAGTCATTTTATTTAACTAGATATTTCCACTTATTTAATATGCTATATTATAAGGGTAAATTTAGTATTAAAAACATTGGTTCTATTATTATGTCAACGCCTAAGCACAGATTACTACCTCAAGGTGCCCTAATTGAAATGGAACAACATGGTGCCTCTATAAAAGTGAGTGCAATTGATCCTGCAAGTTTCTTGGAGGTCTCTATTGTTGGTCCTGCAACCGCAAGCCAATCAGAGTTAGAACAATTAGCCGTGAAAAAATTAATATGGCGGTTGGAGAAAGTCCTGCAAGAAAAAGGCCCTGTGCAAAAGAAAAAGGGACCTCCATCCGGTTGGGATATGTAAATAAAACTTTAAGAGTTTTTACCTAATCCAATTTTCTTGGCAAATTCAGATCTTTTCGCGGCATAATTCGGCGCAACCATTGGATAATCAGGCGATAATCCCCATTTAGCACGATATTGCTCAGGGCTCATGCCATATGTTGTACGAAGATGACGCTTTAGCATCTTAAGCTTTTTACCGTCTTCCAAGCATACGAGATAGTCAGGGGTGATTGAGCTTTTAACAGGGATAGCAGCAACAGATTTACGTGCCCCTGTACGTTGTTCAACGCCGTTTAACTTCGCAAAGCAGCTATGAACTGTTTTAATCACTTTGGAAATATCAGACGATTTCGCCTTGTTATTGCCTAGATAGGCACTCACAACAGTTGTTGTGAAACGAAGTAAGTCCTGTTGGCTTGCTTTTTTTGTCATTGTGCTACCTTGAAATATCCCCTTAAAACTGAATCCCGTTGATAAGGAGCGATTCGTTTAAAAGCCGATTCGCACTGACTCAAAAAAATTCAATATACTAAGTAAAACTATCTTGGCTCAAAAAATCAATAGCAAAATGAAATATTCGACTAATTGATTCGAAGGAATACCAAATAATTCTGATTAATGGATTCTTATCAAGAATTAGGCCAGTTTGTGACTTAGAAGAAAAACTATGAGGAAAACTGCAGTTTTTACGAATAAAACGTAGAGTTCTACGCAACAATATGTTATCAGCGGCGGTAATTAATTCCTAATTATTATATTTCTTGTCAATTTAGGACAAAGGAAAAGGGTGGTATGTCAAAGAAGACAATTGCTTTGGCGTCTGATCATGCAGGCGTAGATTTAAAAGCGAGTTTAATTTCAAAACTGGAAGATTGGGGCTATGAAGCGCTTGATTTGGGACCTGTAACCAAAGATTCCGTAGATTATCCGGATTTCGCGGACAAATTAACTTCTGCATTGAACGAAGATTCTATTGAGACAGGTGTTTTGATCTGTGGAACTGGCATCGGGATATCAATCGCTGCCAACCGTCATAAACATATTCGTGCGGCTTTGTGTCAATCTGTCACTGAAGCAAAGCTTACACGTTTACACAATAATGCAAATGTTCTTGCTTTAGGAGCACGTATTATTGGTGAAGAAATAGCAATTGATTGCTTAAAAACATTCTTGGAAACGGAATATGAGGGCGGTCGTCATGAACGCCGTGTGGCTAAAATGTCATGATTTTCGTCGCTATGACGCAATCAGCATAGCAAACAATTCCTAGAATGACGCCTATTCTGACATGATGAATGATGAAAACATCGTGGGGTGTTGGAAGGGAAGTATTCACGTTCGGCTTTATCCTAAGTCGATTTATCACACTAAGAGAGGGTGACATTATGAGCGAGCGTCCAGATCTTTTCGGATTTGATGGTTTCTTTGAGAAAAAAGTACAAGAAACAGATCCTGACATCTACAATTCATTGGTAGAAGAAGGCCAGCGTCAACAAGATGGTATCGAGTTGATTGCTTCAGAAAACATTGTGAGCCGCGCTGTTATGGAAACAATGGGCACAGTTTTCACAAATAAATATGCAGAAGGCTATGCTGGTCGCCGTTATTATGGTGGTTGTGAAAAAGTTGATATTGCAGAAAATCTTGCAATCGAGCGTGCTAAAAAATTGTTCAATTGTGAGTATGTAAACGTACAGCCTCACTCTGGCGCGCAAGCTAACCAAGGTGTTTTCCAAGCATTGTTGCAACCTGGTGATACATTCTTGGGATTAAACCTTGCATGTGGTGGTCACTTAACTCACGGTGCAGCACCAAACCAATCTGGTAAATGGTTTAACGCAATCCAGTATGATGTGAACGAAGATGATGCACGTATCAACTTTGATCAGGTTGAAGCATTGGCAAAAGAACATCAACCAAAGTTGATCATTGCTGGTGGTTCCGCTTATCCACGTACATTGGATTTCAAGCGTTTCCGTGAAATCGCAGATAGTGTTGGTGCATTACTATTCGTTGATATGGCACATTTTGCAGGTCTAGTTGCAGGTGGCCAACATCCTAATCCATTGGATTATGCAGATGTTGCGACAACGACAACTCATAAAACTCTACGCGGCCCGCGCGGTGGTATGATCCTTACAAACCGTGAAGATATTGCGAAGAAAATTAACTCTGCAGTATTCCCTGGTTTGCAAGGCGGTCCATTGATGCATGTGATTGCTGCAAAAGCTGTTGCATTTGGTGAAGCACTTCGCCCGGAATTCAAAACATATGCTGAGCAAGTTGTTAAAAACGCACAAGTTTTGGCTGAAACAATCATTGCTGGTGGTTTTGATATTGTTTCCGGTGGTACAGATACGCACTTAATGCTTGTTGATCTGCGTCCAAAAGGCCTAACAGGTAACTTTGCAGAAGTTGCGTTGGAACATGCTGGTCTAACATGTAACAAAAACGGCGTTCCATTTGATCCAGAAAAACCTATGGTAACATCTGGTATTCGTTTAGGAACACCTGCAGGTACAACTCGTGGTTTCAAAGAAGCTGAGTTTAAGCAAATCGGTGAAATGATCGTTGAAGTATTGGATGGTTTGGCTGCAAATGGTCCAGAAAATAACGGTGAAGTTGAGAAAGCAGTTCGTGCAAAAGTTCAGGAATTGTGTGATCGTTTCCCACTTTACGATCTATAAGATATCTTAGTTGTAGTGATGAAATGATGTGGTTTTGACATATTATCGTCACAAGATATTGTAAAATGAGCCCATAGTCTGTTATTCTCAGGCTATGGGCTTTTTACTTGGGATTACAAAAGAAGCCTCAACATTGCGAAGTAACGCGCAAAGCAAATCAAGTTAAGTACAAACAGGGGTGCTTCCATGAAATGTCCGTTCTGTCATCATGACGATACGCAGGTAAAGGATTCTCGTCCAACCGAAGATCACAACGCGATTCGTCGTCGTCGCTTATGCGGAAATTGTGGTGCCCGTTTTACAACTTTTGAACGTGTACAGTTGCGCGAATTAACAGTGGTTAAGAAAAATGGTGCGAAAGAACCATTTGATCGAGATAAATTGCTGCGTTCCATGCGTACCTCTTTACGTAAACGAAATGTAGATCAAGAACGCGTTGAACGCGTTGTCAATTCTATTGTACGACGTCTTGAAAGTAGCGGCGAAAGTGAGATCCAGGTAAAAACTATCGGTGAGATGGTTATGGAAGCTTTGCTTCAGTTGGATGAGATCGCGTACATTCGCTTTGCATCTGTATATAAAAACTTCCGTGAAGTTAAAGATTTCGAGGAATTCATTGATACTACAGTGCGCCCGGAAGGCGACGATTAATCAATTTTTCTGAAGTAGATGGAATAGCTGATGACTTTTTCTCAGCAAGATAAACATCATATGAAAACGGCTTTAGATCTTTCCCGCCGTGGTTTGGGGAATGTTTGGCCGAATCCAGCTGTGGGCTGCGTGATTGTAAATACTGACGGGCAAGTTATTTCTCGTGGGTGGACTCAACCTTCAGGCAGACCACATGCGGAAGCTGTTGCTTTGGCACAAGCTGGTCGTGCGGCTGAGGGGGCGACAGCCTATGTGACGTTGGAACCCTGTAGTCATTATGGTAAGACGCCACCTTGTGCAAAATCCCTTATTGATGCAAAGGTATCTCGTGTTGTTATTGCGACGTCTGACCCTGATCCACGCGTGTCTGGTGCCGGTGTGAAAATGCTTCAAGAAGCGGGCATTCAAGTAGACGAAGGTCTCTTTAAAGAGGAAGCAGATGAAATTAATGCAGGTTTTTTTAATCGTATTACTAAGAAACGGCCATATATCACATTAAAAGTGGCGACAACACTGGATGGTTATATTGCATCTGTCACAGGACATAGTAAATGGATTACTGGTCCATCCGCACGTATGCGAGGTCATTTGTTACGCAGTCAGAATGATGCGATTTTGGTAGGGGCAGGAACAGCTATCGCTGATGATCCTAGTCTAAATACACGTTTTGTTGGGGCAGGGGATGTCGACCAACCTGTACGCATTGTTTTGGATAGCAAGTTAGGTCTAAAAGGGCAGAGGCCTAAATTACTTGAAATTGCAAACGCAGAATCACCCGTATGGTTGATAAATTCAGTGGAAGTTGAGGAACAGCTTTCAGATTTTGTGTCTATTGTACCTACCCATGCTATGAAGGATGGACGGATTGACGTAGTGTCCGCCGCAGAAACTATTGCCGATCAAGGTATTACCCGTTTATTGATCGAAGGTGGCGGGCAAGTCGCCGCAAGCTTTTTGAAAGCTGGACTTGTTGATCAAATATACTGGTTTAGGGCTCCATCGATTATTGGTGGTGACGGTTTACCGGCGATTGCATCTTTGAAGATTGAAGACTTGATTGATATGCCGCGATTTGAGTTATGGTCGACACAACAATGCGGCGAAGATCACCTTACAATTTTAAAAAATAAATAGTGAAACAGGAAGTTAATTAGGTAACTTCCTGTTTTAATTTTTTTATGCGGCTTTTTGGCGTAAGCAGGTCGTTAGATGGTTTAAGCAACCAATCCAACCACTTTTATGGTTGTCACGTATATCTTCTTCCGGGAATTCACGATGAACTAAAATGAGTTCTGAGCTATTTGCGCCTGTATGAGTAAAGGTTAGTTCTAGCTCTGTTTGATGTTCACTGCCTTCCCATTGCCATGACATTACAATTTTCTTGTCTTCTTCAATGGTTTTGTAGATACCGCCAGCGATATTGAAATCGCAATCGTCACTTTGCATGATTGTGATCCGAAAGGCTCCGCCTTCTTTGAAATCGATATCCATTGTCGGAACGTCTGTTTGGCCAGGAGCAAGCCATTGTTGTAGGATTTTTGGTGATTTCCACGCGTTAAATAGTTCTGCTACTGAAACGTCAAAATCTTTCGTTAAAGTTAAGCTATGCATTTTCTTCTCCTTTGGGTGATGAGGGTAGTATGTTTTCAAGCGCATCCAACTTGTCATTCCAAAAACGTCGATAGATGCTGATCCAATCGAGGGCAGAGCCCAGTGCTTCCGGGCGTAACGAACAATAATGTGTGCGCCCGTCAACACGGCGTCTTAAAAGGCCTGCTTTTTCCAGAATTTTCAGATGTTTCGAAACGGCGGCTAGTGACATGTCATATGGGGCAGCTAATTCGCTTATTGTCTGTTCTTTTTCCGCAAGGCTATGCACCAAATCTCGTCTTGTTTGGTCTGATAGTGCCATAAAAATTTCATCTAAGTTGTTGCTCATTTCAATCTCTATATTTAACCAATTGGTTGAATATAAGCATATCTAAAAATATTATTCAACCAATTAGTTGAATAATATTAAATGAGAGTGATAGGGTATTGAAATTTATAAACTTTATAATGAGGAGAGTGATAAGAGGAAGCGTAATATTTTAAGAATTGTTATGTAGTTCTTCTATTAAAGCTTGTATACCTAATTGAGGACTACAAAAAACAGTAGGCGTGAAACTTACCAAGTAATCCGGCACTTTATCCATGCTTGCTTGTGCCAAAACAATTGTATCTGCATCACCAGTGTTGTTGATTATATAACCTGCAATTGACTTTGAATATTGTTCAAATCTACCGGCCTTAAAGCTTTCCCACGCTCCTGATACGAAATGTAAATTGATTTCTACATTTTCTCTATCAAGCTCATGAGCTTTATTACTGAATAGCTCCATAGTAGATTCTATCGTAGATTCTACAGCGCAAATAATAGCCAAATGAGAGCCTGATAATAGAGATTTTTCAGCTAGTAGATTATCGATTCTCAGAACTTTGCAGGTATCGACTTGTGGATATTCATCTGCGATAACACCAAGAGTGGAGCAGGTAATTAAAATGATATCTGCACCTTCGCTTATTAATTCTCTTAAAACTGAGTAACATTCCTCTTTTAGCAGGTCAGACACACCACCTAATTCTTCTGCTTTATCTAATAGGTCTTTACGAACGACTTGCTTGATCGTGAATTCACGCTGATACGGCTCAATAAGAGGATTAAATCTTTGTATATGTACATCTGCGCTATGTAGAAGATAGGCCGTTTTTTTAGGCATTTGAGTGCATACCTTATGTCAGTCTGGAATTATGTAGATCATGGAAACATAAAAAAGACGATTTGGGAATGAATATAGGCGATTTTTTGTTAGCTATTTTCGATACTTTTCCTTAAAACGCCTATCATAGAATAAAAGCTCGTTTTCTTAGGCCAAAAGTCAGGATTTACTATGTTTACAGGCATTATCACAGATAAAGGTCGTATCCGTGCAGTTACCAAAGCAGGGGATACACGATTTGAAGTCGAAACAATCTATGATGTTGATAGCATAGATATGGGGGCTTCTATTGCACATTCAGGTGTATGTCTGACAGTGGTTGAAAAAGCATGTGAGAATGGCCAAAACTGGTTTGCTGTAGAGGCATCAGAAGAAACTTTGTCTTTGACCACAGCGCGTAACTGGGATGTTGGTACTGTATTAAACCTAGAACGTGCGTTGAAGATGGGTGATGAGTTAGGTGGTCATTTTGTTTTAGGGCATGTTGATGGTGTGGCAGAAATCACCATGAAGGAGCCGGAAGGCGATAGTCTTCGTTTTCAATTTCGTGCCCCTGAAGAATTAAGAAAGTATATCGCAGCAAAAGGGTCTGTGGTTTTGAATGGCGTATCCTTGACTGTTAATGAGGTTGAAGGGGATGTCTTTGGTGTAAATATCATACCGCATACGGCACAAGAAACGACCTTTGGTGCTTCAGAGGTTGGTGATCTAGTGAATATAGAAGTTGATGCGTTGGCCCGTTATGTTGGACAATTACTAGCCGCACGTGGTTAATTTCGTTATTCTTTGAATAATTTAAAGATAAATACTCCTGCAAAAGGTAGAAAAATGTCAGATCAACAAAAAGAAACAGTGATGAAAACATCCACAGATGCAGATCTAGCTGTTCTTTCCCCAATCGAAGATATCATTGAAGATGCCCGTAATGGACGTATGTTCGTCTTGGTTGATGATGAAGACCGCGAGAATGAAGGCGATCTTGTTATTCCTGCGCAAATGGCGACACCTGCAGCTATTAATTTTATGGCAAAATATGGACGTGGTTTAATTTGCCTGACATTGACGCCAAAACGTGCAGATGAATTAGGTCTTCGTTTGATGCCACAATCAAATGCAAGCCGTTTTGGCACGGCATTTACGGTCTCTATTGAAGCGCGTGAAGGTGTAACAACTGGTATTTCTGCGCCAGATCGTGCACGCACTGTGGCTGTTGCAATTGATCCAGAATCAACAGATGCAGATATCACGACACCGGGGCATGTTTTTCCGTTGGTGTGCAAAGAAGGCGGAGTTTTGGTGCGTGCTGGGCATACCGAAGCAACGGTCGATATTTCGCGTTTGGCAGGGTTAAACCCATCTTCTGTTATTTGTGAAATCATGAATGAGGAAGGGGAGATGGCCCGCCTTCCAGAACTTATTGAATTCGCAAAGCATCATGATTTGAAGATTGGCGCTATTGCAGATTTGATTGCCTATCGTCGTCGTCATGATCATATGGTACGTCGTAGTGAAGAAACAACAATTGAGTCTGCTTTTGGTGGGGAGTTCAAGTTGCATGTTTATGTTAATGAGCTGTCTTATGCGGAACATGTCGTGCTTGTTAAAGGCGATATCACTCATGGTGGTCCCGTGATGGTACGTATGCATGCCATGAATGTGCTTGAAGACGTATTAGGGGACAAGTCACGTGGCAAGGATACAGAACTTCAAAAATCGATGGAAATCATTGGTGATGAAGGTCGTGGTGTTATTGTTTTAATTCGTGAACCCCATGCGAAATCCTTGTCTTCCAAAGTGCGTGCAAAAGAAAATTTACCTCCAGTTGATGATGATGAAGTTCAAGATTTACGTGATTATGGTGTTGGTGCTCAAATCTTGTTGGATTTGGGTATTGATGAAATGATTTTGTTATCTAACACAGATAAAAATATTATTGGGCTGGACGGATACGGGTTAAAAGTAGTAGAACGCCGTTCAATTGACTAAACAGACAATTGATTTGGGTGTGGGAATACGCCAGAATGCAGCATATCTTTTAATGCTGCTTCGCTGTTATTTGATATAGGATATAGGAAAATGAGTGAGCAAAAGCCACATATTATGATTGTAGAAGCCCGTTTTTACGCGGATTTAGCTGATGAAATGGCAGCTGGCGCAATCGAAGCAATCGAAGCTGAAGGCGCAACTTTTGAACGTTTTGAAGTTGCTGGTGCCTTGGAAATTCCTGGTGCAATTAATTATGCAATCCTGAATCAAGAGTTAAATGATCAACACCGATTTGATGGTTATATCGGTCTTGGCTGCGTTATTCGTGGTGAGACAACACATTATGACTATGTTTGTGGCGAAAGTGCCCGTGGTATTATGGACTTACAGTTAAATTATGGTCTAGCAATCACCAATGGTATTTTAACCGTTGAAAATGGTGATCAAGCTTGGGCGCGTGCAAATCGTTCTGATAAGAATAAAGGTGGCGCTGTTGCAACCGCGTGTCTGGATATGATTAAATTAAAACAACAGTTCGGGCTATATCCACGATGAGTAAAGAGAAAGAACTTTCCGGCAAAACAAAGCGTTTACGTTCCGCACGTTTAGCTGCGGTAC